>CAZWSJ010000016.1:0-50788 GCA_964636415.1 uncultured Gemmatimonas sp. | reverse complement strand
ATTTTGTACTGAAATGCTGCGGCATACAATGCGTAAAGACCGCGTGCCCCGCTTTCAGCGACCACGCTTTTCATGAAGAGCCAGCAATCAACTGTTACTCTCCACGCTGCGCAGTTCCAGATGCTCAACTCCGTCATCGTCCGTCACCGCGAGCATGACCCTGTTGCCATCCACGCCGAGTATGCGCATGCCCACCTGCAACCAGAATGAGGAACGGATGGCTCCGTCGGGTTCATACACGATCACCCGCCGCTGGCGGCGGGCATAGTCGGCAAACTCTTCCACCCACAGTGCGCCTGCGGCATCACAGTGAAGGGCATGCAGTGCCGGAGCCAGCTCCATGGCGGATGCTCCGCTGAACATGGCAAGCAGATCGGCATCGCTTCTGCCATAGCCCTTGCTTTCATGCGAAGCACCCAGAAGATCGCTGTCACTCACCTTGTGGCGCGCCACCTGGGCTCTCACTATGAATGGCACTGAACCATCCATGGTCATGATTGACACCGAGTAGGATTGGTTGTCAGCCACGGCGATGTTGTTGCCGCAGACAGCCACGAGCGGGGCAGCAGCCAGCGGTGAAACCAGGAACGCGAATCCGCTCCCCATGGTTTGCATGGCGAGTTGCTCTTCGCCGGCTATGTCGGGTCCCACTTGCCTGATGGGCCCGACAGTGTCTATAACAATTATCGGCAGAGGTATACGGGCCACACCCGTGGTGCTCGCAGGCATACCGGTCATTTTCATGACGGCAGTGCCAGACCGTGTTACGCCATATGTTTCCCAGAACATGGCCGTAGTACTGGGCAGGGGCCTGTCTGAATAGTTCACGGTCTGTGCGATGTCGCCCGAAGAGCTGAATATGGTGACGCGTCTGGCGCGCACATCGGACACGGCGAACTTATCGCCTGCCACGCTCCACGGTCCTTCCACGCTTCGGAACTCACCCGGGCCTGAACCATCGCGACCCACTGCTTTTACAAAACGACCATCGTCTTCGAGCAACAGCACCTCACTGCTGCTCGAGTGTCCAATGGCAATGCGGCCCGAATCAAGGAATGCAGCTGTGGTTATTCTGAAAAGTTCGGAGCGGCTTGATCTCGGTATGCTGTCGAGCGAAAAAACCACCGTGCCTGAAAGACGTGCCGAGACCCCACTGCCTGGCAGCGGATTACCTGGCTCGTGCAACACTATGGTGCTGCCCGCACTGTCACTGCGGGTGCCGTTGGCTTTGGTGGCCTCTTTGCCCGACGGGAAACTGTCGCAGGCGCTTGTGAGCAGTACCGTTGCTGCCAGAAGAGTGTACACGCCGGACATTGTGGGTCTCCGGATGACGCCTGCTGCGTGCAGCACGGTTTGTTGCCCGGCGCAGCTTGCGGAAGGATTATGAGCGGTCATCGCAGTACGCTCAGCTTGAGCATTGGGAGTGAGTCGGCTTCACTCTCAGTGAGCTGGGCCGTAATCACTGTATCGGGAGCCAGGAACGCCAATGGCGGCTTTGGCATCCGGGCGATCGCGCATGAACGCCACTCGCCGGATGCCCCGCTCCGCGTGCAGCGAAAGAGGGGATAATACCTTACATTCGCGCCCTGATCGAAGATGCTGTATACCGAAAGGAAACTGTTGCCGGAACGATAGAACTGCAGATGCTCCGTGAAATGGCTATCGAATTTATCGAGTTCAAGCTGGTTCATTGAGGAAGCCCTGTCTTCGCCTCTCATATAGAATGGCGGTAACAGAGAGATTGATGGCAGCGTGTCACCGGCGAAGGTGAAGCGCCTTACAATGGGTGTAACGGGTTGTCTGCAATAGATCCCGTCATCTGACATGGCAACTCCGGTAAATCTTGCCTTGCCGTAGAAGCCACCCCGGTTCAGGCTCTCCGCATAGAGTGGGTCAGGGATACAGCCCAGTGGCTGCAACTCTCCCGAAGTGCCAACCCGCGACAGGAAATCTCCCCGGCCATCTCTGATCACGGAATCCGGAGATGTATGTGTCAGTACAAGGGCATCCGGTGTCGCAACCATTCCCAGAATTGTAGTCCTGCCCTGTAAATCGATATTGCCTATGATTTTGCCAGCGCGGCTCAGCATGGTTATGCCCATAGCCGGGTTCATGTCGGCAACAAAGATCGTATCACTCCTGAGCGCCAATGCGATCAGCGCACCCGGTCCTCTCCTGCCTGCTTTGAGGCTGGTTGAAAAGCGCCAGTTGCCATTTTTGTCGAAGCCGTGAACTACAGTGCTTTTACTGTCGATGAAATACAGGTCATTCCCGACAACCTGCAGCGATGAAATTGAAAGAATGGGATAGTCGCCAACCGGCTTGAGGCTTATAGAAGCCACAGGCTGGACTGCGAGTTTGCTCACCTCTGACGAGTCGAGAGTGATCGCAGCATTATCTATGCCTGAGCGAGAACCCTCGGTATCCGGATTGTCGCGGCAAGCCGAGGCCATACAGAGAAATATCAAAAAAACAAAAGCGCTGCAGCGCCCCTTTTCGCTCGTCCTTGTCCGAGCGCCGTGACAAAGGAAGTGCACAGGAACGCAGCGACTGCCACGGGAAGCCGCGTGGAGCTGAGATAAGGTTGTGGTTTCAGCATAGTCCGGGCCCGATTGGTACTTGCTTACCTCGACTCTGGCGGAATCACCGGCAACATACTGATCCAGAACAAACAAGGTATCAGCCACGAAGCAGGGACGTGGAACGGAGCCGGGCTGATGCGTGGGCACAGGCACATCCACACAGCGTGGTCGATTCAGCAAACGATACCACTGTCATAAACACCTGTCAATTCGAAAATCCCGAGCGTTGTGGATGGCTTCAATCGGTAAGGCTATGTCTCGCTACCAGGCAGCTCCAGGAATGCGATGTGATCCCAGATCAGATATACCATCCGTGTGGGGAATGTTAAGCAGCAGCTATTCGTTGTTCTCGCCCATGACAACCGCCAACACGATCCCCGACCAACCGATCTTCACCGGGGCTTCCTGGGCAGCGAGGGGTCCGGTATACCCTGGATACCGCCAATGCTCACCCTGAGACAGTGCGCAGTGGCATCTACGCTACCGCTGTCCGTTTTCATTGTCACCTGGACCCACAGGCTTGGCTGCACGGCACACACGCTGACGAAATCGCCCTTTTTGAGATATCTGGCAAAGGTCAGTGGGGTCATGCCCGTGTCGATTGGTCGGTGGGCACTGTCACGCACCACGAATTCTGCCGGAGGATCCGAAGGCTTTTCGGTTTTGACGCTGATTTCGGTTCTCAGTGAGTCCTGGGGAACAAAGAGCAGTGCTGCTGTAAAGAGCAGGTTGAGCATGATGTCCATCCGTGCTGTGAGGTGATTTTATGCGGCGGTCAATAGTAAACGATTCGCACTTTAATCCTGTCCTTTGCCGTCATGAGCATCGCCGCAGTGCCTGTGAGAAGCGATTGCTGGATCGGTGTGAGGATCTCAGGCAGATGATGAGCCTCAAGTCTGTTCAGTTCCCATACTTCATCAGTTGCCTCCTGTACCATGTTTACGGCCGAATCCACATCAAAGTCGCGTGGCAGCCCGTTCATGCGCGCACCCAGATCCTGCCACACTCTCCCAACTCTGCCTTCATGTATGCGCCTGCGCGCTTCGAGAATGGCGGCCTGTTCTCCGTCAAGCATCAGGTTCTCTGATTCTTCGTGTATGGCGGTGTAGAGCGTGGGCACGTTGCGCGAGAAGCGAGCTGCCAGCTCATCAGCCGAAAGCCTCTTCCCCACGCCGTTCGCCGCCAGCCAGCGCCTCACCTGCTGGTTCTGAACAGGCGCACTCAGTGGCAGGTTGAATGCCAGTGATATGCGATAACCGTTCTGAAGCCCGGAAATACGGCGTGCAAATCCGGGGTTGACAGCATAAGTGAACGCTCGACGCTGGGCGTCAAAACCGGTTGGGCGCAGCAAGGTGGTGCTTACACCTCCGGAACCGCCACTATATCCCCAGCCTCTTGCTTCGGGTATGCCCAGCAGCCGGCCCGCAAACGCTCCCGCGTTCTCCAGGTACAGACTTATTGTTCCACGTCCCGGCAGTCCCAGATCTTTGGCATCTGCGCTGAAGGCCATGGCCGAGCTGAGGCCCCATGATGTGGAGCAACTCAAGGGGCCGGCAGAGCTCTCCCGCAACCGATCAATACACTCTCGGGCGCTCTTGCTGCCAGCATTGTACAAATTTTCCACCTGGGTCCATAATTGCGGGTTCTGTGCAGGACCGGAAGGTATCCACGCCCTGTCATTGCCAGTCCGGCCATCACCATTCACATCGCCGGCAACGAGAGGCGAATAGCGCGTGCCCGATTGCGCCCTCAGCCAGAGAGTGATGCTGAAGCGGTTCACTGTCTTGCCCAGCTCAGCCTGTAGCTGATGTGTTGGAGTGATGCGCCCCTGCGCGTTGCTGATGGCGTTCGGATCACCGAAGGCATCGCTCTCCCAACCGCTCTGGCGAACATTACTTCTGGTCCACACATAACCGAGCCGCAGCACCTTGCTGCCATCGCCGAGACGGGGCGATATGCGTGTGGAAAACTGCAGCGTGCGAGAAGCAAGGTCGGAGACTGTTCTCAGATCTCTGTACAGCCCTGGTTGTGCCAGGTCCGGAACTACGCGTCCGGTTTCGGTTACGATGGCTGCTTCGGGCGCAAAAAACTGCCGGCCACCTTCACCAGTCAGGACCATGAAGGGCGACTTGCTTACCGATTCATCAATCTGTCGCTGCTGTGATCGCGCGATATTGAGCAGGCCTCCCACTTCCACATCTGCGATACCCACTCGCGAGAGATAACTGGCGGTAGAACGAAAACTTGAAGGTGGCACCCATGAGCGCGATATGCTTTGCCTCAATTCGCGGTCATATTCTGCTGTGTTGCTGCAGGCTGCCTGCAGTGAAGACGGAGCAATATCCGTCCAACCAGGTGCCGCAGCAAAGTTTACACTTTCACATCGATGCAAGAGTACGTTCCCGGCGGGCCCATAGCGTATTGCGTCGTCCGGCTGCGGGTCGCGGTGAAACAAGCCTGCACCGAATCTGAACAGTCCGGCTGGTACCAAATGGCGACTGATCATGCCGTAGCTGGCATAGCCGGCTCCCGTGGTGGCTGGCCGTACCTGCCACGAGAGACCTATGCGTGGTGAAATGGTGGCCCGGACAGGGAGCGACCATGCCGCGTTGTTCCCCGCAGTTCCCACTGCATTTATTGCTCCGTAGTCCCCTGCATCTCCGCCATCACTTCCGAGCTTGCTCACGTCAGACCGCAACCCAAGCTGCAAACGCACTGCCGATCCTAATCTCCACTCATCGGCCACCCCCGCCGAGAGTCTCAATGCACGCGCATTGGCGCTTCCGCTCATGCCCGACAACTGCGCGTACTCAGCGCTGCCCGCAGTGAAGTCGTCCAGCGACGCGAACGAGAGTGCTCCGCGTATTTCCGGGCGCACGACCCTTAATGCGTCGATTCGGAAACCGGCGAGAAGCCTGACATTATGCCGGGAACCCGCGCCCATGCGCGCATCGCGAATGAGTCGGCCCTCCAGTACTGCGCGTTCGTTTCCGGCACCGGATGCACTTCCACCCAGATAGACGGGGGAGCCGAAGCCATCCGATTCGATCGACTGCACAGTACGTACCGAGAGTGCTATGTCATTGGGCAGTGCTGCGATGGAGCGCTCGCGTGATATCGAAAGCGACAGCGTTGACTCGAATCGTCTGTCGGTTTGGCGGCTGTCACTGCGATTCCATTGCAGCGAGAGCCCACCCGCATCATCAGAAACTGAAGAAGGGTAAAGCGCTGCTGGTTGCCAGAGTGAGCTGGGCGACATGGACAGCGAACTGGCCAGTACCAGTGAATTTGTCATGTCCCGCCGCAGTGACGGGTCCCAGCGCAGAATGCCGGACATGCTGAGCTTTCTGTCTGCATGAGTGGCGGAGTATTCAGGCTCAGTGAATCTGGCGGCCATCAGCCTGCCTGCTGTACGCGCCAGCGCAACGTTCATGCCCTCGCTTTCCAGCATCGCAGCGCTTGCAGAATTCAGATCCATGGAAGGCAGCGTCTGTGCTGCCACGCGCAGACCGAAGGTGGCACCAGCGGTGGCCTCAGTATTCGTGAGATCTCCGCCCAGATCCAGCATGAACTCGGGAGAACCCGAGCCACCTGTTGTGCCTGCGGGCATTATCTGGAAGCCGACACCGGAAACAGACCTATAGTTGCTGAACTCACCGGCCTGTGGAATTTCGATCGCCACCAATCCACCACTGAAGCCTGCATCGGTGATATCGTAGCTGCTGGCTGAGAGGCGCACGTATCTGGGCAGGGACGCTGGGAGCTGGCTGCCGCGGAAGAGCATACCGTTCAGTTGCGTTTGTGACTCGCTGCCGGGCAAACCGGCAACTGACCAGCCGTCAGGGCCTGACATGCCGAGCATGGAGCTGCGCACAATCTCGCTGATGCCGGTTTGCATAGGCGAGAGGCCAGCTGCGGTGCCATCGGCCAGGCCCCCCATTGATCCAGTAGGCGGCAGCAGCGGGCTGGGGGCTTGAAGTGGCGGTCTTGAGGCCGTGACTTTTATGGCCTCGAGCTCTGAGAGGAAGGGCTCGAGTACGATGCGCAGGGTCGAGTCGGAGTTATGGTCGTTGAGTAGCAGTCGCTGCCTGAGCGGTCTGAACGCTGCGGCGGATACCATGAGACCATACTCCCCGTTGCCGCCGGGGTGATTGAACAGAAAGCGACCCAGCGAGTCGGTAACGGAGGTACTTGTGAGCATGTCAGGTGCACGCGTGAGTACCACCATGGCGTCTGCGACCGCTGTTCCAGACGCGCTGGCAACCACCCCGCCTATTCTGGACGGTGGCGTGCCGGTTGGCGTTGGATCCTGCGCGTCGGCAGTTCTGCAGACAAGAGGAACGATTATGATCACACCCCACAAGAGTACTGCGCCGCGTTTCACGGTCTTTCGGGAAGCCGCCGTTTGGCTTGCGTCGTTACAGGCGCTAAGGGCGATTGCCGGAACAACAACTTCAGGCTCACGGACGGTACAGGCGCAGCAGATGAGTACTGGCTACGCCCCTCCGAATCCAGCGGGATGGCGCTCGCGCTGACCGAGTCCATCACCAAGGCTAATGAAGAAGACTCCAGGCTATCAAGCGTGAACAGCTTAGTAAATGGACATGCTACGACACTTGAAAAACGGTCCTTGGTTAACACGAGGAAACGAGTATCTTCTGGGAGCAGTTTGGCAGCAGAGTCCAATACGGAGCATTTAACGCCCCCGTCATATCGCATCACGTAACGCCAGGTTAAAGATTCGAATGGGCCAGCTACCTGAGCCCCAAACAACAATGGAGAAGCCCCCTCTCCAGCAGAGAGGAATGTCCGGTAGCGCAATTGTCTCGTTATCAGAATGAGGGAGAACCCAAGTATGATTGCCGCAGTTATGTCCAGCCATCGAATGTTTTTCATTAGCGACATCATTTTAGACTCCAGTCAACTCCGATTTGGTGCATCAATCTTTGGCGCCTGGCAGCATTAAGTATTCCACGTTCGGCGAAAGTGACTGTATCATCAGAGATGATCACACTGATTGGTACAGTGGACATATCGACCAGCTCCGCGAGCGCATCGAGGTTGCGGATTCGGGCGAGAGTAAACGCGTTAACACTCAAGTTCCTGAGCCACGCATTCTGTAGATCAATAGGTTCCACGCTGGCCAGCACTATCGAACCCTGGTAGCCACTCTCCCTGAGTTCAGCGGACAGAGTCAGGATATTCTCAATGTTTCGTCTGCAGTTGGAGCACTCACTGTTGTACACCATGAGTACGCCATCGCCCGTCGGAATAGCATGCATGCCACTCGTTGAGTTCAAGATCGAATCCCAGCTTGTTGGGACTTTGCCGAGCGGTGTGTGCACGATTGTTTTACGGCCACTGGTTATCGACCAGTAGTCCCACGCGGCCCGACTGACGGCGAATATTCCAACCGTTAAGACCAGCGCCGCCACCGACGCTGCAACAAACCGGTATACGAAGCCTTCCCGAGTCATTTCATGTCATGGAAAGTCAGTGAATGTCGCCATGATCAGCCGCAGCGACACGGCACGGTTGACCATGGCAACGCTCGCCAGCCTTACTCGTCACTATCGCATCGACACCTAGGCTCACCTGTGGGCGTGCACTCGCACCCGCATCCGGACTCCCATGTGTTCCAGGTCATACTGCACTTTCCATTTGAACAGGTCACTTCACATTGTGCCGGGATGCCCGCAGCACGAGTCGGACCAGCCTGAAGGGACATCGCCGTTGCCGCGATCGCAGTAATGGCAGACAATCCTAAGAAGTACTTGCGCATGAAGCCTCCTTGCCGATCAGGGATTACGAAGAGATGATAGCGCCAGGCGCTCTTAGCCGCGAGAGTGGCTGGCGACTCAATGAAGGGTGATTCTTGCGCTAGCGTAGTAATGCTGGCAGAGAAAATCAAGTGCCTTTTTACGTTTCCACACTTTGGTAAATGGCACCACAAGGTGTGATTTACCTGCACGGTTCAGCAGATGCCCACCAGGTACCGCTACCAGCCACTCAGATTCCCTCCAAGTGCCGGTTTATGACGCGGCCGTGGCCGGTCGAGTCCAGGCGGTGCGCACACCGATTGCAGACATGCGTATCATCGACGCCGCACGCTATTCTAACCTGACCACAGCGTTTTCTGGCCGTGCAGTTACAAAACAGATCGAGCATTGCTGTACCCTGGGCGAGCACAAAAGCAGTGGTTGACCTTTTTGTTCTAAGTATTTACTTTTGCTTGCCACGTTGTTTGTCGTGTCATCACAGTTTGGGTGATCACTTTAGACATGGAGAGGATGGTGTCTCGTGCAATGCGTACGCCTCCATCCGTAATTCCAGTGTTGCTTGTGTTCAGCCTGTTGACCGTCGGATGTGACCAATCCGCCATCGCGGTACCCGACGCTCGATGGCGAGCCACTTACAGCCCAGATGCAAGAGATCTCGGGGTGCCACGTGAAGTCCGCCGGGAAGAGTCGTCCTTCGCTGAACTAGCCAACGACGCTCCAAGTTCCGCCGGTTTCTACTTCGACGAGTCGGGTGATGCAGTCGTGGTTGTTCGAGACAGCTCCCATGACGTCGCCGCGGTACGGACCATGCAGATGTTGATTGCGCGCGGCCATATCTCAAGCGGCATAGAGTCGAAAGGGCATAGTAGCGTTAAAGTTCAGCGCGCCAACTTCACATTTAGACAGCTCGCAGAGTGGCGTGATGTCGCTTTTGACGCAGTGTTGGGCGAACGTTTCGGAGTACATACACTTGATCTTGACGAAAGAAGCAATCGAGTATTGATAGGAATCGCTCACAACTCAAAGAAGGACGAAGTCGCGGAGATTCTCGCTCAGCAGGGCGTACCAATTGAAGCACTGTCTTTTGTTGCTTCTGGCGGGATGGTTTACGACGCAGCGCCAACCACAATCGTGGACGAATCGTCTGACCCGCTCGCGGGTGGCCTGCTTATAAGGCTCCAGCACAACAATAACGATGTGGTGGGATGTACCCTTGGGTTCGCTGCTACGCGGAACGGAGTTCCTGGCTTGGTAACAGTGTCGCAGGAGAGCTCTCAGTGCTACGATCAGTGAGGTCCGCAGCGAAATCCCAGGAGGTGTGACCATGATTACCAACGCAGGTTCTCATAGACTTCCGTTATCCGTGTTTCGAACTGGGGGCATTGCGCTCATCCTGACTTTAGGCGCATGCATTTCCGCCCCGTGTGGGTCTGATGATTTGACGACTCGCACTTCTCCAACCGAGCGCACGATTGTTGTGGGTGAGAGCTTCGTTGCGCACGCGACAATTTTGGGCTGTGGAGGGAAGAAACAGTTGAGAGATGAGATCACTTGGAGCGCGCTTGACACCACCGTCATTCAGGTAGAGGAAAAAACTGGTAAGATTACGGGATTGGCTCCTGGTCATACTGTTGTTGAATGGAAGGGGTCGACGTGGGATATCGGGTGGCGCATCCCCGTGGAGGTAAGTCCAAGTGCCGTCGGCAGTGGTGTCTCATCACCATCTCCGTAGTCGCCGCAGGAGCCACGGGATATTCAATTGTCTGAGCAGGCTATGACATCGGTCGTGGTATCAGCTATTCCGGAATATCTCTATGGTGTCATCATGGTGAGCTTGGAGACCTTCCGCACCTCCAGGTGCTCCACGTCATCTTCATCCAGCACCAGCATCGTTGTCGGTTTAATCAATTCCTAATGCTCACACATGAGGCTCAAAGCAAACGGGGAGCCGGACCGATGCCCGACTCCCCGCTGCAAAGATCTGCCCCAGACCTGCTGTAGATCTGCTGCATCCCTGGGGCAGATTATACCACCGCTTACATCCTGCTGTCCGGACGCTTGAAGCCACCGTCCAGGGCGTTCAACAGGAACTTGAAGGTGCCGTGCGGTTGGGCACGGAAGAGAATCTCAGGTCCAAAGAGATAGAGAGTGCCCTTGCCCATGGGGGCTTCCACCATGGCAGCTCCGCCCTTGAGCAACTCCTGACCCCAGGCCCAGCCCGACATAAGAGGCTTGTCGCTGTCAAAGGTGGCTATTGCGCGAATACCCCTTGATGCGGCATCGGGACCCAGCTTCATCACCGGGCTGTTGTCGAATACCACACCCGGGCGTGCCTTCATGCCCGTCGCAATGGTCAGTGAGGTATCGACCTTCACCTCAAGAATGGACCCGGGAATGAAGTACTTCTCGCCCGGATATGGCCGGCCGTTGGCATCGAGAAGGAAGTTGTCGATGGGCAAGCCCATTGCCTTGCCAAGGTCGATGGAGGAGCCGATTGCAACAACCCGACCGCCGTTCTCGATAAACGACTTGATGGCCGGCACGGACTTGTCGACGGTTATGCTACCCAGCCAGCTCTGGTATTCGGCCGGTATGTTGGCCTGGTTCCCGCCACCAAAGCCGCCACCGAAACCACCACCGCCGCCGCCGCCGCCCATGGGCGCACGGAACATGCCGGCAGTGAAAATCAGAACGTCATACTTCGCGTTCAGGTTGCCAGCGTCGATCTCAGGCGGGAATACTGTGCTGTAGGGATACTCGAAGTTCGTAAGTATGTAGCGCGTCCAGCCGCTGGGCATGTTTCCGCCGTAACGATCCACCACGCCAATGCGCAGCGGTGTTACTGTCTGTGCGCCGCCTGGCTTGCTGTTTGCAGCTTCAAAACTCACACCCAGATCTTTGGCTGCCTGCGCAACGACTCTGTCGGCTGCACCACCGGCCGGAATGAACCATGTGCCTGCGGGCCAGGTACGGCCGCCATCGTTGAAGCTGGTGGGTGCACGCGATGCTTTCACCTTGGCCGCGGTGAGACGGTTCACCACGGTCACGGCGTCGTTGACATCGGGAAGAATGAAATATCCGGCCTTGCCCTTTGCCACGACACCGGCAGGCATGGCGCTAACGCCGTCCACTTTCTCAAACGGTCCGCTCAGGGCATCCAGCACACGCTCATACTCGAAGCCCATTTGATAAGCGAGTGTCCAGCCGGCGTTGTCATAAGGGCGGATTGGAGGACCACCGGGATATGCAAAATCGTTCGGGTAATCCTGCGGCTCAAAGAGATCAAGCACGTGCGCACGGAATGCCTGATCGGTCTTGATCACCCACGAGCCCGCCGGGAAGTGCTTGCCGTTCGCGGAGAACGCAGCGGTGGCTCTCAGAATGTCTACACCGGAGTACTGCAAGGCGTTTACAAACTTGGTTGCAGTGGCAAAGTCGTCCTGTGCGCTGCTAAGGATATACGCACGTGGATCCCGGTTCCCGGGCTTGCGAAGCTCAGCGAAGTAGCTGTCGTTCGCCGCCCGCGCACCTACGTTGCCACCTCCCCCGAAGCCGCCACCACCAAAGCCACCACCCTGACCCTGCGCACGCGGATTGGCTGCCTGATCGGCTTCGATCTTGGCCGTCATTGCGGCCACGTACTTGGGCGACACAGTCCAGTGGTCTTCCGAGCCTGCCTTGATCTGGTCACGGCCCATCTGCCAGCGGTTGAACAGGAAGAGCTGGCGATAGCGCGAAGCAAGATCCAGAAATGCGTAGTTGGCCGAAATTGAATAATCCACCGACTGACGGAAATGCCACTCCTGCGGTTCAACCGGGAACGGCATTATGCCCGAGCGCAACTGACGATCCGGCACCAGCGCAACACGCATGGGTGTTGGGTTGCCGATGGTCTCGGTGAGAATGCCAAGCATGTTGTGGTAATAACCTGCAGTGCGCAGGCCACCGTTGTACCACATGGAGAAGGTGGAACCTTCGCGAATGGTGAGACCAGGCTTGTTTTCAAGGACAAAGCGGTGATTGAGCGCTGAGCCGAGAAGATTGAGGCCGGTGTTAATGGCCGGATGGAACCAGTAGTTGGCAGGATCACGGAATGGAGGTGCCGCCATGATGGTGCCGGTGGGCCCCGCCTGGTGGTGGTTGTACATGATCTGCGGGTGCCACTCCACATAGAGCTGCCTGGACATGTTGCGCGACTCTGCGAGTGCGTTGATCAGGTAGTCGCGGTTGTTGTCGTGGCCGGCCCACTTTTCATAAAGCACCGGAACACCACCCGTGCTGCGCTTCATTGGATCCGGTTCTCTCATGTACCAATCAGAGACCAGTTCCATGCCATCGGGATTGGCGTGTGCGAGCAGGATCACCACGTCATCAAGTATGCGCAGTGTTTCTTCGTCGCTGCGGCTGGCCAGTTGCCAGAGCATTTCAGTGAGCTGCGCCGCGCCAAGCACCTCAGTGGCATGAAGACCGCCGTCAATCCAGAGAACGGTCTTGCCTTCTTTTGCCATGGCCATGGCCTGCACCGAGTCTATGCCCTCAGCCTTGGCAAGCTTGGTGGAGATTTCCTTGTAGCGCGCGAGATTGCGCTGATTGGCAGGGCTCGTAACTATGGCCATGATCTGTGGCCTGCCCTCTTCGGTGAAACCGATGGTATCCAGCTTCACTCTGTCGCTTTCCTGAGCGACTTTGATGAAGTATTCGTGCAGCTTGGTGTAATTGAAGAGCACGTAGTCGGATCCGACATCAAAACCGAAGAACTGCTTTGGCGATGTCACCTGCTGCGCGGGCACTGCGACCGGTACTGCGATGGGGACCGCGACCATCAGCAGCGCCAGTGACAGTCTGGTCATGCGGGAGAGTAGAGGCATACTGAGAAGGGAAGGAGGGACTGGTACAACTTTCAGGCTGCGTGCGGGACCCCTGCTGCATCCAATGATTATAGCCCCATGGCCTGCATCTCTGCGACCTCCAGACGCCCGGTTCCGTCTTCGTAAACAGTCCAGATCAGCACCACGCCACCCACGGCATCGGCCGGCTGCTGGGCCAGCGGCAGCGAGAGGCGGTATTTAGGCCGAGGCTCCGCAGGGTTCATCACCAGAAAATCGCGCTTCACACCATCCTCACTCGCTCCACGCCTTATCCATAACCAGTTGCGGCTATCGAACCAGAGCTGGTCAATTACGGGGAAGGCAGTCGGAAAATCCTTGAGACGTTGCTCCATCTGAGCTTTGAAGCTCGGCGCGAGGGCGGGGCCGCGCCCGGGATTCAGAACAGCAAACTTCGCACTGTCTCTTGCAGCCGCGCTGATGGCCACGGCTGTCCACCCGGTGTGCAGCACCAACTCAGTATCTCCCCGGCTGTTGAGCACGCGCACGGAATCATCTGCACCAAAGGCAATGGCCATGCGGCCGTCGTCGGCAATGTCCCACAGCACTTCCGCCTCAAACGGCAGGCGTCTCTGCTGGAAGTCGCTCTGCGCAGTGTGTACGGCAAGACCGCTGAACTCCACCGTGCGTGGTGAAGAAGCGGAATCGAAGGGGAAAATCTCCACTCGTGCCGGTACCACCGTTCCAACCACGGGCGCGCCCTCGGATCTGGTGAAGGCCGCAAAGTTTCTGCGCAGACGCGGTGCATCGAAATCGCTGTTGATGGGGATGCTGGTGGAGCCCAGAAAGCTACGATCCAGGCGGAAGCGCTCCACCCTGAAGTGCCGGATGTCGAAAACTGCAATCTGACTGGAGTCGATCCATCTCACATCAAAAATTCCACGAAACTCACCCGGCCCATCTCCATCACGACCAAAACTCTCACGCACGCCCGAACGATAAAGGCGCTGAACGTTGGTTTGCCCGTCCACCACCAGCACAGACGTATCAGGAAGCAACCTGAGGGTACGGGGATAGGTGAAGTTGCAGTGAACACCATCACCACGGTCGTCGCAGAGAGCAAAGAGCGGCGTGGAAAGCGACGCCTCCACAACACTTGTCCCTGATTCACCGGAGCCGTCGGTTTCACTGGTTCCGCAGGCAGACAAAGCCAAAAGAGGCAGCAGCAAGCAGCACGGGCGAAAGATCTGCATATTTAGACCCATGGCAGATCCGACCTCCGGACTTGCCGCACATTCAATTTCGGCGATCGGGGATGGCGGTGGATTGCTGCGCGATCTCCGTCGCGAAGCAGGGAGTTGGTCATGACACACAACGTTGGTGGTATCGACCGGGCACTGCGCATCGTAATCGGGCTCGTGCTAATTGGCCTGGCCGCAACCGGCCGGGTGGGTATCTGGGGATGGATAGGAGTGCTGCCTCTCTTTACCGGCCTCTTCGGCACCTGCCCGCTGTACAGACTCTTGGGCGTCAATACCTGTCCGGTAAAAAAGCAGTAAGGCTAGTGTTTGTAAGGCACCCTCACTGCGCTTTCAAAGTTGAGCAGCACCACCACTTCGTCTCCCACAAGAGCCAGGGCTGAGGCGCGCGAAAGACCGGTCTGGATCACGCGCATTTCAGCCCTGTTGCCCTTTATCGTGAGTTCCACCAGACGACCACCCTGCTCTGTTTGAAGCAGCTTGTCGGGGCCCACCGGCCTCAGACCGTCGGGTCTGTCCAGCGGCAGCGTTGTCTCAAGAACTTCCAGCGCACCTGCACTTCCGTCTGCATTCACTGGGATACGAAAGAAACCATTGCCGCGAAAACCGTTCGTGTACACGGCACCGTCGGCGAGAAGTGCAATCCCGTCGGCTGAGCCAAGACGGGAGTCGGTGAACCAGACATCAACTGCACTTGCACCGGGCCGCAGGCGAATTATGCGATTGGGAACGGTTTCAGTGGCGTAAACAGTGCCGTCGTCTGCCACGGCTATGTCGTTGCACACGCCACCATTGTTGGGGAATGGATAGCTGGCCCTCGGGGCGCCCGTGGCAAGATCAAAAGACCTGAGTGCAGTTTGGCCCACAACCGGCGCTCCATTGCTTCCGCCAGTTGAGTTCTGGCAAACCCAGAGCGTATTGGATGCGTCATGAGCCAGCACACCCAAAACATTGCTGAGCCCGGCCGACGCGGCAGGTATCCATGGCTCTGCCACAGCAGCACCAGGTGCGGCGCGATAGATGGTTCCACTGGCCATGCTGCCAAAGTACACGCTGCCGTCTTTGCTGGAAGTGATGCTTTCCGGACGCATGTCGGGCTCACTCAGCTTGATACTCCTGAACATCTGTGACTGGGCTGCACCGGGTGATGGCAGCCACATCAGCACCAGCAGTGCTGGGAGAGACCGGAGCACGAGTCCGGCTTTGTGCACGCGGGCACGCGGTGAAACACGTGGTTTCAAACTGGTTCTCACAATTCCTCCCGGGTGAGCGGCACCAGCTCAACATCGGCCTGACCGCGGTGAATGTACAGCCTTGCCACACTGGGCCTGAGATTGAACCGTGCCGCACCGGCGGCACCCGGATTCACCACCACTCTGCGTGCAGCTCTGGTAATCAACTGACGATGAGTGTGACCATACACAATCACATCGGCAGACGGGTGCGCCGCCACAAGCCTGGGCGGAGTAGGTGAGCCCAGTTCATGCCCGTGCGTTACCACTACGCGAACGCCCCCCATGATTTCATCGATTCGCTCAACCAGATCGGGCCTGCCCGGCTCGTCCGTGTTGCCCCACACGGCACGCACCGGAGCAATCGCCGCCAGCTCAACGAGTACCTCCGCCGGCCCCACATCACCCGCATGCAGTATGAGAGATACTCCCTCTAAGGCTTCAAAAACTTCAGGCCTCACCATTCCGTGCGTGTCGGAGATGAGCCCGATTATGATTGCCTGGTCTCGTTCACTTGCAGCACCTGAAGCATTCACCTGCCACCTCCGTGCGCGCCGTGACCCTCTCCCCAGCGCCTGCCAACGTCATGTTCAATATCGAGATGATCCAGTATGCGCGCCACAATAAAATCAACCAGATCAGGAATGCCGGAAGGCTTGTGGTAGAAGCCAGGCGCAGCAGGGATCACAGTGGCTCCCGCGCGGGTCACTGCTGTGAGGTTTTCCAGGTGAACCAGCGAAAGCGGTGTCTCACGCGGCACCAGCAGCAGTTTTCTGCGCTCTTTCAGCGCCACGTCTGCAGCGCGTTCCACCAAAGACCGCGAACTGCCATGCGCTATTGCACTCACCGTACCCATGGAACAGGGACAAACCACCATGCCGCTGCTCCGAGCTGAGCCACTGGCAGGCGCCGCACCGCGATCGCTGTCGTCGAAAACGCTCACCACGTCTGCAAAACTTCCCGCCGCACCCTCGGCGTCAACATGCTCGCGCAAGCCATGCACGTCGGATATCCCGCTCTCAGTCTCCAACAGGCGCCAGCCATGCGCAGAAACTATGAGCCATGTGGGAATACGCTGCTTGACGAGCACCTGCAGCAATCTCACGGCATAGGGCGCACCGGAAGCGCCGGTGATCGCGAGCACCACAGGATAGCGTGGCGCCCACTTGTCTATTGCAGTAGTCACGCAGTCATCCCGCAAGCACTCCCTTGAGCAGACGTGCAATGAAAATCATGAAAAGAAATCCAAGCGAGATGATGCCGTTCATCATAAAAAAGGCTGCATCCACGCGCCTTAGATCATTGGCCTTAACCAGACGATGCTCCCAGAGCAGCATGAACATCACACCCACAACTGCAAGCCAGAGTACCGCTGTTACCGCTGCCGGAACATCACGGCCAAGCGGGTGAGCGGCAACAACTGCGGCAAAACACAGTACCGCCAGCACGTGCAGCACTCGCGATATCTGTACGGCTGCGGCAACTCCAAAGCGTGCCGGTACGCTGTGCAATCCGTGCATTCTGTCGAACTCTTCGTCCTGCAGCGCATATATCACATCAAAGCCACCGCTCCAGAACAACACGGCCAGAGAGAGCACAGAGAGCAGCCACCATGGTCTGCTCCATACACCCGTGACGGCCAGATAGCCACCCACCGGCGCGATTGAAAGACCAAGCCCCAGCCAGAGATGAGACCAGCGTGTGAAACGCTTGCTGTAGCTGTATCCCAGCACCCAGAGCAGAGTGACGGGCGACAACGCAAACACCAGCGGATTGAGTTGCCACGTGGCAAAGACAAAGAGCGCCGAAGTTACAATCACGCTGGTGCGGGCCTGGGCCAGAGTGATTGTGCCCTGGGGCAGCTCACGCATTGCGGTGCGCGGATTGAGGGCATCCACATCGCGATCCACCACGCGATTGAACGCCATGGCGGCAAAGCGCACGCTGGTGAAGGCCAGCACCACCCACAGCACCATGCTGAGTGTGACCGGCACAACGGTACTTGCAAAGAGCACGCCCACCAGAGCGAATGGCATGGCGAACACGGTGTGCGGCAGTTTTACAAAGTTGGCGAGCTTCACGGGCATGGATGCACCCTTGAGCAACTGGCCGTCGCGGGCACCCTCAGGTGGCACCACGCCGCCTACTCGGCTCATGTGAGGTGCGCTGCTCATTCCCCGTGGCCTTTCAAAAAACCCGGCCCGGCGCCCAAAGGCCCTAGCCCAAGACTTTCCCACTTTGCGTCAACAGCCTTCCTGGTGTCCTGGTCCATGGCAATAAGCCTGGGCCACGCACGTGCAAAACCTTCTTCAGGCCATTTGCGCGTGGCATCTATGCCCATCTTGCTTCCATATGTGAACGCACGACTGGCGTGATCCAGCACATCCACCGGCCCCATTGTAAAACGCACATCACGTTCCGGGTCCATGTTGTTGAGTGCAATCCACCAGGCTTCCATGGGATTGCGCACATTCACTTCCTTGTCCACCACAACCAGCACTTTGGCAAGTGACATGAGACCCTGCCCCCAGAGCGCGTGCATGACCTTGTCGGCATGTCCGGGATACTTCTTGTCTATACTCACAAAAACGAGATTGTGAAAACCGCCCTCTGCAGGCATGTGGTAATCCACAATCTCCGGTGTGGTGAGCTTGAGAAGCGGAAGGAAAATGCGCTCGGTGGCATGCCCCAGATAAAAATCCTCCATGGGAGGCCGACCCACAATGGTACTTGCATACACGGCGTCACGACGCATGGTCACGGCGGTGACATGCACACGCGGATACAGATCGGCCTCGGAGTAAAAACCGGTGTGGTCACCAAACGGCCCCTCCACTACCAGACCTTCAGACGGATCTATGTAGCCCTCAATCACGATCTCTGCATCAGCAGGTACTTCCAGGTCACTGGTTACAGCCTTTGCCAGACGTACCGGGCTCCTGCGCAAAAAACCTGCAAAGAGAAACTCATCGATGTTGGGAGGCAGTGGAGCTGAAGCCGCATACATGCTCGCCGGATCGGAGCCTATCACTATGCACACCGGCATCTTCTCACCGCGCTCAGCCATCTGCCGCATGTGTTCGGCACCGCTCTTGTGGCGCTGCCAGTGCATGGCCACATGCTTCTTTCCCAACTGCTGAACGCGGTACATGCCCACGTTGCGAATGCCCCGTGCCGGATCCTTGCTTATCACCGCAGTCATTGTCATGAACGGCCCCCCATCCTCGGGCCAGCACTGAAGCACGGGCAGGCGGTCAAGATCAATCTCGCTGCCCTGCCATACAATATCCTGACACGAAGGGCTGCCCGACTTTATGCGTGGCGGAAACTTCGACACTTCAAGCAGGCGCGGAAAAAGTGCGAGCTTGCCAAGCAGTCCGTCGGGCACCTTGAGATCCAGCAGACCGGTAATGCGATCGCCTATTTCGTCCAGAGTGTCTACTCCCAGGGCCAGCGCCATGCGGCGCATTGAGCCAAAAAGATTGATGGCCACCGGGTATTCCGACACCGAACCGTTACGCAGCAGCGGTTTCTCAAAGAGCAAAGCCTTGCCGCCGCCCGGCATCTTGGAAACACGATCGGTGATCTCCGTGATTTCCAGATGCACACTCACAGGCGTGGCGATGCGATGAAGCTCGCCGATGTCGTCAATGGCCTGAATGAAATCGGCAAGTGTATCAAGCGACATGAATCAATGTTCGTTGCGAGTGAACTGCATCTCAGACACTGCCCGTGTGTATTGCAGCAATGCCGAAGCTGAGTCTTTCCCAGCTCACCGACTCATAGCCGGCCCTGCGCATGCGCTCAGCCAGCTCTGTTACTCCGGGAAAACTGGCTACTGAGAGGGGCAAATATGTATAAGCCGAACGGTGCCCGCTCACCAGCTTGCCCACGAGTGGCAGAATGCGATGGAAGTAGAAGAGATAAGCGGCACGCACGATTGCGATCGGCGGAGTGGAAAACTCGAGAATCACGAACCGTGCGCCCGGTTTGAGTACGCGTCGAACTTCACGCAGGCAGGCGTCCAGGTTGGCCACGTTGCGGATGCCGAAGGCCACAATGGCGCCATCGAAACTCTGATTGCCAAATGGGAGCTGCAGAGCGTCTGCGCCAACGGCGACGAGCCTTTGGCGTGGCGCCTTCCCTGCCCCCTGCCTGAGCATGGGCACGGCGAAGTCTGCACCCACCACACGCCCGCTGAAGCCAGGCTGTGCCACCAGCATGGCTCCCACATCGAGAGTTCCGGCGCAGAGATCGAGGTAGCAGCCATCAGGGCAATTCTTCCAGCCGAGCCGGGCCAGAGCGCGTTTTCTCCACCGGCGGTCGATGTTGAGTGAAAGCAGATGATTGAGCAGATCGTAGCGTGGCGCGATGTCGGAGAACATCTGCCTTACGTAGTCGCGTTTGCCCTCACCACTGGCGGCAGACGTCACTGACGACACTTCTTCGGAGCCGGGGGCTGATGTGGCTGGCATCCCGTAACATCGGAGAGCGGCCCGTGGCAGGCAAGCCACCAGTCTGGTCGGAGCGGGGTGCAGGGGCTAGGTTTTCCCACGGTCATGCCCAATTCCGACGAGCTGAGGACACTGCCGGATGCCGATGTGGTCCGCCTCGCCCAGCAAGGCCGCGAGCTCGCCTTCCGCGAACTCGTACGCCGCTACGAGCGGCCTGTTTTTTCGCTCGTCTATCGCATGGTAAGAGACCGGGAGCTGGCCGAAGACCTGGCGCAGGACACTTTTGTAAAAATCCTCAACCACATCGACCGCTACAGCCCGGAGTTCAAGTTTTCGAGCTGGCTTTTCAAGATCGCAAACAACCTGGCCATCGACACACTTCGGAAGCGTCGGCTGGACACCATAAGTCTGGACGGCCATCGCGATGCCACCACGGCAGCAGAGGTGGAGGCCAGTTCCATGGATCTGGCGGCGGAGCAGGAAAGCCCCCTTGAGGAGCTTGAGTCCCGTGAACTGGGCTCAGCCATTGAGCGCGCCATAGGCAGGCTCCGTCCGGAGTATCGGGCCTGCATCATGCTTCGTCACGTGGAGGGGCGCTCTTACGAAGACATAGCAACCACGCTCGACCTCCCCCTGGGCACGGTCAAGACCTACATACACCGGGCACGCCATGAATTACGGGTGGAACTGGAGGCCACAAGAAAATGAGTGCAAAAATTGCTTCAGGAACATTGAAACCCCCAGACAGGGCCGTGCGTAGAGGTATTCAGGAGACCTTCCCATGAACGAAAAACATCTCGAACCCGAACAGATCGAGCAGCTCCTCGACGGAGAGGAAGGCTTTGGAGCGGCCCAGCTCTGGGCCCACCTGTGGTCCTGCCCCCAATGCGAGGCAGAGCTTGAGCGTGCCCGTGAGTTCATGTTCACACTGGACACGCTGCCGGATTTTCAGCCCGCTAATGGTTTTGCAAACCGGGTCATGAGTGAGGTTCAGGTGTTTGAGCCTTGGTACGTGGCGCTCGCGCGCAGTGTGAAGGGGCTCATACCTGCCAAGGGCCCATCGCGTGTACTGGCGGGCATTGGTGCCGCCGCAGGAGCCGGTCTTGCCACTGCGGGTGCTACATGGGCAGTGGCCCATATGGATATCGCTGTTCTGCTGGCGCAGATGGGGCTCAGCAGGTTCCGCGAGCAGATCTCGGCCGCCTTCAGCGATCTCTTCCGCACACTGGCCGGCCAGCCGGGCCTCGACATGCTTCAGCAAAGCTCACCCGAAACCATCGCGATCCTTGCGGGTGGCTTCGTGGCAATTGCCGGAGTGGGTGTGGTGGGAGTTCGCTACCTGGCCTCCAGCGACCGCGCAGTACGCTGAGGCTCTGAGAATACGCATGGCTCACACTTCACGTCGGGTTTGACCTGCCCATGTCAGCAACCGCAGCCAGCCTGATCGCCACCGCGGGAATCTTCGGAGTGGCTCTGCTCATAGGCCTCGTGGTGCTTGTCACCTCGGAGGAAGCCATAACAGCGGTGGCCACGAGTTCAGCCCGCAATGTTGCGGGGAGCTTCTGGACAGGTGTTCTGATCCAATTGCTGGCGCTGCCGGTGCTGCTGCTGCTGGCTGCCGCCTGCGCCATCACAATAATTGGAATCCTGCTTATTCCTGTGGTGGTGCTGGCCTGGGCTCTGGCACTCGCAGGTACGGTAACACTGGGCCTTCTGGGCGTCTTGCTCATGATAGGGCGGGCAGTGGCAGGCAGCGGTAACGGGTCCCGGAAAAAAGTGGCAATCCGCGGTCTTGCAGTGGGGCTTTTTGTACTGTGCGACATCTGGCTGGGCGCTGTACTCGCTTCCACTGTGCCCGTTGTCGGCGCGGTGACCCGCCTGGCCGCAGTGGCGTTCACATGGGCCACAACCACCATTGGCATGGGTGCGGTGCTCCGGTCGCGCATAGGGATGTCCGGAATCAGCCTGCGTTTTGGTCAGTGGAGCGGTGTGGCGGGCGGCTTCATGAACGGCATGACTGGCGGCAGGTTTTGGTCCTCGGAGATTGTGTCGCAGCCCTCAGAGCCAGCGGAACCCCATGAAGGAGAGGTTCAGGGCACGATAAGCTGGATGACACCCACGCCCGTGCAGGGCGTGGTGGCGGCACGTAGGCCAGTGGCACAAACCACGGGGTCTTATACGGCAGCCAGGAAACCGGAAACGGGTTTGCCCCCGGGGGATGCCTGAGCTTGCTTCAGCCCCGAGGCTTCGGATCGGGGCGCCACAGCACGGGCATGCCACGCCCCGCGCCCAGCTCCCGCGCTGCATTCCCCTCGCGCAAGGCAATCTCCACAAAGCCGCTCGACCCTATGAGGGCCAGCATTGGCGCCTTGGGCACGTGGCCATAGCTGTGTGCCAGATCCACCCGCAGGCCTCCCAGCTCCACACTGCCACCGCCGCCTGCAGGTCTGAGGTTGGTAATGATGTTCCCGAAGCGGTCTACCGTAAGAACTTCGCCCAGAACAGAGCGATCGGACTGATGCTGAGGTGACGGGGTGCGAAGGCGCAGTGCCTCGGCGAATGGTTCACCAAGTGCAGCAAGATCGGCCCCGTCCGCCAGAGCTGCAGCGGCTGGTGCGAAGACATCGCGGCCATGAAAAGTTGGCGCTGCATCGGAGGGGACATCAAGCCGCACCACCTCAGCGTCCAGACTGAAGAGCGCCGGTGAAAGCACCCCGTTGTCGGGCCCCACCAGCATGCGACCCTCGCTGGCCACAGCCAGCGCCGCGCGTTCCGTGCCCACACCCGGGTCCACCACCACCATGTGTACGGTGCCCGGCGGGAAACGCCGCCAGTAGCGCGCTACAGCCAGGCGCGCCGCCATGATGTCCTGCGGTGCCAGATCGTGCGCCAGATCCAATATTTGCGCCTGTGGCGCCAGTGAAAACAGCACCCCCTTCACTTCCGCCACATAACCATCGGAAGTGCCAAAATCAGTGAGAAGGGTGATGGCGCTCATATCTGCTTGAGTTTCCACCGTCCCCATGCCCATAGCAAGGCCATGACGATTCCGCGCATGGCAGCCGTGAGCGAGAGCACCCACCAGAGCCCGGTCGTACCCCAGTGGCCGGCTGCCCAGGCGCCCAGGGGCAGACGTGAGGCCGTGACTGCCGTACTGAAGAGCATCGGCACAAGCGTCCAGCCTGCACCGCCCATTGCACTTTCCAGTACCACCTCAGCTCCGAGAAAGAGCTGACTGAAGGCGGCAATCCGGAGATAGGCCGCGGCCTCCCTGACCACCTCCGGGTCGGTGGAAAAAATTGACACTATTGGTGTGGCGTAGAAAAAGGCCACGACGGCCATGGCGAGTCCCAGAGCACTTACGGCAGCGGCGGAAATCCAGCCGGCACGTGCTGCGCGTTCCGTGTCCCCGGCGCCCAGACTCTGGCCCACAATTGCAGCCAGGGCTGCTCCCGTGCCAACGCTCACCACGTAGACTATGCTTTCCATCCTGAACCCCAGCCCCAGGGCGGCAAGAGCTGGCGTGCCGAACTGCGTGGTGATTCTGGTGAGAGCCACGTAAATGGCGCTGAAAGTGATTCCGGTTGCTGCGGCAGGTGCGCCGACGCGTGTGATTGCAGCAATGACATGCAGACGCGGGCGCAGCCAGATGACCATCTCGCGCTCTTTGAGTATGGCAATGCCAATGACGCATGCCAGGCCACGTGGAACAAGAGTGGCGAGCGCCGCACCGCTCACACCCAGCGCCGGTATGGGCCCCGAGCCGCGAATGAGCACCGGGTCAAGAATAATGCCCAGAATGGTGGTGACAGCGAGAATGAGCAAAGGCGTACGCGTGTCGCCCTTGGCCCTGAACGCAGCATCTACGGCAAAGAACCCAAAGAGCAGGGGCATGCCCAGCAGATAAGTGCCCAGGTAGTGCTTGCCTATGTCACTGACTGTGGCGCCCGTGTGCAGTGCCTGGAAGAGGCTGTTGAGCACGAAGGGTGTAGCGAGTGCGATTGCTCCACCCAGCAGCGCTGCGAGCAGCAATCCATCACCAATGGTGCGTGCTGCCTCTTCGGGTCTCCGCTCACCGTGTCGGCGCGAGGCCACGGCGTCGAGGCCTATGCTCACCATTTCACCAAGCGAAATGAGCAGCCAGACCCAGAAAATTGAGCCGGTTACAGCGGCCAGGGCTTCAGGGCCAAGTGAACGACTGATCCAGAAGGTATCAACGTTCTGAAAGGCCGTCATCAGCAGATTGGCGATTACGGCCGGAATTGCCACGCGGCGAATGGTCTGGGGGAGTGGTTCCCCTACCAGTTCGCCGCGGGGTGCATCAGAAGCGACGGCTTCAGCGACCGTAGTGTTCAAGCCGCTCCATCACGCGCTGTGACATGTCGATAAGTGCTTTGGCCGAGGGACTTCCGGGGTCCACGCCAACAATGGGCTTGCCTGTATCACCGCCTTCCTGGATGCGGGGGTCCAGTGGTATCTGGCCTATGAGCGGAAGACGGCACTCATCGGCCAGACGCTGTCCACCGCCGCTGCCGAAGATGGCAATGGGCTTGCCGGTTTCCGGGTTCTCGAACCAGGACATGTTCTCAACTATGCCCAGAACAGGCACGCCGGTACGCTCAAACATCTTGACGCCGCGGAGCGCATCGCCGATGGCAAGTTGCTGCGGCGTGGTGACTATCACGGCACCGTGCACCTGTGTTGCCTGCACCAGTGAGAGTTGTGCATCACCAGTACCAGGCGGCATGTCAACCAGAAAGTAGTCGAGCTGCTCCCAGTGCACGTCGCGCAGGAACTGAGTGATGAGTTTCATGACAATGGGGCCGCGCCATATGGCCGGCTGGTCTTTCTCAATGAGGAAGCCCAGCGAAACCACCTTGACTCCCCATGCTTCGAGCGGGACGATCTTGTCGTCGCGCACGGCGGGTGCCCGGTCCACACCCATCATGAGTGGGAGATTGGGGCCATAGACATCGGCATCCATTATGCCAACGCGCTTGCCTGCGCGTGCGAGTGAGATGGCGAGGTTTACGGCCACCGTGCTCTTGCCCACTCCACCCTTGCCCGAGGAAACGGCAATGATGGTGCCCAGTTGCGGGTAGCGTACTGGATTGGGTACGCCTTCGCGGGGTTCCCTGGCTCCGGCTCCGGCTGCGGTTCCGGCTCCGGGTGCGCGTCGAGCGGCGTGTCCGCCGTGACCATGGCCGTGGCCGTGGCCGCCGTGGCCGGTGTTGATTACGGGAAGTGAGCGCCCGCCTGAGGCTGCTGCAGGGCCGGGATTGGCTGCGCTATCCGCGGCCTTGTCCTCACCGGCCCAGCGCTGCGACGGATCGCGCACATCAACACGAACGTCGGCAACGCCCTCTATTTGCTGCAGTGCTTCACGCACTTCGCGCACCAGTGTGGCGTCGTCTTCCGGTGCCAGGAGCAGTGTGAGTCGGATCCGGTCGTCATCACCGATGGCAAGATCGCCAACCTGCTGAGCGGTGAACACGTCGGTGTTGAGTCTTTTGTTGCGAACCGCCGCGAGAGCCTGGGCGATTTGTTCTGTGGTTATCGGCATGAATCAGTATCGGGGGAAGCCGCGAAAACGCTCTCCGAAAACTAGATGCCGTCACGTGGTGCTGGAATGCCTCTGGCGTTCCGCTCAGCGTCCGACTGGCACAAAGGTGTCAGCCGTGTTTCAGAAACTCCCTCGCATCTTTCACCACACGCGTGCGCACTTCGCTGAGCGTGCCCGCAAGCATTGCACCTGAGGCCTTTGCGTGTCCGCCGCCACCGTAACGGCGGGCAAACTGCTGCACGTTTACCTCGCCGGTACTGCGAAAGCTGACCTTCACTTTTCCGTGGCCGAGGTCGCGGAAAAACAGTGCGAGCCGTGTGCCGGTTATGCTGCGGGGATGCTCAACGATTCCGTCGAGCTCCTCACTGGTCACCTTGAAGCGCTCCATTGCATCGGCCTCAACAGAGATCCATGCGAGCCCCGTTTCTGGCTCCACTTCGAGGCTTTCGAGTGCTTCACGCAGGAGCTGCATGCGGCCCATGCTCACCTGAGCATAGATGCGACGATACATCTCTTCGGGATGCACGCCGGCTGCCAGCAGATGTGCAGCTATGGCATGAGCTCGCGGCGATGTGTTGCTGAACCTGAAACTCCCGGTATCGGTGAGTATGGCCACATAGAGACTTTGCGCGATGGCTGGCGTGATCTCCATGGCCAGCGTCATCGCGATGTCATACACCAGCTCACCCGTGGCACAGGCGGCGGAATCCGCAACGGCGATGTGTCCCACAGGCTCATCGCCTGCCAGGTGGTGATCCACCACGAGAACCGGAATGCGCAGTTGTCTTACGGTATCCGCCAGATTCCCCAGTCGTCGCACGTCATTGATATCAAGCACCACCAATGCGTCCACGTCTTCCAGAGCCTTTGCGCCGTCACGACTGCGGTCTTCAATATCGGAGCCGAGCAGGAAGGCGAACATTGACGGCCAGGGCGTTGGATTGACAATGCGACAGGTAATCCCCCGCTGAGCGAACAAGCGGGCCAGTGCGGTCTGGGATCCACAGCCATCACCATCGGCATTGATGTGTGTGGACAGAGCCACTGTCATACCCGGCCGAAAGGCGGCAAACCACGAATGGATTGCCGCCTTCCGGTCTTCTGATGCGCCCGAGAGCAGTTCTCCGGACACGGTTTTTGTCACTTGCCCGCCGCTTCCTTCTTGCCGATTGTGGAGTTGCGCATTCCGTAGAGGAAGTAGACCGACATGCCAAGAAGGGTCCAGATGAGCAGGAGCCTCCAGGTGATCCACGGAAGCTGCATGAGCATGTAAAGCGTGGCTGCAGCCCCCAGGATGGGCACCAGCGGCACGAGCGGCGTGCGGAAGGGCCTATCCAATTCCGGTCTGCGAATACGAAGCAGCCATACACCGATGCAGACAGTTGTGAAGGCCATGAGCGTACCGCCTGAAACCAGCTCACCCAGCAAGCCCACCGGCATGAAGCCGGCGATCAGGATGGCAATGATGCCAACGATCCATGTGGATGCAAAGGGTGTCTGGTACTTGGGATGCACGCGGCTGAAGATCTTGGGAAGCAGACCGTCATGCGCCATGGTGTAGAAGATTCGTGGCTGTCCCATGAGCATGACAAGTACAACCGACGAAAGACCAGCAACGGCACCGATGTTTACCAGGTACTCGAGCCACGCAAGCTGCGGTACTGCGGCAACGGCCACTGCAACCGGGTGTGGAACGTTGAGCGACTGGTAAGGCGCCAAACCGGTCATGACCAGCGACATCAGGATGTAGAGTACCGTGCAGATAAGCAGCGAGGAGATCATGCCTATGGGCAGATCACGCTGCGGGTTCTTGGATTCCTGCGCCGCGGTGGAGACGGCGTCGAAACCGATGTAGGAGAAGAACACCACTGGCGCCGCTCGCAGCACGCCCTTCATGCCATAGGCGGTTGTGCCATCCGGATTGGTTACCATCTCCGGGATGAAGGGTGTCCAGTTGGCCTTGTTGATGTACATGAAGCCGAAGATGATCACCAGTAACACGACCGTCATCTTGATTGCGACAACGATGTTGTTGAAGGTGGCTGACTCCTGAACACCGCGCACCAGCAGCAGAGTGAGGCCGAGAATGAGGAGCACCGCCGGCAGGTTGATTATGCCATTAACAACAGAACCGCCCGCTGCCATGCAGGCGTCACGCGTGGCATAAGACAGGTTGGTGGCAGCGTCCACCAGTGTAATCCCCGAGGGATCCACGCAGGTGAAGGCTCTGACCACATGGTGCCCAGCCTCCACCGTGAGAGGCGCCGCGGCAAAGGCCGCTGGAATATGCAGGCCCATCTCGCTGATGAGAGCACCGAAGTAACCCGACCAGCCCACACTGACGGTGGATGCCGCGAAGAGGTACTCAAGCACCAGGTTCCAGCCGATGAACCACGCCACACCTTCACCCATGGTGGCATAGCTGTATGTGTATGCAGAGCCGGCGATCGGTATCATCGATGCGAACTCGGCGTAGCACAGTCCGGCAAAAAGGCAGGCGAGCCCCGCGAGCACGAAGGAGAGGGAGACGCCCGGGCCGGCAAATTGAGCTGCAGCCGTTCCGGTCAGAACGAAGATGCCGGCACCGATGATCGCACCGATACCCAGCAAGGTGAGATTGAGGGCACCCAGCGTTCGCTTGAGCCCTCCTTCGGCATTGTCCGCTTCTGCGCGCAATGCCTCGATCGATTTTGTGGACCAGATTCCCATCTGAGCGGTGTGGTCTGGGTGGAGCGGGCCGCGAGTGACGCGCGGTACGCGAGGATGGATCGGATGGCTGAGAAGTCACCACGGGGGTTGTGGTGGACCCGCAGCCGGCGGGCATGACTCACAAACAAATGCCGGACGCCGGAGCCCGATGTTGCGGGCACGGCCTTTGGAATCGAATGGAGCCACAGCAAGTTCGACTCCGTTACCGTCTGGCGCAACGTCTTGGCCACAAGAGGGCCGTTGCCGCTGCCCGAAAACCGCGGTTCCCGGGCAGCAACGCCCCGCTCAGAGCGAGTAATTCGGAGCTTCGCGGGTGATGGTCACGTCGTGCGGGTGAGATTCCCGAAGCCCCGCCGTGGTGATTCTCACGAACTCGGCCTCGGTGCGCAGCTCATCGATGCTGGCACAGCCCACATAGCCCATACCGCTCCTGAGTCCGCCGATCATCTGAAAAAGCACGTCGCCGGCAGGCCCCTTGTAGGGCACGCGGCCCTCAATGCCCTCGGGCACGAGCTTGCGCACAGATTGCTGGCTGTCCTGGAAATAGCGGTCGGCCGAGCCGTCCTGCATGGCGGAGAGTGAGCCCATGCCGCGAATCATCTTGAAGCGGCGTCCTTCCAGCAGGAAGGACTCGCCCGGACTTTCCTCGGTTCCGGCCAGCATGGATCCCATCATCACACTGGATGCGCCGGCAGCCAGTGCCTTGACGATGTCACCCGAGTACTTGATGCCACCGTCGGCGATTACCGGCACATCGCCAGCGCCCTCCACCGCGTCCATGACGGCCGTGATCTGGGGAACACCGACACCCGTAACCACACGTGTGGTGCAGATGGAGCCGGGCCCCACGCCCACTTTCACGGCGTCCACACCGCGCTCAACCAGAGCAGCGGCTCCGGCGCGGCTGGCAATGTTGCCGGCCACCAGTTGCACGTCGGGGAAGGCTTCGCGCACACGCGCAGTGGCCTGAAGCACTCCCTCGCTGTGGCCGTGTGCTGTGTCTACCACGAGCACGTCCACTCCGGCCTGAACGAGCGCACGCGCGCGGTCGAGGTAGTCACCACCTGCACCCACTGCCGCCGCCACTCTCAGACGTCCGTGTTCATCCTTGTTGGCGTCGGGGTATTCCCGGCGCTTGTGGATGTCCTTGACGGTGATGAGTCCCTTGAGGATGCCCTCATCGTCAACAACGGGGAGTTTTTCAATGCGGTGCCTGCCAAGTACTCGCTCCGCCTCTTCGAGCGTGGTTCCGACGGGTGCAACAACAAGATCGCCGCTGGTCATGACTTCGCCCAGCGGCCGATCCAGATCGCGCTCGAATTGCAGGTCTCTGTTGGTGATTATCCCGACGAGTTTGCCGTTGTCATCTATGATTGGCACGCCGGATATTTTGAATCGCATCATCAGCGCCACGGCTTCCCGCAGCGAGGCGGTGGGAGTGAGCGTGATGGGCTTGAGAATCATGCCGCTTTCACTGCGTTTCACGCGATCCACTTCGGCGGCCTGACGGTCTATGGACATGTTCTTGTGGAGAACGCCCAGGCCGCCGTGTCGGGCCATTGCGATGGACATGTCGCTTTCGGTGACGGTGTCCATTGCCGCGGAAACGAGCGGGACATTGAGAGTGATACCGCGGGTGAAGCGTGAGTTGAGCTTCACATTGCTGGGATGCGTCAGAGAGTGACGCGGTGTGAGCAGAACGTCGTCGAAGGTAAGCGCGACGTCTTCACGGATTCGTGCAGCGCCCCTTGAGGGGCGATCAGTTGAGGGTGCCATCTTGTATGTTAGACGGCCCCCGAGTGTGAATCAACTCCCGTGAGGCGGCGGGCCAGCGGGATCGGCGGACGGGGGTGCAGGAGGCGGAACCGGTGACTGAGCAGCATGGGGACCCGATGTGGGACCCGATGCGGAAGCTGATGTAGGACCTGATGTCGGCCCCGATGTTGGACCTGATGCCGCTGAGTTTTCGGAGCTGCCTGGCGTTGCAATCTGGTCGGCGGCAGTTCGGGCCCGGCTTACCACGTCTGTGGCAACGCTGCGCGTGGTTTCGGCCACGTTACTGAGGGTGTTCATGGCCTTGTGCAGGAAGCCCATTGCTTCGGACACCGTGCCAGCGGCCAGCCCTCCGGCGCGGAGGGTATCGCCCACGCCGTCGGTGAAGCGCTGGAAGACGTTGGTATTGGGGGCCGGCTTTTCGGCGTACCGGGACTCCAGAAACTCGATGTAGTCGAGAACCTGAAACAGGCGCTCATCGCTCAGCGTGTCGAGCTTGCGGCTGATTCTGTCGCGGACATAGGGGTTCATGTTTGTCTCCTCATTCTCCGCACTACGTGTTCAACCGCGCCAGCGTTTCCGCTCACCGCGGGCGTCGATGTGGCAATAGGGTGTTGAGTAGTGCGGGCTGCTGTAAACGCCCAGTCCGCCTGCCAGTTCCGGGTGCAGGCGCTCCACCCATTCCACGGCCTGCTCCACCTTGTAGGCGTCGAAGATGGTGAGCCGGCCGTCACCGTCAGCGTCGATGGCCACATCGGCTGCGTCGCCATAGAGGTGCCGGGAGTCACGGGCTGAGCCTTCCACCGAGGAGTTGTGGAGCGGTGTGCGGAATCCACTGTGGACTTCCAGGGTGAAGTCTATTCGCTCTTCGCCGCGACGCCGGGCCAGTTCGCGCAGGACGAGTTCCAGCTTGTCGAGCACGCGCGGGTCAACGGCCACGTAGCGTGGCCAGCGGGTTTGCTGGTCGTGGGTTACGAAGTCGCGTACCCTGAGGTGCCTGGTGAGAGGGAGATCAAGATCTGCTTCGTATACTTCGGCGAAGCCCGCGGGATGTTCGCCCAGGCCTTCCTTTGACCATTCGGCCGGGTAGCGCCCGATCTGGTAGCCGTTGAGAGTGCTGCCAAGTTTGAGTTCGAACGGCACCAGTACGGCCAGACGTGGTTCCTGGAGCTTCTGGGTGACACCGGCGCGGGTAATGGCCAGCTCATAGAAGCCGGGCTTGAGCGGCGAGAGCAGCGTGTCGCTGTTGAGCGGACGGGCTACGTCGCCGGCCTGGTTGCCGCCGGCTTCTATCCACTGGTAGCTGAAGCCCGTGGGCGGAGTGTCGGGGCTGCTGCTGGCAAGCCTTACGGGGAAGGCCACGCGTTCGCCTGCTCTCACGAATCGCATCTGCACATCGCGGCTCAGGCCTCGTGCGCTTGAGTCGATGACCACGCGTGGCACCCTTGCGGCAGAGCTTTCAGCGGCGGAGTCGGCCATAAGCGTGGCTGGCGGCTGATAGGCGATGGCGGCGCCTATTGCTGCCAGTCCACTCAGCACCAGTGCGGAGCGGCGACTGATCAAGGCAGACGCTCCACGGAGACTGATGGCGTGACGGCCCGGAGGGCCTGTATGATGTATTGCGACAGTGGCTTTGTAATCACGGTACTATGTGGTGCCGGATGTGCTCCGGGGGTACCTCGTGTGTACTCCGGGCCTAGAGCTCAGACGACCCCGGGTTTCACAGGGCCCTGAGGGGTCCATAAGGAGACGACTGAGCGCCGGCAGCGAAATATACAAATGAAAGGTTGCGTCGGGGTGTCAGCTTGCTGTGATGTCCTCGAGTAGTAATGATGCGGAAGTGTTGAAAGGTGTACTGCGGTAAAGACTTCCACCCTGACAGCCCCCGCTATCCTGCCCCCGCTAACCTGCACCCGACATCCTTTGAACACACAGCAATTTCAGGGGTTCCTCTCAATGCCGCTCCGACTTGAAGTAGATTCCGCCATCAAGCTCATCTCAAGCGCATCCGGAGTACAATGTCTCATAGACCATCCCGTGCGGTTGCCCTCATCATCCTCGACGGATGGGGATACCGTGTAAATCCTGAAGCCAACGCCATCAGTATGGCCAGAACTCCCCACTGGGACAGGATCTGGTCACACCCCTCGCGCACCCTTCTCGCCGCCTCGGGACGGGCCGTGGGCCTGCCCGAAGGGCAGATGGGCAACAGTGAAGTGGGCCACATGAACCTGGGCGCCGGCCGCGTGGTGATGCAGGACCTGGTGCGCATCGGCAGCGCCATCGACGACGGCAGCTTCTTCGGGAACGCCACACTGCTGGCCGCCTGTGCGGCAGTCAGGCGCAGCGGGGGCACTCTCCATCTGCTGGGCCTGCTGGGCAACGGCGGCGTGCACGCACACGACAAGCACATGCTGGCCATGGTAGACCTGGCCGAACGCGAGGGCGTGCCCCGCACCGTAATTCACACACTCTTTGACGGCAGAGACACTCCACCAACCAGCGCAAGCAGCTTTCTGCCGGCTCTTCTGGAGCGCATCGCCGGCCGTGCCCAACTGGCTTCGGCCAGCGGACGCTACTACGGCATGGACCGTGACAATCGCTGGGACCGAACGGGCCTCTGGTACAAGGCCGCAGTGCTGGGCAGCGGGCCGATTGAAACCGACGCCGTTGCAGCTCTGGAAAAAGCCCACAAGTCAGGCACCACCGACGAATTCGTAAAGCCATGGGTAATGGCGGGCCCCGATGGCAAGCCGCTGGCAGGCATGAAGGACGGCGATGCACTGGTCTGCGTCAACTTCAGAAGCGACCGCATGCGTCAGGCCTTGAGGGCGCTCACGCAGGAAGACTTCTCCGGCTTCGATACCGGCGTGAGACCGTCGCTGCACGTGGTCACCATGACCAACTACGACGACGCATTCAGCTTCCCCATTGCCTTCCCGCCACAGTCAATGAAGCACCTGGTGGGAGAGGTGCTGTCACAAGCGGGACTCTCGCAGCTCAGAACGGCGGAGACCGAGAAGTATCCGCATGTGACTTTCTTCTTCAATGGTGGTCGTGATGAGCCGTTTGCCGGCGAAGAAAGGCGCCTCGTGCCCAGTCCCAAGGTGGCGACCTACGATCTGCAACCACAGATGAGCGCACCGGCTGTATGTGACATTCTTTGCGAGTCGCTGGAGAATCACAGCCACGATTTTGTGCTGTGCAACTTCGCCAACACCGACATGGTGGGGCACACGGGGTCACTGCCCGCCGCCATCACGGCGGTGGAGACCGTGGATTCCTGCCTGGGCCGCATTCTCCTTGCGGCCGAGCGCGGTGGCGCAAGGCTCCTGATAACGGCCGACCATGGTAACGCTGACATAATGGTTGATCCCATCACGGGCCAGCCGCACACGGCGCACACCACCAATCCGGTGCCCTTCGTGATACTGGACCCCGATCAGTGCTCACCACTGCGCTCCGGTGGGGCACTCTGTGATGTTGGACCCACCGCGCTCGGTCTGCTGGGCATTACACCGCCGTCTGAATTCACCGGTAGAGACCTGCGGGATCTCAGCCAGCTCCGGGCTTAATTGCCTGCCGCAACCGCGCTTTTCGCACATCTCACGTACAATCACCCGTGCACACAGATATCAGTCGCTCAGTCAGAAGCCGTATCAAGTCAGGCAAGTCAGTGCTTGCAGCAGCTCTCATTGCTGTCTTCCCCGCTGTTTCAATGGCGCAGACCACACGAGTGGGACATACACCCGACAACAGTCCGTACGAAGATTTCAAAATCGGGCAGACCTTCAGCGTGCTGGCGGGCAGGCTTTCGGTGGGTGCCGATCCGGCCCGTGTTGCACCAAAGTCATCGGCAATGGGAAGCCTGCGCTACGACATAGGTGTTGGCGGGCCCGCATCACTTTTTGTGCGCTACCTCTTCGCATCATCCGAGCGTGTGGTGTTGCAGCCCTCAAATCCAGCGCCCACCCGGCGCGCTGGTGAGGTATCAACCACAACGCATCTGCTGGACATGGGCTTCGATATTTCGCTCACCGGCCGCAAGACATGGCATCACCTGATGCCATCCATCAACACCGGAATCGGCCTGGCGGGTGATTTCGCCTCCACTGATGTGGGCGGCTATCGCTTCGGAACACGTTTCGCGTTCACCTATGGCGGAAGTCTCAGGATTCTGCCTCCGCATTTTCCGCAGCTTCGGGTGGACGTAACAAACGCTCTCTGGAAGTTTCAGTATCCTGATCGCTATTTCGTGAAAGCCGCCGACAGCACATCGGTACTCACCTTGGTCAGGCACAAGTCGGGATGGCGTGGCAACTGGGCCATGAGCGCCGGCGTATCCATTCCGGTTTTTCGCTGAGCGTTGCTGGCCGCAGTGCTGGCTGCACTGCAGCCTCTGGCGTTCACACAACCTTGCTTACAACCGGTATCTGATGTCACGACTGCTGCTGACCCGACGTATTACATTTGCCGCGGCTCATCGCTACCACCGTGCCGGTTGGAGTGAGGAGCGCAATGCAGCAGTATTTGGAGCGTGCGCGCATCCGCATTTTCACGGCCATTCGTATCGCTGCGATGTTACGGTAACGGGAACCCTCAGCGAGGAGACCGGTTTCGTGGCTGACCTTGGCCTGCTGGACTCCTTGCTCGAGAGGGAGGTACGACAACGCTTCGACCATCGCAACATCAATCTTGATGTTGAAGAGTTCGGCGAAGGCGGCATGATACCAACGGGTGAGAACCTGGCGCGATTCATTGCGGACAAGCTTCAGGCGGCACTCGACGGCAGTGGCACGAGTCTGGTGCGTGTGACGGTGGCTGAGGATGATACTTTGAGCAGCACCTGGGAGGCGGAGGCGTGAGGCTGGAGGCTCGTAGAGGGCGCCGGTGTGGCGCGATGGCGTCTGCACCGATTGCCGCGTTTGTGCGCACAGGTGTTCTGCTCGGCATGCTGGCCTGTGCCGGGCAGGGTCCGAGGGCGCGTGCGGAGCCCCCCGTGCCTGCGCCAACCGGGCCTCACCAGTCCGAACCTGACGTGCCGGAAATGATACCGGTGTTTCTCCCCACGGTAACATTTGCAATGCCGGGGACGAGAGACTCACTGCAGTACATGGTTGATTCCGTACTGGCGGCACCCATGTGGCGCAACGCGCGCTGGGGGATACTGCTCGTGGACGCCGAGCGTGGCGACACGATACTGTCGCACGACGCCGACAGGCTCTTTATGCCCGCCTCCAATCAGAAGCTGCTGACCGCCGCTGTTGCATTCCACACACTGGGCCCTGACTACCGCTGGTTCACTCCTGTAATGCTGCGTGGTGTGAAACGCGGAGGCACCTTCGAAGGCGACATCCTTGTATCCGGTCAGGGCGACCCGAGTATCAGTGACAGCCTGCGCTCGGGGCGTGCTGCGTCGGCATTTGATCCGGTGGTACGTGCGCTGCGCGAGCATGGCATTACACAGATTACCGGCCGGGTGCTTCCCTGGGGTGATGCATTTGAGGGTCCAACCACGGGCTATGGTTGGGCGCTGGATGACCTGAACGCCAGCTACAGCGCGGCTGTGGATGAGCTTTTTTACAACGAAGGCGAATTACACATACAGGTGACGGCGGGGAACAGTGCCGGAGCGGCGGTGCGTGCAGTGTCTTCGCCCACGCAGTCCTATCCCAGGCTTCGCTCCAATGCACGCACAGTAGCCCGTGGCACAAGCATCAGGCGCGACGACGCACTCAAGGTTGCATGGGACAGCGTGGCGGAGAGTGTGGTTGTTTCGGGCAGCATGCCAGCCGGAAGCAGTCGGCAGTTCACCATATCATATCGCCACCCGGCCGACACATTTCTGGCGGCACTGAGTGAAGCTCTGTCACAATCCGGCATTGTAGTTCAGCACAGGGTTCTCCGTAAAAATCCAAACGCGGCTCCGCGGGACACGCTGGCACTGATTGAAAGCAGCTCTTTCGATTCGGTGCTCGCACGCATGCTCAAGCCCTCGCAAAACCAGATTGCCGAACTCCTGTTTCGGAGCAGCGGTCGGGCAGCAAGTGGCAGCGGCTCAATAGACTCGGCGCGGGCGGCGGCGGCGCGCCAGCTCCTTGAATGGGGCATAACAGCGGAAGACGCCGCCTACCGCGATGGGAGCGGGCTTTCGCGTCACGACTATCTCACTCCGCGCACAGTGGTGCGGGTGCTCGATGTCATGTACCGCTCGCCGTGGTATGATGTCTTTCGCAGAGCGCTTCCCGTTGCCGGCGTGGACGGCACGATTGAAAAGCGCATGATTGGCACTCCTGCTGCAGGAAATGTTCACGCCAAGACAGGCACCCTGGACAAGGCACGTTCACTTTCCGGTTATGTAACGAGTGCCGATGGCCGGCTCATGCTTTTCTCTTTTCTTTGCAACAACTACACAGTGCCCACTGTTGAAGTGGAGCGTGTGCAGGACATGCTGGCAGCAATGATTGCCGGTGGGAGTTTTCCGGAGCTTGCCGATCGGTGAGCGGGATTGGTGAATCCCGCAGTCAGCGTAGCGCCATGGACGCTGAGGCCAGGGCTTTGGCTGTGCTGCACGGCGACGAACTGCGTGAGGCACTGGGCAGGCGTTTCAATCTTGCAGACTTAAGCGTTGAGCTGGCTGCAGCGGGGGTGAAGCGGAGCTTTGAGCTGGAGAGGCCCTCCAATTCTGACGACCTCATAAGCGAACAGGATTACGTTCTTGACGAGCGTCTTCCCTACTGGGCCGACCTTTGGGCGTCTTCGCGAGCCCTGGGCCAGGTGTTGCTGGCTGAGCGTGGTGAAGGGCGCAGTCTGCTGGAGCTGGGTTGTGGTTTAGGTCTGGTGAGCAGTGCTGCACTGGCCGCAGGCTTTCGTGTCACCAGCAGTGACTACTACGAAGACGCATTGCATGTGACGCGTTGGAATGCGTGGAAGAATCTTGGTGTGGAGCCAGCGGTGCGCATGGTGAACTGGCGCGAGTTGCCGCCGGATCTTGGAAGGTTTGATGTGGTTGTGGCGGCCGACGTGCTGTATGAAGAGGAGTATGCAGGGCTGGTGGCTGATTGCCTGGCGCGCACATTGGACCCGCATGGTACAGCGCTGATTGCCGATCCGGGCAGACCCATGCTGGGGCGGTTCATTGACAGTCTGGCCGAAGTGGAGCTTGGTGTGATTGACAGGCAGCACATTCCGGTTGCTGATGCTCTTGGCAGTCACAGTGTTCAGGTGCTTCGCATAGTCCGGATTCCGACGTGCGGCGAGCAGCCATGAGGCAGCCTTGGGCAGCTTGCTGACGCCTTTTATTGAGAGTACCGGCGGGCTTCTTGCCCGACCGATACTCCCTTTCAGAAAGCCCAGCCCCCGTTATGAGTCAGGCAGTACCGTCAGATCTATCACCTGATCGGGAGTGTTAATGATCGCTCCTCCGTCGGCTTTCAGATAGCTGCGTACTCTGTATTCTCCCGGTGCCAGGTCCGCGCCGAGATATGACCCCGTCCTGAGCATGAACAGAAGCTCTCCGGAAGCCCCGGGGTCCAAGATGAGATAAGCTGCAGATTCGGCTCGGTTCTGTTTGCTAGAGCGCCATATTTCCAGGTTTTCCCGCTCAACCGAGATGTCGAAGGTGCTGCCGTATATCCTGCCGTATATCACGTCGTAACTCAGCCGCGTCCTGGAGTGGTTGGTCACAGTCAACCTGAGCAATGTTGAGTCACCCGCAACGAGCGTGGCATTATCTGCACTCAGTACTGCCGACGTCGCTCGCCACTCAGGGGAAACCGTATCATGACAGGCCGTTACAAGTGCGGCCAGAAGCAAGAGTTTGATGGATGTGGAAAGCGTTCTGTTCATATCTGTGTTACTGCCGAGTGTGAAACACCACGACTCTGTGCGTAGCGTGCACCTGATAACAGAACATCGCTGATAGCTCAGGCGTCACAACTGATGCACCAGCCCATCATTTTCTGTGGCAGGCCTACTACAGTTTGTGGTAGAAATGTCCTGTTCTACCCTGCACCATGCTGGCACCATATTTCCAGTAGAGCGCAGCATGACACTGCCTCCCTCTGCCGACGTTCAGATGGCCACCGCCGCGCTCACCAGCCCTGTCCGCAAGATCCGACAGCACTTCCGGCTTCAATCCGGCCTCATTCAAGCCACACTCGCGCTGGCCGTTCTGCTGCCCACTGCTTCACTGTCGGCCCAGCTCAACAACTCTGTGCCCGCTGCGGCAACTGCCGCCACTACCACCAGCCCGACAGGCAGGATCTCGTTGCCAGGCGATACGGCAAGATCGGAAAACAAGGGCAGCCCGACATCCACCCCAGTCATTGTGAATGGTGAGGTGGATGACATTCGACTCAAAGGCGCTGCACTGGAGGTGCTGTACAGCAACACCGGAAGTGTGCAGACACCAATTTCAGGTGAACTGCAGGTGCGCGACGCGCAGGGTGAACTCAGCGCATCGGTATCATTCGCCGAAGCCTACCGTGTAGAACCCGGGCAGCAGGCGAGCTTCCTGGTGAAAATGCCAAAGCTTTCACCAGGTAACTACAAGCTCTATGCGGTTGTGGACTATGGTGGCCATGAAATGACCGCTGTTCAATCCGCTCTGGAAGTGCGGAACTGATCCCTGTAGCGTCAACCTCCGGCTGCAGCCGCAGGCTCTCTGAGCCTTGATGCCACTATTTCCGAGATGTCCAGCACAGGCACCTCGCTCTCCAGCGCAGCCACACCATCGGTGATCATGGTCATGCAGAAGGGACAGGCAACGGCAATCTGATCGGCACCCGTGGCCAGCAACTCCTCGCTCCGCACGGTGTTGATGCGCCTGCCCACGTTCTCTTCCATAAACATGCGCCCACCGCCCGCTCCACAACACATGGAACGGCTGCGCGTGTGCGCAGGCTCCACGATTTCCAGCACGGGAAGCGCCTTCTTGAGCATGTTGCGAGGCTCGTCATAAATGTTGTTGTAACGACCCAGATAGCAGGCGTCGTGGTAGGTGATCTTGAGCTTTTCACCCTCCTCGGTGTCCAGAGGCACACGACCTTCATCCAGAAGACGCTCCACGTACTCGCTGTGATGAATTACCTCGTAATGACCGCCCAGATCAGGAAATTCGTTCTTGATCTGATGGAAGCAGTGCGGACAGAATGTGACTATGGTTTCGACTTTGTAGTTGTCCAGGGTTTCTATGACACCCTTGGCCAGTATCTGATAGAGATACTCGTTGCCCATGCGCCTGGCAGGGTCACCATGACAACGCTCTTCTTCGGCCAGAATGGCGAAGTTCACATTCGCAGCCTGAAGTATCCGTGCAAAGGCCACGGTGATCTTCTTGGCACGGTCATCGAATGAGCCCATGCAGCCCACCCAGAATACTATGTCGGGCTTCTCTCCCCTTTCCACCATTTCAGCCATGGTGGGAATGTTCATGCCATCAGCCCAACGGGCACGCTCCGACGGACTGAACGCCCAAGGGCTGCCGTTGCGCTCCATGCTGGTAAGAGCGGGCTGAATCTCTTCGGGGAAACGTGATTCCATGAGCACCAGATCACGACGCAGCTCGTTAATGATCTCAAGCTGGTCTATGCTCTCGGGACATTCTTCCACGCAGGCCCGACAACTGGTGCAGGCCCAGAGTTCTTCTTCGGTTATCCAGTCGTCGAGAAGATTCTTTGCCAGCACGGTTTCCTGTTCTTCCGTGGCAGTGCCGCCAGCCGCAGCAACGGCATCAAGTACAAGACCCTTTTCCTTGGTGCGCGCTCTGGTCTTGACCATGATCATGCGCGGCGACAACAGCTTGCCGGTCATGTTGGCGGGACAGGCAGCGGTACAGCGGCCACACTCCGTGCATGAGTAGCTGTCGAGGATGTTTTTCCACGACAGGTGCTCTATGTCAGCCGCACCAAACTGCTCTGCATCCTCGGCCTCCAGATCCATGGGCTTCATGGCACCAATGCGACCCGGGCCACTGGTGTTCGCAAACCACACGTTGAGCAACGCGGTAAGCACGTGCAGGTGCTTGGATACGGGCAGATGATCAAGGAACCAGAGTATGAGCACCGCGTGTATCCACCAGGAAACCCTGGCCATTACATGCGCTGCCTCCGGTGTCATCCACTGGAACAGCGGCAGCAGAACGGCGGTGATTATACGGCCTGTGTTGTCAGCGCCCGGCTGCATTGCGTCGCCAACAAAGAGCAGCAGCAGCGTTACCATGAGCACGCTGATCACTTCCAGAACCAGTACGGCGTCCTCGCCGTGAATGGGATCGTTATGGAAGCGCTTGGGCTTTTTGATCAGCCTTCTGTAAAGCAGCCAGGCGCAGGCTCCCAGCACAAAAACCGCAAAGAACTCCTGCGAAAGCACAAAGGCTATGTACAGGAAGCGCGGGAGTACCATCGCCCAACTGAAGGGCGTGTAGAAACCCTGAATAAAGATTTCCACCGTGCCCGCAGCCAGCACGCAGAAGCCCCAGAAAACCAGCGCGTGCATGAGACCACCCAGCGGATCACGCATGATCTTGGCCTGGCCAAAACCTATCAGCAGTAGGTTTTTGGTGCGGATGAGCGGATGATCCGTGCGGTCTTCAGGCCTGGCCAGTTTGAGCCAGCGCACAAGTTGAGCGGCACGCCTGGCGAAAACTGCAATGCCAATGATGAAGACGACCGCGAACACCAGATTCGATATGGTCATGGCACGAGGTGGAACCGGGAGAGGAAAACCAATCAGCCCTGAGCCCTGGCGGCCTTCACGGCTGCCGTGAGCGCAGGCAGTATTTCGAGTGCATCACCTATGATTCCGTAATCGGCCACCTTGAAGATCGGTGCGTCCTTGTCTTTGTTGATGGCCACGATGGTTCTGGAAGTGCGCATTCCGGCCAGATGCTGTATGGCACCCGATATTCCGGCTGCGATGTAGAGATCGGGGCTCACGTTTCTGCCCGTCTGTCCTATCTGATCGGAATGCGGACGCCAGCCTTCATCAGTCACAGCGCGCGTGGCACCCACGGCAGCATTGCCAAAGGCCTCAGCCAGATCTTCACAGAGCTTGAAGTTATCGGCGGTCTTAAGGCCACGTCCGCCTGCAATGACCACAGCGGCATCATTCAGGTCCACCTTGTCGCTGCTGCCCTGCCTGAGTTCCACAACCTTGACCCGTGAAGCACTGGGGTCTTGAGCGGAGCTGATGTTTTCAGCAACCAGGGGCTTGGGGTTTTCGACCGGCTGGATGGCGGACGGTCGCACCGACAGCACGGCGGGCGATCCGGAGAGCCTTAGCGTGGCGATGGTCTTGCCATTCATGTTGAAATGACGTCCAACAAGCTGACCATCCTGAACCGAGAATTCGCTGAGGTCGGGCACAAGACCCACACCCAGGCTGGCCGCAACGCGCGGCGAAAGATCGCGGCCATGTGATGTGCCGCTGAAGAGCGCGTAAGCGTAAGCCCCGTCTTTGAGGCGTGCCGCCAGAGTGGCCGTAAGAGCCTCGGGGTTGTACTGGGCAAAGCCTTCGTGCTCCAGCACCAGCACCTTGTCTGCACCGTAGCGGGCCAGTGCTTCGGCCCTGGAGCCTATTCCCGGTGCACCTGCAAGCACGACATCCACACTGCCGCCGCCACTCAGTTCGGCAAGCTTGCGGCCCGCAGTCACGGCCTCGAAGGCCACCTTGCGCAGCTCACCTGCGCGCACATCTGCAAATACAAGAACGTTGGCCATGTTCAGAGCACCTTCGCTTCAGTCTGGAGGAGGCGGATCAGTTCGGGAACGGCGTCCACACCGTCGCCCAGTATGCGACCTGCGGCCCGCTCGGGAGGCAGCTCCATTTTCGAGACGGTCACGTGCATTTCACCAAGCTGCGCCGGCTTCACTTCGAGCGGCTTCTTCTTGGCAGCCATGATACCCTTGAGCGATGGCAGGCGCTCCTTGTTGAGGCCGTCGTCAATGGTGAGCACAGCGGGCAGCGGAAACTCCATTACCTCACTGGCGCCTTCAAGCGCACGCTCAGCCCGGCCCGACCCGGCGCTCACTTCGAGACGGAATACGTTGGTTACAACTGGCAGATTGAGCAGCTCTGCCACCATGGGGCCGGTCATCTGACTCATGCCATCGACCGCGATGCGGCCGAAAAGAATGAGATCATATCCGCCGTCTTTGAGCTCTGCCGCAAGCGCCCTCGCCACAGCCAGGCCATCAGAGGGGCTTTCGGCGGACTGCAGCAGCACGGCGCGGTCGGCACCCATGGCGAGAGCCTTGCGCAACTGCTCCTGCGCGGCGTCGGGGCCGAGGCTCAGGACCACCACCTCAGCGCTGTTGTTGTTCTTTTCCTTGATCTGCAGAGCCGCCTCTATGGCCCACAGGTCGAAGTCGTTGATGTCGTATTTGAGGCCGGCCTCATCAACACCGGTCCCACTGGCCGCGATGGTAAACCTGGTTTCCATCACGGGCACACGCTTAATGCAGACGGCGATTTTCATCGCGGTCGCTCCGTATCAAGAGTCAGAGAGAAAACAGACTGGTCTGTGTGAAGCTAGGGAGGGTTGCGGTTGAGGGCAATGCGACGCTAGCGTCATGTTTGCCTGGAACCACACTACCGCTTCACCTGAATGCGCTCATGCCCGTAAGCGCCTGGCCCAGTACAAGCGAATGCACGTCGTGCGTACCCTCATAGGTGTAGACACTTTCGAGGTTGGCCATATGTCTCATGGCTGAATATTCGGCCAGAATGCCGTTGGCGCCCAGAAGACGCCGGGTTTCGCGTGCCACATTCGTGGCGAAGTCCACGTTGTTGCGTTTGGCCAGCGAGACCTGCTGTGGCGTGAAGTTTCCGGCGTCCTTCAGACGGCCCAGATGCAAGGCCACCAACTGGCCCTTCACAAGCTCGGTGAGCATGTCGGCGAGTCTCACCTGCTGGATCTGGAATGCGCCCAGGGGTTTGTCGAACATCACCCGGTTCTTGGCATACGACACAGCTTCATCGAGGCAGGCCTGTGCGGCGCCGAGTACTCCCCATGCAATGCCGTAGCGGGCCTGGGTGAGGCACATGAGGGGGCTCTTGAGTCCCTTTGATCCGGGCAGCAAAGCACTTGCCGGTACGTGTACATCGGTAAGTACCAGTTCCGAAGTATCGCTGGCGCGGAGGGAAAGCTTGCCCTTCTGGTCGCGAGCCTGGAAGCCCGGAGTGTCTGTGGGCACCACGAAGCCGCGAATGGAATGATCTTCGGTGCTGTCACCCGTCTTGGCCCAGATTATGGCCACCTGAGCCTTGGAGCCGTTGGTGATCCACATCTTGGCTCCGTTGATGATCCAGCTCCCGTCTGCCTGCTCACGTGCGCGGGTGATCATGCCCGAGGGGTTGGAGCCGTAGTCGGGTTCAGTGAGACCGAAGCAGCCGATGAGCCGGGCGCTGGCAAGCTTGGGCAAATAGTTGCGGCGCTGTTCTTCCGATCCGAATGCGAAGATGGGATACATGACCAGCGCGCCCTGTACGCTGGCAAAGGATCTGAGTCCCGAGTCGCCGCGTTCGAGCTCCTGCATGATGAGGCCATAGGCCACATTGGAGAGACCGGCGCAGCCGTATTCTTCGGGCAGATTGGCACCCAGAACACCAAGTTCTGCGAGTGCAGGTATCAGTTCGTCGGGGAAACGCCCCTGTACATAACAGTCGCCGATGACGGGCAGAACCTTTTCGTCTACGAAGCGCCGTATGGTGTCGCGAATGGAGCGTTCTTCTTCCGTGAGTGCGGCGTCGATGTTGAATAGGTCCCCAGCGTGCGCCTTGATGTCCACAGATGGGAGAGCAGGTATCTGGTGCATGTTGGATGGTTCGTTTGTCATGAACAGCCGCTCGTGGCGGAAAGGTTGAGATAAATGACCCGATCAAATCTAGCAGGCGGACTCCGCTTTGATGCCGGGTCTCCGACAAACCCACACAAAGTGAGACCGGGCACGCGTATGTGCCACGCAGAGCTTGACTAAACTACGTATCGATGGTCGCTTGAGAGTGAGGCAACCCACCTACCGGATCTCTCCACACTTACATACTCGCAAGGAGTCTCGATGCGTCGATTGTGGTCTGTTGGATTGATGGCTGCTGCTGCACTCTCCATCGCCGCCTGTGGTGGAGGTGATGACGACGAATTGCCGACCAGTCCGCCGCCAACACCCACCATTGCCATTCAGGTGTCACCTGCATCAGCCACGGTGAGCAAGGGGGACAATGCCACCGCATCGGTCTCTCTCACGCGAGGTGGTGGTTACACGGGTTCGGTACAACTGGCCGCAACGGGTGTGCCCTCCGGCGTGAGCGTGGTATTCAATCCGGCATCGCTGAGCGGCAGCACCTCATCGGCAACGATGACCGTGAGTGCCGGTGAGGGAGCGGCTGCCGGCAAGGCTCCGTCCTTTCAGATCACTGCATCGGGTGCGGGCGTGAATTCTTCGTCGGCGAGCTTCAGCCTGGAAGTCACAGCCCCGACAATTGCCCTGAGCGGCGTTCCCCCGACCATCAGCGCAGTGCAGGGTGGCAGTGCCAGCATACCTATCAGCATCACCAGAGGAGGAGGTTTCTCCGGTTCGGTAACGGTGACAGCGAGCGGGCTGCCTGCGGGTGTTACTGCTTCAGCGGTCACCATTCCCGGCTCTTCTTCCAGCGGCACGATGACTCTTGCTGTGTCAGCCGCGGCCGTGCCGGGATCTGCCAGCATCACGCTTACGGCTACGGGTGATGGCGTCGTGCAGCAGACGGCCACCACCAGCCTTACGATCACCGCAGCCGCAACTCCGGCCTTTTCGCTTTCGGCAGCACCGGCTGCTGTGAGCCTCAAGGCCGGCGGTAGTGCCACGTCCAACATCACAGTTGCACGCTCGGGCGGATTCTCGGGCAAGGTTACGCTCTCGGTGGAAGGTGCGCCGAGCGGCATGACGGCATCCATCGCACCGGCAGCACTTGAAGCGAACGAAACAAGTGCAGTGCTGACTCTGACCAGCACTGCCGCCGCAGTACCGGGCAACTACAGCCTGAGTGTTTCGGGGAGTGGCGGCGGAGTTGCAAACCAGAGCACCGCCATTGCCGTCACCATAACCGCGGCAGAAGGGCTGAGCATTTCCACCACCACGGGCGCGGTTGAGATCAATGCCGGTGGTACTGCCAGCACGGGAGTCAGCATTGTGCGCAGCGGAGGCTACGCCGCTGACGTGAGCCTGAGTGTGGAGGGACTTCCCTCGGGGCTGAGTGCGTCGTTCTCACCCGCAACGCTGTCTGGCAGCACCATAGCGGCAACGCTCACGCTTTCTGCCGACGCCGCGCTTGTCATTGGGGACTATCAACTCACGGTTGTCGCGAGTGGACCGGCTTCCGGTGGTGGAGCGGTTTCAGCAAATTCCACGCTTCAGCTCTCGGTGCTTAGCCCCAAGAGCTACACGATCAATGCAGGTGCGTTTGCGATTAGTCGAGGTGACACGGCTTCGCACGCCGTCACACTGAGCCGCAGTGGTGGTTTTGATGGCAAAGTAACGCTGAGCGTGAGTGGTCTCCCGGACGGTGTGGTCGTGAACATCTCGCCGGCAGGCAGCACCGGCAACAACTTCGAGCTGCATTTTCTGGTCGCCACATCGGTGGCTCCAGGCAACTATACTGCAACAATCACGGGCAGCACCCAGGGCATGGCTGACGTGGTCACCACCTTCACATTCACAGTGAACACCGGCAGCGGGGGAGGTGGCGGTAACGTGGTCTGGACCTTCTGCAACGTCAATCGCTATCCGACGTGGTTCGCAGTGCAGAACGGGAGCGGAGCATGGACCACGGTCAATGCCAGCGGCAGTGGCAGTGACAACAGAACCTACTCATTCACCGTTGATGATCGCGGCGGAGTTGCCTACGCCATACCGGGCTTCAGCACCACTGGCACGGAGCTCACTGTGTACTACATGAGTCGCCTCGAACTGCAGGCCAGCGGCACCCAGGAGTGCGTGAACAGTCCTGCAAAGCATGACCTTAGTGGCACGGTTGCCGGAGTGGTATCGGGTGGTTTTGGTAATTCCGCAACCATCTGGCTGGGCTTCGGTTCGGGCACAGCCAGTGCAGACGGGCCATACACATTGACCGGTGCATTGGTTGGACCGAGCGACCTGCTTGCAGTACGCAGCGCCATCGACATGACCAGCTTCAAAATGACACCCAACAAGGCGATTCTGCGCAGGAACGTCAATTACACGGGCAGCATTCCGTTGGTTGATTTCGGCAGTTCTGAAGCCTTTAATCCTCTTGCGGCCACCTACACGATTTCCGGTCTGGCAGGTGAAACCGACATGGTGGCCACATCCTCGTTCTCCACGGTGAATGGCATGGTAGGGAGTTTCACCAGCAACCTCCTGCATTATATGGTCAGGGCTTCAAAATCCCTGCCACGCGAAGTGCGCGAAGCGCTCATGGGCAATCGTGCCGGTGCCAACACCTTTGCCAGACAGATAGGTCAGAACATCCCGGCAACGGGAGCCAGGCTCACTGGCAATGTCCCGATCGAGATTTACGGCATACCTGATTCAAAGCTGGAAACGGATGACATGCACGGTGTTCTGGTCATGGCCTACAGCAGCACGTCCGACGGTGACATGAGTGACGGACGCATCACCTATCAGTTCAATCACAAGCTGGCTGACCGTACGCTCACGCTCGGTTCCAAGGCGCCGGCGCTGAGTCCGTCCAATACGTCAAGTGCGCCATACCGCAGGCTGGGACTGAGCGGAGCATGGGCATCCGATTATCCGGACGCGGTGGCCATTGAGTATCACCAGCAAACGAGCAACACAAACAGCTGGACAATCAACATGAGCCGCAGTTACGCGGGTTCGTCCAACTGGGATCTCACCATACCCGACCTCTCAGCGGCAAGCGGCTTCCAGTCTGCGTGGGGCCTTGGCAGCGGTGCTATCGAGTTCGCGTTCACACAGACCGGCATCACCACCAACTTCGGCTCCAACAGCAAGCCGCTGGAAGGCACAGCCTTCCGCGCGGCTACACGAACCGGTACGGTCAACTGAGCCAACTGATGCTTCGCTGAGAGTCGCGTTCTGCCATGTGAAGCCGTCCGGAATGATGTGATTCCGGGCGGCTTTGCTTATCTGTGCCTGGTGAACCTTGTGGACAGCAGCGGAAACAACGGCTTGACACTGCGCTTTGCCGATGGCGTTATGCCCAACTGCCCGGCCATTGTGCGAAACTCACGTCCGTGATCCACCGGCCGGCCAGTTTCATGTTGCCATTGGTGAATCATCTCGTGCAGCAGGGTTTCCCTGGCTTCACGCCAGCCGTCACGTTTCAAGTGCGAGCGCGAGAGCACGATTTCAGAAACATGGCCTGCTGAGCCGGGATCAAAGTGTCCGAGCCGGCTTGCCATACGACCGGAAAGGTGAATGGGAATGCTGGAGAGAGAACCGTGAAACCAGCGCTCGTTGAGTTCCTGATGGGCGGCAGCAAGCTGCGTGAGCAATGCAATATCGCCGGGCTTTGGCCTCGCCGGTCTTCTCCTGGGAGCCGGACGTCGCACCTCATAGGAGAGAATGATGTCGCGCGCAGCCAATCGCCGGGTGCGGTTCCGCGTAAGCACAAAGGCCACTATTGCACGCAGCACGCTCTCGGGAGCATCGCTGTAGCCTTCCTGCACCCGCAGCGTCCCGCCCGAGAGCGAAACCATAACTGAACGTGTGGTAACGAGCTTGAGTGTAGTCACGCCGCGCAAGCCCAGGTCCTGCAGGCGGGAGAACATCACAGCTGTGCGCGCACTCATGGCTGCTCGCCCCGATACACGACCGGTAATTCCTGCATTGCCTGCGCTGTCTGTCATGCCCGGGTCGCAGGCAGTGCTTGCGCTGCGGGTTTCATTTTCATTGTCGGGGCCGCTCGGCCCCGCTTGTAAGTCCCGTGACGCCGGCCTTACAGGGAAGGCGAAATCGAGCTGTTCAGAGAATCCTTGGGCCATCCCGTATAACATGCACGCATCACGGCAACTCCACCAGAGACAGAATCGGGGGGCTGTGCGGGCGAATCTTCGGTTCAGCCCCGGTGCTGGCGAGGCATTTCGGCCTTCGCGGAGCCGGGGACGAAGCGTCCATCGGCATATACCCATGCCTGAACCCTGATGCTGGCCTCATCGGCCTCTATGATATTGAGTGCTGATGGCCTGTGGCCTCGTACGCGCCGCGACAGTGTATTGGCAGCGCTCAGCAGAAACACACCACTGCTCCGCTCCACCACCTCTATACGCTCCTCGTGGTCGTGCCCCGTGGCCACCACATCCGCAGGCAATGCGGCGATGAGGTCCAGAGTTTCTCTGGGTCTTGCCAGTCCCCAGCGATGCGAGAGTCTGCCGCGCAGTACGTTGTGGTGCACCACGAGCAGGCGCAGGTCACCGCTGGGACTCGCTGCCAGCTCAGTGGCAGCGCGGTCCAGTTGCTCCGGACCAAGGCCGCCCTTCACCCGCCAGTCACGCGGGTACCAGGTAAGCGCGGTGGGGAGCATTCCCCATGCCGAATTGAGGCCGACTATGGAGAGCCCCGGCAAACGCAGCGTGGGCTCCAGGTCGTTGGCAATCCAATGCCTGTAGCCCGTGTGCAGGGCTTCGGCATTGCCAATGCCAAAGGGTGCGTGCCACCATGCCGTGTCGTGATTTCCGGGTACGGTGAGCACGGGAGCGATTTCTCGCATGGCAGCCAGCAGCCTGGCTGCCTGTCGAAACTCACGCTCGCGTGCGCGCTGAGAGAAATCGCCGGAGGCCACAATGGCCGTGAGCGGAGCGCTGCGTGCCAGCTCCAGTGCAGCGTCTATATGTTCTTTGACAAACGGAAATCCGTAATGAATGTCCGAAACGTGCAGTATACGCAGGCCTGGATTGTTCATTCCCCTGTGTTCCGCATCCGTGGCAACAACGGTTCAGTCGAGGGCTGCAATGACGGCATCAGTGAACTCATCGGTGCCCGCCGAGCCGCCCAGGTCGCGGGTAAGTGCACGCCCCTCACGAATGGTGCGCTCAAACGCCGAGCGTATACGACGCGCTCGCTCAGTGTCGCCGATATGATCAAGCATCATGCAACCCGCGAGCACCAGAGCACCGGGATTGGCAATGTTCTTTCCTGCTATGTCGGGAGCCGTGCCGTGAACGGCCTCGAATATGGCGGCATTCTTTCCGATGTTGGCGCCCGGTGCGAGACCAAGTCCGCCCACCAGACCGGATATCTCGTCAGAGAGTATGTCGCCGAAAAGATTGGTGGTGACCACTACATCGAAACGCTCGGGCTGGATGACGAGGTGCATTGCCATCGCATCAATTATGCGCTCTTCAAACTCCACGCGGCCCGCGTATTCTGCAGCGACCATGCGGCCTTCGTCCAGAAAGAGACCCTGTGAGTACTTGAGTATGTTGGCCTTGTGCACCAGTGTGACTTTTTTGCGTCCATGTGCCAGCGCGTACTCAAAGGCATAACGCACAATGCGTTCTGAGCCATAGCGTGTTACTATGGCAACTGATTCTGCGGCCGCCTTGGGGTCGTCACCAACGCGCACATAGTGTTCCACGCCGATGTAGAGGCCCTCGGTGTTCTCACGCACCAGCACTATGTCGATGTTCTCGAAACGCCCGGGCACGATTGTATAGGCAGGACGGACGTTGGCGTAGAGATCGAAGGTCTTGCGCAATGCCACATTGATGGAGCGGAAACCCTGCCCCACCGGCGTCTCCAGCGGACCCTTGAGGGCCAGCCTCGTGCGCTTGATGGAGTCGAGCGTGGCCTCCGGTATGGGGTCGTTCCATCTTGCGATGCCGGCCATACCGGCAACCTGGCGGTCCCATTCTATGTCGGCTCCTGCCGCTTCAAGTATGCGCACCGTGGAATCGGCAATTGAGGGGCCGATTCCGTCGCCTGGTATGAGAGTAACTGGTATTGACATGGTTTTCCCCTGCCCGGCGGCTGTTGCTCCGTTGCAGCGTTGTATTCGAGTTGTATCAGATTTGTATCAGAGTTGTATCAGAGGTTTATCGGAACTGAATCTAAGTCTAGCAGCCGGGCTGGCGGGATGTGGCCCATGCCTGCAGCATTGTGGGTCAAGGCTGACGGTCACGATTGACAGTCAGCCTTCGGCGCGTAAATAGACGGAGAGACCCGCCGGACCCTCCGCCTTCCGCCTGTCCTTGCCCCCCCACCGCATGGTCCTCCCGTCCCTCTCCCTGCAGCTACCCTCGCACTTCAGGTCCCTGCTCTGGCTGGCTGTCGTAATTCTCGGTGCGAGCGCCTTTGCAATCATTGCTTTTGACCGCGGTGAACACATCAGCGCAGCCTGGCTGCTCACCGCTGCACTCTGCGTCTATGCCATCGGCTACAGGTTTTACAGCCGGATCATCACCTCGAACATCTTCGCGCTGGACGCCACACGCGCCACGCCGGCCGAACGCCTGGACGACGGTCGCGACTTTGTTCCTACCAATCGCTGGGTGGTGTTCGGACATCATTTCGCTGCCATTGCAGGGCCCGGCCCACTGGTGGGACCTACACTCGCTGCACAGTTCGGTTACCTGCCCGGCGTGATCTGGATACTCGTTGGAGTGGTGTTGGG
>CAZWSJ010000015.1:0-55837 GCA_964636415.1 uncultured Gemmatimonas sp. | reverse complement strand
TCCGGGCACTCATATTCCATGTCTGTGGTTACTGAGCATTCGTAGGTGGTGGTCCCTCCATCAAGAGCGAACTGAACATTCGGATCATCCTCGGTGCCACAGATCGGGGACCCACCAGTACCCCCTCCGCCGGAAGAGCCACCATCGCCTGAGCCCGGAGGATAGTAGTACGTTGCGGTTCCGTCGCCGTTGTCCACGACCGATCCACCGTCATTGCACAGCCATGTGTCACCGTACATTCCGGCCGGCGAGAAGGGTAGTTGTTCGACCCCTTCACTCACCTTCGTCGGCGTGCTTGTCGATGGGCTTCCACGCACACCTGCCCGCACTGAAGCATAGACCGGCTGACAGCGTACACCATCACAGTCAATCTCGTCGCCGAAGCCCGTGTAGTAGCAGTTGGTACCTTCCCCAATGCTCGACGCAATCCCCCCGGGCACGCCAGCAACGATATTCCGACGAGTGTTAAGGCCAGAGACACCAGGCCTCGTGCTTCCATATTCTGCCATATATGATGCCGCATCGAATCCCTTGGGCACCACACAATCGCGGCGGCGCACCTGGCGTCCCTGTTGGTCGAAACTGAGTACGGTGAAGTGCTCGAGGTCCTCAGGTGACGCGCCCCTGGCACCATATTTCTGAACAGGTAGAGACTTGGGGTTCACACTCACGCGTGTGGCAGACCAACCCAGCAACATGCCAGAAGAGTTACGCACAACCTCAGCTTCCTCGCACTGATCCATATTCGCTGCCGTCAGACTGAGCCTTGGTGCAAAGGCTGACTTGCCCAGGGTACTCTGAGCATTAATGAAAGTGGGACCGCTGGCACCGGACGACGGTGCCGCATCGACGGGTATCGTGGACGGGGGAGAGGGCGGCGGGGTTGTCTGTACTATTTCCGGCTCGTGAAGAACTGGAGCGGGTCCGCTGATTCTGTCTGTGCTACAGGCGCTCACGAGCGTAATCAGCGTCCCCAGCGTTACTGCTCTCAATGCCGGGTGCGGCCCCGGGCTTAAATGAACTGATCTGCTTGCTTGCTGTAGAGGAGCTTGCCGGTTGGGGGGGGGGGGACTGCACTTTTTGACGCATTTATTCTCCTGTTATGGTTGCCATTTGCAACCGGTAGGACCCACGGGTAATTCCTGCAGGCGCTCCACCTTAGTATGAAGTGGTTGTTCCGTCAATAGTCAATTTTCAGCAAACAGCCTAACCGATAGAGGCACCTTCGGCTGGCCCGAAAACATTAAAGCCGGACTCCGAAGGGCCCGGCTTTACCGTATTATTACTTGCTCATGACGCTATGCCTGCCGATCACACACTGGCCAGCGCGGCGCCCTCGAAGCTCGAAGCGCCTCTCAGGCGCTTCGTTCCATCTTTGCAAGGCGACTCTTTACACGCGCAGCAGCATTCTTGTGAATAAGCCCCTTGCGTGCGGCCCTGTCGAGCAGGGAAACAGCCGTGAGCTGTTCGCCCTCGCTGGCAGTCGCCACCCGGGCCTTCTTCACGGCAGTGCGCAACGCAGAACGCTGGGCACGATTACGGACGGTTGCCGCCCGCGACCGGCGGAGGTCCTTCTTTGACGACTTGATATTGGGCACGAAAAGCTCCTGAACCTTCTTGTGATTGGGTGTAGACTACCAAACATATCGGAGGCCGGTTTTCCGGTCAAGCTCCCAACTCCCGTTTTGTATCTTTGACAGCCCGGCCGCAGAGAGCTAGCTTCAGCACCGGATTTGCTTGCTTTCGCGTTGCTGAGGTCAGATGTTCCGGCTCAAACCCGTCCTGGCCGCTACAACTGACTGACGCCACTTCAGGCCGCTCCGCAGCGCGGTAAACTGCTCTCAATCGCCCAACAGCTCCACGTACACCCAGCCAGCCTCATAAGAACCCCGGTGACCCTCGCTCAGCAACTCGCCCTCGTCTTCCCCGTGCTGCTCTTCTCCATGGTGGCTCACGAGTACGCGCACGGCTATGCGGCACTCAGGCAGGGCGACAGCACCGCCTGGCAGCTCGGCAGGCTCACGCTCAATCCGCTCAAGCACATTGATCCGTTCATGACCATAATCCTCCCGGTCATGCTCGCAATGCTGGGCGGTCCCATATTCGGCGGTGCCAAGCCCGTTCCGGTAAACCCCCGGAATTACAGAAACTTCAAGCGCGGCGACATCATCGTCTCCCTGGCCGGCGTGGCCACCAATCTGGTGCTGGCCGTTATCTGTGTACCGCTCATTATCCTGCTGGGCATGCTGGGACACGCCCTTCCTGACCTCATGAAGCCCCTCGGGATCCTGCAGCAGATGCTCGTCCCCGGCATCTTCATCAATCTCATTCTTGCCCTGTTCAACCTCATCCCGATCCCTCCGCTGGACGGGTCACATGTCTTCAAGTACCTGCTGCCTCCCGCTTGGTCACTGCAGTACCAGAGACTCGGCATGGTGGGGCTGTTCCTGCTCTTCGGGCTGCTGTACTTCGCCCCGGGGCTCGTCAATGCGTGGCTCTCACCCGTGTACTCCCTGAGCTTTCACGCTCAGCAGGTTTATCTTCCGTATGTGCTGCCCAACCCCTTCGCCGGTTGAATCGCGTGATCGCTCCGAATTTCCACACTACCGAAGCTGAAGGTTCGTCGTTCGTTGTCGAGCTCAGTCATTTCACGGGCCCGCTCGATCTGCTGCTCTCGCTCATTCGTGATGAGCAGGTGGACATATACGACATACCCATCGCGCGCGTCGCGGAGCAATTTCTGTCGCGCATCGGCAGCCTGGCGCTCGATGAGGCTTCGGACTATCTGGAAATGGCCGCCCGGCTGCTCCGTATCAAGGCGCAGATGCTGCTCCCGCGCCCTGATGGTGCAGAGGGCTGGGAAGATCCACGCGCAGAGCTGGTAAGACGTCTGCTGGAGTACCAGCAGATGCGCGAGGTGGTGGACCTGCTGGAACACCGCGGCGAGGAGCGCAGGCACCAGTTTGCCCGTTCATACATTCCCGCAGCAGTAGACATCACACCCGTGTCGGCGCCTCTGGCGCTCGTGCTGGGTGACCTGCTCGCGGCAGTTGACCGCGTCATGCGCAGCAGCAAGACGCCCGCTCTTCATGAAGTCATTCCGCGAACTCTCGACGTGGCTGGCGCCATGGCGACTGTTCGCTCTGTCATTGGCATGCGCGCGCAATGCGGATGGACCGATCTCATCGCTCCCGATGCGGAGCCATGGCAGGTGCTGTCCATGCTCCTCGCGTTGCTGGAAATGGCCAAGCTGGGTGAATTGCACATCACGCAACAACACCCCTTTGCCAGAATGGAGATAGCACGTGACGCCGTTAGCGAAGCTGCTTGAAGCAGCACTCTTTGCTTCCCCCCGTCCCACGCCACTGGAAACACTGGCAGCACTTGATCCGGAAGCCAGTCCTGCAGCGGTGAGTGCAGCACTTGATGAGCTGCGCGAGCACTACGATGTGGACGGACATGGCGTGGAACTTGTGGAGCAGGGTGGGGGCTGGCAGATCCTCACCCGGGCCGAGTTTGCTGAAGCCATAGAGCGCGCCGAGGTAGCCGTGCGGCCACAGCGACTCTCCGGAGCGGCACTCGAGACTCTCGCCATAATTGCCTACAGACAGCCGCTGGGTCGCGCTGAGATAGAGGAAATACGTGGTGTGGCCGTGGGTTCAGTGCTCAAGTCGCTGCACGAACGTGGACTCATTGATGTGGTGGGCCGGAGTGAAGGGATAGGCCGCCCTCTGCTCTACGGCACCACCCAGCAGTTCCTTGAGCAGTTCGCGCTTCGTCATCTCGAAGAGCTGCCACGAGCCGATGAACTTGCCATTGCGCTGCGCGGGGCCGGCCAGGAAGCGGTGGCGAGCGAGTGAGGGCAGCGTGAATCCCAGGGGTCCGTCCCCCAAGCCGCGCAAGACTGCAAAGCACGGTGGAACGCGCGCGGCCGCGTCAGGCAAGACCGAAGCGGGCCCCATGCGCGTACAGCGCGCGCTCGCCAGAGCTGGCGTGGCATCAAGACGTGCTGCTGATCAGGCGGTGGCCGATGGCAGAGTCAAGGTGAATGGGCTTACGGCTGTAATCGGCCAGGTCGTGGATCCCCTGCGCGACAAGATCACGCTTGACGGCAAGGCAATACCCGCCCCCGCCGCAACGCACAAATGGATGGTGCTCAACAAGCCCGCCGGTGTTATGACCACAAGGCGTGATCCACAGGGTCGGCAAACGGTTTTTGATCTTGTCGATGATGTTCCGGGACTGGTTTATGTGGGGCGTCTCGACTTTATGACGGAAGGTGTGCTGCTGCTCACAACCGATGGCAGCGCCGCTCACGCTCTTACTCATCCAAGCCGCGAGGTCGAGCGGAGCTACGCTGTGACTGTACGTGGTGATGCCCGCTCAGCCGCAAGGTTGGCGCGACGAGGCGTGGAGCTTGACGACGGCCTCGTGCTCCCGGTTGACGTGAAGTCAGAGCCCATTGGCGGCAGACGATCACTGCTGGAACTCACCATCACCGAGGGGCGGACACATGAGGTGCGGCGCCTCTGTGATGCTCTCGGCCTTGAGGTGGAAAGACTGGTGCGCACCCGCTACGGGCCAGTAAGACTTGGTGATCTGGCGTCCGGGGCCACGCGCCCGCTCTCTGCGCGTGAGCGCAACATGATTGAAGCACTCTGAATGGCAGCCACGCCGCCTGTAGTTGCACCTTGCTCAGGTGACGGCGTGGAGCATATACCAACTGAACGGGGTATGTCATCGCCATGCATTCTTTATTCGCACACGGGATCCGGCAGTGACTACAAGTGAAGCGTCAGCACAGGATACGGAACTGGTCCAAGCGGTACTGCGCGAGGTAGCCAGACGCATTGTGGGGCAGGAATACATGGTGGAACGTCTGCTCATGAGCCTGCTCACGGGCGGACACGTGTTGCTTGAGGGCGTTCCCGGGCTCGCAAAGACTCTGGCCGTGCGAACACTCGCGGAGACAGTGAGCACAACTTTTCAGAGAATTCAGTTCACTCCCGATCTGCTGCCAGCCGATGTTATCGGCACGCAGATTTTTGACCAGTCAACCGGCGAGTTCCGTGTAAAGCACGGGCCGATATTTGCCAATATCATTCTGGCAGACGAGATAAACCGTGCACCCGCCAAGGTCCAGGCTGCACTGCTTGAGGCCATGCAGGAGAAACAGGTCACAATCGGTGGCAGCACATTCCGTCTCACCGAGCCCTTTCTGGTTCTTGCAACCCAGAACCCCATAGAGCAGGAAGGAACCTACCCGCTTCCTGAGGCGCAGGTCGATCGCTTCATGATGAAGCTGCGTGTCGGCTACCCGAGTCGGGCCGAAGAAAAGGAAATACTGCGACGCATGGCGGGCGGTGAGCTTGCCAGCGTGAAGGCGGTAACCACACCCGAAGAACTGCTCCGTGCCCGACGGCGCATTTCCGAATTGTACATGGATGAAAGGATTGTGGATTACATAGTGGAGCTGGTTCATGCCACACGCTTCCCGGTAGAAGTGGGTGCATCGGATCTGCGTCCGCTCATTGAGTTTGGCGCCTCACCGCGCGCGACAATTGCACTCGGTCAGGCCGCGAGGGCCCATGCCTTTCTCCGCGGACGTGCGTTTGTGACGCCCGATGATGTGAAGAGCATTGCGCCGGACGTGCTTCGTCATCGTGTGCTCACCTCCTTCGAGGCTGATGCAGAGGGCGTGACCAGCGACACCATTGTCGAACGTCTGCTGGCGGTGGTCAATACACCGTGACCGCGACGGCGATGGCTCCAGCGGAGGTGCTTCGCCAGGTTCGTCGCATTGAGGTTCGGACGCGCCGTCTGGTGGATTCACGCTTTGCCGGTGAGTACAGGTCGCTGTTCAAGGGACAGGGAATGGAGTTCGCCGAGGTTCGTGAGTACCAGCTTGGCGATGAAGTTCGCACAATCGATTGGAATGTCACAGCCCGCATGGGAAGGCCTTTTGTAAAGCGCTACGTTGAAGAACGTGAGCTCACCATAATGCTGGCCATAGACGTATCCGGCTCAGCGGCCTTTGGTACGCGCAACAAGTTCAAGGAAGAATTGGCGATTGACATGGCCGCCGTGCTGGCGCTTGCGGCTGTACGCAACAATGATCGTGTTGGTTTGATGATGTTTAGCGACAGGGTTGAGCATGCACTGCCTGCGCGCAAGGGAAGAAAACACGCACTGCGCATACTGCGTGATCTGCTCATGGTGCGCCCTTCAGGCAGAGCCACCTCTCTTTCCGCGATGGTGGAGAGAACAATGCGTCTCCTGCCGCATCGCTCGGTGATTTTTCTTATTTCCGATTTTCTCAGTGACGATCTGGAGCGACCGCTTGCGCGGCTTGTGCAGCGACATGACGTGGTCGCCGTGACGATTCATGACCCCGCTGAACGTATGCTGCCCGACATGGGTCCGGCGAGGCTGAGTGATCCGGAAACGGGTGAGATTGTGGAGATTGATACCTCCGACAAGGTGGTACGCGAAGTCTTTGCCGCGAGGGTGTCCGCCGACGAGGCTCAGAGACGGGCTTTGTTTGGGCGGTTGGGCCTGGATGAGATTCTGGTGAACACGGAGTACGGCTACGTTGACGCATTACTGAATTTCTTCCGTGCACGAGCACGGCGCCCACACGGTGCGGTGCGTGCGGAGGCCGGCCCGCGAAGTACTCGCAGAGCTGCCGGAGCGTATTGAAGTGTTTGGGGCCTGGGCCGCATCTCTTTTTGCCGCTGCGTTGCTGCTGACAGGACCATCGTCAGCAGCAGCTCTGACACGGGGCGACGCTCTCGCGCAGCCAGTGGATACAGCAGGAGTTCCACGAGTGCAGGCAGGAAAGGTTGTACGCCCTGACACCGTGGAAGTCGGTGATCACTTTGTTCTGATAGTTACGGTGGAAGCCCCAGCAGGTTCACGCATTGAATGGCCGACAATCGCCGATAGCAATGCTGCCGTGATCATGACAGAGCCGGTAAAGGTAACTGATGCAGGAGCGGGGCCTGGTGGCAGACGTGAACAGGCCGAGTACGTACTGTCGGCGTGGCAGTTGGGTTCACTTCCCTTGGGGCTTTCCAACGCTGTGGTGAGAGTGGGTGATGCGGTGGCACAGGTGCCACTTGCCGATGCGAGCGTTTTTGTGCGCAGCGTGTTGCCTGCAGATACATCGCTGCAGGCGCCCAAGCCGGCACGGGATCCTTTTCTGCGCGTGACACCGTGGTGGCAACGCTGGTTGATAGCGGCCCTGGTACTGCTGACACTGGGACTGCTGTGGTGGGTGAGCAGAAGGTTCAGGCAGCCTTCTGCTGCGGTATCCGCTGTGCGACCAGACCCATATCGTCAGGCTCTTAACGAGTTCGAGCGAATCGGCCGTCTCGGTCTGGTTGATGCGGGCGAGGCGGGTTTGCATGCTGCTCTCTCCATAGATGTCTTGCGTGCCTATATCGAGGCACGCAATCCTGACGCCGCCATGTCCTGCACCAGCGATGAGTTGATGGCGGCGCTACAAAGCGATGTGCGGTTTCCGCAGGACCGCCTGCTCTCACTGCTCAAAGATGGCGATTGGATCAAGTTTGCCAGACGGCAGATTGCATCGTCACGGGCGCTAGAACTGGGCGTTGAGGCGCGCGCCATTGTGGATACGGCTGAGCAGCGTGAGCGTGAGCGCCAGGCGGCAGCGAGAGATGCAGAAGCTGCACAGAAACGCGCAAGCGAGTTACAGCGCAGGGAACGCGAGGATCGGGCACGCCGTTCGTCATTCAAGAATTCCGGCGGTGGCGGTAATGGAGTGAGGCGATGAGCGCCTGGCTGCAGTCCATCCGGGGTACCATTGGCAGTGTCGACTGGTGGAGTTCGCTCCTCTCCGGCTTTTCCTTGTTCGGCGTGAATCTGGCTCACCCGGAAGCACTGTTGCTGCTGCTCGTGGTGCCACTATGGCTCTGGTGGCGCAAGCGCCATAATGAGAGCCGAAGCATCATCTTCTCCCGTACATCTCTTGTGGCGAGTGGGCCGCGGCCGTCCATAGAAGCGCTTCGCTGGATATCACGGCTCCGCATGCTGGCAGTCGCGGCCCTTATTTTGGCAGTGGCGCAGCCGCGTTCGGGGGCGCGGGTTGAAAATGTGGCCAGCAATGGCATTGATATCGTTCTCACCATTGATATCTCCAGTTCCATGCTTGCTGAAGACTTCAAGCCGCAGAACCGCATGGAAGTGGCCAAAGATAAGGTAAAGCGCTTTGTGCTGGGCAGAAAAACGGATCGGGTTGGTGTTGTGGCCTTTGCCGGTGAAGCCCTAACACAGGTACCGCTTACAACCGACTATCCGGTTGTACTTGCTGTAATAGACAATTTGGAGGTGGGCCAGTTACAGGACGGCACTGCTATCGGAACTGCCATCGCCACAGCAGCCAACCGCTTGCGCAATTCTCCCGGCCGGTCACGTGTCATGGTCCTGCTCACCGACGGCGAGAACAATCAGGGTAACATCGATCCGCTCACTGCAGCCCAGGCAGCGGGAGCATTCGGAATTCGAATCTACACCATCGGTGTTGGTACCGAAGGAATGGCAGCGGTACCGGTGGGCCGTGGTGTGTTTGGACTGCGTTATGAAAACCGGCCGGTAAGGATTGATGAAGACCTGCTCACCGAGATTGCCAAGGCCACGGGTGGCCGGTATTTCCGGGCAAGAGACGCTGCCGCGCTGCAGAGCATCTACGACCAGATAGACCGTCTGGAACGTTCCGTGGTGGAAGCCCGAGCCTATATTCGCTACACGGAAAGATTTCGTTGGCCGCTTGGCCTGGCGATGCTCGCGCTCCTGGCGGAACTCTGGTTGAGGGCGCGGAGAGGGCTCCTGCCATGATGAGCTTTTTCAGCAATCTTCCACCGTTGGTTTTTGATCAGCCCTGGTTGCTGGTGCTGGCCGTGATACTTCCTGCGCTTGTATGGTGGCTCAGGCGGATGTGGCTGGAGCAACGTGCAGCTCGGCTTGGCCGTTTTGCCAGTGCGGCAATGCTCGAACGCCTTGCCGATGTCGATACTGATGCATCCAGACGTCGAAGCTGGAGACTCGCGCTCGTTGCACTGCTTTCGGGGCTGGCTTTCGCCGGACCACGCTGGGGCATAGCGCACGGAGCCATGAGTTCACGTGGCATAGACATGGTAATTGCGATTGATGCGTCGCTGTCCATGCTGGCCGAAGACGAGCGGCCGTCACGCCTTGAGCGTGCCAGGCAGGAAGTGAGACGCTTGCGTGCTGCCGCTCCCGCAGATCGGGTTGCACTTATTGCCTTCGCGGGTCGAAGTTATATACTCACTCCGCTCACGAATGACGACGGGGCACTGACCCTCTTCCTCGACAATCTGGATCCAGGAATGGTGGGCCAGGCCGGAAGTACGTTGTCACGTGCAATTCGCCAGGGTAGTGAGTTGCTCATGGCAAGTGATGGCAGTGCCGATCGCGCATTGATTGTCATGACTGATGGCGAAGCTTTTGAGCCCGAAGAGGACATACGGGCTGCCGCAGCGGAAGCCGGCCGTCAGGGCATAAGTTTGGTGCTGGTGGGATTCGGAACGGAGAAGGGAGCTACCATTCCGATTCGCGATGGCCGCACGCTGGTTGAGAAGCGCGACGAGGATGGCAAGGTGGTTGTCACGCGATACTCACCCGAGCTGCTTTCAATTGCTGCAGATGCTGCTCATGGCACCTTCATTCCTGCCGGAGCATCAGACAAAGCCACGCGCATACGCGCTGCCCTTCGCACGCTGCGCACTGCACACCGCACCGTGAGCACGCGCGAAGACCATGTTCCCCGCTTTCTCTGGCTTCTCGTCCCAGCCCTTGCCCTTCTTCTCTGGGATACATGGCGCCTGCTTTTGCCCGCTGGCTCTGACAGAAGCGCCAGCGCCGGAAAGCACAGGTTGACGGGTTCGCCGAATGTTGCTGCGTCTCAGGTGACCGCAGTTGTGTTCGTTGTGGCCCTTGGTGGGTTGTTGGGCTCATGCAATGCATCGCCGGATCCGGCGGTTCTTCTTTCAGAGGGACAGACAGCAGCAGCGCTGGAAGCTTATCGTACACTTGAGGCGAGCGGGGATACCACTGCGAGAACGGATTACAATCTGGGAACGGCACTGCTGGCAGCCGACTCACTCGACGAGGCAACTGATCATCTCGAGTCTGCAAGCGGACGCTCTGAGAGCGAGATTCGCTTTCGTGCTCTTTTCAATTCCGGGCTGGCTTCTTTGCTCACCGGACGCAAGGGAGAAACTGCCGACAGTGCAGCCAGGCTAGCAGCCGCACGGGACACCTACAGGCAGCTTCTAAAGGAACGTCCAGGCGTTCTTGATGCAAAGTGGAACTATGAACTGGCGCTCCGTGATTCGCCCCCGCAAGGTGGTGGAGGCGGGGGAGGAGGTGGAGGAGGTGGCAGTGCCAGCAACCAGGCCAGTTCGTCGCAGGATGCTCAGACCCTCGCATCTCTCGATGAGCGACAGGCGGAAGCACTGTTAAACAGCGCCGCACGTGAAGAACGTGATGTGCAGGGCAAGAAGCAGCGCCAGTCCAAAATCCCGCCGCGAGGCAAGGATTGGTGATTAAGATCAGGAAGCAATCTCAGACCGCTGCTCTCCCGCCTGTCAACGCTCTGCGGCTCTTGCTTGCTGTCTGTGCTATGCTGGCCTTGTGCGCTTCAACGTCGCTCAGCCTGTACGCACAGCCATCGCCAACACAGATCATTTCATACATGCGCGTCAATACCACGCGCGACATAGATTTTCATGCAGCCGTTTTCCCTGATACAGTCTATGCAGGTGAACAGATTACCTATCAGGTGGCTGTGCTGCTCAGTGACGAAGCCCGGTTCCGGCTTCGGCGGGATCCTGAGTTCAGGCCTCCGGAATTGCGTGGTCTGCTTGCCTATCAGTTGGGAAAACCACAAAGGGTTCCCGGGCAAGTTTACGGTGGGCGACAATACGAGGTGCACGTTTTTCAGCGCGCGCTCTTTGCTGTGGCACCGGGTGAGCTTCCCATTCCAGCGTCCAGACTGAGTTACGCGCTTTCGCGAAATCCCGGCTACTACAGTCAGGAAGAACGCTTCGCCGTACAGGCAGAAAGCCTGAAAGTGGTGGTTGAGCCGCTTCCTGAGGAAGGTCGACCAGCTGATTTCACTGGTGCTGTTGGTGTACTGCAGCTTGGTGCACATCTCGACTCCACCGCCACGCGGTCCGGAGATCCGGTGGTTCTCACTGTCACAGTCTCAGGAGAGGGGAATGTAAAGCTCTTTCCAAGACCGGACATCGAGATCCCGTGGGCCTCTGTTGTGGCGGCAAGCGACAGGGTTCGTGTGGATTCTCTGGGTTCACGTGTGAGAGGGTCGAGAGAGTTCGACTACATACTCACGCCAGTGCGTTCCGGAAATGTCGTGGTGCCAGCCCTGCACTACAGCTACTTCGATCCCTACCGCGGAGAGTATGCAGTGGCGGAATCGACCCCGGTTGAACTGGGAGTGCTGCGCGGTGATATGGCGGATGTACCGGCTCTGGACGATGAAGCCTCACTCACGCTTCGCGAGTGGTCAGGGCACGAGGCCTTTGCGCCGTGGGCGGCCACCCGCTCAGTACGTTTAGCCGTGCTCACTCTGTGGTTTGGCGGCATTGCCTGGATTGTCTTGACCTGGTTGCTCACGGTGAAACGTATTGGTGTGCGAAGTGTTGTTCCAAACGGTCCGGGTAGCGAATTGCGAAGTGACAGCGAATTGGATCCAAGAGACGTTGTGAGGCGCAGCCGGCAAACACTTCTGCAACATCTGGCCTCGCGACTCTCGGTACCCGCCTCCATGCTGTTGGTGCGCAGTGAAGCCAGGCGTGTTCTCAGATACGGTGGTGTTTCAGATGCATCTGTAAACGAAATCCTGGCACTGCTTGACGACATGGACAGAGCGGGCTTTGGAAGCCCGCATGATGCCGAGTTGGGTGGAATTGAAGACTTTGGGCCAAGGATCGCCAGAGCCCGACAACTGCTTGACAAGGAGGCCGCCAGCAAACCAGTGAAGCTGCTGCGGAATGCCCGCGGCTGGCGGCAGCTCAGTGTGGCGTTTGTTGTGCTGGCTCTGGGTGCCACCGCTCCGCTTCATGTGGCAGGGGCGCAGCCTGCTGCGTCCGAACATGTTGCAGCGGCCAACGTCGGTACAGTGGCGGACACCGCGCAAATCGGGAAGCTGGTAGCCGAAGCCAACGCGGCTTATGCTGACAGGCGTTTCCAGGCAGCATCGGCAAGTTTTAAGAGCGCAGTGGCCAGCCGGCCAAACGATGTTGATCTTCTGGTGAATTGGGGCTCATCCGCCTGGGCCGCGGGCGATACGGTAGATGCAGTGGTTGCGTGGCAGCGTGCTGCCAGACTTTCCCCGCTTTCGGCCGACATCCAGGAGCGCATCACTTTGCTGCCCGGTGGCGCAAGGGATGGCGTGGCGGCAGTGCCGATGGTGCCCGTGCTGGGTCTCTTGTGGGTCGGCAGCATTGCGTGGCTGCTTGCTGTGGTGCTGGTGGTGCGACTCATGAAGCGCGCCGGGCCAAGACCCTCCGGGCTAATCCGCACGCCTGTTGCACTCACTGTAATGGCAATGGCGATCTCTATGTTTGCGTTTGCCTGGTGGGGAGCAGTGAGGCTCAGCCCGGTTGGGCTTGCCGTTGTAAAGCGACCCGAGCCAATGCGAAGCGCGGCTTCGGCTGGGTCGGGAACCAGAGGCGGGCTGGCTGCTGGCGATGTGGTGCGGGTTACTGGTACTTCAGGAGAATGGGCACATGTGACGCACTCCGATGGACGCGATGGCTGGGTGCCGGGCGAGCGTCTCGTTCCGCTCCTCCCCGATGCTGTGAGCAGGTAAGCTTCACAATGTCGAATATCGCCATTCTGGCCAACGCAGTAGCCGATCAGATAGCAGCCGGTGAAGTGGTTGAGCGCCCGGCATCAGTAATCAAGGAACTCATTGAAAATGCCCTTGATGCCGGTGCCGCCAAAATTGAAGTGACTGTTGAAGACGGAGGCCGTACGCTGATGCGTGTCGCCGATGACGGCAGCGGCATGGACAGGCGTGACGCGGTTTTGGCACTCTCGCGTCATGCAACATCGAAGATCAGCGATGCCTCAGAGCTGGTTGGCGTCCGGTCATTCGGCTTCCGTGGCGAAGCCCTGCCAGCCATTGCATCTGTGTCTGAGCTTGCACTGGAAACAGCAACTGAGGATGGAGCGGGAACGATTGTACGGAGTCGAGCTGGATCCATTGTGGAAACTGCAGACTTGGCACGGCGCAGAGGCACCACTGTCACTGTGCAACGCCTCTTTTTCAACACACCGGCGCGCCTCAAGTTCATGCGCGGTGCCAGAACGGAATGGCGCGGTATTTCCGACGTCATTCAGGCGATTGGTATTTTGAGAAGGGATGTCCACTTTCTCGCCCGGCACGATGGCCGCCTTATGCTTGACTGGCCTGCTGTATCAAACCTGAAAGCAAGGCTTGCTGCCGTCTGGGGCGTGGATCAGATCGCTCGCTTTGTAAGCGTTGACGACGTGCGGGGCGTGATTCATGTAAGTGGCATGGTGGAACGTCCTGCCGATGTAGGCAAGTCGTCCAGAAAAGTGCTGCTGATGGTAAACGGACGTACCATACGGGACACGGGCATCGTGCGCGCGGCGGAGGCAGCCTACCGCTCGACCTTGCCCGCTGGCGTGCGACCATCCATGGTGTTGCACATTCGACTTCCCGGATCGGACGTTGATGTGAATGTGCACCCGGCCAAAACGGAAGTGCGTTTCCGCGATCGCTGGCCGCTCGAACAGGCTGTTGAGGCGGCGATTCGTCGTGCGCTCGGCCTGCCTGACGCATCGGCCGGCTTCGGTGCTGGCTCCTGGCCAGCCAGAGATGCCGCGGGTGAGGACAACCTGCCAGCCGCTCATGCGGACTCGGCCCTTGATACCGACGTTTTGTGGCAGACACCGGTTCCCGGAGAAGGCCTTTTCCAGGCAGTGACCGGGACAGAGTACACAAACCCGGGCGTGCAAGTGGTTGAGGGTGTCGAACGGCCAGATACAGATGGTGTTGTTGTTTTTCCTGAGCTGCCCGCGCAGGAAGCAACGCCTCTTGCGGTCCCACGTCTTGCGCAGTTTCGTCGTACCTATATGGTGTTTGAGCAAAACGGGGGAATGGTGTTCATTGACCAGCACAGTGCGCATGAACGTGTACTATATGAGCGTTTCATGGGCGTGCTGGAGCGCGGCGAGGCCCCGTCTCAAAGGCTTCTCTTCCCCATGACACTGCACCTGGGCAGCAGGGAAGTGGAAGCTTTCGAATCAAGTCGGGAGGTACTCGCCAGGCTGGGTTTTGAAATTGAACACTTTGGCGGTCACAGTCTGCTCGTGAATGCGGTCCCCATGCCACATCCGCGTTTTGATGCTGCTCGCTGCCTGCGCGAAACACTGGCCGCTCTTACCGGCGACAGATTGCCGGGCGTGACCACCCACCACGAATACCTTGCAGCCACCATCGCCTGCAAGGCAGCCATAAAAGCCGGCGACGAACTCTCTCCCGCCGAAATGCAGGCTCTGTACAGAAATCTGGCGGCAACCACATTGCCCGCTCACGATGTGCACGGCCGCGCAACCATCGTCCGCATCGCCTGGGACGAACTGGATCGACGTTTTGGCCGCAGGTAGCCCAGACTCCGGTGCGCGGGTGCAGACAGAAGAGGTCTTCAACTGCATCGTCGGACCAACTGCTGCAGGAAAATCTGCTATCAGCATGGCTCTGGCCAGAGTGCGGAATCTCGCCATTGTGAGCGCTGACTCGCGACAGGTGTACCGGGACTTCAATATTGGTACCGCCAAGCCAGCCGCTCAAGAGATGCAGCAGGTGCCGCATTTTGGTATCGACATCCTTGATCCATCAGAGCGCTACTCAGCCCACCATTGGGCGCTGGATGCTCTGGGCTGGTGTGAGGAGGCCCGTTTGCAAGGCAGAGAGCCCCTGATTGCAGGAGGCACCGGCTTGTACATTCGGGCGCTGGTGGAGCCATTCGACCCCGTCCCCGAGCTGGATCAGGCCCTACGGCTCAAACTGAGACCATGGCTCGATTCACTGTCGCAGCATGACCTTGCACGCTGGTGCCGGCGACTCGACCCTGCCAGATCGCATCTGGGCCGCACCCAATTGCTGCGCGCTGTGGAAACCGTGTTGCTCACCGGCACCAGAATCAGTGATCACCTGAGAGCCGGCGATCGTCAGGAGTCTGAACAACGGGGCAGGTCACGCGCACGTTATCTGATGGTTGATCCCGGTGCACGGCTTGCAGACCAGATAGAAGCCCGAACAAGGCAAATGCTCGCTCAGGGATTGCTGGAGGAAGTCGCTCGACTCAGGCAGGTCCATGCGCCCGAGGTTCCGGCCTGGAAGGCATGTGGCTATCGTGTGCTGCGTGATGCGCTCGAAGGCCGCTTCAGCATCGATGCAGCCATTGAGAGGCTTATTGTGGAAACCCGTCAGTACGCCAAGCGCCAGCGCACCTGGTTTCGCAATCAATTGCCGGCGTACGCGGTCACACATTTGGACCCGTCAAACCCACACGCACTCGACAAGGCTCTCGCGTGGTGGGACGCCGGCAAAGATTCAAACGCGACTTAATTTGTGAAAGCTTCATTCATTAAGGCGAACGTGGATGGAGGAGGATGAGATCAGTCATGAAAATCGGAATTACCTGTTATCCCACATATGGCGGCTCTGGCGCCGTTGCCACGGAACTGGGCATCGCTCTGGCGGCACGCGGGCACGATGTGCATTTCATCACCTATCAACAGCCGTTCCGTCTTCCCAACTTCCTGCCGCGGGTGTGGTTCCACGAAGTGGATGTGGGCCGATACCCGCTCTTCGAGTATCCGCCCTACGATCTCGCACTGGCAGTGCGCATGCATGAAACTGTGCGCGAACACCAGCTCGACATACTGCACTGTCATTACGCAATTCCGCACGCCACCAGCGCCTGGATTGCACGTGCCATGCTCAAGGAAGAAGGACGCGACGTGAAGGTTGTAACCACGCTTCATGGCACCGACATAACCATAGTCGGTCAGGAGCGCTCGTTCTTTCCCATCACCAAGTTCTCAATTGAGAAATCACACGCAGTCACCGCCGTGTCGGAGTTTCTGCGTGATGAAACAGTGAGAGCCTTCGGTTGTGCGGGTTGCAATTTGGAAGTGATTCCCAACTTCGTGGATCCAATTCAATTTGACCGCAGCAGACATGTGTGTCCGCTTCCTGCCGAACTTGTTGAGGGTCGCAAGGTTGTTGTGCACACGTCGAACTTCCGTCCGGTAAAGCGCATTCGGGATGTGGTTCGCATTTTCGCCAGAATTCGGGAGGCCATGCCTTCAGTTTTGGTGATGATTGGCGACGGGCCGGAGCGTGTGGATGCAGAGGCGGAAGCGCGCGAGCTGGGCGTTGCCGACTCGGTGCTGTTCGTAGGGAAGATTGATGCCGTGGCGCCACTGCTTGCCTGCGCCGATCTGTTTCTGCTGCCAAGCGACAGAGAGTCCTTCGGTCTCAGCGCACTGGAGGCACTGGCCAGTGGTGTGCCTGTTGTGGGTACCACGGCCGGAGGGCTGTCTGAAGTTGTTGTTGATGGCCTCACTGGAGCGCTCAGACCAGTTGGAGATGTGGACGGAATGGCCAGGGCTGCCATTGAGATCCTCTCTGATGCTGATGTCTGGCAAGCGGCAAGCAATGCTGCAGCGGCCGATGCAAAGGCACGCTTCAGCGAGGACACCATTGTGGCACGCTATGAGGATCTTTATAAGAGGACTCTGGCCGCTCCATGACGACACTTCAGGCAATTGTTCTTGGCATCATTCAGGGGCTCACAGAGCCGCTCCCGGTTTCCAGCTCAGCGCACCTGGCTCTTACACCATACTTTCTGGGCTGGCAGGATCCGGGCCTGGCTTTTGACGTTGCGCTTCACTTGGGGACACTGCTCGCTCTTATCTGGTATTTCCGCAATGACTGGGTCTTGCTGCTTGGGGGTGCATGGCGGATAGCCACAAGTGGAAAGGTCAAGGATGAAAACGATCGGGCAGTTGTCTATCTCACCGTGGCGACCATCCCGGGCGGCATTGCCGGTCTGCTGTTGCAGGATCTGGCTGAAAGCAGTTTTCGTGCACCAATCATTATTGCGGCATCGCTGATGTTATTGGGCATACTGCTTTGGCTGGTTGACCTCCGCGCGCCGAGTTCCAGAAGCATTAAAGACATTACGCTCCGGGACGCCGTGATAGTGGGTTGTGCACAAGCAGTGGCCCTTATTCCCGGGGTCTCACGCTCGGGATCCACAATGACTGCAGGCCGCTTCCTCGGGCTCAGCAGACCGGCAGCGGCGCGTTTCAGCTTTCTGATGAGTATGCCCATAACCGCTGCCGCAGTGGTTCTGAAAGTGCCTGAAGCTGTGCGGGAACACGGTGGAATGTCAGCGCCCATGATTGCGGGTGTGCTGTCTGCAGCACTCAGCAGTTGGCTGGCAATTGCGGTGCTGCTGCGCTATGTAAGCCGGCACAGTTTTGGTGTGTTCGCCATTTACCGTGTGCTGCTTGCACTGGTGGTGTTCGGCACGCTTGTATTGCGCCTGTGAAAGGGCGCGTGAGATAGCTTGTGAGAACGCCCGTTACTTTGCCGCTCGTGGGGTCCGTGTCGGTGCCGGGATTGGTTCGGCTTGAGCATCGCGCCTCGGTCACGTCCACGATGGACGTGGCACATGAGCTTGCCCAGCAGGGAGCGCCGGCGGGAACAGCGGTAGTGGCAGACAGGCAGCAGAGTGGTCGCGGCAGAGCGGGGAAGCCATGGCGCTCGGAGGGTGGTACCGGTCTCTGGCTCACTCTCCTGGAGCGGCCCGGCGACCCGCGAGCGCTGGAGGTACTTTCTCTTCGGGTGGGATTGGAATTGGCGCGCGCGCTTACGTCTCTTGTGGACGGTGAAATTGCACTCAAGTGGCCCAATGACCTCTACCTCGGGGGCCGGAAGCTTTCCGGGATTCTTGTTGAGGCCCGCTGGCGGGAGGGACGACCGGAATGGGTGGCCATTGGCGTGGGGATCAACCTGCCCAGTGGTGCCGGCGAACTGACTCCGGGCGGATTGGTGCCCGGTACGGTCCGCGTCGGTGTGACGCGGGACGATCTCCTGCAGGCGGTGGTGCCGGCGCTCAGGAGAGCGGCCGCGGCACGCGGTCAGCTCGGGCGTCGTGAGATTGAGGAATGGTCTTCCCGTGACTGGGCTCTGGGGCGGCGCGTTGTGGCACCCGGAGCAGGGGTGGTGACTGGCCTGGGTGAAAATGGCGGCTTGCTGGTTCGTGGGGCTTCCGGTGTGGTGACGTCGTACCAGAGCGGCTCCCTGGTATTTGCCGAGGATGGGGCAGATGGGCTCAGGAACAGGCCGCCTTTTTGACATGCATCTGTTTTGGCTCTGCCTAAAGTACAGCTTGCACTGTCAGGATGGCGGTGTTTTTTTGTGGGTAAGTGCTTGCAGAATAGAGACTTACCAAAAAACTCACCCTTGACGGCTGTATTCTAAATCAATAGTTTTGTCTTGTTGGCACTCACCGTTTAGGAGTGCTAATAGTTCACTCTTATTATCTGTCGATCCCCTGAAATCTCGCAGGAGACCATTTCTCATGGCCAACCAGAAGGTTGCACCGCTGGCCGATCGCGTTGTCGTGAAGCCTCTCGAAGAAGCGGAGCAGATGCGCGGTGGGCTCTACATCCCCGACACCGCAAAGGAAAAGCCCCAGCAGGGCACCGTGGTCGCTGTCGGACCCGGCCGCTACGAAAAAGAAACCCGTGTGCCAATGGACGTGAAGGTCGGCGACAAGATCCTCTACGGCAAATACAGCGGCACTGAAGTCACAATCGAGGGTGAGCAACTCCTCATCCTCCGCGAGTCCGATGTGCTCGCTGTGATCAATTGAATCGACCTCTAACAGAAATCAGCTACCATGGCAGCCAAGGAACTGCATTTCAACGCTGACGCACGCGCCGCGCTCAAGCGCGGTGTCGACCAGCTCGCCGACGCGGTTAAAGTCACGCTCGGCCCAAAGGGACGCAATGTCGTCATAGACAAGAAGTTCGGCGCTCCAACCATAACCAAGGACGGCGTTACCGTCGCCAAGGAAGTGGAACTCGCTGATCCCATCGAAAACATGGGCGCCGCTATGGTCAAGGAAGTCGCCACCAAGACTTCCGACCTCGCCGGTGACGGCACCACCACAGCCACAGTGCTCGCGCAGGCCATCTATCGCGAAGGCCTCAAGAATGTCACCGCAGGGTCCAACCCGATGGCAATCAAGCGCGGCATCGACAAGGCTGTGGCAGCCATCGTCGATGAACTCAAGAAGATTTCCGTACCCACCAGCGGCAGAAAGGAAATCGCCCAGGTAGGAACCATCTCAGCCAACAACGATCCCGAAATCGGCGAACTCATTGCCGAAGCGATGGAGAAGGTTGGAAAGGACGGTGTCATTACCGTCGAAGAAGCCAAGGGACTTGAAACCACGCTCGATACCGTCGACGGTATGCAGTTCGACCGCGGATACCTCTCCCCCTACTTCGTCACTGATCCGGAGAAGATGGAAACCGTTCTCGAGAACGGCCTCATCCTTATCCACGACAAGAAGATCTCGGCCATGAAGGACCTGCTCCCCGTGCTGGAGAAGGTCGCCCAGCTCGGAAAGCCCCTGCTCATCATCGCTGAGGACATCGAGGGCGAGGCTCTCGCAACGCTCGTTGTCAACAAGCTCCGCGGCACGCTCAAGATCTGCGCAGTCAAGGCTCCGGGCTTCGGTGATCGCCGCAAGGCCATGCTGCAGGACATCGCCACGCTCACCAAGGGCCAGGTGATCTCCGAGGAAGTCGGCTTCAAGCTCGAGAATGCAGTTCTCACCGACCTTGGCTCCGCCAAGCGCATTGTGGTGGACAAGGATAACACCACCATCATCGATGGCGCCGGTGAGCAGAAGGACATCGAAGGCCGCGTGAAGGAAATCCGCGCAGCCATCGAGAAGAGCACGTCCGACTACGACCGTGAGAAGCTCCAGGAGCGTCTTGCCAAGCTGGCCGGTGGCGTTGCGGTCATTGACGTCGGCGCAGCTACCGAAGCCGAGATGAAGGAGAAGAAGGCTCGCGTCGAAGATGCACTGCATGCCACACGCGCTGCTGTGGAAGAGGGCATCGTTCCTGGCGGTGGCGTTGCGCTGGTTCGTGCGCAGGCCGTGCTCAAGGACGTGAAGACGGCAGAGCGTGATGAGCAGATCGGTGTTGACATCGTGCGTCGCGCCATCGAAGAGCCCATCCGCATGATCGTTGCCAACGCTGGTGGTGAAGGCTCCATTGTGGTGGAGAAGATCCGCGCAGCCAAGGAAACGAGCTTCGGCTACAACGCTCTCACCGATACCTACGAAGATCTGGTACAGGCCGGTGTCATCGACCCCACCAAGGTCACTCGTACTGCTCTCCAGAACTCGGCGTCAATCGCCGGTCTCCTGCTTACGACTGAGGCGCTTATCGTCGAGAAGAAGGAAGACAAGCCGGCAATGCCTGCCGGTGGCCCGGGCATGGGCGGCATGTACTGATCGAGCAGATCAGGCCTGTTATGGAAAAAGTTGCGGGGAGCAAGTTGCTCCCCGCAACTTTTTTGTGTGCTGCCAATGCTCCTATTCGCTTGCCGGGTTCCCGGCCGTCGCCGTTGCATGCAGCCCACGCCACCATTCTTCCTGCACAGCGTTCATCTGCACATTCCTGCGCGCCATCATCCGCTTTGCCGTCTGCACGAACTTGTCCACGGCATGCACACCGAATGGCGCGGTATCGCCCCATGCAAACGGGGGAACCAGCTTGGGCGATATGTGGTTGCCAAACAGGTTAGCGCCTGCTCCCACCACGCAACCCGTGGTGAGCCGCATGCCTATTCCTGTCTTGGCATGATCTCCAAACATGGTCCCCAGGAACTGCATGCCTGTGTCGCACTGACCTTCGGGAGTCCAGAGGGCGACGTTTCCATATGTGTTCTTGAGATTGCTGGTAATTGTGCCTGCACCAAGGTTTACCCAGCGACCAATGACTGAATGGCCCACGAAGCCGTCGTGTCCCTTGTTGGAATTGCCGACAATGGTGCACGCACTCATCTCGCCTCTTATCCTGCAGCCATCACCAATGCTGGAGCCGCGAACGCTGCCCCCGATGATGTGGGATGCGTGTCCAAGGTAGAGAGGCCCTGAGACCCGGCTGAAGCTCTGGACCAGGCTTCCTTTCCTCAGCAGCAAAGGCCCGGCTGAGGCGTCAAGCACAACCATTGGCTCAATTACGGCGCCTTCTTCAACAAGAACAGGATACTCACCCAGCACCCTTGTCTCAGCATTGTCCTTGAGAACGCGCACGTTCAACGAAGCAGCGAGTGCCGGAAGGTCCTCAACAAGCAGTTCGTTGAGAAAGCCAACGGTATCCCACACGGCTTTGAGCCAGTGTGATGAAGCCAGCGCCTGACTTGCAGAACTCTCGGGCGGCAATTGCTCCAGCTCGAGTTCACCGCTGGCGAAGATGGCTGAATCGCTGTCTTCCCTGAGCCGGACGGCTGCCACGCGCTGATCAATCAGCAGAGAGGAAACTTCGCCGGCGACAGCCCCGCTTCCCGCGTGATGGATTGATTTGGCCAGAGGACCACTAAGTGAATTGAGGTGTGGCAATGCACGTGAGTTCACCACCCAGGATCCAGCGGGCAGAATGCCCTCAAATCCCGACAGAGCGCTAAACTCCGAAAAACCACTCAGATGCGGGGCTCCAATGAAGCCCAGGGCCGCGCCGCAGTGACCTGCCAGTACCCGTGACCAACGCTCACGCACCAGCAACGCCCCCACCCTGAGCTCACTCAGAGGACGAGTCCTGGCAAAGGGTTCAAAGCGCCTGGCAGTCGCGTCGTCATAGAAAAACACTGCGGGCTTGCTCACCTCTCCCTCATCTCTTGTTCACCTTTCGTTCACCTTTCGCTCACCTTTCGCTCACCTGTCCCTCACCTCGGGCGGCAAGGCTTCCAGCAAGCTCTTGAGGTCACTCGCCCTGTCGCGGGTTGTCACCATGGTGATGCCGTCTCTCGCCACAACTACAAGATCATTCACGCCATACAACACCACCTTGGTGTTTTCAGCATGTACCACATTGCCGTAGCTCTCAACGGCCCACGCGTTGCCCAGCATGGCGTTGCGCTCCGAGTCTCTGGCTCTCACCCGGTAAAGGGAGGCCCAGGTACCCACGTCATCCCAGCCGAACTGACCGGCCAGCATGAGCACCCTTGAACTCCTTTCCAGTACCCCTACGTCCACTGCGATGGGAATGACGCTGTTGAAGAAAGTATCCAGATCATCCGGTGCCAGGTCCAGAGCCTGTTGAACCTCGGGCGTATGCTTGTGGATTTCCGTGAGCAGATCGCCCACCCGCCAGGCAAAAATGCCGGAGTTCCACAGGTAGCCGTCAGAAACCATCTCGGTGGCCCGCTCACGCGTGGGTTTTTCAACAAAGCGATGCACCCGCCTCACACCATCATCGACCGCCTCGCCTGGCTGTATGTAGCCGAAGCCGGGATCTGCGCGGTCGGGTATAATGCCAACCGTCACAAGCGCCTGCGCTTTGTATGCCACCATCGCAGCCCGGTCCAGGGTTGTACGAAAAGACGGCACGTCGCCAATGGCCCAGTCGGCATGTGTGCAAACCATCACAGCCTCGTCACCATCTCTCGCAGCAATTACGTGAGCTGCCCACGCCAGCGCGGCACAGGTGCCGGCAGGTCTGGGTTCGGCGATGATGTTCTCAGCCGGGATGTCCGGCTCCATGGACGCTATGACATTGTGCAGCGCCGAGTTGGTGAGAACGAGAGTGCGCTCGGGCGGCGCAGACGGCCTGAGCCTGTCCAGCGTGTCCCGTAGCATGGGGTTGCTGCTGACGAGTGGGAGTAGCTGCTTGGGGCGTGCTGCCGTGGACAGGGGCCAGAAGCGCGACCCCACACCACCGGCCAACACCACATTCCAGCGTATCATGAGAAAAGGGAGAAATGGGCAGTTGTCTGGCGAGACCGGCCACCAGTCTGGCTCGGCCAACTATCTGGCGGACGCTTCGGAGGGCTCAGCGTCACGCCGCTGGCATTCTCTACACCGCCAGGCGGCTGTTGTCAAACCAGAGTGGAGAGCTGAGATCGATGGCGCCTCAGCTCATAGAGCAGCGAGGCCAGATCTGCCTCAGTATTCAGTAGCAGCAGCAGTGACGCTTCGTCCGAGAGCGCCATGACTATTACCGAGCCCGAGTCGTAGGACATGACCATCTGTACCAGCCCACCGCGGCGCGCAGTGAGGCCCAGGTCCACGGCGGAAAGTATTACGGGCGGTACCTGAGCTGCGAGGTGTTCAGGGTCCAGTGAGCGTATCGATTGGCCGTCGATCAGCAGGCCGTCACGGCCAAGCACGACGGCCGCATCGACGCCCTGGCGACGCGAGAGCGTCGCGACCAGGTCTCGGATGGTTGGCATGGCGGAACGCTGCGCCCCCGAGTCGCACAAGTCAAGGCGTAGCGTCACACTCCGGGCCCATTGCAAGCGCTTGCCTACACAATGCTTACACGGTAATCTCAACAGGATAACCCGGATTCTCAGGCCACAATTTCAGGGGGAGACCCTGCCAGTTCGTAATTTTGGCGCGCCTCGCAACTCCCGGCGCGCTCTGTCTTTTGCGGCCCGCTTGCTGGCAGCACTCGTGCTGCTCTCTACTGCCGCCTGTGACGACGATTTGCTGTTATACCCTGCCAGCTCCACCAATTACATGGGCAGGTACGTGGTGTATTCGCTCGGCGGGTCCTCGGGAACGCTGCCGGCGGCCTTCAGTCTCAAAACGAGCACCGTTGAGCGGCCACAGGTACTCACCACGGGTGCGCCGAATTTCGACTTGGCATTCAACCTCGAGGCCAACGGCGCGGTAACGCTCATTCCCGTTCTCAGCATAGTGCCACTCCCGCCAGCGGGCGCATCAAGCGTGTCATTCAGAATGTCCGACGTAACCTTTGATGAGCTCATGCGTGCACCCGACAAGGGATATGTTGACGATACAGCGATAACCGCTCAGGTGGGCGAAACGGTGCTTATTCGGCTCAACAATGCCGGCTGCTACTACGGCGAGCCCTTCTACGCGAAGATCATCATAGACTACGTGGACGTATCGATGCAGGTGATCGGCTTCCGCGCCCTCGTCGACAGAAACTGCGGGTTCCGTTCACTGGCGGAAGGCCTCCCAGACAACTGAAAACCTGAATCGGATTCAATACAGGATGCACGATATTCGTCTGTTCCGGGACCAAACGGACCAGCTTCGCGAGGGCATGCGTCGGCGCGACAAGCTTGATGAATTGCGGGATGCTATCGACCACGCTGAGAATCTTGAGCGCGAGCGGCGAAGCGCAATCACTGCGCTCGAAGCGCAGCAGGCACGGCGAAATCTGGTAAGCCAGGACGTGGCACGTCTCAGAAAGTCAGGTGCGGACGCATCTGAGCTTATCGCTGAAAGCCGAGCCATAGGTCAGGAGATCGCGGCGCTGGAAACCCGGCGTCAGGAAGTGGAAGAAACTGTTCAGGCTCTGCTCTACGAGATTCCCAATCTCACCCTGCCCGAGGTGCCAGAGGGAGATGAGTCGAACAATACGGTAGTCTCCTCGTGGGGCACTCCGCGTCAGGATGGCGAATCGCTTGTCCCGCACTGGGACAAGGCCGCCGAACTCGGCATTCTGGATCTGCCACGCGGTGCGAAAATCAGCGGCTCTGGATTTATTGTGTTCCGTGGAGCCGGCGCACGTCTGGTGCGCTCACTAGTCAACTTCATGCTCGACATTCACACCATGGAGCATGGTTACGAAGAGTGCTGGGTGCCACTCGTGGTCAATCGCGCCACCATGACCGGCACTGGGCAACTGCCCAAGTTCGAAGACGACATGTATGCACTGCGTGAGGAAGGCATGTACCTCATTCCCACTGCAGAGGTCCCCGTCACCAACCTCTATCGCGATGAGATTCTCGAAGCGGACGACCTGCCGCGAGGCTTCTGTGCTTACAGCGCTTGCTTCCGTCGCGAGGCCGGCTCTGCTGGAAAGGACACACGCGGCCTGCTCAGGGTGCACCAGTTCGACAAGGTGGAGCTGGTACGTTATGCCACCCCTGAGACTTCACGCAGTGAACTGGAGTTGCTCACGCGTCACGCTGAAACAGTTCTGGAACGACTCGAGCTGCCGTACCGGCGTCTTTTGCTGGCGGCCGGCGACACCGGTTTCTCCAGCGCCATGACCTACGACCTTGAAGTGTTCGCTCCTGCGGTGGGCAAGTGGCTGGAGGTTTCAAGCTGCAGCGTGTTCACCGATTTCCAGGCGCGGCGCGCAAATATCCGCTATCGGCCGGCACCGGGTGAAAAGCCGCGCTTCGTACATACGCTGAACGGTTCCGCGCTTGCGCTTCCACGCATTATCGCCAGTATCATCGAACACCATCAGCAGCCCGACGGATCGGTGTACATACCTGAGGCTCTTCAGCCCTACTTCGGCAAGGCCGTTCTGGCGTGACAACCAGACTGTCGGCACTTGCGCCCCGCATCTGACTTCCGGCTGCAATCATGAGGCGTCGCCGCTGGCCCGTGATTCTCATGGTGATCGGCGTGCTGGCGCTGATTGGCTGGTACGTGGGCTACACACGTCATGTCGTGGGGCAGTTGCGCGCGGCCGCCGCGGTGCAGGCGCGCATGTACGCGCGTATTTACGAGGCCCTGCAGGACACCAACCTCGAAGCCGACCCCACGGTGGTTCTCCTGGACCTCTCGCGTGAGATAAGTGCTTCGGGGCTGCCCCTCATAGTCACCGATCGCAGCGGACGTATTACCAGTACCGCGAACATTCCCTCAGATGTCGAAGGAGACTCCCTCAAGCTGCGGGCATTCCTCAATGAAATAGATCGCCGGAACCCACCAATTGAGCAGACCGCACTGGGTGCAATACACCTTGGTGACAGTGCCATTGTTGCCGGCCTTGCTGTCATACCCCTCATGCAGGCCGCCGGAATCGTACTGCTGTTGGGTCTTGTGGTCTATGCGCTTGTGGAGCGGGGCAGAGCGGAAAGAGAAAAAGTCTGGGCCGGAATGGCAAGAGAGGCAGCACATCAACTGGGCACACCACTTTCATCTCTCGCCGGATGGATTGAACTGCTCAATGAGTCCGAACCCGATCAGACCACCGCACGGGCGCTGAATGCGATGGGACAGGATCTCGGCAGGCTAGAGCGAGTGTCGCATCGATTTGAACGAATTGGTCGTCCGCCGCGCAGTGACTCGGTAAACTGTAACCTGCTGGTTGAACGACTGGCATCCTACTTTGCTGCCAGAGCACCAACGCTCGCCCGTTCGGTAATCATACGCAGCGAGCACCCATCGGAACAGGTGGTGGTGCGTGGAGACAAGGTTCTGCTCGAATGGGTTCTTGAGGTACTCATCAAAAACGCTATCGACGCTCTCGGTGGGCGGGATGGCGAGGTGGTGGTTTCAGCCATGATTCTCCCCGAGGGGGGCGTGAGGCTGAGGGTGGCTGACAACGGACCAGGCGTTCCCCGGCGACTGCGCAAGCGTGTCTTTGAGGCCGGCTTTACCACCAAGGAGCGGGGCTGGGGAATCGGGCTCTCGCTGGCTCGCAGAATCATAGAAGAGAACCACAATGGAAAATTGCTGCTCGCTGATTCCGACCGCGGCGCTGCCTTCGACATTATCTTGCAGGGATGACTACCGGTTGGAAAGGAACTCTGTTCGAAAGCGTTGCAACAAGTGCGCCGATGGATCCGGACAAGGCCACGAAGGGCCTCAATGCAGCACAGCGTGAGGCTGTCCTGCATGGTGATGGGCCGGCGTTGGTGCTTGCAGGCGCAGGCTCGGGGAAAACGCGCGTACTGACTACCAGAATCGCCAGGCTCATTGGAAACGAAGGGGTACCGGCACACAGGATTCTGGCCGTCACCTTTACCAACAAGGCGGCCGGCGAAATGCGCAGCAGGATCGCAGCGTTGCTTGGCCATGAGCCGCGCGGCATGTGGTGCGGGACATTCCACGCACTTGGTGCACGCATGCTGCGCTCATCCGCAGAGGCGGTGGATCGCAGCCCCAACTTCACCATCTACGATCAGGATGATACTCTTGCACTGATCAAGCGCATCGTGGCGCAGAGGAGACTGGATCCAAAACAGTTTCCTCCAAACTCCATTCAGGCGGCAATCTCCAGCGCCAAGAATGCTCTGATAACACCATCGCAATACTCCAGCAGTTCTCGCGACACCTTCAGCACGGCCGTAGCGGGTGTCTATACGGATCTGGAACTGGCTCTCAGGCAGGCAAATGCTGTCACCTTTGATGACCTGCTGGTGCTTCCGGTGAGAGTGCTTGAATCAGATGCGGCACGGCGCGAAGAATTGCAACGACGCTTCAGCTATGTGTTGGTGGATGAGTATCAGGACACCAATGCCGCGCAGTATCGCTTTGTGCAGATCGTGGGCGCCGCTCACCATAACGTGATGGTTGTGGGTGACGACGACCAGTCTATTTATGGCTGGCGCGGAGCCGACATACGCAACATCCTGGATTTTGAGCGTGACTTCACTGGTGCAAAGGTCATCAGGCTGGAGGAAAACTACAGATCCACACCCAATGTTCTCGCACTTGCCAACGCGGTCATTGCGCAGAACGCGGAGCGCCGCGGCAAGACCATGCGTGCCACCAGGCCCGCCGGTGAAACAGTCACTCTGGTTGAAGCACTCGATGAACGCGATGAAGCGGATTTCATTGCTGATACCGTGATGGAGCGGGTATTACGCTCCCACGCTGAGTACCGGAGCCATGCTGTCCTCTACAGAACAAACGCACAATCCCGAGCCATAGAAGACGCTTTTCGCAAGCGTGGCATACCACACCGATTGGTGGGTGCGGTACGGTTCTACGATCGACGTGAAATACGGGACCTCATGGCCTATCTGAGACTCGTCGCCAACCCGTCCGACGACGAGGCCTTTCGGCGGGCAGTCAATACACCACGTCGCGGGCTCGGTGATTCTGTCATGGCAAGTCTGGCCGAGCACTCTGCACGCAGCAGGCGTCCGCTCCTGGAAGTGGCGGCTGATCCCGCCTTGCTGGCCGAGCTTCGACCAGCGGCTCGAAAGTCTCTGTCGGAGTTTTGTTCTCTCATAGCGGAACTGGGGAAAATGGCAGTTGATGCTGCCGTGGATGAACTGCTGCGGGAAGTGGTAGACCGCGTGAGGTATACCGAGCATCTGCGTTCAGAGGGCCCCGAAGGACTTGATCGGATTGACAACGTCAGGGAACTGATAGCCGGTGCTGCCGAGGTGGTGCTGGATGAGGGCGGAGAAGTGGGTCTCAGTCCGTTGGACAGCTTTCTCCAGTCATCCACCCTGGTCACGGGTATTGATAGACTGGATCCCGATGCCGATGCGGTTACTTGCATGACCATGCACAACGCCAAGGGGCTGGAGTTTCCGGTTGTTTTCGTGACAGGGCTGGAGGATGGCCTGTTCCCTCTTTCTCGTGCCGCTGAAGACCCTTCTCAGTTGGAGGAAGAGCGACGCCTCTTTTATGTGGGCATCACACGTGCTGAGGAGAAGCTTTATCTGAGCTGCGCAGGGCAGAGGAGAAGGAACGGCGAGATGATGTACAGTCCGCCATCGCGCTTCCTTAACGTGATTACTCCTGAGTTGGCCGAGCGTCGACAAACTGCGCGCGCCAGAAGTGAGGGGCGCAGAAGCTCGTGGAACCTGGGTCATCGAGGATCTGGAGATTGGGGCAATAGCGGCCCGGACTCCGGACGCTCAGGCTCAGGCCACTTTGGCTCCGGACCGTCGCGCACGCTGGCCAGTCCCGCGCGGCACAAGTTTTCTCATGCGGCTCCCAGGTTTGAGCCCGAAGATGAGTCACAGGACACGCCCATGTTTCGCGTGGGCGAGCGGGTGCATCATCACAAATTCGGCTCGGGCAGAATCGCAGAGCTCACCGGAAGTGGGCGTGACGCAAAAGTGCGTATCGATTTCGACGATGAGGAGATTGGCAGGAAGACTCTCGTCATCGCGCAGGCACGGCTTGAAAGAGGACTTGATTGATGTCAGTTACGCCTGATGATGTCCGCTCCGTGGCCTCGCTGGCGCGCGTGGGCGTTGACGCCAGTACCGTTGCTTTACTTGTAGATGAACTCAACGGTATCCTTTCGCACATGACGGTCTTGCAGAACGTGGACCTGGGCTCCATTCCTGCTGAAACCAGCCCTGAAAGCAGCGAGGCGCTGCGCGCTGACGAAGTAGATCCCGATCCACTTCAAAGCCCCGGAAGCTCATTTGCGCCCGAGATGCGTGACGGTTTTTTCCTGGTTCCAAGACTTGCTTCGCACGGCGACGATAACGCCACAGGACACAACAACCATGAGGCTGAGTGACCAGTGAGCAATCCAGTGCGAGTGGCGCCGCCCGAGAGCCTCAAGCAGCATTCAGTTGAGGATGCATGGCGGGTGTATGATGACAAAGATGTGCATGGCCTGAACGCTTTTCTTTCGATTGATCGTGAGGCTATAGCTCAGAAAGCCGGGGAAGCTGGGGGTGAGGCTTCAAACCGCCCGCTTGCCGGCGTTCCAATTGCTATCAAGGACAACATTGCCACACTTAAGCTCCCAACCACATGCGCATCACGAATTCTTGAAGGCTATGTAAGCCCATTCGAGGCCACGGCCGTCCGCCGGCTTCGCGAAGCAGGTGCTGTGATCGTTGGAAAGACCAACATGGACGAGTTCGCAATGGGCTCTTCCAGCGAAAACAGTGCATTCGGTCCCGTTCTCAACCCTCTCGACAGAACGAGAGTCCCGGGTGGGTCTTCCGGTGGCTCTGCGGCGGCTGTGTCTTCGGGGATGCTGCGCGTGGCACTCGGCTCTGAAACCGGTGGGTCGGTTCGGCAGCCCGCGGCTTTTTGCGGCATCGTGGGCATCAAGCCCAGCTACGGTCGCGTGAGTCGCTATGGTCTGGTGGCATACGCGTCATCACTCGACAACATCGGCGTCTTTGGCACCACGGTGGCCGAAGCGGCCACCGTTTTGGAGGTGATCTCAGGCCACGACCGTTTTGATGCAACCAGTTCCGGCAGAACAGTACCGTCTTTTGCCGCCGAACGGGTACATGCCAGCGGAAATAGCGGTCGCAATATATCGCCCGTGCCTCAATCGTCTGTGCACGACTCAAAGCCGCTTCAGGGCATGGTCATTGGCAGGCCGCGTGAGTATTTCCCGGATACACTTGACCCGCGCATCGCTGAACATTGCGACCAGGCACTGAATGAATTGCGCGAACTGGGAGCGAGCGTACGCGAGGTATCGCTGCCAAGCACTGAGCTTGCGGTCCCGGTGTACTACATCATCGCTCCGGCTGAGGCATCCAGCAATCTCTCGCGCTTCGATGGAGTGAGATTCGGCGTACGCCGCTATGAGAGACGCAGCGGTGCCAACGGCCTTGAACATACCGCATTGCCAAACCTGCGCGGTATGTATGAACAAACACGTTCACGTGGCTTCGGCCCTGAAGTCATAAGGCGCATTCTTCTGGGCACCTACGTGCTGAGCGCAGGATACTATGATGCCTATTATCTGCGTGCCCAGGCCGTGAGAAAACTCATTCGACAGGAATTCGAGGACGTGTTTGCGAGCGGCGTACACATGCTGTTTACTCCCACAACACCAACGCCTGCTTTCAGGCTTGGGCAGCACAGCGACCCTTACCAGATGTATCTGAGCGACATCTTTACTGTCACGGCGAACCTGGTTGGCATCCCCGCGATGTCTCAACCAATCGGTCTGGTGGGCGGCCTCCCCGTGGGAGGACAGCTCATGGCGCCTCACTTTCAGGAGGCCAGTATGATTCGCGTTGCGGGTTTTCTGGAGAAGTCGCTCATGGAGCGCTCTGTCATCAGCGGTGGGCACTCGTAATGAGCAACGCATTCGAGCTGGTAATTGGCCTCGAAGTCCATTGCCAATTGAGAACCAACAGCAAGATTTTCTGTGGCTGCGCAACATCCTTCGGCGACGAACCCAACTCCAATACCTGTCCTGTTTGCCTGGGACTGCCTGGTGCATTGCCGGTCCTTAACGCAGAAGCTGTCCGACTCGCGGTGCGTGCCTCAACCGCGTTGCAGTGCACAGTGCACGCAACATCGGTTTTCGCACGCAAGAATTACTTTTATCCCGATCTCCCAAAGGGATACCAGATCTCACAGTTTGACCAGCCACTGGCAACCAATGGGGCAGTGAGCATTGGCACGCAAGCCGATGGTTCCGCTCACATTGTTCGTATACATCGCGTGCACATGGAAGAGGACGCGGGCAAATCGGTGCACGATCGTTACGGGAATGAAACGGCCATAGATCTCAACCGTGCGGGTACACCGCTGGTGGAAATTGTTTCCGAGCCGGACATGCGTTCGGCCGCTGATGCGGTGGCATACGCGCGCAAGCTTCGTCAGATACTCGAATACGCAGATGTGTCTGACGCGAACATGGAAGAAGGTTCCCTCAGGGTTGACGTGAACGTCTCAGTGAGGCCTTCCTCAGCGCATCCTCTGGGTACCCGCACCGAGATCAAGAATCTCAACTCATTCTCGGCCATAGAACGCGCCATTGAACTGGAATACGCCCGTCAGTGTGCAGTTCTCAGTGCCGGCGGTACTGTGGAGCAGGAGACAATGCTCTATGACGAACGCAGCAACCAGGTGCGACCCGCAAGATCCAAGGAAGGAAGTCACGACTATCGTTACTTCCCCGAGCCGGATCTGCCGCCGCTGTGCTTGAGTGAGAATTGGCTGGCCGCACAGCGCAACAGCCTGCCTGAACTCCCCGACGCGAAACGTGTCAGGCTTGCCGCTGCGTATGGATTGTCCGATGCCGAACTCGAGCAGTTCCTGGCTGATCGGCGACTTACGACTTATTTCGAGGATGTGGCGAAGGCATCTTCTGAACCGCAAAAAGCGGCCAACTGGGTTCTGGGTCCCGTGCTCGCTGGAGTCAATGCCACGGGTGCCAATCAGGCCGAAATGCAGGTTGCAGCGGGTAGATTGGCATCCCTGATCCGTCTTGAGGCTTCGGGTTCCGTATCCAATACGGCTGCACGCCGGATCTTCACGCTCATGTCAGATGAACCGGCTACCCCAGAGGACATTGCCCAACGCGAAGGTCTCATGCAGGTGGGTGATGATGATGCGCTTGCCGCCTGGATTGATGCCGTGATGGAAGAGAACCCCACGGAGTCTGCCAGATTCCTTGCGGGTGAGCGCAAGTTGCAGGGTGTACTTATTGGACTCGTTATGAAGAAATCCGGCGGCGCCGCAGATCCCAAGAAACTCAGCCGGCTGCTAGCTGCTCGCGCGGTCTGAACAACGGCATCGGGAGATCGGCGGCAAAGTGCAGTGGAGTGTGCGGCATTCCGAATGTCCGGTCGGCCTCAATTGCTGCTCGCACGTCTCCACCCTGCCGCCGCGCCAGGCGGCGCACCTGCTTGGCTGCCCTGAGCGGAGCGTCGCCTGACGGATCATAGCGCAGGGGCTCGCTTCGCTCCCATGAACTGAGCAGGTCAACTATGTAGTCGAAGGAACGCGCCATGTACCTCGCCACATCAGCGTCGTGGAGGTCCCAGCGGCTGTTGTCTGCAACGAGCTGGAAGATGCGCTGCCACGAGTCTGTGTCGGCCACCAGCACCATTCCGCGGAAGATCCGGCGATTGGTCGCTGTCCCGAAAAGTGTGGGACTGAGTATCTGGTCCAGATGCTGGTCCGCTCTGGAGTGATCCAGGAACAGCAGTTCACGGGCTTTTCGTGGCCATATCTCCCCCAGGTGCGTGTCGATGCGGCTTTCCCAGTAACTGTGCCCCAGCGCCGAGGTGCTTGATGTAACTGCAAGCTGACGAGGCACGAAGAAATTGTGAGCCACGACGTCAGCAGCCAGATGTGCCAGGTAGCCGAGTGCAAAGGCCCTGAGCGATGGCGAGTCTGCCTTGTCGTGTATCTCCATGCCTATGCGCCATGAGTGGCAGTGTCTGCCAACCTCGGCGTATTTCTTGGCTATGCTGGTGTCGGCAGCAATCGAGCCATAGAGAAAGTGAGACGGATGCGTCGCAAGCAAAGCCGCGAACTCCGAAGGGAGCAGGCTCAGGTTGCCAAGCAGGGTTTCTCCAAGGAAAACATGAGTACCCGGTGTCCATGCCCAGGCATCTGTTGGGAAGCCCACCAGTAACACCAGCACACCCAGACAAATCCAGATGGCAGCGCCGTGGCTGGCCGGGAAACGGCTGGTGGTTTTCCTGCCTTTGGGTTGCTTGATCACTGGTAAAGTAGAGATCGGCACCTGTCAGTCGGCCGAGCGTCTGCGTGATTTTCTACGCGATCGCCGTGACCGGTGGCGTGGCCGTGGCTCCTCACCGTCCCAGTCGTCCGGGTCGGCCCGTCGCTCGCTCGGTGCTGCAGCACTGCGAGCCTGTCCCATCTTCTGCGCAAGCAAACCCGACAATGCTACTGCGGCACCGGTCTTGAGCCCGCGAATCGCAGAGATGGTGGAAATTGCGCTACCCTCGAACTCTCTTCGCAGCACATCTATGAGAGCCGACACCTCGTCCACACGCTGAGCTGCTGTTTCAGCTGCATAGAAGAGCTCATCCGAAACGGCCGTTGTGGCTTCCGTGAACTCGCTCACGTTCTCCTGAACCAGCGCGAGTGTCTGCCGTGCATCTGCCACCAGTGCGCTGCCGTGATCAATGAGCGGTCTGGCATCAGCCGTAATGCGATCAACGCTGGCAGACACTTTTTCGACAGCCCGCCGTACACTCATCATGAGCCATATGAAGACGATCAATGACGCGAGTGCGAGCAGCAATACCACGAACTCGAGAATACCATTGGTCCAACCCAGAAACCCCGGGTCGATGATGGTACGGGTCACAATTGTGTCCGGCAGCATACTCACCTGCAGTGCCGGAAAAGACGAGACGCTTGTACTCAGCATGGTTGGTGATCTAAGCCGTCACTGCTCAGGCGGGAAGGGGTTGACCGTGGAATCTCTGTTTGGGGGAGCGCCGGAAGCTTGGGGAAGCTATGCTTCGTGTCATGCCAGCCATCCAGTATATCGTGGAGGGAGGTCACCGCCTGCAAGGCGTCATAAGGCCCTCCGGCAACAAGAATGCCGCCCTGCCTATCCTGGCAGCCTCGCTGCTCACCGATCAGCCGGTGGAGTTGCACAATGTGCCCCGCATCAGGGATATGGAAACCCTGGTGAAACTGGTGCGTTCCACGGGCGCCTCTTGCGAATGGATAGCTGCCAATTCACTCAGGATACACGCTGCTCAGCTCCACTCCGGCAATCTTGACCCCGTGCTTTGCGCCCGCATACGGGCCTCTATCCTGCTGGCCGCACCATTGCTTGCGCGACTGGGCTCGGTGGAGTTTTCGCCTCCGGGAGGAGACGTAATAGGTCGCAGGCGTATCGATACCCATTTCAACGTGCTTGGAGCGCTTGGCGCGGACCATGAGCTTGGCGAGCGCTACAGCTTCAGTACGCGAGGGCTAGTTGGCAGTGACGTTTTTCTGGATGAGCCCAGCGTAACAGCTACAGAGAACGCACTTATGGCGGCAGTGGCAGCCAAAGGCCGGACTGTACTTCGTAATGCTGCCAGCGAGCCGCATGTGCAGGATCTCGCGCGCTTTCTGGTGAGTCTTGGAGCCAGAATTGATGGCATAGGATCCAACGTCTACACTATAGAAGGCGGCGCCGCGCTTGGTGGAGCCAGTCACCGGATTGGAGCGGATCATATAGAAGTCGGGTCATTTATCGGCCTTGCCGCGGTTACCAGATCAGAGTTGCGCATTGAGGATGCAGGGATAGAGCACCTCCGCAGCACCCTGCTTGGCTTTGAAAGACTGGGCATCCGCTGTGAGCGTGACGGGGATGCGCTCATCGTGCCGGCTGAGCAGGAAAGACGGATCCACAACGACCTTGGCGGACACGTGGCCAAGCTTGAGGATCAACCCTGGCCGGCATTTCCCGCGGATACCATGTCGATTGCGCTGGTAACGGCCACCCAGTGCGAGGGCATGATCCTCTTTCACGAGAAAATGTTCGAGTCCCGTTTGTTTTTTACGGACAAACTGGTGTCAATGGGCGCTCGCATTGTGCTCTGTGACCCTCATCGGGCAATAGTATCCGGGCCCACCGCGCTTCGGGGCGGCACGGTGGAGTCACCCGATATACGAGCCGGGATGGCGATGCTTCTGGCCGCTCTTTGTGCCGAAGGGACCTCGATCATCAGTAACGCACAGCAAATCGAAAGAGGCTACGAGCGACTTGAGGAACGGCTTGGTGCGCTGGGCGCCAGCATTCGGCGTGTGGAACTCAGTGCCCGCTGATATCTCAATGACTCAGGATGACGAAAGTGGCCAGAATGACCGACCAGCCACAGATCAGGATGTGCTGAGCGGAGCCTGGGCGGCCAGAGGCCTCCCGGGCGGCGTTTATGCCTTCACCACAACTACTGGCATGGGGAGTTTCGGGCTGGCTGGCAGTGAGCCCGTAGCTGTGGTAATGGATCGCTGGGATGGGCTCATGGCGGCGCTCGCCAGGCGTGGCGTGCAGGGGCTGGCATCTTCGGCTCAGGTACACGGGGCTCAGCTTGCTGAATACTCACTTCCCTGGCTGGGTTGGCTTCGCCGGCGCGGTGTGGATGGTCATGTTTCAACAGTGCCCGGCTCGGCGCTCGCCGTGACCGTTGCCGATTGCGTGCCCATTCTCATCGGGCACCCTGGGGGAGCCATCGCCGCGCTTCACGCCGGCTGGCGCGGTAGCGCTGCCAACATTCTCGAAGCCGGCCTCGATCTTCTGGAACGTAAGGGCTTTCCGGCCGCCGAGTGTCAGGTGTATCTGGGACCGGCCATTTGTGGCAGTTGCTACGAAGTTGGTCCCGAGGTGATATCAGCCGTAACCGGAAGAGGAGCGTCGGGTAAGCAATTGCTGGATATGAGGCAGGTTCTGGCTGAGAGGGCTGTGAGTCGCGGCGTGGCAGGCATCACTGTTGAGTCCGCCTGTACCCGGTGCGGTCCACGTGATTTCTTCAGCCACCGCGCTGGTGACAGCGGCCGTCAGCTTGCCGTCATCGCACTGCCATTTTCTGCTGACGCTTCGTCGCAGTCATCTTGACCTTCTGCGTCTGGTCCCGTAGCTTCACAGTCTGGGAAGTAATTTCGTCGTGAGCGCCCCTGCAAACCGCAGGTGCTGATGAAGTGTGGGGATGGCCCCCACACTTTTTTGTTCTCAGGGAGAATGTCGCCCACGGTATCGGCCCCCGGGGAGGCCGATGCCCGGGTCGCTGTTCACACTGGAACAAGCTTGTTCGACGGTGGTTTCAAGCCAGACATGAGGGAAGAATCACGGTGGGCGAAGCGCTGGAACCCTTTGTAAGTAACGAACTTGAACAGCTCGGGTTCGAGCTGGTCGAGTTGCGGCGTGGGGGTTCGCGTGCCAGACCCGTTCTGGAAATCCGCATGGACAGCATGGATGGGCACGACGTCAACATCGATGACTGCGCAAGAGTCTCACGGGTGCTGGAGGAACGCCTCGAAAAAAATGCCCTCGTGGGTGAGCGCTATGTCCTTGAGGTCTCGTCGCCCGGTGTCGATCGCCCTCTGCGAAACGCAGCCGACTGGCTTCGTTTTGTGGGACGACAGGCCGTGGTCACCAGCGGGCTGTTGGCCGGTGGCAAGCAGGAAGTGGAGATTCTCGGCCTGTCAGGTGAGGACGGCGCCGAGGTGGCGCTCGTGCGAGTCAGAAAGCACGGTGAGCTGGAGCTGCCGCTCCGCGAGATAACGCAGGCGCGACTGGCGTTCAACTGGAAACGATAGAGGAGTCAGATGGCCGGATCGGCGGACATTCTAATGGCGCTGCGGGAGCTGTCAAATCTCAAGCAGATCTCACGCGAGGAGTTGCAGGGACTTCTCGAGGAAGGCATCTATGCCGCCCTCGCCAAGAAGCACGGGCCCAACGTTCAGGCAGAGATCGAGATCGACGAAGAGCGGGGTGAGATCCGCATAGTACTCCTCAAGAACGTGGTGGCTGAAGTCGCCGACGAATCGCGTGAGGTGCTCCTCGAAGAGGCCCGCTTCATGGACCCGGAGTTTCAGGTCGGTGATGTGATGGAAATACCCGTCGACTTCATGGAGTTCGGACGTTCCGCAGTGCAGGCTGCCAAGCAACGCATAGTCCAGCGGGTCCGTGAAGGCGAACGCTCACGCATCCGTGATGAGTTCTCGGGTCGTGTTGGTGACCTGCTTTCGGGCGAGATCCAGCAGATTGAGCGCGGCAAGCTGGTTATCATGCTCAACAAGTTCCGCGAAGCAGAAGCCATCATTCCATATCGCGAACAGAACCACCGCGAGCGCTATCATCAGGGTGACACCATACGCGCGGTGCTTAAGCGCGTTGAAGACACCCAGAAGGGTCCGCGGCTTATTCTGAGTCGCTCGGACGCGCTCTTCGTGCAGGCTCTCTTCAAGCTCGAAGTACCGGAGATCCAGCAGGGAATAGTGGAGATCAAGGCCGCTGCCCGCGAAGTGGGCAGTCGCAGCAAAATCGCCGTGGTCTCGCGCGATGAGGCCATTGATCCTGTGGGAGCCTGCGTGGGGCTCAAAGGGGCCCGGGTTCAGTCTGTGGTCAACGAACTCGGTGGCGAACGGATTGATATCGTACCCTGGTCGCCCGATCCCGAACGCTTCGCACGGCTTGCTCTCGCACCGGCAAAGGTTGCGCGCGTATTCAGCGATCACGCAACGAAAACCATTCAGGCCGTGGCCGATGAGGATCAGCTCTCGCTGGCCATTGGCCGCAACGGTCAGAACGTTCGCCTGGCCTCTGAGCTGACGGGCTGGAAGATCGATCTTTACTCCAGTGAAGACTGGCTCGAAAAGGGTGGCAAGCAGCCCATGTTTGCACCGCTCCCTGAGGATGCGGAAGGCGACGTGCCACTTCAGGAAATCGAAGGACTTGAGACCGCCACGGTGGCAGTGCTGGCTGATGCCGGGTACCGCACTCTCAACGACATCCTTGATGTTGATCGCGACGACCTGCTGCGCCTGCCCGGTATTGCTCCGGAAGAGGCCGACAGGATCATGGCCATCATCGACGAACTCACCACTGAGGACGACGATGACGCAGGGGCTGAAGAAGGGTGACAGAGATGCCGGGTCAGGCTGCCTTTGACGAAGGTGTTCGGCGCAAGGTGCTTGGCTTGGTTGGTTTGGGGCTGAGAGGGCGCCTGGTGGTAACGGGCACCGAACAGGTGAGAAGAGCTGTGCAGAAGGGAGGTGTGCAACTGGTGCTTCTGGCTCGCGATGCTTCACGGCATTCGGTGGACAAGCTGGGTCCCCTGCTGCGGGCACGGGGCGTGGAAGTGATGGAGTGGCCGAGTGCTGCGGAGCTGGGTGGCGCAGTCGGTCGGGAGACAACAGTGGCGATCGGGATCGTGGATCAGGCGCTCGCACGGGGTATCCGTGGCGCCGTGTCCGGGGCAAGCCCGGCAGGCGACGCGACGCGGGTTTCGCGGTAGGAGGATGGGTTGAGCAAACTTCGTGTGCATGATATGGCAGGTGAGTTCGGCGTCTCCGCAGAGGAGGTGATCGTACTGCTTCGCCAGATGGATGTGCCGGTCCGCAGTCATATGTCACTGCTGACCGATGACCAGGTATCCCGCATTCGCGCTCGCTGGGAGCGCGAAAAGCGCCAGCGTGCGGAGCGCGCACAGCCGCCGGCTCCAGCAGCCGGTGGGCGTCGCCGGCGGACCACGGCCGGCGCAGAGTCAACAGAAACTCCGGTGGCGGAAGCTGCACCTGCAATACCGGCAGTGCGGCGTCGCCGGGGAGCTGCAAAGCCACCTGCCGCATCTGCGGTGACAGAAGAGACACAGGCCTCCGCAACGCCCGCACAGGCTGATGCCGCTGAAAGCGGCGAAGTCGCCGCCGCAGCCAGAACGGTAAGACGGCGCCAGGCCGTTCCGGCGCCTCAGGCAGAAACGGCTTCCGAAGCTGCCGTCTCGAGCCACAAGATTCATGAGGGCGCCAGGCCCGCGAAGCCGGAGGCTTCTCGGGTGGCCCATACCGTGCCCGTGGCACAGCCACCTGCGGCAGCCTCCAGCGATTCCAAGGCGCCTCTAAGCCCCATGGGCTCAACACCCGCAACGGCTAAGACGCCGGATCCCGTTCCTGCCTCCGCCCACGGGTCTACAGAGAGCAAGGGCATCGATACGGCTGTTTCCGAGTCAAAGGCCGCTCCCTCTGTGCCCAACGCCACAGATCCTCAGGCTCGGCCTCAAACTGCTGCAGCTTCAGACGCAGAAGCGGGTTCAGCATCCAGGGCGGCGCACCCAGCCGGCCTGCCTGCAAAGGTCACGGCTTCGGCCGCGACGCACACATCATCATCTACTTCATCAACTGCAGGTGCTGCCGAAAAGGCAACCGCTTTCGCCGCGGCTGTGGGTCAGCCCGGTGAGAGCACCCCCGGCGCCAGCACTCCAGCAGCGATTGATGCAGCCACCAAGCGACAGGACTCATCTGTCGTGACTCCGGCTGCCGCTCCATCAACCCCAGACGTGTCGCAAGCACCTGTTTTGGCAGCTCCACCTGCCTCATCTCCATCTGCCTCCGAAGCTGAGTCACAGGTTTCGGCGGCCGACGCGGCCGCAACCGCAGCCATAGCCGCATCTCTGCCAGCAGACCGCCCCAAGCCGCGGCCGGTTGTGCCTGGAGCTCCCAGGCTTCGTCCCGTGGCCAGTGCAAGCCCCAACATGGGACAGGCCAGACCCGTTGCCTCGGCCGTTCCGGGCGGTGGGCTGCAACAGGGGCATCGCCGTGACGATCGCCGACCACAACAGCCCGCAGCGGGAGGCAGTGTCACCGCTCAGCCCGGCGCAGGCCAGCACAGGCGCGGCAAGCGCGGCAAGCGCGGCGCGGTAGATCAGGAAGCGGTATCGGCCAACATCACCAAGACCATGACAGCCATGCGCGGTGCGCCACATCGCGGCAGGGCTGGCAGGCGCTTTGGCGCGGAACAGCGTGCCGAGCGGGAGGAGCAGCGCGCAGCAGCCATTGAGCGCGAACGCAAGACAGTGCACGTCAACGAGTTCATCACCGTCTCCGAACTGGCACAGATACTCAGTGTCTCTGCCACCGAAATCGTTGGGTTTGCGTTCAAAACGCTGGGTCTGATGGTCACCATCAACCAGCGACTCGATTTCGACCAGATCGAACTCATTGCAGGTGAGTTCGGCTTCCACGCGGTCAAAGAAAGCGAGTATCAGGCCGACCTGCCGGAAGAGGATGAGGTCGACAGGGAAGAAGATCTCAAGCCGCGTCCGCCGGTGGTCACCATCATGGGCCATGTGGATCACGGCAAGACATCTCTGCTCGACTATATCCGGCGTGCTAATGTGGCGTCCGGGGAGTCGGGAGGTATCACCCAGCACATTGGTGCCTACCATGTGAAGGTTGCCGGAGGACGGCAGATCACTTTCCTGGACACTCCGGGCCACGAAGCCTTTACGGCAATGCGTGCCCGCGGTGCACAGGTTACCGACATCGTGGTGATTGTGGTGGCGGCAGACGACCAGGTCATGCCTCAGACCGTCGAAGCCATCTCACACGCCAGGAACGCCGGCGTGCCCATTATCATCGCCATCAACAAGATCGACCTGCCCAGCGCCAATGTACTCAAGGTCAAGCAGGAACTCCTTCAGCACGAGGTTGTGCTCGAGGAATTTGGCGGAACTGTACTGGCTTCCGAGATATCAGCCAAGAAGGGTACGGGCGTTGATGGTCTTCTGGAGCAGATCCTGCTTCAGGCCGACATTCTGGAACTGCGCGCCAATCCCAGCCGACGTGCCAGCGGTGCTGTGGTGGAGGCCCAGCTTGATCAGGGCAAAGGCCCTGTCGCCACGGTGTTGGTCCAAAATGGCACGCTCAAGGTTGGTGACGACTTCATCTGCGGCATTTTCTCGGGTCGCGTAAGGGCCATGCTCGACGAGCGCGGCAAGAACGTGAAATCGGCCGGCCCGGCCATGCCTGTCCAGATCCTGGGGCTCACAGGCGTGCCAATGGCAGGCGATCACCTCCTCGTGGTAGATGATGCAACCGCGGCGCGTGACATCGCCCAGCGGCGTGAACGACTCGATCGTGAAGCCAAGAGCCGGCGCACGGCCCGCGGCATAGTTTCGCTCGATGACTTCATGAATCAGGCTCAGGCCGGCGAAGCCCGCCAGCTCCGTCTCCTCATCAAGGCAGACCAGGGTGGTCCGGCCGAAGCTCTCGCCGACGCACTCGGACAGTTGTCAAACCAGGAAGTGCAGGTCGACATCATTCACCGCGGCGTAGGTGCGATTGCCGAAAGTGATATCCTGCTGGCCAAGGCGTCCGGTGCGATCATCATCGGCTTCCACGTCCGGCCCGACAATAACGCCCGAGCTGCCGCCGAGCGCGAAGGCGTCGAAATCAAGCTTTATCGCATCATCTACGATGCTGTCGCTGACGTCAAAGCTGCTCTCGAAGGCCTGCTCCGGCCTGAAGAACGGGAAGTGGTATTCGGTGAGGCCCAGGTGCGCGATACCTTCAAGGTCGCGCGCGTCGGAACCATTGCCGGCTGCATGGTGCGCTCCGGTGTCATCAATCGGCGTGGCCGGGTACGTGTGATTCGCGATGGCGTGGAAATCTATGACGGCTCCATAGCCTCACTTCGCCGCTTCAAGGACGACGTGACCGAGGTGAAGGAAGGCTACGAGTGCGGTATCGGCATAGAGCATTTCAACGACATCAAGGTTGGCGATGTGTTCGAGTGCTATCGTACCGAAGAGGTGGCACGTACCCTCGACCAGGCCGGCAAGTCCTGAGGAGGCAACATGGCTGAAACAAGGCGAACCGACCGCGTGGCCGCGGCGATCCGTGAACAAGTGGCCACCTTCCTCTCGGAAAACGTCAAGGACCCAAGAATCCGTGCGTTCATTACGGTGACAGGCGTGGACGTCACGCGTGATCTCCGGCATGCCACGGTCTGGGTCAGTCTTATGGGTGACGAGACCGACTGCACATCCACCATGGAGGGGCTGGCCAGTGTTGCCGCCCATCTGCGCTCGCAACTTGGACGCAGCCTGCACATCCGCTCGGCCCCCGAGTTGCAGTTTCGCAGCGACGAGAGCATCGCGCGCGCATCACGGATAGAGCAGCTGCTTGCTCAGGTCCGTGATGAGCGCGCCGCGGGCAATGGGCCTGATGAGCCCGGACTGCACACCGACCCGGCTGTAATCACGCCGGACGGTGAAGCCCGTAACGACTGATCTCTTCTTGAGATCCAGGCGGTGATCACACCGCAGTTTGCTGCCGACGGCGGTTCGGGCTTGTTGTATGTAGACAAGCCCGCAGGACTGACTTCGCATGACGTGGTTGCCAGAGTCAGACGCGCAGCACGCACAAGTCGCGTGGGTCACGCGGGTACCCTCGATCCCTTTGCAACCGGGCTTCTCGTGTTGGCTGTCGGCAGGACAACTCGTTTGCTTCGCTATATCGCCGCTGAACCCAAGGTGTATGAGGCAAGCTTCCGGTTCGGCAGCGAAACCGACACGGACGACCGCACAGGAACCGTCATTCGTGAGGCAGCACTGCCCCACGAATCTGTGCTGCTCGATCCGCTCAGTGAAACGAGACTGAAGGTAGAGTCAGATCTTACCGGACTGATACAGCAGAGACCACCGCAGTACTCGGCCAAACTCGTCGAAGGCAGGCGCGCCTACTCCGAAGCCAGGAAAGGCAGGGAAGTGGATCTCACACCCGTGCCTGTCACGGTGCACAAATGGGAGTGGCTTTCCGCCTCGCACGACACTCTGGAAGTACGCATCACCTGCGCTGGCGGTACTTACATACGTGCTCTGGCGCGTGACATGGGACGCGCGCTCGGCACTGTGGCGCACTGCCGCGAACTGAGACGCATTTCCAGCGGCCCCGCTCAGGTGACCGACGCTGTGAGTATGGAGCACCTGGCTCCAGGTTCAATCGTCAATGGACTGGTAGCCCTGCGTTCTGCACTGGAGCTGCTCGAGCCCATGCCCCGTCAGGAACTGAACATCGGCGACGCTGATGCACTGCGCTTCGGACGTGCCATTCCATCCAGGGTTCCGGGCCATCAAGCCGTTCTTGTTTTTGAGGGAGAAGTGGCAGCCGTGGCCGTGCGAACTGATGACAATAGATGGCAGCCACGGGTCATGCTGCTCGGATCCACCACGTGAAAGCCGTTCACTCCGGGTCTCTTGCCTTGCCCGAAGGCGGTGCCGTTATCACCGTGGGCACCTTCGACGGTGTCCATCGTGGTCATCAGGACGTGCTCAATCACCTGGTGGAACGTTCCTCCCAACTGGGTATCCCCAGCGTTGTCTTAACCTTCGAGCCACATCCGCTGGAAGTGGTAAGACCAGAGTCTGCGCCGCCGCTGCTCACCCTCATGCACGAAAAGCTCGAGGTGTTGGCACAGACAGGAGTGAATTATGTGGCTGTGCTGCCGTTCACCCCTGATTTTGCCAGAATGGAAGCTGAGGACTTTGTGGACCGCGTGCTCCGTGAGCGTTTCGCAGTCTCTGAGCTTCTGGTGGGCTACGATCACGGTTTTGGCCGTGGCAGATTAGGCGACACGGAGGTGCTGCAACGCCTGGGCGTCGAGCGCGGCTTTGCCGTGACGGTGCTTCCCGCTGTCCACTCTGTGGACGGCAGCAACCTGAGCTCCACCGCCATCCGCAAGGCCGTGTCTGCTGGTGACTTGTCGCTTGCATTGGCCGGTCTCGGACGGCCTTACAGTGTCTCCGGCCACGTCGTTCATGGAGACGAGAGGGGGCGCACCATTGGCTACCCCACCCTCAACCTGAGCGAGCAGCCCTCACGCAAGCTGCTTCCGCCCGAAGGGGTTTACGCCGTGCGGGTCCAGCTTCCAGACGGCAGCCACGGCGGCATGCTCAACTTGGGCCCGAGGCCTACCTTTGGAGATGCCCGCCGCCGCATAGAAACGCATGTTTTTGACGCCTCTGGCGACTGGTACGGAGCTCCGGTGCGCCTGGATTTCGTGAGCTTTCTGAGAGGAACCAGACCCTTTTCGGGGATCGATGCACTGCGTGAGCAACTGGCGGCCGACGAGGCTGCGGCGAGGGCGGCCCTGGATCGCTTTGCGACTGCCGGGCTGACAGGTTGATGTTACCGCTACCGTCCGACCCCCGAAACACCTAAGTTGAAAGGCTTGACGTACTTTGAGTACGTCACCGGAGTTTCCTGCGCCGGCCTCGGCATGGCGCATTGACCTCACCTCTGCCCAGCGGCATCGATGGCAAACCTGAAGTACCGCATTCTGCTCATTGTCGCACTCCTGATTGCGTCCGTATATGCGCTCTTCCCGCGCACGGTCGTCGAGCGCGTCAAACGCGATGGCGTATTCGTTTACGACACTGTGCGCCGCGTACCCCTCAAGCGGGGACTCGATCTGCAGGGTGGGATGCATCTGACCCTCGAAGTCGATGAGTCCAAGCAGGCCGTGACCGACAAGTCCGAGGCGCTTGATCGTGCCCTTAAGGTCGTGAGGCAGCGCATCGATGAGTTCGGTGTTGCCGAACCCGTCGTCCAGAAAGCCGGCAATGAAAGACTCATCGTGGAACTGCCAGGCATAGATGATGCCGAGCGCGCTCAGGACGTCGTCCAGAAGTCGGCGTTCCTCGAGTTCCAGATCACCGACAAGACCCAGGCTCTGGAGCGCTCGCTTGGCAGACTCGATGAAGCCGCCAAACAGCAGGGAATCAGTGTTGCAGGCAGTGCCTCAAGCGCAACTGTGAATGGCGATACCGCTGGCTCCAGCTCCGTCAGCTCGCTGCTCACGCAGAGGAGCGACACTGCGAGCGATTCCACGGGTGCAGCGGTCGCGGCGGGCAGCACTGACAGCTCGGCAAAGCAACCGGCTGCTCCTACAGGCGGGCTTTTCAGCTCCAATGTGCAGCCCGGACAGATTCCGGGTATGTATGTGGTTCCTGAGAGTGCATTTCCGGCCATAGACGAAGCCATGCAGAACTCCGCGGTCACGGCTGTCCTGCCGCCAGGCAAGGTGATGCGCTGGGGCGTGGATTCGCTCGTGTCCGGTGCGCAGCGCTTCAGAGCTCTTTATGTGCTCGACGCACGGCCAATCATCACTGGTGAAGTCCTCACCGATGCCCGGCCCGGCACCGATCCCATTGAGGGCAACGTGGTGCAGTTCACCCTCAACAACGAGGGCGCTCGCCGCTTCAAGTCTGAGACCGGAAAGCACGTGCACGACAACATGGCCATCGTCCTTGACCAGCGTGTCGTGACCGCGCCCGTGCTCAACTCTGCCATCGGACGCAGTGGCCAGATCACTCTTGGTGGTGGAACACTTCAGGCTGCGCAGGACCTGGCCCTGGTGCTTCGCGCCGGTGCATTGCCGGTACCGCTCAAGGTGGCTGAAGTCCGGCAGATCGGTGCGAGCCTCGGAGCCGACTCCATCTCGCACGGCCTCACGGCGCTGGCTGTTGCGTTCTTGCTCGTGCTCACGGTCATGATCGTGTACTATCGTTTCTCGGGTGTGCTGGCCGTCCTGGCGCTCCTGTTGTACCTGTTGTTCACGCTGGCCATACTGGCAGGCTTCAATGCGGTGCTGACCTTGCCGGGACTCGCAGGATTTGTGCTTTCCATAGGCATGGCGGTCGACAACAACGTGCTGATATTCGAGCGCATACGCGAGGAACTCGATCAGGGCAAGTCCGCACGCCTGGCAATTGATGAGGGCTTCAGGCACGCACTCACCGCCATCATTGATACTTCCGCAGCCACGCTCCTCTCGGGCATGGTTCTCTACCAGTACGGCACCGGCCCGGTTCGAGGCTTTGCGGTTACGCTCATCGCCGGTCTGATAGCGGCACTCTTCACCACGATCTTCGTGACCAAGACCTTCTTCCTCATCTGGCTCAACCGCACGCGCGGAACCCGGGCCCTGAGCATCTGAGGCCAGCATGCTGCGCATATTTCACAACACTACATACGGGTTCGTGCGGTGGTGGCGCTATGCCGCCGTGCTCACACTTGCATTCATCTCCATCGGTATCGTCGACTTCGCCATGACCGGCGGTGTCAACTACAGCATCGAGTTTACCGGTGGCACGCTCATGCAGGTACAGTTCAAAACGCCGCCCGACGTTGCTGTGGTCCGCAAAACCCTCGACGAAGCTGGCATCAGCGGTGCTGAAATCCAGCAGTTCGGAGCAGCCACCGATTACACCATCCGTGCACGCGAAAAGGGGCAGGTGGAAGCACAGGATGCCGGCGCGGAAAGCATATCCAAGACCATCGCTGCCACTCTGGAGAATCAGTTCGGCGCAGGTGAGGTGAGCATCATCCGCACCGAGGCCGTGGGACCCAAGGTGGGAAGTGAGCTCCGGAACGGCGCCGCAATGGCCCTGCTCATTGCATCGCTGTTCACTCTCATGTACCTGGGCATGCGCTTCGACTGGCGCTTCGGTCTCGCTGCCGTGCTTTCCACCACGCACGACATCATCATTACGCTGGTATACATCAAGGTTACCCACCTTGAAGTGTCACTGACCGTGGTGGCCGCAATCCTCACCCTGGTCGGCTACTCTGCCAACGACACGATCATCATCTTCGACCGTGTTCGAGAGAATCTCAGGAAACCTCACAAGGGCGAAAGCCTGCCGCGCATTCTCGACCGATCCATCAACGAGACACTGCCGCGCTCCATCATGACTCACGCAACGACGCTTGTGGCAATTCTGGCGTTGCTGATTCTGGCCGGTGAGGTCATCCGACCCTTCGCGTGGGTCATGACATTCGGCGTGTTCGTCGCGACCTTCTCCTCCATTTATGTGGCGGGTCCGCTGCTGCTCTACATTGAGCACCGTTGGCCGCGTACTGACGACGCTGCCACTTCCCGAGCTGTACGTGCTGCAAAGGAAGCCGGAACGTCGGTGAACCCCGGAACCGGCTCGTCCAGACGGGTGGCCGACAAGGTACCGGCGCGCTGAGCGCCGGCACCGAATCCGGGGTTGGATGCCATGCCCGAGTTTGAGTTTGCTGACAGCCATGTGCACCTGGCTGACAGCAGCTTTGCTGCAGACAATGAACAGGTAGTAGAGCGGGCCCGTGCTGCCGGAGCGCGGGCCCTCGTCTGTATAGGTGAGACTGCAGCCACAGCGAGTCGTGCCCGACACATAGCATCACTGTACCCCGGTCTTGTGTATTTTACCGCCGGCCTGCACCCTCATGAGGCGGCCAACTGGGATGACTCGCGAGACAGCGAAGCCATCCGTGAGGCTGCTCACCTGGGAGCGGTCGCGGTGGGTGAATGTGGACTCGATTACCACTACGACAACTCGCCCCGAAGCGTGCAGCGGGAGGTACTGGCCAAACAGGTGGCACTCGCCGGCGAGCTGGCTCTCCCGCTCGTACTCCATACACGCGATGCTGAGAGTGATACGCTCGCTATGCTGTCCGACGCAGCCAGTGCCGGAGTAAGGGGCATTCTTCACTGCTTCACGGGTTCAGTAGCGCTGGCTGCAGCGGGCGTTCAGGCCGGCTGGTATGTTTCATTCAGCGGTATCATCACCTTCCGAAACTGGACAGATGAGGAACTGCTGCGCTCCATTCCCGATAACCGGCTGCTCGTCGAGTCGGACGCACCATATCTTGCACCAGTACCCAATCGCGGCAAGCGCAACGAGTCGTCGTGGGTTCCACATACCATCCGACGTCTGGCGCTGGCTCGCGGAACAACGCCTTCACAAATGGCCTCGATAACGCTGGCAAATACGACAGCCTGTTTCGGGCTGACAATCGGTGAAGGCAAGGGTATAACAACATCATCCTGAAGCGTGTTGGGCAAGAGCCCTTCACATCAATCAATTCAACCCGAAACCGCGGACCCAATCATCATGACGACGGTGAACTCACTTCACACTGATAAAGCGCCAAAGGCAATTGGACCATACTCCCAGGCCATTCGCGCCAATGGCTTCCTTTTCACCGCCGGTCAGATTCCGCTGAGCCCGGAAACCGGTGAGCTGGTGGGTGGTGATGATATCACCGCGCAGACAGAGCAGGTTCTTGCAAACCTCGCGGCCGTTCTTGAAGCCGCTGGCTGCAACTGGAACTCCGTCGTCAAGACAACGGTGTTTCTCAAGAGCATGGACGATTTCGCTGCCATGAATGCCATCTACGGCAAGGCTTTCGGCGAGTCAAAGCCGGCCAGATCAACGGTGGCTGTCGCTACGCTGCCCAAAAACGTGCGCGTGGAAATCGATCTCGTTGCCGTGCTGCCCACAGCCTGATCTGAGTCTGGCGCCGATAAACACTGACATCCGGTAACAAGCAACGCATTGCGCATGTCAGTCCTTTCCACATTGCCACTGATCCCGCGAGTGATTCTCTCATGGTCGCTCGCGGGCTTGGTCATTCTTGCCCTGACGTCCGTAGCACCGGGAACCGTTGGAGCCCAGGAGATACCGGACTCGCTTCGCAGCGTACGTGACACTGTGGTTCTCAAGCTCCCAAAGTCTGATAGCATCGCTGCCAATAATCAGGCTCTTGCCCTGCAGCGCACCCCCATGCTGCCGCGGCTTAGCGCACCGCTCACACCCAGAAGAGCTTTCCTTTACTCATTGGCACTCCCCGGCCTTGGCCAGTCGCGCCTGGACCGTGGTTCTTCTGGAGCGCTCTTCGCAAGTGCAGAACTCGCAGCCCTTGTAATGCTGAGCCGAACTTCAGCAGACGTTCGCGAGGCCAAGCGTTTTCTCACCGACACACTGCCCGAATCCTTCACCGTGACCGCCGCTGCTGGCGGTGACGGAGTAACCGTACAGCCGTCGGGCAAGCTCATTGGCACTTACACCAGTGAACTCATACGTGCGCGCCGTCTTCATGCTGAAGACTGGATAGCGTTGCTGGCCTTCAATCACCTCTTCTCAGGCGCTGACGCTTTCGTTGCAGCCCAACTCTGGGAACTGCCATTCGAGCTGAGCGCAGTACCAGCCAGTGACGGGCCAATGCTGGTTGTCACCGTTCGCTTCTGAACTGATCAGCCAATCTGCTTTTTGCTGAGCACGGCAGCCAGTGTAATACTGCTACCAGCAGCCTCCGCGTCACTCTGTGATTCGTCAGACTGTGCTCTCCACTGGCGCAACGAAATGGCCTCGTCGCTCACCAGCAGATACTGACCATCGAGATACCAGGCACCTGCATTTGCATAGACGCCAGCGCCAGCCCGCTGCAGTACCGGCACGTGTGAGTGGCCGTGTACAACCAGATCGATATTCTCGTCGCCGCTCAATTGCTCTGTTGCAACTGCCATTAAACCTGCCCCACCGTCACGCGCACGGGTACTCCTGCTGGTGTGCGATGATTTCATGGCTATGCGAGTGGAGAAGTTGGGGTGCAGCCAGCCAAAAACCTTCACCGCCCATGGGTGGCGGAGTACGCTGCGCAGTCGCCTGTATGGTGCATCCTCGCGCTCGCGCAGCCCGTCTCCATGAGCCAGCAAGGCCCGCCACGGTCCGATGTTGCCACGCCAGGGCTCCAGAGTGTAGCTCACGCCCGTTTCTTCCTGCAGAGCCTTGCCGCCCCAACAGTCATGGTTGCCGCCGAGCCAGAGAACCGGAACACCGGCGTCGTTGAGATCGGCCAGCGCGGCCAGTACACGGAATCCCGTGCGGGGCATCGCCGCGCGCCAGGCGAACCAGAAATCGAAGAGATCCCCCATGATCACCAGAGACTTCCCCTCTGACCCCACCATACGGATAAAGGACAGAAGCTCGCGCTCGCTTTCAGCAGACGCTACGCCCAAATGGGCATCACCAATGATGAAACATGGGGTTGGCAGCACCAGCGCAGTCTAACCCGGGCAGCTTGCCGAAACAAACCCGGAACACTCTCAATCTGTCCGGGTCGCTTGGCGGGCCAGCATCAGCAGGGCATCTTCCTCACATGTTGCGTGAAACAGTGTCAGAATTGAGGGTGCGCTACGCCGAAACCGATCAGATGGGCGTCGTTTACCACTCGAACTATCTCATCTGGTGCGAGATCGGCCGCACCGACTTCATTCGTGCCGCCGGACAGTCTTACGCTGATCTCGAGCGGGATGGGGTCATGCTGGCGGTCTCAGAGGCTGGCCTCCGGTATCACGGCGCTGCCCGGTACGACGATCTGATCCGTGTTTACACAAGCCTCCAGGAATTGGGTTCTCGGGGTATGACCTTCAGCTATCGCGTGGTGAGAGCCCACGAGTCCGGTAACGAGTCCGGTAACGAGTCCGGTGCCGAGGCCGGTAACGAGACCGTGCTCGTGCGAGCCAGCACCTCCCTCGTCTGCACGAATACCGAAGGACGTCCAACCAGATTGCCCCGGGATGTGAGAGATTGGCTTGAGGAAGCTCGTAAGTGTTCGTAAGTGATGGAGCAAACAGCGTTGGACACTACAGGAAGACAGGTATGAAACAGCATCGTCTGGCGCAGTGTATGCCGCTCAGGGCCGGGTCAGAAAGCCGGCTCGTTGGCATGGCTCTTCTATGCCTTGCCCTGGTGGGCTGCGCCAGCCCGCGAAGCACTGGTGAGTTCACCGGTTCGCAGGCGCCGCTCAATGCGGTTATTTCAGGAGAGCCTGATTTCAGGAGAGAAGCCCGGCTGCTCCGTATGGCCGACCAGCGGCAGCCGGACACTCTGCTTATTGATCAACTGCTGCGCGACGTTGACCCCGGACGGCGCGCGCGTACAGCTCTCGCAATCGGTCAGTTGAAGGTCCGCTCCCGGTATCCTGAGCTACGCGCGTTGCTACTGGACGGCGACACTGCGGTTGCTGCGAACGCCGCCTATGCTCTGGGAATTGGACGCGACAGCGCTGCCGTTACCCAGCTTGCTGCAGCCGTAGCCGGGGCACCCGATCCTGTGGCGAGGGAAGCCGCATGGGCGCTTGGTGAGCTGGGCGAGCCCGCTCGTGAGGCTATCGTTGGCTTGCTCTCACCCATCGGTAGCACACCCGGCTCATTCACCGCGCTATCACCCGCTGGCGCTGTGGCAGCATCGCGCCGCACGGGTGCCGTTCGTGCGGCAATCGTGCTGTCCACCGTCAAGCTCAAACCCGCTCCCATCTCAGTGGTCAGGCCATGGCTTCAAGACCCAGACGCCGCGGTCGTGAGAGCTGCGGCCTACGTGATAGGCCGTCTCCGTTCACCGGATGGTGCGCGTGACGTGATGAGCGTCTCGCACCACAGCGACGATGAGGTGCGGCAACACGTGGCTCGGACCCTCACACCGGCCACGGTTGGAGACTCTTTGGCCCACGAAGCACTTCAAGTGCTGCGTGAACTGCTCAAGGATCCCAATGAGGGTGTCCGCATCAACGCGGTGCGCTCCATTTCCGGTTTTGGAGCACAGGTTGCTGATCAGGTTCTGCCTCTTTTCAGCGATCCCGCACCCAACGTGAGAGTGGCTGCCGCTGAAGGCGCGGCCAGTGTTTTTCTCACAAACCTTGAGTTCTGGCAGAAAGCCTGGGATGCCGATACCGCACTGGCGGCAAGAAAGCTGCTCTTCGCTCAGGCGCGCAGGGCCGGTGTTGCACTTGCACCTGAAACAGAAACCTTGTGGGCCCGGCACCCCGACTGGCAGTATCGGCGGGCTCTGGCTCGCGATGGAGAAAGGCTGAGCGGTGCCGCCCTTGGTGACAGCTCCGTACTTGAAGCCCTCCTGAGTGATCCCGACAGCCGCGTGCAGCGTGCCGCACGCGCTGCACTCGGCAGGCGTATCCGCGATAGCAGCGGCGCGCAACAAGCGCCGCGGCCTCCCGGCCCACCGTCCATTCCCGTCAGATCATTGGCCGAGTACGAAAGGGTGGCCAAAGACTACTCGCTCCGCCGTACGCCCCTCATGGCCTACATAGACACTGATCACGGTACCGTTACGCTGGAGCTTGCCACCGGAGATGCTCCTTTGGTCGTGGAAGCCTTCGTGCGGCTTGCCCGTGACGGCAGTTATGCCAACACAAACTTCCATAGGGTGGTTCCCAACTTCGTCGCGCAGGATGGCGACAAGGCGGGAGACGGCTCGGGTCAGGTGGACTTTCGCCTGCGGGAAAGTTGGACCAGACGCAGACATGAGCGCGGTTGCCTGGGGCTCGCCACCGCAGGGCCTGATACCGGCGGGAGCCAGTATTACCTCTGCCACGCCTCCCAGCCCCATCTGGACGGCGCCTATACCGTCTTTGGACAGGTTGTGAGTGGTTTCGATGTCATGGACCGCATAGTACAGGGCGACCGTATGCTGCGCGTAAGAGTACCGAGACAGTGAGTCAGCGTCTCACGCCGGCTTGTCCCTGGCCGCATTTCGTGGCTGGGGGTGTGCTGTTTCTTGCCTGCATCACACTTGGTGCCTGTGCACCAAAAGTGCTGGCTCTCGCAGGCACCCCCTCCAGCATGAAGCTCCCGGCCATAGTCATCGATACCGCGCCGCAGCTTCTCCACTTCAAGTGGAATTATCGCGACGAAACATTTGGTGCGTCGGGAGACGGGGCCGTGCGTCTCGAGGGAAATGACAAGGCACGTCTCGACTTTTTCCTCAACAATGGCATGGCTGGAGGCTACGCCATATTGCTTGGCGACAGCCTCTTCACTCCGGGCGGAGACTTCGTAAAGCGACTCATACCACCGGCGCCGCTGCTCTGGGCTTCACTGGGCAGGCTCGTCCTGCCTGCACTTCCCGACACTATCGTGCATATAGATAACGGTATGTTGCTGGCTGACATCGGTGACCTGGAGGGGGCCGACGCCACCACGTCTGTGGGACGCGCATGGCGGGTGGCCATTGCAAAAAAGAGTCTCGCGCGCGTGGAACGCATAGAGCGCAGGAGAGTGATCGAGTGGGTGGCGCTTCAACCCTCCGACAGCTCTCGCCTTGTGGTGCGCTACGTGCATGAGCAGGGCAAGCGCAGGCTCACCATTACCATTACTGATACCACCTTTGTCGAGGGCTTCGATGCAGCAATCTGGCAGCGCTGAACGCAACGCGGCTCAACGCAGGTCTGCTGAACGCTCAATTGCCAGGGCTGCCGCGCCGGCGCTTGTGATCGTGTTGATGCTGCTCGTGTCCGCCTGCTACAGCTTTTCCGGTGGTGGTGGACTACCGCGCAATCTCAAGACTGTAGCCATTCAGCCATTCGATAACCTCACCGCATCACCAGACCTGCAAAAAGAGGTTTTCGACCAGCTCCGCAAGGTCATGCGTGACAAGCTGAACCTCCGAGAGGCCCCCGAGGCCAAGGCAGATCTCCTGGTGCGTGGCGTCATTTCCAAGTACGATGTGGATCTCCCCGCCGGTGCCAGCGCTGATCCCAATCAGACCACATCCAACCGACGTCGCCTGCTGCTCTCTCTCGATGTGGAAATCATTGAGCAGGCCACCGGCCGCGAACTTCTCAAACGCAGTGGCTTGCAGCGCGAAGGGCAGTATGCCGAGGGCTCGGAGAGCACAGGCCGGAAGAACGCGCTCGAAAGCCTTATGAGCGACATCGTCGAGGGTGTCCAGTCGCAGTGGTAACACCTGACAACAGGCACCAACCGGTGGTAACAGATTGAGTATGCAAAGAGCCTCACTTCCGCGTGATCCGGTGGCAAAAATCCTCACTTGGGAGTCTGCCCGGCAGTGGCGGATTTCAATCTCCGGTTCCGGACCGGTGGTATTCACCAACGGTGTTTTTGATCTGCTGCATCCCGGGCACATCACGGTGCTTGATCGCGCACGGCGCGAGGGTGCATCACTGGTTGTTGGGATCAACAGCGACGCGTCCGTCAAGCGTCTCAAGGGTGAAAGTCGGCCCGTACGCAATGAGAACGAGCGGGCCTTCGTGCTGGCGGGTCTCGAGTCAGTGGATGCGGTGGTGATATTCGCAGAGGATACACCATTGGAGCTCGTCACCCTGCTGGAGCCCGATATCATCGTCAAGGGCGGTGACTATACTCCAGATACAATCGTGGGAGCGGAACTGGTGGCGTCACGCGGAGGGCGTGTCGTGGTCGTTCCGCTCGTGCCGAACCAATCCACCACTGCAATCATCGAGCGTCTGCGTGGCTGAAATCAGAACTGCCAAACACCGGGTCAACCGCAGCAACGAGAACATGCGTGCTGTGACCTTCGAGCGCGGTGCCGCTCCCTACGCTGAGGGATCGTGTCTGATCTCTTTCGGTGAAACACGCGTGCTGTGTTCAGCCTCCGTTGAAACGGGAGTGCCCGGGTGGAGGAAGGGAAGTGGTGATGGCTGGATAACAGCCGAATACGCAATGCTTCCGCGCGCCACACGCACACGTTCCAACCGTGAGCGGCAGCACCTGGGCGGCCGCACGCAGGAGATTCAACGACTGATCGGCCGCAGCATGCGTGCAATGGTGGATGACTTCCACTTCGGCGAATTCACCGTCAAGGTCGACTGCGATGTCCTGCAGGCCGATGGTGGTACGCGTACTGCAGCGATCACCGGAGCCTGTATTGCCGTGAGCGACGCCTTTGCCTGGATGGCCAGCAGCGGGCGCATTCTGGCGTCACCGATTAAGCGCCGCGTGGCCGCGATCAGCGTTGGCGTCATTGACGGTGAGATCAGGTTGGATCTCGACTACGAGGAAGACGTGAGAGCTGGTGTGGACATGAACGTGGTGATGAGCAGCGAAGGCCGTTTTGTCGAAGTTCAGGGCACAGGCGAGCACGGCACCTTCGCGCGCGAAGAGCTTGACGCACTGCTGGGCTCGGCCGTCAACGGTATCGAGGCCTTGTTCGAGCTCCAGGCGCGCGTTCTTGGTCTGGCGCGCTGAGCTGGCTCAGCAAGTGAAGCCATGGCTGCTCGCCACGCGCAGCGAAGGGAAGCTGCGTGAACTGGGTGATATGCTCGCTGCGGCAGGAATCAGGGCTGAAACTCTGGCGGATTACGGTCTGGAGCCACAGCCGGAGGAAGATGCCATTGAGGTTTATGACACCTTTGCCGCCAACGCTCTTGCCAAAGCGCGCTGGTTTGCGGCCAGGACCGGCAGAGTGGTGCTGGCTGACGATTCCGGGCTCTGCGTGGATGCACTCGATGGGCGTCCGGGGGTGCACAGCAAGCGCTGGAGCGGGCGCGGTGATCTGTCCGGTCTTGCGCTGGATGCAGAAAACAACCGCATGTTGCACAGATCCCTTGCTCAGGCGGCGCTGGCCGGGCGCCGTGAGCGAAGTGCGCATTACTGCTGTGCAGCAGCCTGTGCGTGGGGCGACACGCCTGGCGTTGTGATGGAGGGACGCTGTGAGGGCTTTATCATCGACGAAGCCCGTGGCAGCAATGGGTTTGGCTACGATCCTTATTTTGTATCAACCGAGCTTGGCGGGCGCAGTTTCGGTGAGGTGGGTCAGGAGGAAAAGGCCCTTGTGAGTCATCGTGGCCGCGCCTTTCGCAGTCTCTTTTCAAGGCTGCAGGAAATTGGCGTTCTCGATCCCTTTTCGGGCAGTTGACCTCGGCGTGGAATCTCTGTATACTGCGCGGCTCCGGTAAAACGGGGCGTAGCGTAGCCCGGTATCGCGCCTGCTTTGGGAGCAGGAGGTCGCCGG
>CAZWSJ010000014.1:56311-61171 GCA_964636415.1 uncultured Gemmatimonas sp. | reverse complement strand
TCGAGGCCGGCAAGTTCTACACGGTGCTGCACGCAGGATTCGCCCGGGCCGGTGGTTCACCGTCTCAACGCCTCATACAGCTCGTGGATGACACGCCAGTGCCCCAGAGCGGAGTGGCAATCCGTGTTATCAACCTCGCCTACGGCGTTGGCGCAGTGGACGTCTATAAGCTCGCCAGTGCGTCCAGCGCGATTTCCGGGGCACCCATGTTCGCCAACGTTGGTCTTGATCAGGTTACGGCCTATCAGACCTCCGGTACCGGGGCCTTCGCAATCGCAATCACCGCTGCTGGCACCACCACCAAACTTGGTGTAGGCACCGCACCGGCCGGACAGCCCGCCGACCCGCCGTATGTTGAGGCAGTCGGCGGCTCGACCATTGATGGCTCCACGATGACCATCATCGCCTACCCGGCCTCCGCCGCCAATATGGCCGGAACCGGCAAGTTCACGACGCCCGGCGTGGCCTTCTATCTCGACCAGCGTCCGCCGAAGTAAGCGGGTCAGCTCCCGAGAGCAGCAGTACAAGACAGCCGAGGGCCAGCACCACCAAGGTGTCTGGCCCTCAGTTGTTGACGTCGCTGCAAAAACCGCGCTACATGCCGTTGTAGAGGTCGCCATTTGCCCAAATGACCAGAATTGGCCAAATTGTACTGTGGATGCACTCAGCACCCTCCCAGTGTACCCACAGGTGAGTTATGAAATACCCACAACGCAACCTGCTTGCCTGTTCGCTTCTGGCTGGCGCAGTACTGGCCTTTACACCAGCCAGCCCGGCTTCTGCACAGGTTCTCAGAGGCACTGCCCGTGTTGCCGAGTCCGAGCGTCCGCTTGATGGTGCCCGCATTACGGCCATGCTGCCCGACGGCAGGACCGTGGGAAGCACTGTCACCGACGAAGAGGGACGCTTCCACCTGGTACTCAAGTCTATAGGCAGGACCTTCGTGCTGGCGGTAAACCGCATTGGCATCAAGCCTACCACCTCGGGCACCATCACCGCATCTGCGGCGGATACTCTTGAGATAGACCTCTCCATTGTGGAGGAGGGCATAGCCACAGATACCATCAAGGTCACTGCCACTCCCGCCCTGAATGAGATACGCCTGAGGGAGGCACAGCGCAGAGGATGGAAGGTATTTCCACCAAGTCAGATTGCCCAACTCCGTGATCGCTCCAAGAGCTTTGAGGACCTGTTGCGTTCAACTGGCTATCCGGGGCTGATCCTCTCCAACAATCGCGCCGCCTGTATAAGGCTCACTCGCACCAATCGCTGCGTGCTCATTGTTCTGGACGGCATAGCCATCACCGGAAGTTATCCGCTCATAAATCCGCGTGATATTTACTTCATGGCCCTGCTCACACCCAATCAGGCATCTATGGAATTTGGCGACAAAGGCTTTGACGGGGCAATTGTGATCCACACCAGAGCCTACGGTGATCGCTACGACGACGATCGGAGCCTGATGCAGTAGCTGCCAGTAGCCGCAGTGGCCGTACTTGCAGTAGTGGCTCCAGTAGTCAGGTTTACGCGCCAATAACCCGAGTCAGCAGCTCCACACTGCGCTTGGTCGCACCGCACTCGGCCTTCACAAATGCCATGGCTGCGCGGCCCGCCTCTGCTCGCACAGCGTCATTGGCCAACCAGCGAAGCAACTGCCTCTCCAATACGTCGCCATCGCCTGAAACAGCAGCAGCCGACTCCAGCAGCAACCCCGCTTCGCGGCTGGACTCAAACCTCGGACCAAACAGGACCGGTACTCCAAATGCCGCGGGCTCTATTACTGAGTGGAGCCCCGCTGCATGAAAGCCACCGCCAACCCAGGCCACACTGGCAAGTGAGTAGAGATCGCCGAGCACGCCGACACTGTCCACCAGTACCACCTGGGCGCTGGACGCGGCCTTCTCAGCTCTCGCTTCCTTGTGCAGTTCCACCGCTCCCTCAAGAGCAGAAAGCCGTACCAGTACCAGGCGATTCTTGCGAGCCCAATCCGTGATGCTCTGCAAATGACTTTCGCCGGGCTCATGCGGAGCAATAACAAGTCGGGCGTTCGGGTACTCTTGCTGAACACGCTCCCAGATCTTTAGCAGCGGCGCCTCATCAGAAGGCCATGTTGAACCGGCTACCAGTGTAAAGCGATCTGAAGCGAGCAAACGCAGCACTCCCGCGAACTTACTCTCGGCGCGAACTGCGCGCTGCGCTCGATCCCATACCTGGTCAAATCTGGTGTCGCCTGTAACACTGATGGAGGAGCGTGCAACACCCAGACCCACCATGCGTTCCGCGTTGGCCTGGTCAATGGCGCCTACTGCGGTGAGGCTCGCGTAGGCCTTGCTCAGGAGCGCGCGCGCAAAAAAACTGCCTCTATTCGACGTTCTCGCCACTGTTGCACTGATCATTGCAACGGGCAGCCCGCGTTCTGTCGCCGCCAGCACAAGCTGCGGCCAGAGGTCAAGCTTGGAATACACCAGCAAAGAAGGACGGAGAGCGTCCAGCAGGCGATTCGCGGCGCGTGCTGTATCGAAAGGCAGGTAATCGGCCAGGTCAGCACCCAGGCCCTTTCCAAACTCCTGAGCGCTGGGCGAGAACCAGGAGTAGGCCTGCTGCCATTCAGGGCGTGCCATACGCAAGGCCTGCATTACAGGACGCGCCTGCAGCCCCTCACCCACTGAGGGAGCGTGAAACCACACCAGGGGGCGCTTGTAATCGCGGGTTTCGCGACAGGCCCTCTCCCAGCGCTCTGCCACACCGGCCCTGGCTGCAAAACTGCGCAACACCTTGTTCCGGGTCCGGGGTGCCAGTGCTGCCACCACAGGCGACAGCATCTCTGCCAGTGCTGCAGAGCCGGAATAAAGAGATCGGATCAAGGCAAGCGCGTCAGGGCTGTGACGCCGCGGCCCTGCTCAAACGGTGCAGCACCAGAGCGCTGTCCACCGCCTGTGAAAAGTCGGCCCAGGGCACCGCTCCCGGCACCAGAAACTGGCCAATCACAAAGGTGGGGGTGGCCTGAACTCCGGCACGCTGCGCCTGCTGTATATCGGCATTGACCAGAGCCTTGATCGCGGGCGAACGCTGGCAGGCACGAAAAGCATCCATGTCCAGCTTGTTCTTCTCAGCGATTCGATCAATGACGGGATTGATGTCGGCCAGAATGCGCGCGTCCTTCTGGGCCACAAACAAGGCGTCAGAGAAGGGCCAGAACTTGTCCTGCGCCGAGGCACACATGGCCGCCTCTGCTTCAATAAGGGCGTGCGGGTGTATGGAGACCAGCGGCAGGTGTATATAGGCAAAGCGTACTTTGCCCGTTCTTACGTATTCACGCTCAAAACGAGTCATGGACGAATCGTGCCAGCCCTTGCAGTAGGGACACTGATAATCCGAGATCATGACCACCCACATGGCCCCGGGATTGCCCATAAGGCGCCCCTCGTCAGCACGCAGCATGAGTGAGGAGTCGGCGCTGTTGAGTACAAGCCCGTTCGACGCTACGGAGTGCTGGCCGCTGGTGTTGCCAAGGCCATCCGAGTTGGCTTGCGAACCCGGCGCATTCTGTCCGGCAGACGCAGTCGCAGGGCTGCCGTCCACAGCTTCCTTTGGTCTTGAGCAACCGGCCAGCACCAGGGTAGAAACAGCCACTGCGGCCAGCAGCAGCCGACCATTGCGCCGTGCTGCAGATTGATGCCGCTGCCAGCTCTCCGGAGCAGAATGGCGCACAGAAGTTGAGTTGCCGCCCTCGTTTTCTCTCATCCCTGAACGTTAACCATTCCCGTGTGGCAGCGCACCTGACACAAAATTCCCACCGGTCCGTAGGGATGGTATCTTGATCAGCGTGAAGCGTTTCCTCCTGTTCGCGGCACTCATTTCGGGTGCGACCATCGCGGCTCCTCTGGCTCCAGTGGCTCTTGTCACGGCGCAGGCGCCGCTGTCTTTGCCGCAGCCCGTCGGCTATGTGAACGACTTTGCCGGGGTTATCTCAAGCTCAGATCGCGCTCAGATAGAGGACCTGGCGCGGCGAGTGAATGCCGCCACCAAGGGTGACATGGTGGTGGTTACCATGGCCGATCTGGGCGGCAGGCCGGTGGAGGAGGTGGCACTCAATCTGGGCCGCACCTGGAAGGTTGGCGCCAATGCTCAAATAGGCGACGCCGCCAGGAATGCCGGTGTGATCATTCTGGTGGTGCCCAAGGAAAGCTCGGCAGACGGGCGTGGCTACTGTCGTATCGAAACAGGGCAGGGGGCAGAGGGATTCATTACCGATGCCACATCAGGCACGCTGTGTCGCAGTGTGATCCCGCAGTTTCAGGCGGGTGACTACTCGGCAGGCATAACTGCGCTTTCAGTGAAGGTGGCAGACCTCTATGCCAGGTCCTTCGGCGTAACACTCGATGGGCTGCCCGCACAGCAGGCATCAAGAACCCAAACGGAGGGTTCGCCGGTTGCAACCATTCTGCTCATGGTGGTGGTTTTCATCATCGTGACATCAATGAACAGGCGAGGCTCCGGCTGTGTAGGATGTATCCCCATCAGCACGGGTTATCCCATGGGTCGCCATAGAGGTGGCGGATGGGGCGGTGGTGGCTTTGGTGGTGGTTTTGGCGGTGGCGGTGGCGGTTTCGGTGGCTTTGGCGGCGGTGGAGGCTTCAGCGGAGGTGGTGGTGGCTCGAGCTGGTAAGACCATGACACTGGACGAACTCAGCAGGCAGCTTCAGGAGGTACATGGAGCTGACCTTGTTGCAATCGTACTCTACGGCTCTGCTGCCAGCGGCGAGGAGCTGGGCAGTCTTTCTGACATAAATGTGTTGGTGCTTGCCGCCAACCTGAGTGCAGGGCGCATGCGCAAGCTGGGTCAGACCATGCGTGCCT
>CAZWSJ010000014.1:55070-56211 GCA_964636415.1 uncultured Gemmatimonas sp. | reverse complement strand
GCCGCCAACCTGAGTGCAGGGCGCATGCGCAAGCTGGGTCAGACCATGCGTGCCTGGCAGGAGGCGGGCAATCCGCCGGTGGTAAGCATTACAGCAGACGAATGGCTCAGAAGTGCTGATGTTTTCCCCATGGAGTACGCCGACATTCTGGAGCGCCATCGTGTGCTGCACGGCAACCTGCCGCTCAGTGAAGTGGCGGTGAAGCGGGCCGATCTGCGCATGCAGCTTGAACGTGAAGCAATGAGCACACTGCTCAGGTTGCGAAGGGCAGCAATGCTGGCGGGTACCAACGCCAACAGCCAGCGTGAACTCATGACGCGCAGTTTCAGCACCCTGCTGGTGCTTTTCCGCGCAGTATTGCGGCTGCAGGGTCTGGTCCCGCCGCGCGATGCAGCGCAGGTCATTGATGCCGTTGCAGGCAGTTGCAACATCGATCCGGCTGTTCTTCACAAAGTGTTGCTGCTGCGTCGTGATGGCAGCAAGGCGGGAGGCAGTGAGCTGTCTGCCATCCTGGATGAGTATCTGAATACAACCGACAGTCTTGTACGGCACCTTGATGCATTCGACACAGGCAATCTTCCGCCTCACATAACCATAGGAGACTCGCGATGATGCAGGGAAGAACCGGCAACTTCAGCTTCCGCAGTTGGTCAGAGCCCGCTCCCGCCGCAGTGGGTCGGCGTACATGGCGAGCGCTCGCTTTCGTAAGAAATCTCGCTCTGGTCCTGCCCGTTTCTCTCTTACTGGGCGCCTGCGGCTACAACACCATTCAGAGCTATGACGAGCAGGCGCAACAGGCCAAGCAGAACATAGATGCGCAACTGCAGCGGCGAGCAGACCTCATTCCCAATCTGGTGAACACGGTCAAGGGTTTTGCTGCTCAGGAAGAGCGTGTGCTCACCGAGGTAACGGAGGCCCGCGCGGGCCTGGTTGGTGCCTTGCAGCGCACGGGTGGCAGCGATCCCGTGGAGCTGGCCAATGCCAATCAGCAGCTCACCTCCGCGCTGGGCAGGCTGAACATTGCGGTTGAGGCTTATCCGGAGCTGCGTTCCAATCAGAACTTCCTGCAGTTGCAGGACGAGCTTACGGGCACCGAGAACCGCATCGCAGTGGCGCGCACCGATTACAACGCGGCCGTGGC
>CAZWSJ010000014.1:8476-54970 GCA_964636415.1 uncultured Gemmatimonas sp. | reverse complement strand
TCGTACATGAGGTTGCGCGGGGCTACCTGCCACTCGTACCAGCGTGACACGGGCACTCCGCCGTTTACCGCCGGGTCGGCTCGCTGACTCTTTATGAGAGCGCGTACCTTCACACCTATGATGTCATCACCGTCGTTGGTGGTGTCCGCGTCAAAGCCATTGTACGAAGCGTGTTCTGCACCACCCAGAAACAGCAGCCTCGCTTCAAAATCATCCACCTCGTTGGCCATGACCATGGGTAGGGGCTGGCCGGTGATGTCCAGTTCCTGTGCGCGAAAGAGTTGGCGCGTACCGGCATCACGCCAGTACAGTACCACTCCAACCTTCTGAATGGTGGTTCCGGAACGCATGAGCAGCAGACTGTCGAGACCTGATGGTCTGCCTGCCAGACTCGATCGGGGCAGAAAATTCACTCTGAATCGGCTGCCACCGGAACTGGCAACCGAGGTGAGCAGCAAGAGCCTGCGCGACTGCCCCACCTGAAGGTTCACAATGTCCCCCACAGCCAGATCCATGGTGCCGGAGGTCTTGTTGAACTCAATGCAGGTGGCGCCGCAATTACCGCCGGCGGGATAGGTGGGAGTACCACCGCCACCGCCATCATCGTATATGGAGTACACCGGCGCTTCGTCGGGCTCATAGGGCACGGCGAGTATGGAGATCGTATCTCCACGTGTATCCACCGAAGCGAAGCCGGCTGAACTCGTAATGCCTATTCCCGCTTCCTGTACGTCACGGGCAAGCGACAGACCAACGAAGCGGGCATCGCGGTCAACCGTTTCGCGCACCGTCCAGTTGCGTCGTGTTTTCCAGCTTTCCATCGAAAACTGTGTGGCGCTCGCTATCACCACCATGGCTATGGTCATGGAGATGAGCACTTCCGCCAGCGAAAAACCGCGTCTGTTTGCCATCATCATGAGGCTCCTGAAAGACCGTTTCCACGGAACAGCAATGTGGTCAACTGCACGGGCTTTTCCGAACGTGGAAAGTCCACCGTCACCACCACTTCTACGAGATTGGTCTTCAACTCGGTAACCTTGAGACTGCGCACGTAGGCGCCCGATCCCGACAGGCTGCCATCTCCATCCACGCTTACACCCGTTTCGGACGCCAGCATCCATGGGTCTCTGGTGCGCACCTGTTCCAGGTATGCACGCGCAATTGCTATTGCGTTGGTGCGATTCTGGGCAATGGTTTGAAGCTTGAGCGTTTGTGCATTGGAGCCGGCAAGCGCAAGCAGTCCCACGGTGAGCAGCACGATGGCCACCAGCATGGATACAAGTGTGAACCCGCGTCGCGGCAACGGCGCCCCGTTCTTTCGCGATCTGCGCATCGATATGGTCCTGAGTCTCATTTCCAGCCCTCGTCTGGTGTCCATGTCCAGAATCGTGTATTGCCCGAGGGAGCCACCGAGATGGCCACCACGCGGTTGGGCTCGGCCGGGCTCATCAGATACACGGCGCCTGAGGCACCGGCAGGAAGCGCCAGGCCCCGGGAATCGAACTCCACCCGGTCCGAGTAGAAGGTGACCGCACCAGTGCCCGCACCACCCTGACCGTTGGGAAGCGCAGGTGCTGAACCGCGACCGAAGATTATTCCCGCTGGCAGACTGCGCTCGCCAAAGCCTCTCAACGCCTGCCACTCGGCTGCAGACTGAGCGATGCTGCCATCATTATCGTGGTCCAGATAACCGCCGTAACGGTTGTCACTCTCGTCGAAGGCTACCCGCACCATTTGCCTGGTGGACAGTGCGCGGGTACGCGATACGTCTATGTCCTGCGCCATCTGTATGCCGGCCATCTGCAGGGTGGTGCTGCTGGCAAGCCTGAATCTTGGGGCCACTATGCCCATGAGGACGGCAACCACGGTCATCACCACAATCAGCTCGAAGATGGTGAATCCGGATTGTTTTCGGCGCGACTGTTTACTGAGCATGTTTCGCGTCCTCAGTAAAGCGGCCTGAAGGCGGTTTGAAGCACCGTGCCCACTGAAGGGGTGCCGGGTGGCAGGCGTTCAGGGAAGCGGAAGTTCACGTCAAAGGCCCACTGACGGTTGGGTGGGTTGTAGTAGTTGCAGCATTCCCACTGTCCGGAAGACTGTCTGTTGTTGAACAGCGACACCAGCGACCCCGTGTACTTGAACACGATTCCGCCCCAGTCTTCCAGGAAACGGGGGAAGTTCTCAAGGCCTCCGCCGTACTTGGGTGAGCCACAGCCCGCCCGCATCCAGTCACAATTGGTTTGTGAATGACCTGCCAGCACAGCGGCGTTCACCGTTGTAGTAAGTGCCTTGTGTTTGCTGCTTGATGTCTGCTGACGCAGATCACACCAGCCGCTGCCTGTACTTGAGCTGGAGCAGGTGGACGCCGGATTGGAGAGGAAGGTGATGGCATCACCCATGAGCGCTGCGGGTCGCCACACGTTGACGTTGTAATCACCAAGTACGTAGAGCGGCCGGTCGGTGGCCACTGTAAGACCGCCGGTGTCGGCACTCACGCGTGCCTTGGGCAGTTTGGCACCGCCGCGCACTCGTACGGCCACGTAATCGTTGCCGGTGTTGGTATTGGTATTTGTGAACTCCAGATAGATCACGCCGGGTGCGCGTGAGCCGGGATTCGCATCGCTCCAGATGCGCAGTGAATCAAGGTTGATATCCACCATGTCAACCTTGAGCTTCTCGCGGCGGTCGTAGAACACATCGGGCCTTGCCTTGAAGATCTTCTTGCAGGTGGCTGCATCAGGCAGTTGCAGCCCACCCGTGCGCACCTGTGTCATCATGCTGCTGCAGAAGTTTGCATTGGTGGCGCCCTGCAGATTGGATGCATTGATGGTGATATACCAATCCGACTTCCATGCCATTTTCACGTTCTGCACCATGGCATCGTCGCTGCCCTTCTTGGGGTCAACGAGCGTGACGGGCGCCACTCCGTTTGGAAGTGGAAGTTTGAGAGGGCGCACGCCATGTGCGGAGGTCATCAGACGACTGTTGAACTTGAGCTCACTGCGGGCCTTGAATGCCGGCCCCGAGAGGCTGCGTGAATCGAAGTCCAGTTTTACAGCCGTGCCGGCACCGTTGTTGATGTAGACGCCGTTCAGGCGGTCGTTGGCATCCTTGCGCTGCCAGAACACACTGTCTGGTGTTGTGATGTTGCTTTGGAAGGTGGCGTTGTTCGATGAAAGGTAGATGTTGCCATTGCTGTGTACCCAGCCGGCAAATGTCATTGGCTGACCCGGAATTATTTCCAGGTCGCCCTCGTAGAACACGCCGAACTGAAACAGCGGGATGGTTTGTGCGTTCACCGACAGCACTGACATTGCCCTGTTACCGGATGAGTCCCGGGCACTCACTTCAATGTCTATGGGCTGGTTGAGCGAGTAGAGTCCTGAGAACGGTCCGGAGGTGATGGTTCGCGTTGTGGCTGCACCGGTAGTCCGGGTGTCTTGGGTGAGCTGGTAGCCATCGATCTGCGGTGTGGTAATGGATGCGATATCCTGGCCGCTGATCACGCCGTCCTGCATTGCGGCATCAAGTTGTGACATGATGTCGTCGGCGCCGCCCTCGGATGCATAACTTGCGCGTGCGCCGCGGTAGTCGGCATTGGATGTTCTCGATATGGTAGTCACGGCGGAGAGTCCCGCCAGAACTATCACCGAGAACATGACCAGAATGAGCAGCACAGTTTCCAGCGCGAATCCGCGTCTTTCACGTACCAGCTCGTGCCTGAGGCCTGGCATGTCGCCAGGTCTGCTGACTCGCTGTGCTGACAGTTTTCGTGAATTTGCTGGCCTGGGTGCGAACCCATCGGGGCTTGCACCCGTCCCTTTCAGGGCGGCGAATGAATGATTGGGCGAACATGACATGCGACGGTCTCCGGAGGTGTCTGCACTCCATGAGAACGCATACCCGGACACGGGGCAACATTCGTACGTGTCACATTGCTCACATCGCAACAGCATGGTCCGGCATTGAAACGGAGCCGCGCCTGCTGAAACAGAGCGGAGTGGGTTCGTGACAGCAGCAGTGGCTCCCGGAACCTGCCCGGGTCATTAACGTAGCCGGAGATCCCTGCTCTCACCCTCACCCTCACCCTCCGGCCGGTTCTATTCGCGCGGGAACAGCGCCTCGCCCTTGTGGACCTGCCAACCCGACACCGAGAGACCGTCGAGCAGTTCAAAACGCTGCTCGAGAAGCTCGCCCGGTGCACCCAACTGCTTCCACAGCACTGAGCACTTGCCGGGCATGAACGGAGCAAGCAGCAGTGTCTGTTTGGCAAGACGCCTGATGAGCGATGCGAGTATCACTTCCAGTTCAGCACGCTTCCCGGGGTCCTTTGCCACGGTCCATGGTGCAGTTGCGGCTGTGTATTCATTGGCGCGACCCGTGATGCGTGCAACGGCTGAAAGCCCCTCGTGCAGAAGCCAGCCTTGTTCACCGTGCATGGCACGATGGTAGGCAGCAAGATCGGCATCGTCGGCAGCTTCTTCTGCCGGTGCTGGAGCAGATGGCACCACGCCGTCGCAATACTTCTCCACCATTGCCATGGCGCGGCTGGCGAGATTGCCAAATGCGTTGGCCAGATCGGATGTATAGCGCTCTTCGAAATGCTCCCAGGAGAAATTGCCGTCGCCGTCGAAGGGCACGTCACGCAGCAGCACGTAGCGGAAGGCATCCACGCCGTAGCGATCAACCGCCTCACCCAGGTCGAGTTTCACGCCTGCGCTCTTGGAGAAGCGTTCTCCTCCGAGCTGCACGAAACCGTGCGCCCATACCTGACGTGGCAGCGGCAGCCCGGCCGACTTCAACATGGCGGGCCAGATCACCACGTGAAAGCGCGTGATGTCCTTGCCCACGATGTGGAGATCAGCCGGCCAGCGCTGCTCAAAACCAGGCTCCGGGTAACCCGTTGCCGTGAGGTAGTTGGGCAGTGCATCGAACCACACGTAGGTGCCCTGCGTTTCACCGGTTGAAAGAGGCAGTGGAAAGGGCACGGCCCATTCCAGTCTGGCCCGTGAAGCCGACACGTCTTCCAACCCCTGCGCGAGCAGGCCCAGAATCTCGTTGCGCCGGCTTGCGGGCTGAATAAACGATGGATTGCCGGTGATCAGATCCTGCAAAAACGACTGGTACCTGGAGAGCCTGAAGAACCAGTTGCGCTCTTCCACGCGCTCCAGGGTGCGCGTGGGATGCAGCACGCACTTGCCGTCTGTTATGTCGGAGTCCTGTTTGAACGACTCGCAGCCCACGCAGTAGAGACCGGTATACGAGCGCTCGTAAAAATCGTCCGGGTTGTGCGCGGCTATCTGCCTGATGAGAGCCTGCACGCCGGCCTTGTGATTGGCCTGGGTGGTGCGCATGAACTGATCGTTCGATATGCCGAGCCTTGTCCACATGGCCTGGAATCGCGCCGAGATGAGGTCGGTGAAGGCCTGGGGATCCATTCCCTCTTTGGCTGCTGTCTGCGCCACCTTCTGGCCATGCTCGTCCATTCCGATGAGGAAGTGCACCTCATCGCCCGAGAGGCGTCTGTAGCGTGCGATTACGTCTGCGCCGATCTTCTCCAGCGCGTGGCCCAGATGCGGGTCGCCATTGGCGTAGTCAATGGCAGTTGTAAGAAAAAAACGGGACATCCCTGAAAGCTAATCAGACCCGCCATCATCCGGGTGGTCTTTCATGCGGCGCTCTTCAGTGGCGCGGAGACGCCTGCCGCCGCGCCGGCCCCGGCGACGCTTGCGACGGGGAGAATCATCGGCCTCTGCTTCGGTATCCTCGTCTGCGTCTGCGTCTGCAGCCGCAGCAAGCCCGGCTTCCGGCAGTGGTTCAGCCGGTGGTTCAAGCTGTGATTCAGTCTGTGGTTCAGTCTGTGGTTCAGTCTGTTGTTCAGGCCGTGATTCCTGGTGCAGACCTGCATCCCGCCGCAACTCCGATCTGGAGCTATCAAGCACGAATGTCCGGAACTCCTGCGTGTCCAGCATTGAGATGGTCTCAGCGTCCAGAACCTGATCCGTGTACTGATCCAGCGCCACCTGATGCTCCATGGTGGTACTCAGCAGGCTGGCCTCGTGGTCCTTCACCTCGGCCTGTAACTGCGCGAGTGTGAGCACACGCATGTCACCCTCAACAGAGCGCAGGCTCACCTTCTCGTGGAAGATGTCACAGTGTATGACCTTCTCTTCACCGAGCGCTGTGTTGATGATCTTCCCTTCCTTGGGGAACTTGCGGCGGCTCTCCACATAGAACTCATGCTCGTAACGCAGGCAGCACATGAGACGGCCGCAGGCACCCGAAATCTGCTGCGGATTGAGTGAGAGCTTCTGGTCCTTGGCCACGCCCAGATTCACGGGCCTCAGCTCGGGCAGCCATGACGCAGAACAGTAAACGCGCCCCCCGCGACCAATGCCGCCAAGACGACGCGCTTCGTCGCGCACCCCTATCTGCTTGAGTTCTATGCGCGTCTTGAAATGCGAGGCCAGATCGCGCACCAGCACGCGGAAGTCCACGCGCTTTTCAGCCGTGAAGAAGATAGTGAGCTTGCGCCTGTCCCACTGCCACTCGGCATCGGTGAGCTTCATGGCCAGTCCGTTGGCTTTCACATGCTGCATGGCGGCACGACGCGCTTCTTCGTTGGCCGGGGTGAGTGAGAGGTCGACTATTATGTCTTCCGCTGAGGCCACCCTGAGCGCCTTGCGCTCGGGCAGCCCCGTGCCACAGCCGTGCGAACAGCCACGACAGCGCAGATCAGCCAGCTCACCTATGGCATGCACCCGGCCCAGATCTTCGCCGCGATCGGCTTCAACGATGACTGCCGATTTGGGGGCCGGTGGTGCATCACCCTGCCAGATGAAGAACTCTTTGCGGTTGCCCCTGAATGCCACTTCAATGAGATGATCCATCAGTGCTGCCCTTCTGCCACCGTGAGCGCGCGAAATGCACTCACTCGGTGTACTGTCCCATGCGCAGATACTTTTCGCGGCGACGTCTCACCAGTTTGTCCGGCTTGAGACGGCGCAGTTCTTCGAGATGCCGCGTGAGAGTTTCGCGAACTGATTTTGCAGTGGCAGCGTGATCGGCATGCGCACCGCCAACCGGCTCGGGAATTACTTCGTCGATGACCCTGAGTTCCATGAGATCGGCTGCCGTGAGCCTGAGTGCGCTTGCCGCCTTCTCACGCATCTCGTGGCTCTTGCCGTCCTTCCAGAGAATTGCGGCACAGCCTTCAACTGTAATGGTGGAGTACACGGAGTTTTCCAGCATAAGCACGCGATCGGCCACACCCAGCGCCAATGCTCCACCCGAGCCACCTTCGCCTATCACCGTGGCAATGATGGGCACCTGCAACTGGCTCATCTCCAGCAGATTGCGGGCAATGGCCTCGCTCTGACCACGTTCCTCGGCGCCCAGGCCGGGCCATGCACCGGGAGTGTCTATGAACGTGAACACCGGCACCTGGAACTTCTCGGCCAGCTTCATGAGCCTCAATGCCTTGCGGTAGCCCTCCGGATGAGCCATGCCGAAGTTGCGCTTGAGGTTCTCACGCGTGTCACGGCCGCGCTCGTGACCCATGAGCATGACGGTTTCGTCGTCCAGCCTTGCCCAGCCGCCTATAATTGCGGCATCCTCGCGGAAAAGCCGGTCGCCATGCAACTCTATAAAGTCGGTGAAAGCGTGGCGGATGTAGTCGGAGGTGAAAGGCCTGCGCGACATGCGTGCCACCTGCACGCGCTGCAGCGGCGTGAGGTTCTGGTAAACGCGCACGCGCAGCTCGCCCAGCTTCTTCTGAAGCGGAGCCAATTCCTCGCTGACATCGAGCGAACCATCGGATGCGAGACGCTTCAGCTCCTCGATCTGCTTTTCCAGATCGGCTATGGGACGTTCGAATTCGAGTACCGGAGCTGCAGCCATATCAGGCCTGTCTTCTTTTGAGTGTTACGCGTTGCACGTCAGCCACCGATGCGCACCAGGCGCACGCGGTCGGCGCCAAGCAGCGCGCGTAAATCCGTGAGAATTGCAGGTGTTGCAGCAACAGCCAGCGAACGGGAACGGAAGCGTACCTCTTTGCCGTTCTCGCCACGCCACCTGAGTTCGAGCGGAGCGGCACCTTCATGCCCCTCCACCCTGTTTCGCACATCCTCCATCACCGCGGCCGGCAGGTCAGAGCCCGCCGCCAGATCTATGGCCACTGCCACATCGCCACTGATTCGCAGCTCCGCGAAGCGAGTGACTTCGTTGACGATGAATGTCGCGTTCTCCACCCCCTGATCCTTCCTTGAATAGCCGCCCTTGAGCAAGAGGGGCACATCGGGCCGCACCCGGTCGGCTATCGCCTCCCAGGTCTGGGGAAAGACCAGTACTTCGGAAGATCCGGAAAAATCTTCAACTGTCAACCGGGCAAATTCTGCGCCATTGCGTTTGGAGATCTGCCGTCGAATGGCTGTCACCACCACGCCTATGCTTACCGGATCGGGGCTCCAATGTCCAAGCTGGGACACGGTATGGGTGGCAAAGAGTTCGCATTCTGTTCGGTATGGCTCCAGCGGATGACCTGAAATGTAGAAGCCCAGCAGCTCTTTTTCGTGCTGAAGACGCTCGCTGGTGCTCCATTCCGGAACCTGTTGCAGGGCCGCCTGGGTTCCGTTGCTGCCGTTGCCGTTGCCGTTGCCGTTGCCAGGGCTTCCTTCTCCGACATCGGCCGTGAGATCACCAAAAAGCGACCCCTGTCCACGCTCTGCCTCCTCCTGCTGCAGTGCCGCTTCGGCCACTGCGCTTTCCAGTGCATGCAGGAGCTGCGCACGGTGGCCATTCAGGCTGTCGCAGGCACCCGCCGAGATGAGGGCTTCGAACACACGCTTGTTGCAGAGCCTCAGGTCAACGCGGGAGCACAGGTCCTGAAGCGTGGCAAAGACTCCGCTGCCACGTGCCTCCAGCAGGGAATCCATGGCACTTCGGCCCACATTTCTGATGGCACCCAGGCCAAAGCGTATGCGCTTCTCTCCCACTACAGTAAAACGCCAACCGGATTCGTTCACGTCGGGTGCGAGTACTTCGAGACCCATTTCGCGGGCTTCATTTATGTACTTGATCACTTCCTCGGTCTTGCCGATGCTGGACGATAGAAGTGCCGCCATGAACTCTGCCGGATAGTGCGTCTTGAGCCAGGCCGTGTGGTAGGCGACCACGGAGTAGGCAACGGAGTGACTCTTGTTGAAGCCGTAGCGGCCAAAGGTTTCAATCTGGCCGGCCAGTTCTCCGATGATCTTTGCATCGTATCCGCGCGCAATGGCCTTCTCGGTGAACTTGCCCAGCTCCCTGCGGATAAGATCCGCGTCCTTCTTGCCCACTGCCTTGCGGAGTACATCAGCCTCGGAGAGCGAGATGCCCGCCAGCACCTGGGCTATGCGCATCACCTGTTCCTGATAGGTGATGACTCCATAGGTATTGGCCAGTATTGGCTCAAGTTCGGGCAGCGCATAGGCCACTTCTTCTTCGCCGCGCTTGCGCCTGATGTACACGTTGTGCATGCCCGCGTCCAGCGGACCCGGTCTGAGCAGCGCGTTCGATGCCACGAGGTCGTCGAAACGGTCGCAGCGCATGCGCTTGAGCACGTCCGTGGCAAGCGGACTTTCAAACTGAAACACGCCGCCCGTGCGACCGGCACGGAGCATGCGATAGGTGGCCTCGTCGGTGAAGCCGCGCTCTTCGAGCTTTATTTCCCTGCCATGCCGCTCGCGAATCATGCGCAGCGTATCGCTGATCACGGTGAGCGTGGTAAGGCCCAGAAAGTCCATCTTGAGCATGCCCGCCTTTTCAAGGGCGGTCATGTCGTACTGCGTTACCACTATGCGTTCGTCACCGTCGCTGCCCGCACCCCTGGATGCCTGCGTGCAGATGGGCACAAAATCATCCAGCGGACCGGGCGCAATAACCACACCCGCAGCATGCACACCCGTGTGGCGCGAGAGTCCCTCAAGACGAACGGCAAAATCCAGCAACTGCCTGTAGCGCTCATCGTTATTGTAGAAGTCCTTCACCTCGGGCACTTTGGTGATGGCTTCCTTTACGGTAAGCGAAAAGTTGGGTGCGTTGGGAATGAGCTTGGCAAGAGTATCGGTTTCCTGGGGAGTGAAACCCAGCGTTCTGCCAACGTCTTTGATGGCAGCGCGCGACTTCATTGTCCCGAAGGTCACGATCTGGCCAACGCTGTCCTTGCCGTATTTCTGCCTTACGTACTCGATCACTTCTCCCCGACGCTCGAAGCAGAAGTCCACGTCCACGTCGGGCATGGATACGCGCTCGGGGTTCAGAAAGCGCTCAAAGAGCAGATCGAACTCCAGCGGACATACGTCGGTGATGCCAAGCGAATAGGCCACCAGCGAACCGGCTGCCGATCCTCTGCCCGGACCCACCGGAATGTCCCGATCGCGCGCGGCCTGAATGAAGTCGGCCACAATCAGGAAGTAGCCCGCGTAGCCGGTGCGGGTTATTACGTCCAGCTCGTAGTCGAGTCGCGTCCTTACTTCTTCGGAGAAGGGATCACCGTAACGCCGTACGGCACCCTCGGTGGCCAGCTTTACAAGCAGATCATTTTCACTGGTCACTCCCTCGGGGAGCGGGAACGACGGGACGTGGTACTTCTTTGTGAAATGAAGATCAACCGTGTCCGCCACAGCCAGGGTGTTTTCAAGCACCTCGGGGTTGTGGGGGAAAAAGGATCTGATCTCATCCGGACTCTTGAAGTACAGTCCTTCGTCGTAGTGCATGCGATCCTGATCGCTGCGATCGCGACCAAGGCCTATGCAGAGCAGTACGTCGTGTGCGTCGTGGTCATTGCTGGTGAGAAAGTGCGCATCGTTGGTGGCCAGCACAGGCAGGCCCATCTCCCGGCCAAGTGCAAAAACTTTGGCATTGAGTTCAGCCTGTCCTTCGGTATGATGTGCCTGCACTTCCAGATAAAAGCGATCCCGAAAGACCTCGGCGTACCACGCAGCCGCTTCCCGTGCGAGCTCATCCCTGCCTGCCAGCAGGTGATTGGCTACCTCGCCCGCCAGACAGGCCGATGACACTATCACCCCTTCGCTGTATTTCCTGAGCAGTTCCCGGTCTACGCGGGGTCTGGTGTAGAAGCCTTCGGTATACCCCAGCGAAGTGAGCTTGATCAGATTCCTGTAGCCCGCGAGGTCGCGTGCCAGCAGCACCAGGTGGTAATACGGCTTTGCGCCCGGTGCCGGCCTGCCGCGCTGGCGTCGGTCTCCGGGTGCCACGTAGGCTTCCATGCCCAGTATGGGCTTGATACCGGCCTTGCCAGCCTTCTCCTGGAACTCCCAGGCGGCGTGCATGTTGCCGTGATCGGTGATTGCCAGCGCAGGCATCTCAAACTCTTGCGCGCGGCGAATCAGCTCGTCGATACGGTTCGCCCCGTCAAGGAGCGAATACTCTGAGTGGCAGTGCAGGTGAACGAACGACATGGATCAGAAATGATAGCTGCTGACAGGAACGTATGGCAGGACTTGCGCCGCTGGCTGCGCCGTGCACTTGCGGCCACGGTGGGGCTGGTGGCGCTGTTCCTCACCATCACGCCCATGGGCTGCTATGTATCGCGTGCTGCGCTGGAAGAAGCTCGCATCCTGGCGCGCAGGCAGCCCATTCAGCGCCTTGTTGCGCGCGAGAGCACCGACCCCGTTCTTCGCAGCAAACTGAGCCTTGTGCTGGCCGCACGACAGTTCGCCATAGACTCGCTGCACCTGAATGCCGGCGAAAGCTTTACCACTTTTTCTCAACTGGATCGTGACACGCTTGTGCTGGTGGTTTCCGCGGCCTATCGGGACCGGCTGGAGCGCAAAATGTGGTGGTTCCCCGTTGTGGGAAGCTTCCCCTACAAGGGTTTCTTTAACTTTGACGAAGCGCTGCGCACAGCCGATGACCTGCGCTCAGATGGTTTTGACGTAAGCGTGGGAGCATCCAGTGCATTCAGTACCCTGGGCTGGTTCAACGATCCCCTGGTAAGCACAACTCTCCGCGCCGATTCGGTCACTCTGGTAAACACCGTGCTGCATGAATTGTTGCACAATACCTTCTTTGCCAAAGGCAGTGTGGCCTTTAACGAATCATTTGCTTCCTTTGTGGGCGGACGCGGCGCCGAGCATTTCTTTCGCGCGCTGGGCGACAGCACTCTTTTGAGCCACGCCCAAAGCGATTGGCAGAACGACCTGCTGCTGGGTGAGTTCTGGGAGAGAACTGCCAATGAAATGGACAGTGTATTTGCGGCACTGCCCGACAGCGCGACAGAGCTGCGTCTGGCCGCTCGTGAGGGCGTGTATGCGCGTGCCCGCGAGCGGCTGGTGGATTCTGTAGCGCCCAGGCTCAGGGGGTTCCCCGCGGGCTGGGCAGAACGCGTGGTGCTGGACAACGCGGTGTTGCTTTCACGCCGTGTATATGCCAGTGGACTGGACAGCTTCGACTCTGTTTACGTGGCAGCGGGCGGCGACCTGAGAACCGCCATCCGCGAGATCATTGCCGCGCACAAGGCTCTTAAGGAGGAGTAGCGCCGTTGCCGCCCGTCTCGGGTAACAGCACGAAGCGTGCCCTGTTGGCTTCGTTTAGATAGCGTTGCGCTGCCCTGAAGAGCTTGTCTGCCGTGAGTGAGGTGATCTCGGCTTCATCCGGAACCGGCGCATCGAGCTTGTCACCGTTTTCAACGCGTGAGCGGATGATGTTCATCCAGAATCCGTTCTGTTTCTCCGACACCTGCAGCTCGCGGCGTTGCTGCTCGCGGATGCGTTCCACTTCATCTGCCGCGGGTGGAGTGCGTCTGAGCGAGTCCAGTTCTTCTTCGAGTGCCTTGAACATGCTTTCGGCATTGTCGGGATCAGAGCCGTAGCTGATGGTGAGCTGCCATTCCTGCCGCGGTCTTCTGCTGAAGCCAGTGTTCACCGACACAGAGTAGGTGCCGCCCAATGCCTCGCGCAGCCTGTCGAGCAGGCGCATTTCCAGCAGCTCGCCAACCGAAGAAAGCAGATATGCGTCTTCAACAGACCACTGACCCTGGCCGGCTATGAGTATGGCCGTCTGGCTTTGAGGTGCTATGCCCTTGCGCACGAACTTTTCGATCCGGCCGCGGAACTGCTTTGGTCCGACATCGTGTTCAGAGGGTACATTGCCATCAGCGGGCAGTGCAGCAAGCCAGCGTTCAACCAGCGGCTTGAGTGTGTCGGGGGTTACGTTGCCCACAAAAACAAAAGTGAAGCCGCTGGCGTCCTCAAAAAAGCGCCGATAGAGCGTGGCCATCCGGGCGAGGTCCAGCTCGTCGAGCATTTCGAGCGTGAGCGGTCTTACGCGCGGGTGTCCGCCCGCCAGAGTGACGGACACAGTGTCCGAGAAAACACTCATGGGATTGGCGTCCTTGTTCCTGATTGCCGTCTCGAAGGGAGAGAGCAGGGTCTCGAAGGCTGCGCTGTCCACGCGCGGCGCCGTCATGCGCAGCCACACCAACTGCAGCAATGTTTCCAGATCCTTGGGCGAGGCCGTGCCTGAAAGCCCTGAACTCAGGTCGCTTATGTTGGTACTTACCGAGACCGCCTTCCCCGTGAGCTTCTTCGACAGGTCGGGCAGTGAGAATGCACCCACACCTCCGCGTTCCATCACCATGGGCGTGAGCGAGGCACGAAATACCTCACTGTCACTTACCAGACTCATGCCGCCCGGACGCCACGCAGTCATGAGGATCTGATCGGCCTTGAAATCGGTGGGTTTGACCAGCACACGCACGCCGTTGGAGAGCGTCCACTCGGTGACTCCCAGGGACGGAACTTCGCTGGTCTTTACCACCCGCCCCGGAGCGGGAGTCTGTGCCACCAGAGCCTCGCCGCTCAGGTTCTCCACCCAGGGTGCAAGGTTTGCCGCAACCACGGTTTGGAACACCGCCTTGAGTTCCGATTCATCCGGTACCTTCAGGCCCACCTTCTCCGGCATGGTTACCGTGACCACGCGGTTGGCCTCACCGCCGCGTGAAGTGGCCAGAGCATTCATCTCCTCGATGCTCACTGCGGGCAGCAGGAGCTTCACGGCCTGGTATTCGAACGCAATGCCCGGTATGCCGTCGCCGGTGAGGAAATGGTTCACATACTCATCCACCAGCGAACGCGAAAGAGTCTTGTCGCGTTCATCGAAGGCACGCTCGTAGGCGCGAAGCAGATTGCTGCGTGCGCGGTCCAGTTCTGCCTCAAGGAATCCGTAGTGCTGCACGCGGAGGGCCTCGGTCACCAGGCCCTTGAGCGCCTCAGTTATCTGGCCCTCGCGTGCGGCAGCGTCCAACGAGTAATAGCTGGCTCCGCGAACAAAGCTGCCACTGCTGGCGCCTGCAGCGACAAAGGGAGCATTGGCGCGAAGAGAAATCTCCGCAAAGCGTTGATTGAGCATGTTGTCATACAACTGATCAACAAGCATCTCACGCAGCCTGCCAACAGTGTCAACCGGCTTCCCCTCGCGCTTCCAGAGTATCCCAACGCTTGATGAAGTAAGCTCGGGATCGGTGGCAATGCTCACCAGCGTGGAGTCGTGGGCGGGAATCGCAGCCGTGCCGCGGGCCCGCGGAGCCGCCGGTTCCGCGATGGGTGAAAACGTGGCACGTATGAGCTGCTCGAGCGTATCCGGGTCAGCATCGCCAACTGCAATCACAGCCATCAGATCCGGGCGGTACCAATCGTGCCAGAAGCGCTTGAGCGGGGCGGGGTTGGCATGCTCGATTATTTCGGGCTTGCCTATGGGGAGTCGTTCAGCATAGCGCGACCCCTTGAAAATTACCGGAAACTGCTTGTCGCGGAGCCGCTCACCGGCTCCCAGTCCGTCGCGCCATTCCGAAAGCACCACGCCGCGTTCGGCCACCACGGCACTGGAGTCAAAAAGAATGCCACTCGCCACATCGCCAAGAAAGCGGAAGCTTTTCTCAAGAATGCCGGCGCTGTCGGTAGGCACCGGCAGTATGTAAACAGTTTCATCAAAGCTCGTGTAGGCATTGAGGTCGGCGCCAAAGCGCACGCCTATGGATTCCAGATATTTCACAATGTCGTTCTTCGCAAAGTTCCTGGTTCCGTTGAACGCCATGTGTTCAATGAAGTGGGCCAGGCCCTGCTGATCATCGTCTTCAAGAATGGAGCCCGCATTTACCACCAGGCGCAGTTCGGCGCGCTGCTCGGGCTGGCCGTTGTGGCGGATGTAATAGCGAATGCCATTGTTGAGCGTGCCAATGCGAAGCGCCGGATCAACAGGCAGCGGGCTTGCGAGGTTAAACGAGTCGCGAGCGGCGGCAGTTGTGGCGGGAGCTATGGCGGCTGCCGATTGGGCCGTGGCGCCTGCGGGCCATGTGCCTGCGGCAAGAAAGGCGAGCGTGAGCAGGGTTCTCATTTATGAAAGCTGCCGTGTGCAGCCCGTGAGCGACAGGGTGCGTGAAAATTGCGGAACAACTGTGGATGGGGCGATATTACGGGGTGGCACGTGGGTGTTTTGCGTTTATTCCAGACCCACAGGTGCTTCGGTTCCACACGCGACAAAGCCATGACAGACTCAGACAGCCCTGCTGCCCGGGAAGCCCGCCGTGCGGCGCGCGCCAATATCCGCGTGAGGATTTCTTCGCCAGGTGATGACGATCCTCTTTCGGACTGCCGCAACATGACACCCGCCGAACGTGTCGGAATCATGTGGCAGCTTGCCATGAATGCATGGGCATTTACCTCAGGCGCACAGGATGTTGAATCCACACTTCCGAGACATGTTGTCAGAGTTCAACGCCGCGGGCGTTGAGTATCTGATAGTTGGCGGGTATGCCCTGGCTCATCACGGCTACCCTCGTGCCACTGGCGTGCTGTTTGATGAAGCGTGGCGGGAGCATGTGGCCAGCCGGGTAAATAGTATTGATATGCCGTCAGTATTGCCTGCTGGTCTTCTGCGGGCACACCGGTGGAATCCGCGTTGTGCAACACTGCCGGCACGATAGATTCAAACATGCTTTTTCAGGGAGTTGCAATGGTTGATCGAAACGCCGAAGCCCTTGTTGAGCAAGTGCTCACCTGGCCCAGCGCCGAACGGGCCAGATTTGCTGCCTTGCTGCTGGCCAGTATTGAGCCTGGCGAATCAGATATTGCCGCTGCCTGGGATGAGGAAGTCGTAAGGCGGATCGCTGAGCTTGATATGGGGCATGCTGTCACCATTCCCGCCGACGACGTTTTCGCTGAACTTGACCGGCGTCTGCGCAAATGACACTGCGGTTTCACTCCGCAGCCCGTGATGAACTGATAGAATCCGCGATGTATTATGAGGCCGCCCGCCCTGGGCTGGGCGAAATGTTCCGGGATTCAGTGCAGGCAGTTCTGGACAGGGTAATGGAACACTCTGAAATAGGTGCCCCGAGCGGTAGCGTAAGAAAGGTGGCAGTCAGGGGATTCCCTTATGACAGAGTCTACAGGATGGTGCCTTCAGGAATAGAGATCCTCGCGCTGGCGCACCACCGGCGCAGGCCAGGCTATTGGAAGGGCAGGGCCTGACCCTCTCACTCCCTGAACCGGCTCCCCAATAACTTCGCAATGTCCACCTCGGGCCTGGCGTCCAGATAATGAGATTCGTAATGTGGCGGCCCGTCCAGCATGTCACCACCGTGCTTGCCACCACCTTGCTCACCACCAAAGAAAAACACCTCGCCGCTTGCGCTCACTCCTGCCTGTTCCATGGTGAGCAACACCCCCTCATCAAGAAAACGCGAAAGCTGTGCGTACGAATGCTCCGCACTCATCCTGCCGGCGTAGCTGTTCATGGGCCATGTCATATAAAGACAATCACGCGCCCTTGTGGCCGCCACGTAAAGCAAGCGCCTCTCTTCTTCCACCTGTTCTTCGTCACCTGCTGCACGGGCCATGGGAAATACGCCGTCGGCGACATGGATAATGAACACTGCATCCCACTCGCGACCCTTGGCGGAGTGAACGGTTGAAAGAATAAGCGCATCGTCTTCGCCGTCTCCGCCCACGGCCAGGTCCTGGGTTGCTGCGGGTGGTTCCAATGCCAGGGCTGCAAGAAAACCCGTGCGGTCTTCGTAGCCGGCGGCAATGATTTCCAGTTGATCCAGATCTGCCAGTCTTGCGGGTGAGTCGTCGTAGTGCTCCACCAGCAGCGGGTCGTATAACTGACGCACCAGGCGTATGGTCTCACCGGGGTTGTGTGCCTTGTGGCCGGATTCAACACGCAGCAGGCCATCGAGCAGTGCGGCCAGTGCCATGAGTCCGGGCTTTGCCCTCAAACTCACTTTCACTGCACCGATCACTATGGGTTTCCATTCGTGCTGTGCCAGGATTTGCATTACCGCCTGCGCGGTGGCATCGCCAACGCCGGGCAAGAGACGCAGCAGCCTGTACCAGCTCACTTCATCACGCGGGTTTTCCAGCACGCGCAGGAAGGCCAGTGTGTCTTTTATGTGTGCCGATTCCAGAAACTTGAGCCCGCCCCATTTTTCAAATGGTATGTGACGGTTGGCGAGTTCTATTTCGAGGTCTGCAGAGAGGTAGCCGGCGCGGAAGAGCACCGCCATCTCGCGCAGCGGGGTGCCCTGTTCATGCAGCTCCATTATGCGGTCCACCACGAATGCGGTTTGCTGCCGTTCGTCGCGGAGCGTCACCATCCATGGGCGGTCGAAGTGTCTGCTCTCGCCATTCACCGTGATGTTGAGGCTGCCGACTGTGTTGTCTCTGCGTGTGCTGAAGAGTTCTTTGCTGTAGCGTTCGCGCGCTCTTGATATGATGGCGTTGGACGTTGCCAGTATGGCCGGTGTGGAGCGGTAGTTGTGCTCCAGTGTGACTATGTGCGTGCCGGGAAACTGTTTGGGGAAGTCGAGGATGTTGCGGATTGTTGCGCCGCGGAAGGCGTAGATGCTTTGTGCGTCGTCGCCCACAACGGTTATGTGTCCGTTGGTGCAGAGGCCGCGGAGTATGCGCGCCTGTATGGGGTTGGTGTCCTGATACTCGTCCACCAGCACATGGTCGTAGAGTGCGCGCATCTGTGCGGCGACACCGGGAGCTCTTTCCAGCAGCAGTGCCCAGGCAAGGAGCAGGTCGTCGTAGTCGAGCAGGTGGAGTTCCTGCTTGCGGCGGTTGTAGTCGGCGAAGCAGCGCTCTATGTCGCCTGTCCATGAAAGGAAGTGCGGCCAGAGCTGGCCGAGCAGATCGGGCACGGGTGTTTCGGTATTGCTGTGCCGGGAGTGTATGGTGGCGAGAGTTGCGGCACGGGGGAAACGCGGTGCTCCGCGCGGTGCGTTCACAAGGTCGCCATAGCCCAGGCTGGAGCGGGTGAGTCCCATGAGGTCGGTGGCGTCGGCCTGGTCCAGAATGGTGAAGTCAGAGGGCAGTCCGGCGGCGGGTCCGAAGTGGCGGAGCAGGCGGTTGGCTGTGCCGTGGAAGGTTCCACCCTGGACTTCGCGGGCGCCGGCTCCGCTCAGGTGTTCCACCCGTGAGCGCATTTCCTGGGCGGCCCGGCGGGTGAAGGTAAGGAGGAGAATGCGCTGGGCCGGCACGCCGCGGTTGATGAGTGCGGCCACGCGGTGCACGAGGGTGCGGGTTTTTCCCGTGCCGGCGCCGGCCACCACCAGCAGCGGCGTGTCGCCGTGGGCCACGGCAGCGGCCTGGGCCGAATTGAGGCCGTGCAGGTCGGGATCGAGGGCGCCGGGCTTCTCCGGAGCGGCCGGAAGCTGCCCGTTTTCGCGTGTGCTGTGGACCATGATAGGGCGGAAAATACCGTGCTGGGCCACTCAATGGGCCACCCAACGGGCCATCATATAGTGACCAGTTCGGGGGTTGGCCGTCTCCTTCACGAATCTGTGGCGGGGGCAGCGTGATCTCTGTCACAGATGGATGTACTATCCGGTTCTTGACCGGGTGGCTTAAGTGCCGTAGCTTTTGCGGTTGCTATTGTGGCGAGAACTGTGTGCGTCACTCCCTCCAGGAGTGGCGTGCACCTGTTTCGTTGCAAGGGGCTCATGCCCCGGCGGAGCTTGGACCGTCCGCGGGTGTGGGTAGTGCGTCGGAGCGAATCTTGTGGTTGAGCAGTGTGAGGCGTTCCGGCGATGGTAACGGGCATCAGGTGATTTCCCTGCGAGTTTTCAGTCCCATCGGCCGCTCCCCGAGACGGATACAAGCTTGTCGGAACGAAACCGGATGGAATGCTGGCCAGGGTGGCCGGCGTTCGTCAAACGCAGAATGTCAGCATTGGGCACCCGACCCGTACTGGCAGACCTCCACTACCTCGCAAGAGGGGGATTAATGCAACTCTTCTCTCGGAACAAGGCGTTGTTTGCCCTGAGCCTCGGTGCCCTCGCGGCGCTGGGTGCCTGCGGTGACGACGTCACGGTGGACAGCTATACGCCACCAGAAACGGTGTCCATATCACCACCGAGCGCCAACATGAATGTTGGCGAGTCGCTGGTGTTTGCTGTGCAGATTTCGGGTGGCAACGCCACCACGCCCGCCACGCTGGCGAGCTGCTCGTCGAGTTCACCGTCCGTGGCTTCGGCAGCGGTGGCGGGCTCCACTTGTAGCGTAAGCGCAGTTGGCGCCGGCAACGCGACCATCACTGCCACCACGTCGTCGGGCAAGAGCGCGGCGGCTGCGGTGAGCGTGGCGGCTCCGTCTGCTGCGATCAATACGCTCAGCATCTCCCCGACCGCGGCCAACCTGGCCGTCAACCAGAAGGTGACGATCGTCCCGAACGTCAACAAGGCGGCATCGGGCGTGACCACCACCAGCACCTTCACCTCGTCCACCCCGGCTGTTGCCACGGTTGACGCGAACGGTGTTGTCACAGCAGTTGCCCCCGGCGTTGCCACCATCACGGTGAGCGTGACCGGTTCGGGCACGGGCTACACCAGCACCACGCTTACGAGCGCGGCCACGGTTACGGTTACTGCTCTTCCCCAGGGCATCACTGCACTCACCGTTCAGCCTTCGTCGCTGACCATGGGTGTGGGCACCAAGGCCCAGATCTCCGCAGCAGCCCAGCAGCCTTCGGGCGCGGCCGCCGCGAGCATCACCTACGGCACCACCGACCCGACCATCGCTGCAGTCAGCGCTGACGGCAAGGTATCTGCCATCGCCCCGGGCTCGGCCACCATCACGGTCACGGCCACCTCGGCAGCCAACAACGACTACGCAGCTTCCACGCTCACGCAGCTTGTTGCAGTTACGGTGAACCCCACGGCCACCGTCACCATCACCACGGTGACCCAGGGTCCGGTTCTCACGTACTACTCCGATACCGGCAGCATGGCTGAAGGTCTGATCACGACCACCAACTCGCAGGTTGGCGCTCCGATCGACATCAACAACGTGCGCGATCAGATCCAGGTCCGGATCCACCTCCTGCCCAACGGTCAGACCATCGACTCGGTGGTGGCTTACATCGCCAATCAGGATGGCTCCAGCCGCAAGGCCGCTGCCCGTCAGAACTACAGCAACGGCACCGCCAACGAGAGCGACATCGACTTCTTCATCAACACTGCAGACTTCGATATCGACTGGTCGGCCGGTACGGCTGACATCAAGTACCCGAACGGCGTGAAGGTTCTTTCCGCTTCCGTGTGGGTGCGTGATGTAGAGAACCACGTCTCGGAAGTTCAGAACGCCGAGAACAACCGCCAGAGCATCAACTTCAACAACGTTGACAGCTGGGCTACGCGCTACAACAACCCGAGCCGTGCGTCGGCCATGGGTGGCTCCGGTTCCAATTCCAACCTGAACTGGGTTGGCGGCCCCGGCGACGCGGGCCTCGGCAACTGGACCATCGTTCCGGTGTTCTACACCCCGGGCCGTTCCATCCAGACGGTTACAACGCGCCTTGTCCAGCTTGGTGACAACGGCAGCATCCTCACCAGCATGGGCGGTGCCAACGCAACCGGCATTTGCTCGTCCAAGACCTATTCGGCTTCTTCGGCTCTGCCCTGGTACAACACCTACGGCTATGGTGCCACCAGTGGTGCAGGTACAGGTAACGCCACGGTGAACTGCTTCGGCTACGAGCACCTGCCGTCATACGGTGCCTCGCTCACCTTCGCGCGCAACTACGTGTCGGTGTACAACGCCATCGACAACAGCAACAACCCTGCACCGTTCGTGCGTCGCTACAACGGCTTCCGCACCAACGTGCAGCGTGGCATCACGGCTCCCGTGGCCAACCGTCTTGACTACCAGGTGCCTGCGGTGAGCGTAACGCTCAACGTGCAGCAGTCACATGCTGAGACAGGCTGGGTGAACGCCAGCTACGACTTCGCCGCAACCGGCGCACATACCCAGGGTGACGCTGGCGTGGGCCTCCCCACGCCGCTCGGCCAGACCTACGCCTGGACGGGTTGCACCACAGGCAATGGTGGTACGGGCGTAAGCTTCGACGGCAAGGTCAAGGCTGCCGCTGCAACGGGTGAAATCCCCGAGTGCAACAACAACTTCCTGGGTGGCCCGACCTTCAACGGTCCGTACACGGTTACAGCCACTCAGGCTGACGTGCTCGGCAACGTTGGAACCGGTACATCCAACAAGTTCGGTGTTGACAAGACCAACCCGCAGATCCAGTTCACCGACAAGGGTACGCTGGCCACCACCGCAGGCAATAACGTGGTGATCAATACCAAGGCTGACTCGATTTTCCATAACGTTGCCTACACCTATGGCTACGGTGCGGGTGCTACGGATAGCGTGAGGTCCGTCAACGCACTCTTCGGCACGCGTTATCGTGACGAGCGTGCAGGCTTTGCACAGAACGACCACGGCACGCGCAGCATCACGCGCTGGGCACCTGCGGCCTCGCCGTTGCTGTCAAACGTCTCGGTCGCTACCGAGCGCATCGCTACGGGCTGGCAGACGCTCAACTTCGATGGCAACACGGCCAATCAGGAGTCGCTCGTCGACATCACTGATCCGACTTACCGTCGTGACTCCATCGCCATCTTCGGCAACATTTCAGGTGCCGCGGCTACCGACCCGGGCTACTACTTCTACAGCATCACCGTAGTTGACCGTGCAGGTAACCAGAGCAAGCTCACCCGCTCCGCCGCAATCGATATCAACAAGCCCCAGGTTACCGGTGTAACGATCCCGGCTGTGTTGCAGGGTGGTGTGGCACTCACCTTCAACCCCACGGGTAACGACGATCTGGAAGCCATTGATGGCGACCTGTTCATCAACTACCCGACCATGGCATTCGGTGGTGACAACACCGCTGATCCGGCCGTGGTGAGCAACCAGAACGGTCGTCTCCGCTTCCGTCGCGATCGCTTCGCCAACTGGCATAACGCCTGGGCAGGTGCCTCGCGTGTTGTGAGCGGTGCGATTGTGCTCAGCGACAGCCTGCTCTCAACGCCGTTCGGCCCGGCCGCTGCTCTTTCGAGCGGTGGACTCACCATGCCGATCCCGTTCTACCAGCGCTTGGAAGTCGTGCAGGTTGATGGGGCACAGGAGAACCAGGGTCCGCATGGACGTCTCGCGGCAGTCCGTATGCCGTCACAGGCGAACCTGGCAGCGATCCCGGCACACGTTAATTGGAACTCCTTGAACAGCTTCAAGCCGGACCTGCTCGGTGTGTATGCCTTCGATATCCGTTCCACGGGTTCGGTGGCGTTCCCCACACGCGGCATGTCTGATGAGACCCCGGGTACCGATGCGGCCTACCTCGAGAACCTGTTCGCTGCAAACATCACGCAGCCGACAGCGGTCAACTTCTGGGGCTCTCAGGATGTTGATCCAATCACCAGCGGTACTCAGTATCTCTGGAGCTGGTACTGCTTCTCGGGCAGCAGCAGCCCCACCAGCAATAGTCTCGAGTGCCGTGCCGAAACCGGAACGAACGTCGTGAACTCGCCGTTCAGCCGGGTGGACTACTATCGCTGGAAGGCTAAGGCCAACGCCGGTACAACCGACGCTGCCGCAACTGCTGCCGGTCAGTGGGTGTACCTCGGTTCGGTCAACCCGAACGTGCCCACTAATCCCATCATTCAGGATCAGGGCGTAACCCGCTTCTGGCGCTTCCAGTTCAGCTTCGCTGGCCAGACCGACTATCTGCAGAATCACAAGGATGATGCGGAAGGCGCGCTCACCACTGGAAACGTGATCCGCGCGGTTGGTGTAGACAAGGATGGCAACGCCATCTCCACGCTCAACTACACGATGCCGTAAGGCTCGCTGAAGCAGAGCAACACACAAGCGGGCTCCGTCGCGAAAGCGGCGGAGCCCGTTTGGCTTGGCCCAAACCGCCAGTGCGAAACGACAACTCCCATGTGGTGTAGAAGTTGGGCTATGTTTAGCTTGGGCTCCGGCAGTGGCCGTTGCTCCTTATCCCACGCTCGTTCACCAATACACACACATGCAAAGCCAGTTTGTCCGCCGGTTCATTGCGCCAATCGGCGTAGCAACAATAGCACTTGCCACTGCCTGCGGACCCTCCGATATGGTGGGAGAAAAGCAGCTCAGCAACATCAAGCCCGGAATGACAATGGCCCAGGTCGATGAAGTAATAGGCCAGGGCAGCCTTACCCCCATACAGCCCAGTGACAATCTGCGGCTTCACAACGGCCACCGCACACAGGCCTTTATGGTGAACGGCGAGCGCTATACGGTTATCTGGTACCGTGACACACCCGGCCTTATAGACGAGCCCATCACACGCGAAACACAGACACCCATTCTGTTCCAGGGCGACACGGTCATAGCCCGCGGCTGGGCCCGCTTCGATGCCAGGGCCCAGGAGCTGGGTATACCCAACCCCTACCGCGAACGGGCCCGACTGGATTCCATTGCCGACGCTCAGCGTTCCTGAGGCCCCATTTGCGGGCGCTCTTCAACACTCGGCGCCAGTGATGCATTATCAATTCAGACACGAAGACCAGAGCTGCCCACGGCCTCCCCGAGCCGCCGGCGTCTTCGGATAAGGTAACTCAGGGTCTTCGTGCCTGTCTGTTGGCTCCTCCAACAGGCAGACTCACAACAGGAGACCTGAGATGAGAATGTCCAGAACCTTAAACGCGGCCGCTGCCATCTTGCTCATGAGCGGCGCCGCCCTGGCAGCAAATGCCCAGCAACGACCCGGTGGCGCGCCAGGCGGTGCTAACGCCCCGGGAGCGCAGCAGGGCAGTCGCGGCGGTGCCGACTCAACCGGAGTGGCAGCAGTACAAAAAGTATCCGTCACGCACCACACGGCAAACATCGGCGGCACTCAGATTGCCTACACCGCCCACGCCGGCACTCTCGTGCTGCGGGATGACAACGGCAAGCCCAATGCTTCCGTCTTCTTCATTGCCTATACCCGCGATGGCCAGGACGCTGCCAAGCGCCCGCTCACTTTCTTCTTCAACGGCGGCCCGGGCTCGGCTTCAATCTGGCTTAACATGGGCATCATGAGCCCACGCGCGCCGCTCATGGCACCCGGCGGAACTCAGCCGGCGCCACCCTACACTCTGGCCGATAACGGCAACAGCCCGCTCGATGTAACCGACCTGGTGCAGGTAGATGCCATGATGACCGGCTACTCCAGACCGGCACCCGGCGTGAGCCCGTCGCAGTTCACGGGCGATCGCAATGACATTCGCATGTTCGCCCAGTTTATCCGCAATTACCTGGATGAGTACAACCGCTGGGCCTCACCCAAGTACCTCTTTGGTGAAAGCTACGGCACCTTCCGTTCGGCAGGTCTGGCCAGTGAACTGCAGAGCAACGAGGGCATTGAACTCAACGGCATCATGCTGCTTGGCACGGTACTCGATTTCCAGATGATCCAGCCCGGCACCACCAACGACGTTGGCTTTGCCTCGTACTTCCCGAGCTACACGGCCACTGCATGGTTCCACAAGAAGTTGCCGCCCGACTTGCAGAAGCAGAGCCTGGCGCAGGTTGTTGACCAGTCGCGAAAGTACGCCTTTGGCGACTACCTCACCACTCTTGCCCGCGGCAACACACTATCCGACGCCGAGCGTACAGCCGCAGCGCAGAAGATAGCCAGCCTGACCGGCGTGTCGGATAAGTTTGTTGGGCAGACCAATCTTCGCATAGATCCCAGCACCTTCCGTTCTGAACTCATGCGCGACGAGCGTCTCACGCTGGGCCGCTATGACAGCCGCATGATTGGCATGAACGGCAACGCCACCAGCACCAGGCCCGACTACGATCCGTCGGATGTGGCGCCCACGGGTGCCTTTATGAGCGGCTTCATGCGCTATCTGCACGACGATCTGGATTATCGCAGCACGCTGCAGTACGCCATGAGTGGTGCCACCGGTGCCTGGCAGTACAGCTCAGCCGGCCGCGGTTACCCCACCGAAATGGAAGCTCTGCGCAGCGCAATGGCCAAGGATCCCTACCTGCACGTTATGGTGGGCGCCGGATATTACGATCTGGCCACGCCCTTCGGCGGTGCTGAGTTCATGTTCAGCCACCTTGGCTACGACAAGACCTACTCCGATCGCGTACAGTTCAAGTACTACGAGAGCGGACACATGGCCTATCTCAACCAGGACTCGGCGAAGCAGCTCAAGAAGGACATTGCAAACTTCATCAATGCAACGAAGTCACCAACTTCGGGTGAGTACTGAGAGCGCTGAGTTGATGCACTGATTCAAATGCGAAGGCGCGAAGCGTGCGGGACAAACTGCCCGGCATACTTCGCGCCTTCGTGCAATTACGCGTGCAACATCTTGCCCAGTGAGTCGAGCACGGCCTCGCCTATGGCCTCGCTCAGTGTTGGGTGAGCATGAATGGCCAGATCTATTTCTTCCACGGTGAACTCGTTTTCGCGTGCGACAACCAGTTCATGGATGATTTCGGTGGCGCTGGCTCCGCAGATGTGTGCGCCCAGTATTTCGCCGTACTTTGCGCCGCGAATGATCTTGACGAAGCCTTCGGTGGCACCGCTGGTGCGTGCGCGACCGTTGGCGCTAAAGGGGAACTTGCCCACCTTGTAGTCGAGCTTCTGGTCCTTGCAGGCCTGTTCGGTGAGCCCTATGCTGGCCACTTCGGGATGACAGTAGGTGCAGCTCGGGATGTTCTTGTAGTTCACCGGGTGCGTGGGCTGTCCGCCCAGCATGTCGGCCAGCACATGACCCTCGCGTGAGCCCTTGTGGGCCAGCATCTGGTTGCCGGCCACGTCGCCAATGGCATAGTAGCCCGGAGCGCTGGTTTCAAAGCGATCGTTGATTTTTATGAAGCCGCGATCTGTTTTGGCTATGCCAAGCGCCTCAAGCCCGATCTTTTCTGTATTGGGCGCACGTCCGGCTGCAACGAGCACCTTTTCGGCCTCAATTGTTTCCGTGCGTCCGCCCGCTTCAACAGTGAGCGTTGCGCCGTTCTTGCCCACCTTTACGCTGGTGATCTTTGCGCCGGTGAGCACGTCAATCTTGCGCTTCTTGAAATTGCGTGCGAGTTCGGCGCTGCAGTCGGCGTCTTCAAGCGGAAGGATGCTGGGTGCCACTTCAATGAGCGTGACCTTGCTTCCGAAGGAGGCGAACACGTCGGCAAACTCAACGCCCACCGCACCGGCACCCACCACGGCGAGTGTTGCGGGTGCCCTTTCGGCAACCAGCACTTCGTCGCTGGAGAGAACCACCTTGCGGTCGAGTTCCAGGCCGGCCTGTGGCAGGCCCTTCACGCGTGAGCCGGTGGCAATTACCACGGCTTTCTTAGCTTCGTGGGTTTCTTTCTTGCCGTCGGCGCCGGTCACGGAAACTTTGCGACCCTTTTCAAGGCTGCCTTCGCCGTGAATCCACTGCACCTTGTACTTCTTGAAGAGGTACTCGACGCCCTTGGAGTTTTGCTGGCTCACGGAGCGGGAGCGCTTCATGGCCGGTCCGAAGTCGAGCTTGATGCCGTCTATTGTGATGCCATGCTCGGCGGCCTTGGTGAGTTTCTGGGCCAGGCCGGCGCTTTCGAGCAGTGATTTGGCGGGAATGCAGCCCCAGAGCACGCAGGTGCCACCGAGTGCTTCTCGCTCGATGACGGCAACCTGCATGCCGAGTTGGGCGCAGCGGATGGCGCAAACGTAACCGGCGGGGCCGCCGCCAAGAACGATGACGTCGAATGAAGCCATGATAGAGGGGGAAAGCGGTTGAAGGCCAACCTGTTGAAGTTAGCCTCCAACCCCCTCCTGCGTCAGCGCTGAACTTCTGACCTTACCCCGTCGCTGAAGACCACCTCAACCCTGCGGCCCTGGGTGAGAACGCTGCCGGCCTGGCCCTGCACGAAGCCCAGCAGTTGGCCGGAGGAGGCGTCACGCACCATGGCCATTTCCCATGTGGGGTTCTGCCATGTGACGCGGATCTGTCCGGAAGCGGCCCTGAGCGTGGCCTGGGGGCCCGCCTGGAGACCTTCTATGCCCGAGAGGCCACCACTGCCTGCCTTGGTGGCTGCCTGCCCTGTGCCGGCCTGTGAAGCCGCCTGTGAGGCTCCTCCACCCTGGCGCAGGAGTGCCAAGCGGGAGCGCGCCGAACTGCGCACGGCGCTCAGCACCGGGCTGCGCAGATCGCTCACGCGGATCCGGTCCAAGCGGCTTTCAAGGCTGGCGCTCCACGGTACGATCACCGAGAACTGGCGCAGCTCGCGGTCGTCGGAATGGTCTACCAGACTGGCCTCAATGGGAAGGCTCAGGAGCGTGGCACCGCTCTGGTCCAGAAGATCGAGCCGGTGTGTGGCGCGGCGGCTGGCCGCGGTTGCGACTGCATTCACGCGGAAGGCAGGCTTGAGGCTTATCCGGCCGTTTGTAACGCTGCCCCAGACCAGAAGTCCTTCGCCCCTGGCCGGGCCTGCCGAGCTGGCCGCGGCACTGCCCGAGCCGCCGGCAAGCACAGAGCCAGCGCTCATGTTCGACACACTGCGGTACTGCATGGCACCAAGCCAGGTGTAGCCGCTGATCCATGTGTTGTTGCAGTAACCCATGAGATCCGTGGCGCTGGGTGCCACCAGGGTGTTGCTGATGCTGTTCCAGCCCCACTGGCCAATGGTTCCACCACTGTTCGGGAAGGCCGGATCCACGTCAGCCGCACCGCCACAGGGAGCGTGCCAGCGCGAGAAGTTGTGGCCCCATTCGTGTGCTGCCACTTCGTCACCACTGGGCAGATAGTCCCAGCCTATGGCCGAACGACCGGGCACGTAGCCAAGCCCTGCGATGCCACTGTTGTAGTTCACCTTCACTACGCCGTAGTAGTGAAGATTGTAGGGCACGCCCTCCATGGTACGGAGTGCTTCCATTTCCTGCAGCACCGTGAGCCAGCCACCGTTTTCGTTATTGGGCATGAGACTGCTCACGCTGGTAGTGAAGGGTTCGTGCACGTCGGCGTTCACATCCCTGAGCGGCCAGAGCAGTTTGGCGGTATTCAGGAACTGCGCATGGTTGGCGGTGCTCACGTTGCCGGTGAGGCTGCCGGTCACTATGGGGACGAAGCGTACGCGGAAGGCCGGTACATCCTGCACCGTGATTGCTCTTGGGCTTCCGCCCAGCGGCCACACGTTGTCGGAGAGGTCGGGGTCAATAATGGTTCTGTCGGGATCCAGTTCAGCCACCACTTTCAATCCCGTGCGCATCAGTTCAGCCGGCACGCGCATGTTCCATGATGACTTGAGCACACCTTCCGCCGTGGTGGTGCGCACCGACGTTTCGGGAGCCGGAATGGTGGTGGTGGAGAGCAGCAGACTGTTGTCGTAGATCTTCACCACCACGTCGGGTCTCATGCTGTTCGCGGCACTGGCCACAACGAACACGCGCAGCAGGGCCTCGCGGCCAGCCACCAGCGGCAGGGAGCCGTCGGATCTCTGCACGGCCTGCGTGAGATAGAGGCCGTCGATGCGGAAATTTGTGTGGCTGGTGTCCGGTGGATCGGATGGATCCTGGACTTTGCTGTACACCACCGTGGCCGGAGTGGCCGTGTTGGAGCCCACAACCGTCACCTTCTGGCTGTCGGGAGCCGGTGTATAAGTGCTGCTCCCGCGGGTAACGGGCTTTGCCGTGACGTAGTAGTCGCCCGGAACGAGGCCTGTGAAAGTGTAGGTGGTATTTGCCGTGGAACTGAATCCACCCGGACCCGAGATTGCCACTGAACCGGGCGTGCCGGCTGGCAGCCCGATTACGGCCACTGCAAGGAGGCCGGTGGTGGGCGTACCGGCCTTGGCGTAGCTCACCTTCCAGTGCAGTGTGTCACCTGCTGCAACTGTTTGGTCGAGCATGGTGGGTGTTGGCAGGTAAACTCCCGAGCCAGTGCCGATCTGGCTGGCAAAGAGCTTCCAGCGACCGGGAGCCACGGCCGAGAGTTGCTGGCTGGAGGTTATGACGTAGTGCTCACCGGCCGGCCCGCTTACGGAGATGCTGGCGGGGTAACCACTGGGCACGCCGTCCACGAGTATCTCAACCACAGAGGGTACCGGGTCGTAGCGCAGACTCACGCTGGCCGGTGTTGTTCCGGTCTTCACGTTAACGCTGCGCACGGGATTGCTCACGCCATAGGTACTGGCTCCGGCAACCACGTTCTGGGCGGTTACGGTGTACTGTCCCGAATCGAGGCCGTTGAGTGTGGTCCCCGCGCTGAGTGTCCGGGTGTAACCATCGGGGCCACTCACGTTCACTTTGGCGGCAACGCCTGATGGAAGGCCCAACACCTGAACGCTGAGCGATCCGGTGGCCAGTGCATACGACACGCTGGCCTGACTGGTTTGCCCTGCTGAAATTGTCAGATCCTGCGCGGGCTTGCTCGCGCTGTAGCCATCGCCGCTGGTGCTGGTTACGCGCTCCGCCGTCAGGCTATAGCTGCCCTCGGGGAGATTGCTGAGCGTGGTGCTGGCCGAGATGCTGCGCTCCACTCCCGACAGCCTGCCCTTACCCTTGAGACCAATTATTGCCGGGCTGCCTGCGGGCAGGCCGCTCACGCTGAGGGCCAGCGAACCGGTTTGTGCCTGGTACACGATGGTGGCCGGTGCCGCTACCGCTGCGGCGTCAACGTTTACGTCCAGCGTGTCGGTTTGCGGGCGCCAGGTGACGTTTTCATGTACCACGGGCTGGATGATGAGTCTGTAACGACCCGGCTCCAGGCTGGTGAGGGTGGTGGTTTGGGAAAGTGACTGCGTGCTTCTGTCTGGTGCTATCACCATCACGTCACCGGCAACCCCCTCGGGGAGACCGGTGATGGCCACGGCCAGTGAGCCGCTGGCAAGCTGGTAGCGCAGGTTGAGGCGCAGGGTGTCACCAAAGGCAACAGTGGTGTCCAGCTCTGTGAGCTGTGCGCTGTAGCGATTGCCGGCCAGATTGATCCGGCTTGCTGAGACGCGCCATCTGTCGGGAGAGTTCTGGCCGCTGGCGAGTTGTGCTGCCGCGAAAAAGGCAGAGTCTGTTATCTGTCTTGCCACGCCCGTGGGGCTGGTGACGCTCACCGTGGGGCTGCCGCCCGCAGGAATGCCGCTCACCTTGATGCTCAGGGCCGATGGGACAGGTCTATAGGTGGCGGTGGCGGTTACCGGGGCGCCGGCCGCTGGGATGCTCACGTCGAATTGATCGGGAACGCCTTCAAAGCTGCCCGGAGTGCCCCGGGTGTTCATGACCTTTACCGTGTAGCGACCCGAGGGCAGATCGGTCCATGTGACCGGTGCGCTGGTGCTGCGGTTGATGTTGGAGCTGGGAGCGGGGCCTGTTACCACGACCTGCATTGGCACAGCGGCGGGGAGTCCCGATGCGGCTATGCTCAGAATGCCGCTGGGCTGCGGATCCGGAGCAATGGGTGGATTGCTGGGCGGAGTACCGGGCGGGTTGGATGGCGGTGTGCCAGGCTTCTCCGGTGGTGCGGTGGGCAGACCCGTGCCGCTGTCGCCGCCGCCGCAGGCGGCAAGGGCCAGCAGCAGGGAAAGCGTAAGGAAGCCGGTGGCGACTGTCCAGCGCTGTGTGAACTGCCGCAGCTTCTGCAGTTTCTGCAACAGCGATCGGGCGCCGGGTAAAAATCTGAAAATATGGGAAAGCACAGGCAGCATGTTGACAGGGGCAATGGTCCGTTGAGTGACGATTGGCCCTCAACAAGGCCACGGCTTGCCAGCGCTCAGTTCTCAGGTGGTGGGTCCACGGAGCTGCGCAGCCACACCGAACTGCGGCGGGCGCCACGTGTTTCCATCACGCGGAGGCTCTGCCACTTTGCTACGGCTTCCGGCGGGAGCGGCATGACTACGGCAAAGTAGCTGTCGTCGCTGCTTCCGTCTCCTGCGGTTTGTGCGCTCAGGTACAGCTCGGAGAGCAGCTCTCCGGATGGCCCCAGGAGCTGAGCCAGGTGGGTGGTGGTGCTGGAGAGGGGCTGAGGATTTTCAAAGCCAGCCGTGGGCCCCGGGCTGTGTATCGGCGCCGGTGTGCCGAGCAGGAGACCGGCTTTTGTGCTGCGTCCCCACACCAGCAGGCCCTCCGTGGGTGCTGCAGCCCGCAGGCTTACGGGCCTCTGGCGGAAATTGAACACCGCCGAATAGCTGTAGTCGGACACCCATGCCGGCTCGCAGTAGCTCATGATATCGGCGAGGGTGGCGGGCCTGAGGGTGTTGCTGGCCGCATCCCATCCCACCATGCCCGTTGCTGCTCCGGGCAGGGGATAGGCCGGGTCAGCGTTGGGTGGCAGCGGATCTCCGCAGGGTGCGTGCATACGGCCAAAGTTGTGGCCCCACTCATGGGCCGCCACCCGTGCGGCGTCGCTGCCGTCGCGGCCCACTGCCACTGGTGAGCCCACGAGCCCCAGCCCAAAGATGCCCTGCCCATAGGGCGCGTGAACCACGCCGTAGTAGTGAAGGTCAGGCGGGGCGCCGTCCAGTGCTCGGAGCGCCTGCAGCTCGTTGAGCAGAGCCCCCCACGCCCCGTTGGCGTCGCCGGGCTGGAGCAGGCCGGCGCTGGAAACAAAGGGTTCTCGCACTTCTGCACTGATGTCTGCGAGCGGCCAGAGATTGCGCGCAACACTCAGGTAACGCTCCACGCTGGCCTCGCTCACCGAGCCCGTGTCGCCGTTTAACACAACGGGCACCAGGCGCAGGTTGAAGGTGGGAACGCTACTGGTGGCAATGGCACGCGCCGTACCGCCGGCAGGCCACACATTGTCGCTCCTCACTGCCTCGCCAAGTTTGTTGTCGGGGTCAAGCTCCACGAGTACCCTGAGACCGGGTCTCACCATGGCCGCAGGTATACGCGTGTAATAGGTGCTCGACAAATCGGAGGCCAGGGGAACTGTGCTGACGGCGGGATCGGGCGGGTTGAGCAGGAGGATGGCAAGCGCCGTGTTGCCGTCGAATATCTGCACCCTTGCAATGGGGCTGAGCGTGGTTGGTCGGTCGGCGCGTACAAATGCCCGGAGCAGCGCTTCGCGTCCTGCCACCAGCGGTATGCTGTTGTCGGGACGCTGCACCGCCTGGCTTATGACCACATTGTCGATAGAGAGATTGAGCGGACTTGTGAGTTCGCGGTAGGCTATGCGCAGGGTGTCGGGGCCGGCGTTCGTGAGTATGTGTATGGCGGGTCCCGACGTGGGTGTGAAGCTCCGGCCGTTTCCGGTGAGCGCCACGGGAGACACCATGTACGCACCAACAGGCAGCATCAGCTTCTGATCAAAGGGGTAGACAGAGTCTGTCTGCAGTGGCCCTTCGAGTCTGGCGAAGGCCGAAAATGCCGGATCTCCCGCCGGCAGGCCGCTTGCCGCGAGTATGAAAGTGCCCAGTATGTTGGAGTAGTGTACAGTGACAGGTACGGGTGTGGTGCTGGCCTGTACAACAACTGTTGGTGTGCTGGTGCTGCCGGTGAACGAGGTACCGCCGGCGCTTAGTGAATCAATGTTTATAGACCAGGTACCTGGTGACAGGTTGCCCAAAACCACACTGCCATTGGCCAGGCGCGTCGTTCCGCCACCCGTCACTTTCACTGATGCCGGCACACCACCCGGCAATCCGTCAACGCTGAGCGCTATGGCGCCGGTGGCTATTGAATAGCGCACCATTACGTGCATCGTGTCGTTGCCACTCACTATGACGTTGCGCTGCTGCGGCAAAGCCGACCAGGTGAAACCTCCGCTTGTTATCTGGCTGATTCTGATGCTGTAGGATCCGGCGGGAAGTGCTCTGAGTGTGACATCGCCCTTCACTTCTCTGTTGTAACCGCCCGGTCCCTGCACGCGGAGATCAGCTTCAGCTCCGGCGGGCACTCCTTCCACGCGAATCTCAATGACACCATCGCCTTCACTGGGGGCGGGTGCCGGGCTTTCATGGCACCCGGCAGGGAGCAGGGCAGCCATGGCACACAACAACACCCCGGCCCTTCGCCTTGCGGCGGAGAGTCGGGGTGTTGCGTATGTGTGCAGGTCTGTCGGCATCCGGCAGGCAGGCTCCCGAGGCGGGGGCTGACCGGCCGGCGCCGGTCAGAAGAGCATGAGCATGGGTGATTCGAGCAACTGCTTCAGGGTTTGAAGGAACCGCGCGCCAACGGCTCCGTCAATAACCCTGTGGTCGCAGCTCATGGTAACCCGCATGATCTGCCTCGGTACGAAGCCGGAACCGTCCCACACCGGCCGCGTTTCGGTACAGCCCACGGCCAGAATTGCGGCTTCGGGCGGGTTGATGATCGCGGTGAACTGATCGATGCCGAACATGCCGAGGTTGGACACGGAGAATGTACCGCCCGTGTACTCGTCGGGTGAGAGCTTGCGTTCGCGCGCTCTGCCGGCCAGTTCTTTCGCGTCTCTTCCGATCTGTCCCAGTCCCTTGCTCTCAGCGTTCCGTATCACGGGCACAATGAGACCATCGTTGGTGGCCACGGCCATGCCGATGTGGGCTGAACGGAAGTAGCGGATGGAGTCGCCGAGCCAGTGGGCGTTGCACTCGGGGTGACGTGTGAGCGCTATGGCGACGGCCTTTATGAGAATGTCGTTTATGGACACCTTGAAGGCATCACCGGCACCAAGCATCTGTTCGCGCGCTTTGACCACGTTGCTCATGTCGATCTCGGCGGTGAGATAGAACGTGGGCACCGGGCCAATGGACTCGCTCAGGCGGCGCGCAATGGTCTTGCGCATCTGGGTGAGCTGGACGTCCTTGAACTCGCCATCGAACTGCATGGCCGGAGCAAGTGCTGCCGTGGGTTTTGTGGAGATGCTTGCGGCGGTGCCTGCAGTGGCGCCGGCGGCAGTTGCAGCAATTGCTGCGGCTGGCTGGGGCGCAGTTTGCAGTGCATCTATGTCGCGTCGGATAATGCGTCCGTTGGGACCACTGCCGCGCACTGTTGCCAGATTAATGCCGCGTTCGGCCGCGAGTCTGCGCGCCAGCGGCGACGAGAGTACTGGCCCGCCGGTGCTTGCTGCGCCTGCCGGGCTGCCTGCTGAGGCGCTGGCAGCGGCATGCGCTGTGGCCGGAGTGGCAGCGGGTTGACTCGCGCCTGCGTTCACGCCGGTGGTTGTGGCAGCGGGTGCGGCTGCCGATGCAGGTGCCGATGCAGGTGCTGCAGTGCTGGCACCCGCCCCGGCTCCACTGGTAAGCGCGGAGATGTCTTCATCGGCTTTGGCAATCACGCCTATGAGATTGCCAACCGGTGCGGTCTGGCCCTCTTCCAGAAGATGTGCGCGCAGTACTCCGTCACCGCGTGCCACCACCTCCATCACCGCCTTGTCTGTTTCCACCTCTGCAAGCGGATCGCCGTTGCTCACGGTCTCGCCCACCTGCCTGAGCCACTTCACCAGGCGCCCTTCTTCCATCGTGGGAGAGAGCGCCTCCATCATCACTTTGGTCGCCATGTGGTCGCCTGGTCAGTCGATGTAAAGAACCTGTTTGACAGCCGCGATGGTCTTGGGAACATCGGGCTTTGCAGCCTTCTCAAGGCTTCTTGTATAGGGCATGGGTACGTCTGCCTGGTGTACGCGCACCACCGGTGCATCAAGATGATCGAAGCAGTTGCGCTGTACATAATCCACCACCTGCGCACCAACGCCACAAAGCTCCCAACCCTCTTCCAACACTACCGCGCGATTGGTTTTCTTCACCGACTCGGTGATGGCGTCAACGTCCATGGGACGTATGGTTCTCAGGTCGAGCACGTCGCAGTTGATGCCATCTTTGGCCAACTGATCGGCTGCCTGCGTGGCCACGTGAACCATCTTGCCATGTGTGACGATGGTACAGTGATCGCCTTCGCGCTTGAGATCGGCCTTGCCCAGCGGAATGAGATACTCTTCCTCGGGCACCTCGCCCTTGGCGTTGTAGAGCATCTCGCCCTCCAGCACGCACACGGGGTTGTCGTCGCGGATGGCCGACTTGAGCAGACCCTTGGCATCGTATGGAGTGCCGGGAGCGATGACCTTGATGCCGGGAATGTGCGCCAGCCAGGACTCAAAAGCCTGCGAGTGCTGTGCGCCCAACTGCAGCGCCGCCCCGCTTGGCCCGCGGAACACTATGGGCATGGGGAACTGGCCGCCCGACATGTAGAGCATCTTGGCTGCGGAGTTCACGACCTGATCCAGCGCAAGGAGTGCGAAGTTCCATGTCATGAACTCTATGATGGGGCGCAGGCCGGCCATTGCCGCACCCACTCCAACACCCGCAAAACCCAGTTCGGTGATGGGCGTGTCCACCACGCGCATCTCGCCGAATTCTTCCAGCAGCCCCTTGGACACCTTGTACGCGCCGTTGTACACACCCACTTCCTCACCCATGAGGAAGACGCGGTCGTCGCGATTCATTTCTTCGCGAAGGGCCTGATTGAGCGCGTCGCGATATGTGATGATTGCCATGTTCGTTGCGCTCTCAGCTCGTTGTTTCCACAAGTACGTCTTCCATGAGCGCCTCCAGCGGCAGCTCAGGACTGGCTTCGGCAAAGTCTATGCTGTCCTGCACGATCTTCTTTATCTCCTCGTCCATGGCTTCGACCTCGGCCTCTGTAATCTCGCCGGCGTCTTCCATGCGCTTGCGGTGCATCATTATGGGATCGCGCTTGCGGTACTCATCGAGTTCTTCCTTGCTGCGATAGGTGCCGCTCACCGCGTCTGACATGGAGTGACCCATGTAGCGGTATGTGCGAACTTCAAGCAGCGTTGGCACGCTTTCCTTGCGCGCTCTTTCAATTGCTTCAGCGGCCTTCTGACGCACCTCGTGCACGTCCATGCCATCAACATGATCATGAGGCATGTTGTAGGAATCGCCGCGACGATGAATGTCATGAATGGAGGAAGCGCGTTCGAGGGCGGTGCCCATGCCGTAGCGGTTGTTCTCAATGATGAACACGCAGGGGAGCTTCCAGAGCGAGGCCATGTTGAGGGCCTCGTGGAAGGCACCGGTGTTCACCACCGACTCGCCCATGAAGCAGACAATCACCTGATCGCCGCCGCGATACTTGATGGCGAAACCAACACCGGCGGTGATGGGCACGTGTCCGCCCACAATGCCGTGTCCGCCAAGGAAGCCCAATTGCCTGTCGAACATGTGCATTGAGCCACCCTTGCCCTTCACGCAACCATCCTGGCGGCCGAAGAGTTCGGCCATGAGTGAACGTGGTGTAAGGCCGCGCACAAGTGCCTGACCGTGGTCGCGGTAGGTGGTGATCACATAGTCATCGGGCCTGAGCTGCGTGATGATACCGGTGGAGACGGCTTCCTGACCTATGTAGAGGTGGCAGAAGCCTCCGATGCGACCCACCGCATACATCTCGGCGGCTCGTTCCTCGAATCGACGCTGCAGCAGCATCGAGTGAAGCAGTTCGCGGTTCAGTTCGCGGTTCAGTTCGCGGCTTTGCCCCTGTTGTGCCGAGGCAGAGCCGGCGGCAGGAGCGGTGGAAGCCGTTTTTTTCTTGGCTGGCATCGCAAAACGGATGAGAAGTGTACTGTTTGTTGTGTCTGGAACGGCTCAGGCCAGCGAGGCGGCCTTGGCCTGGTCCCAGGCGTGATAGCTGGAGCGTACGAGAGGTCCACTTTCAACGTGGCGGAAACCCATCTCCATGCCTCTTTCGTAGAGCCAGCGGAACTCTTCCGGAGTGACATAGCGGTCGAGTTCGATGTGGGAGTCGGAGGGTCTCAGGTACTGGCCGAGTGTCAGGATGTCGACATCGACAGATCTGAGGTCCTTCATGACCTCCACGACTTCTTCGTTTGTTTCGCCCATGCCGAGTATGAGACCGGACTTGAGCGGAATATCGGGGGCTATGCGTTTGGCGCTGCGGAAGATTCCGAGCACTCTTTCATAGCGTCCGCCGGGCCGTGCCTTCTTGTAGAGGCGCGGTACCGTTTCTGTGTTATGGTCGTAGATCTCGGGCCGGGCTTCCAGAACGGTACGAATGGAATCCTCGTTGCCCTGGAAATCGGGGACAAGCACTTCCACCGAGCAGCCCGGCAGTTGCTGATGGATCTGGCGGATGGTTTCGGCGAAGATCCATGCGCCGAAGTCGGGCAGATCGTCGCGGTCTACAGATGTGATGACTGCGTGTCGGAGATTGAGCGCTGCGATGGCTTCGGCCACGCGCGCCGGTTCTCCCACGTCGTATTTTGGCGGACGTCCGTGTGCCACGGCGCAGTAGGCGCAGTTGCGGGTACAGACATCGCCCAGGATCATAAAGGTGGCGGTGCCGTGGTTCCAGCACTCGCCTATGTTGGGACAGTGGGCTTCTTCACAGACCGAATGCAGCGAGAGGTTCTTCATCAACTGCTTGATTCTGATGAAGTTGTCGCCGCCGGGCGTCTTGACCTTGAGCCACTGTGGCTTTCTTTCAGGGAGCGGATCGCGGCGATGTCGCCCCATGATTTGTGTCAGTTCCTCGGCCATACCCTGCCTGATGTGGGGCCCGGAGGAGTCCGGGACGTGGATATTCAAGCTAGTTCGTTGCCACAAAGCTGGAAACGGATGTCCAACCGGTGTTTGGTGGATAGACGGTTAAGAGTTTGAGTGAAACTTTCGGTTTTCGGGATCGTAGTGTGTGAAGCGGTTCAACCACTGAACGGGATTTGCATGATTCGGACTCTTCTTTTTGTAGGCATGATGGCCCTGGCCGGCCTGGTGGTGCTTAAGCTGGTGTTTGGGCTTTTGGGGCCGCTTGTGGGGCTCTTGCTGGCGCTTCTGTGGATGGCACTGCGGGTGTTACTGCTGTGCCTTGTTGTGTATTTCGTGTTGCGCGTGGTGAGCCCGGCCACAGCGGAGCGTGTTGTGCGCGCTTTCCGGGGCCAGTGAGCTTGTCTGAGTCCGGGCTCCGCGGGGTTACTCCGGGGGTCTGGTTGCCGGGTTGGCCGCGGTTGTGGTGCCGGCACCGGTGGTCGCCACGGGGCGGCTAGCTGTCGTTGGGCCTGCGTGGCGGGCGGCGACGGCGGTTGCGGCGTGGGCGGTGAGGCGCACGTTCCTTCGGCTTGCGGTCAAAGTCGTCTTCGTACTCTTCGGCCAGCGCTTCCACTGGCTCGCTAAGGCTCTTTGGGGGCTCATTGTTGAGAGGGCGATCCAGCGCCTCTTCCAGCGAGCTGCGCTTGGGCCGGGGCGCGGCAAAGGGGTCGTCCCAGTCAAGTGCGTCGAATACGTTCGGGCGAGAGCTGCTTTCTTCGCTGCCGCTCTTGTCTGGCGCAGCGGGAGCAGGCGTTCCGTGGTCTGGCACCGTGACCGGCGGTACTGTGGCAGCAGGTATAGCGGCGCCTGATGGGGCGGTGTTTGGTGCTGCGGCGCCCGACGGTGCCGCGATCGACCCGGCGTTATCCGGCAGTGCGTCTGTTGGCGTAGTGTCATTCGGCGCTGCGGCATTGTCGGGGTGCCGCTCGCGGCCGCGAGACCTGCGTTTGCGCTGAGGGCTGGATTCGCTGTTGCGTTCGCTGTTGCGTTCGCTGGCGCGCTCCCGCTTGCGGTTGCCGCCTGCCCCGGCAGTGGCCGTGGTACCGACCTCGGCACTTTCGCTTTGTTCCGTCCTGGACTCGCTGTCACGGGCGCGCTCACGTCTGCGACCGCGTTCGGCGCTTCGTTCGGCGTTGCGTTCGGCGCTTCGTTCGGCGTTGCGTTCGGCGCTTCGTTCGGCGTTGCGTTCGGCGTTGCGTTCGGCGTTGCGTTCGGCGTTGCGTTCGGTGCCTTGGTCTGCACCACGCTCTGTGCGTCGATCTGCCCCGCGCACGGCACTGCGCTCAGTCTTGCGTTCAGTCTTGCGCCTTGCTCCAGCTCCGCCGCGCTCTACACCTGAGTCGCCGCCGCGCTCAGCCCCTCGCTCGCCGTTCTTACGCGAACGCTCAGCACTGCCATGCCTCGGACGCTCGTGGCTGCCCTCAGCTTCCAGCGCCGATCCAACCTCTACCCGGCGACGATCGTGCCAGGCCCAGCTCAGCACAGCGAGAGCATCCCGGAAGCCCACGCGTCGCGTGCCACGCATGCGCACTCCGTAGGTGGGCTCAATAAGCACCGACTCGGCGCGCCGCGCATATGGAGCCACACGCAGCAGCAGGTCAGCATTGGCCGTCCAGGTGTCGCCCGAAAGCCATCGCTCGCTGCCACCGGCTCCGGAAGAGCCGGCCCTCAACGCATCCCTCAGGGCCGTTATACGCATGAGACGCATGGATGCCGTCAGGTCGCGGAAGCCGGCCAGCCGCACAAAGGGACGCATTACCCAGCGCGAGCTGCGGAACAGACGGTTCACCGCAACCGGGGCGTCAGCCACTACGCTGCGCTCGCCCACCACCAGATCGGCACCGCCCTCAAAGCGCCTCGCGAACTCGGGTACCATCTCGGGTGGATCTGTGAAATCACCCTGCAGAAGGAGCACTGCGTCGCGTCGCGGGTAACGTGTGTCCTGCGCCACATGGCGAAGCAGGGCTTCCACAGCTCCGGCATAGCCCAGTTTCTGCCGCCCGCGCAGAACCCTGACCGGCATGCGGCTCTCGTACTGGGCCGCCACCTCTGCGGTCTCGTCCGTGCTCGCGTCGTCGTATACCACCACCTGGTACTCGCGTGGAAATTCGGCAAGCACGCTGCGAAGCCGCCAGAGCAGAACTCCAATGGTGGCCTCTTCGTTGTGAACAGGGATGGCGAGGTAGAGCACGGAAGCAATAGGGGCAAAGGGCTACGACAAGGCTGCAACGAGGCTGCAACGAGGCTGCAACAAGGCTGCAACAAGGCTGCAACAAGGCTGCAACAAGGCTGCAACAACGGTACGACGTGGGCACGGCATGGACACCACGGGCCAGGGCCGGATTCCGGTGTTCCCGAAAAACCGTCAGCCTGCGGACTGCGTCGATAATAACAGGCGGCAGCCGCTCGCGGTGCCTCAGATATGGCTGCTGACTCAAATAGGCACCCGGACACCTACATTCCATGAAGGGGAAGGGTACTTTCCACACTATGTTCGACGACATACGTGACGCATTGGATGCACTGTCCCGGCGGCTTGACCCGGATGAGCAGGCCCGCATGACCCGCGGCATGCGCGATGCCCTGGTGCATGCAAAAATGGGCCTCAGGGACCTGGCCTCTGGTGTGGCTGAAACCGAGACCCGACTGGCTGCAGAACGCAAGGAGCTTGAAACCATACTGAGGCGACAGTCCATGGCCTCGGGTATCGGTGACAGCGAGACCGTTGCGGTTGCCGAACGCTTTGCCTCGCAGCACTCAGAGCGCATTGCCATGCTGGAAACAAAGCTCATGTCGCAGCAGCAGGAGCTTGCGGTGAATGAGCGTGAATACGAGAGCATGCGTGGCGAACTCCGTCAGGTGATGTCGGGCCTCAACCCCGATGGCAGGGCCGCTGCAGAGGCCGCAGCGGCACGGGAAATCGATGAGTTCCTGAACGGGGGTGGAGATTTTTCCGGGGCGGGTTCCGGATATGGCTCACGCGCGGGCTCAGACGCACACTCTGCGCCGCGGGCCAGCACGCGGGTGGAGAAAGAGGCCGTGGCGGAAGCCCGATTGGCTGAGCTCAAACGGCGAATGGGGAAGTGAGCGCAGCGCTCAAGCTGCCCGTTTTCGCTGCTGCGCTCGCAGCAACGTTGCCGGCAGCGGTGCCGGCAATGGCCTGGGCGCAGTCGGGAGGCACACAGGGGAAGCCAGTAAGCAATGAGGGCCGTCTTGCCGCCACGGGCTGCTTCGGCCAGCCCATCAGCAAGGTGGTGATCATTTCCCAGGCCCCCTTTCGCGACAAGCTGCCGCACGCCCTTGAGTGGGGGCGCGCTCTGGTTCGCACGCTGCACATGGAAACAACTGAAGACGTGATCCGTCGCTTCCTGCTCTTCCGCGAAGGCGACGCATGCAATCAGATAAGACGCGCGGAGTCGGAACGCATATTGCGCGCCATGCCATTCATAGTGGACGCGCGCATCCGCGCCTACGACGATGAGAAGGGCGGCGTGATTCTTGAAGTTGAGTCGCGCGATGATTTTTCTCTGATCGTTGAACCGACTCTAAAAGGTTTGTCGCCGCACCTGCGTGGTCTCAGGCTGGGCGACAGCAATGTGCAGGGCTCGGCTTCAATGATCGCGGCCGAGTGGCGCGATGGCGGTGCGTACAATGACGTGTACGGTTTTGAGTACAGGAACTATCAGCTCGGCGCCGGACGTAACGAGTTGCATGTGCTCGCCAGACGCAATACCTACGGCCAGCGTCTGGAAGCCCGGGTGGTGAGGCCCTTCTACACCGATCTGCAACGTCTGGGATGGCAGTTGATGGTTGGTGGCACACGCGATCCGCAGAAACTCTTTCGCGAGGGGTTTCCCGACAATGCAATGATCGTGCATCACAGCTATGGCAGTGCGTCGGTGATTGGAAGGGTGGGCAGAGTGGCTGATCTCAGGCTCTTTGGGCTTTCACTTACCCGAGAGAAAACGAGAGCTGATGATGAGACCATCATGCTTACTCCCGATGGGCCACGGCCCGACTGGAGCAATCTTCCGGTGCCAGTGTTTCGCAGTCAGGACGTAACGCGTCTCAACCTGCTGCTTGGCCTTCGGGCGATTCGCTTTGTAACCGTTCAGGGTTTTGACGCGCTTACCGGTGCACAGGACATGCGTGTCGGCACTCAGATTGGTCTGATGGGTGGCAAGTCTCTCAAGCTTGGCCCTCAGGCGGACAACGATCGCTTTGTTTCATCTGATCTGTATCTGGGGTTCGGCAGTACGAAGTGGTTCCTTGGCATGGAAGGAGTCACCGAGGCGCGCTATGACGCGGTCACCCGCGAGTGGACAAATACAATCGGCAGCATGCATGCTGCCTGGTATTTCCGTCCGGCAATACACCAGACCACGGTGGTGCAGGCCGACTGGAGTGCAGCGAGCAGGATGGAACGGCCTTTTCAGGTTTCTCTTGCTGATCCCACGGGTGGTGTGATCGGGCACAGCAGGTCAAACGATCCGGGCGCGCGCAGATTGGTTTTACGTGCGGAACAGCGACTCGTGATTCCCACGCGCTTCAACATTGCCGATGTGGGCCTTGCGGGTTTCGTGGAGGGCGGCCGTCTCTGGTCTGAGCGCACTGTGCCATGGTCGGTGGATTCACCATGGCGTGGCGCGGTGGGAGTGTCATTACTGGCGGCGGTTCCCCCGCGCTCGCGCAGGATGTGGCGCATAGACCTGGGTGTGCCCATAAGCAGTGATCCGCGCCGTCGCTTTGAAGTTCGTATTTCGGCCGTGGACAAAACACGAAGGTTCTGGGAACAGCCGGCCGACGTGAAGATTTCCCGCGAACGCAGCAGTCCTGCCAGCCTGTTCAACTGGCCGTAAGGCTTTGCGCTGTGGTGATGCCTGCGACAGAAATCAGATGTTGCGTGTTGCAACCGGACGCGGCGTGTTGCAAGTTGGCGTCGCTTATGGATGCTGTTCCACGCTGGCCATCATGCGTCTGATGGGCACCACCATTGCCAGCAGTACCACGGTGCTGATGAACAGCGCGATGGCCGTGCCCTTGAACACCAATGGTGTCTGTTCCAGCTTGTTGGGGTCAACGTGACCGCCCACAAGTCCGGCGATGAGATTGCCCACTGAGGCGGCCAGGAACCAGATACCCATCATCTGGCCCACGTAGCGACGCGGAGCGAGCTGCGTCATGGATGAAAGACCCACTGGGCTCAGGCAGAGTTCGCCCCATGTCTGGAGCAGGTAGCAGATGATGAGCCACCACGGCGAGACCAGAAGCGTTCCGCCGCTCGCCACTACGCTGTTGGCAGCGAACACCATGATCTGGAAGGCTATGCCGGCCAGCAACAGTCCCATGGCGAACTTGGTGGGGCTCGAGAAGTTGAGGTGTTTCTTGTCCAGGTAAATCCAGAGTGCGCCGAACAGCGGTGCGAAGATGATTATGAAGAGTGAATTGACCGACTGGAACCATGTGGCCGGTATGGTGAAGCCCATGAAGTCGCGGTTGGTGAAGTCATTCGCAAAGAGCTGCAGCGAGGTTGGTGCCTGTTCAAACGCGGCCCAGAAAATGGCTGCAAACACGAAGAGCACGAAGATGACAACGCTGCGTTTTTTTTCGTCGCTGCTGAGTCCGCCGAAGGTGAAGATGTAGGCGAAGAAGATTATGCCTATCCCCACCAGCACGAATGTCATGGCACCGCCGAGGGCCTGAGGGTCTACTGTTATGAGACCGGTTGCTGCGAGCAGAAATACCAGTGCCAGTACGGCAATTCCACCAAAGGTGCCCCGTTTGACCTGCGCCTCGCGTTTGGCCTGTACCAGTGGATCGGGGTCGCGAACTATGTCTTCGCCAATGGGGCCCAGCAGCCGCTTTCCGAAGAACCAGAAACTCGCGAGGCCCAGTGCCATTCCGACGCCGGCGGCACCAAAACCCCAATGCCAACTGACGCGTTCGCCCAGATATCCTGTGACTAGCTGACCTACGAAGGCACCAACGTTGATGCCCATGTAGAAAATGGAGAAGCCTGCGTCTCTTCTTGCGCCACCCTCGGGATAGAGGTCACCGACAATGGCGGAGATGTTGGGCTTGAGCATTCCCGTGCCGAGCACGATGAGTACGAGGCCCAGGAAGAAGAAGATTTTGCCTGCTTCGCCGCCGGCCATGCCGGAGAGACCGATGGAGAGGTGTCCGCTGGTGATGAGCACAGCGCCCACGAGTATGGTGCGCCTGAGTCCCAGCCAGCGGTCGGCGATCCAGCCGCCTGGCAGTGATGCCAGATAAACGCTTGCGGCGTAGATGCCGACGATGGCCGATGCCTGTGTGCGTTCCAGGCCGAATCCGCCTTCGTTGAGTGCCGCTGCCATGAACAGCACCAGCAGTGGGCGCAACCCGTAGTACGAGAAGCGCTCCCACATTTCGGTGGTGAAGAGAAGGCCGAGGCCCTTCGGGTGTCCGAAGAAGGAGCGGTCGCTGGTTATTTCAGAACGCGCTGGACTCACTGGTGGACGGGGCTGAGGTGGAAGCTTCCTTGATGCACGCCACGAAGTGGCCGGGAGATTTTTCTTCGAGCGGAGGAACCACGCGTGTGCAGGCCTCGTCCTTGAGCGGATGAAGGCAACGCGGGTAGAACGCACAGCCGGGTGGCGGGTTGGATGGCGACGGCGGATCGCCCGGAAGCAGAATGCGACGTCTGTTGCTGCCGGGTTCGGGAACAGGAACTGCGGAAAGCAGTGCCTTGGTGTAGGGCATGCGCGGTGAGTGGAACAACTCGCGCCGGGATGCCAACTCCACGATGCGACCCAGATACATAACTGCCACCCGGTCGGCCATGTGCGCCACCACTGCCAGATCGTGTGCAATGAAGAGGTAGGCCAGGCCGCGATCACGCTGCAGGTCACTCAGCAGATTGATGACCTGTGCCTGAACACTTACGTCGAGTGCAGACACGGGCTCGTCGCACACTATGAAGCGTGGCTCCACCGCGAGAGCGCGGGCCACGCCTATGCGCTGTCTCTGTCCGCCTGAGAACTCATGTGGGTAGCGTTTGGCGTGTTCGGGCCTCAGCCCCACTTCTTCAAGCAGGCTGGCCACACGGGCGTCGGCCTGGGCGCCGCTGGCAAGCCCGTGTACCAGCATACCCTCACGAATGGCTGCTCCCACGCTCATGCGTGGGTTGAGTGAGCCGTATGGATCCTGAAACACTATCTGCATATGCCTGCGCATTCGTCTCAGCGACTCGCCCTTGAGCGAGAGCAGGTCAACGCCGTTGAACTGAATGGAGCCGCTGGTGGGCTCAATGAGGCGCAGCAGCGTGCGTCCCGTGGTGGTCTTGCCGCATCCCGATTCGCCCACGAGGGCAAGAGTTTCACCGGGTGCCAGATCGAATGACACATCGGTGACGGCCTGTACAGCTCCGGTGACGCGCCGGAAGATGCCGGAACGGATGGGGAAGTGCCTGGTGAGATGCCTGACTGATAGCAGCGGTGCGATGTTCGCTTTCGCTCCCTCAGCCAGCGGCGACTGACGTGCCGGGGCGCTCATGGCCTGGCAGCTCCGTTGGGTGACGTCACGGCGGCGGCTGGTCTGTTTGATGGTAGATGTGCCGGATTACCGGCCACAGTATTCACGAGTCGATGCTCAGGCTCTTCCACCAGATGACAGCGGGCCTGATGGCCGACACCCACGCTCTGCAGCTTCGGTGCTTCCCGTGCGCAGCGCTCCCAGGCGTAGGGACAGCGGTCGCGGAAGCTGCAGCCGCTGGGCAGTGCATCCAGCGGCGGTACGCTGCCAGCAATGGTTGTGAGACGCTCGCGCTCGTCGCCCAGACGCGGCATGGCCGCAAGCAGGCCCTCGGTGTAGGGGTGCGTTGGTCGCTCAAAGAGAGACTCCACCGGGGCTGCTTCCACCACCCGGCCCGCGTACATGACAAGCACGCGGGAGGCCATTTCCGCAACCACACCAAGATCATGCGTAATCAGCAGCAGCCCCATACCGGTTCGCTCGCGCAAAGCGCGAAGCAGGTCCAGTATCTGGGCCTGAATGGTCACGTCAAGCGCCGTGGTGGGCTCGTCTGCAATTACGAGTCTGGGCGAGAGTACCAGGGCCATGGCTATCATCACGCGCTGCCGCATTCCGCCGGAAAGCTCGTGCGGGTACTGCTTTGCGCGCGCTTCCGCGTCGGCTATTCCAACCAGTTCCAGCATTTCCACGGCCCGCTTCCAGGCCTCATGTGAGCGGCAGCCCGTGTGCACTTCCACCACTTCGGCTATCTGGCGTCCCACGTTGAGTACCGGGTTCAGTGCCGTCATGGGCTCCTGAAAGATCATCGAGATCTCTTTGCCCCGCACCGAGCGCAGGGAACGCTCGTTGAGCTGCATGAGATCTCTGCCGCCAAAGTGAATCTGCGTGTCCGGTGAAATGCGTCCGGGAGACGGGACCAGGCGGAGGAGAGAAAGGGCTGTCATGGACTTGCCGCAGCCGCTTTCACCAACCACACAGAGGGTTTCACCCGCCGCCACGGTGAAGTGAACGTCGTTCACCACGGTAGTGGGGGTACGCGGGCCGGGGAAGGTCACCGTGAGTGCCTGAACGTTCAGCAATGCTTCGGGTTCGGACCGCTGGGCGGATCCGGAAACGGACCCGGAAACGGACCCGGAAACGGACCCGGAAA
>CAZWSJ010000014.1:0-8376 GCA_964636415.1 uncultured Gemmatimonas sp. | reverse complement strand
CCGGAAACGGACCCGGAAACGGACCCGGAAACGGACCCGGAAATGGATCCGGAAGCGGTGCCGGAGGAAGGCTCGGTGCTGGGTTCGGGGGCGGGTGTGGTCAAAGCCTGGCTGTTCCGGGCGGGGAGTGCACTCTGGCGCCGCCTGTGATGCCGCTGAGCGTGACGCCGAGGGTGGGTGGTTTGCTCGCAACGTGCGCCGGTGCAAAGGATTCGCGCAAGGCGTCGCCCAGCAGGTGGCAGATGAAAACAGCCCCCACGATCGCTATTCCTGGGAAGACTGCGATCCACCATTCTACACCAAAGGCGCCCGTGGTATCGTGGAGAATGTTGCCCCAGCTCGCCATAGGCGGCTGGATTCCAAGACCAAGGAAGCTCAGGCCAGCTTCCAGCGCGATGGTGTTGGCGGTGCCAAAGGTGGCGTTAATGGCCAGCAAGGGGATGAGGAAGGGCAGGAGATGGCGCAGGAAGAGCCTGGTCCTGCTCACTCCCATCGCTCTGGCCGCGAGAGCGAACTCCTGCTGTGCAAGACCGTCGAGTTCGTCGGCCACCTGTCTGGCTGTGGTGAACCACCCCGTGAGACCCACCAGCACTATAAGACCCGAAAACGACAGGGGGCCCGTGAACGCGGGCACGGCAAGCAGGACCAGCAGGCGCGGAATGGAGAGTGCCACGTCGAGCATTCTTCTGAGTGTCGTACCCAGCAGCCGTGGTCCAAGGGAGGTGGCGGCACCCCAGGCGGTACCCACTATGAGTCCAAGCAACACCGAGGCTGCCGCAAAGCTCAGCGACACGCGGGCGCCATAGAGCACGCGGCTTAGCAGGTCCCGTGAGAATTGATCGGTGCCGAATGGGTGAGCCGCTGATGGCGGACTGCTTCTCAGGCCCAGGATATCGAGCTGCGCATCGGGCGGATATGGGGCCAGCCACGGTGCACAGATGGCCAGCGCCACGAGCACTGCCACCAGTATGAGCATGGTTCCGGGCGAACGCCTGGGCTGTGTCGTGCCTCGTGTCGCGCCCGGTGCCGCGCCCGGTGCCGCGCCCGGTGTCGCGCCCGGTGCCGCGCCCGGTGTCGCGCCCGGTGTCGCGCCCGGTGCCGCAACCTGTGGCACATCCCGTATCTCATCCGGCATCTCATCCGGCATCTCATCCGGCCTCAAATCCCGCATCACGTGCTCAGGCCTGCCCTTGGGATGACAGCGAACGAAGTCGTGGATCAAGCAGGCCGCGCAGCCACTCTGCGGCCCATGCGCCCACTGCGGTGAGTGCGCTGCCAAGCACCACGCTGGCCGCGACCACGGCGTAATCGCGCGCCGAGATGGCGCGCATGAGCACGTATCCCAGTCCCGGCCAGGAGAAAACAGTCTCCACGAAAATGAGTCCGGCAAAATAGGAGGGCAGCAGAACACCGGCCAGCGTAATGACGGGCAGTACGGCGCTACGCACGGCGGAGCGTACAAGACGCCTTCTCGTGAGTCCGGCGGCGATGCCGGTTCTTACGAATGGCTGTTGCCAGATCTCACGCATGCTCTCACGCTGAAAACGTGCAAACGTCGCGACGCCTATGAGAGACACCGTGCTGAGCGGCAGTATCAGGTGCCTGAGCCGGTCTGTAAGGCGTCCGGCAAGCGACATGTAGGAATGCAGTTCATCCGTGGCACCGCTGGCCGGAAGCAGGTGCCAGGTGCGTGCAAAGATCAGCATGAGAAGCAGCGCCAGCCAGAACTCGGGCAGTGAGTATGCGAGCAGCAATATGCTGCTTACGCTGCGGTCTCCGCGCGAGCCGGCATGCAACGCCTGCCAAGTGCCAATGGCAATTCCAAGCACAACGCTCACGATGAATGCAGGCACGCCCAGCAGCAGGGAATTGAGCAGTGCTTCGCCCAGCACTGTTGTTACCGGTCGCTGCTGTTGTATGGACCAGCCCAGATCGCCGCGCAGCAGTGCTGTAATCCAGTCGATGTATTGTCTGGCCAGTGGCTGGTCCAGCCCGTAGAGCGTGCGCATGCGTGCTTTTACCGCAGCGGGAACGCCCTCACCAAGTGCGGCGGCCGGGTCTCCGGGCGTGAGGTGGAGGAGGATGAAGGCCAGCGTCGCAGCGGCCAGAACCACCAGTACGCACTGCCACGCGCGGGTGATCAGGCGCTCCGGGCTCATCAGCGATCCGGACTCGATCCCGACTGCGGAGCTGAGCCCGTCTCTGCTTGTACCTGTGCAGCGGCGGTTGCGCCGAGTCCTATGAGATCCCGGGGCAAGCGAAGTGCCGGGTCTGTTTTCCAGTCGGCGAGGTCTGCATACCAGCCGTCGGCCCTGAGCGCGGGGAGGATAAAGCGCTTGTGTACCACCACCGGCGCCCGAAGCTCCGAAAGCCAGATTGCCGGCGCGTCGTCGATGATTTGCTGGAACGCACGGGCCCACCAGTTGTGGCTGGCGGCGACATCAAAGGTGGTGAGTGCGCTGTCCACATCTGCATCGAAGACAGCACTGCTGTAGCCGCCGGCATTGCCGGAACCACCCGAGCCCCAGGTTTGCCGTGTACCGGTGAGCCCCGGACTGGATGCCCAGCCACCCATGTAGCTGTCAAAACGTCCGTTGTCTGTGCGGTTGGAGAAGGCAACAACATCAAGTACCAGCGGCGTGACCTTCACACCCACTGCGCGGAACTGTTCCTGCATCAGAGTGGCGAGAGTGCGTCTTGCCGCGCTGGAGTTGGGAACCAGAATCCCGAAAGAGAGCTGCTGCCCGTCGCGCTCACGTATTCCGTCGCCGTTGCTGTCGCGCCAACCGGCGGAATCGAGCAGCGCGGCGGCGTGAGAGGGATCGTAGCTGATCTGACGGAATGCGTTGGTGTCGGGAATGAGTGCGCGTGGCGCCGGCCCCAGTGCCACCATCCCAAGTGAGTCGTAGGTGTTGGCCACCATGGCGGCCCGGTCAACTGCCATGCTGAGTGCTCGGCGCACTCTTGCGTCGCTGAAAACCGGATGTGGCACAGTGCTGTTTCCCGGCGCGTGCATGTTGAAGCCAAGGAAGTAGTACTGCAGCGTATTGTTGTCGACGAGTTTGAGGTTGGGCGACTTATTTATCCCCGGTATGTCACCGGGCCTCAGGTACTCAAAGAAATCGGCTTCGCCGGCAAAGAGTTTCACCGTTGCGGCGTCATAGTCGGGGGCAATGCTCCAGATAACGCGATCCAGCATGGCACGCCCGCGCCAGTTGAGCGTATCGGCTATTATCTCAAGTCGCTGGCCGGGCACCCATTCGCGGAAGCGGAAGCGCCCGGTGCCAACCGGGTTGCGTGCGATGGGCGAGGCAGGTAGCGTGGAGATCGGAATGGAGGCAAGCAGGTGCGATGGCAGAATGTAGATGTGATTCGTGGCTTCGTAGAACTGCTGCGGCGTGCGCTGCCTGAACCAGAATACCGCCGTGCGTGGGTCGCGCACAGAAACTGAATCGATGTTGGCCAGCAGCGACGGATCAATGGAAGGCAGCGAGTCGGATCTGTAAACAGAGAAGCTGTAACGCAGATCTTCGGCGCTTACCGGCACGCCATCGTGCCAGCGGGCGGCGCTGTCTACCGTGAATGCAATTGAGAGAGAATCGTCGGACCATGCCCAGGACGAGGCCAGGCGTGGTTTGAAGTTCCTGTCGCCTACGGTCTCCAGATGATCGCCTATTTCAGCCAGACGGTCGTAGACGCTGTTGATGACAGCGAACTCCTGACTCGCATCTGCAGTTGGCGGAAAGAGCGTGGCCGGTTCGGCCGGTATGGCAACAATGAGTGTGCCGCCGTAGACACTGCCGTCTGTGCTGCCTGTATCTCTTCGATCCGACTGCGTGCAGCCAAGCAGTAGGATTGAGAGCAGGAGTGCGCCCGGGTTCGGCTGACGTGGGAAGGACATGTCTGACTGGCGGGTTCTGGTGAGTGTGTACTGGCGGGCAATTGCCTGCGCACTGCTCAGGGCGCGGCGCAGGCAACGGGGCGCGTCAGGCTGCAGCATGGCGCGTCAGGCTGTAGCGCTGTAGCATGGACTCTGCAACTCAGCGGCGCCAGATGCGGACCGGATCAGAGTATTCGTGTTCCAGCTCTTCGATGCGCGAGAGCAAATTGGCCGATGGTTGGAAGACCTCGCCGATTCGTGGCGCCAGAGCCTTGTCCAGAGCATCCAGAGCAGCTTCGCGGCCAAGCGAGGGAAGCAATTCCAGCAGTGAGGCAGCGGGCGGGGCCGGAGGGAGAGGCACGGAAGCCGCTTGAGCGAGCCGTGCCTGGTCGTCGTGCAGGAGTATGCTGCCGTGCTGCAGGTACTGTGTTCCCTGCCGCCATACGGCGCTGCCCACCAGCTTGCGGCCGGCAACTACCAGTTCACCCTCCGACGGTTGGTCGAAGCAAACGGGTCCATCGGGGGCCATGGGTGCGTGTGCGCCTGCCAGCACCACGGGCAGGCCCAGAGACTCCAGTATCTGGTGCAGGATACTGTTTACTGCCTCGTAGGCATCCCTCCAGCTCCAATGACCATCCAGGCAGAAGGTTGCGCTGTATGTGATTTCATGTGAGTGCAGCAGTGCGCGGCCGCCAGTTGGCCGGCGAACTGCGCTGAGGCCGGCGCTGGCCACGCTGGCCTCGCTGAAGCGGCCCTGAACCTTTTCGTTGCGCCCGAAGGACACCGTGGGCGTGGTCCAGTCGTACCAGCGCCAGACTGCCCGTCCGGGTGTGGCGCTCTCCATAAGAGCAGCATCAGCGGCCATGTTGCTGGCCCCGCTCGCCGCGGGGCAGCGCCAGATGGACCAGCGCTCCGGAACTACCGATCTGTGAGGTGACATCGCGTGTAAATTACACAGGTTGCGGCAGATCATCGCCACAATCACATACTGCAATCATCTCGGGTGAGGTTTCACACCTCACTCTTACTCGAGGATGGACATGGTCACGCGAACACCCTCTGCAGCGCCCGTCGCGGGCGATTCATTCATTCCACGTCATCTGGGCCCCAACCCGGCTGAACAGAGCGAGATGCTGGCCGCAATGGGCTACGATTCGCTCGATGCTTTTATAGACGCAGTCGTACCTGATACGATTCGTTTTCGCGGCCAGCTCGACATCGGTGAAGGACTCACTGAGCCCGAGGTGCTTGCACTGCTTGGCCGGATGGCAGCGAAGAACGAAGTGTACCGCTCCTTCATTGGCATGGGCTACTACGGCACCCACACGCCCAATGTCATACTCAGAAACATCTTCGAAAACCCGGCCTGGTATACTGCCTACACGCCCTATCAGGCGGAGATTGCGCAGGGGCGTCTGGAAGCGTTGCTCAATTTCCAGACAATGATCATTGACCTCACGGGCCTCAACATCGCCAACGCGTCGCTGCTCGATGAGGGCACTGCCGCCGCGGAGGCCATGGCGCTGGCCCACGCTTCCAAGGGGAGTGAGAGCCGCAATGTGTTTCTGGTGGCCTCGGATTGTCATCCGCAGACGATCTCCGTGGTGAAGGCCCGGGCTGAAGCCCGCGGTTTTGAAGTGAAGGTGGTGGATGCTGCCAGCATGGTTTGCGATGCGACTGTGTTCGGTGTGCTGCTGCAATATCCCGGTACAGACGGTGCGGTGGTGGATTACACGGCCCTCACTGCTGCGGCGCACGCGGCGGGCGCACTCACGGTGGTGGCCAGCGATTTGCTTGCGCTCTGCCTGCTCACTCCGCCCGGCGAATGGGGTGCCGACATGGTGGTGGGCAACACCCAGCGCTTCGGCGTGCCCATGGGCTATGGTGGACCTCACGCAGCGTTCTTTGCCACACGCGATGAGTTCAAACGTCTCATGCCGGGCCGCATAATCGGTGTGTCACGCGACGCAGACGGTGCACCTGCGCTCCGCATGGCACTGCAGACGCGTGAACAGCACATACGTCGTGAAAAGGCCACCAGCAATGTTTGCACTGCACAGGTGCTGCTGGCGGTAATGGCTGCCATGTACGCGGTCTACCATGGACCCGACGGGCTTACGGAAATTGCCACACGCGTTCACGAGCGGGCCGGCACGCTTGCTGAAGGTTTGACACGTCTTGGCTTTAAAGTTGTTCATCAGGACTACTTCGACACGCTGCGCGTGGATGTTGGCGCCGATCGTCAGAAGGCCATACTCGCCGCGGCCGATGCACAGCGCATGAACCTCCGCGTGCTGGACGGTTCAAACATCACCGTGTCGGTGGATGAAACCACCACGGCAGGGGACATCGCCGATCTCTGGTCGGTGTTCAATGGCGGTAGCGCGGCGAGTTTCACTTATGAAGAAGCTGCGGCCGCTGTCGACGCGCGCTATGATGAGCGCTTCCGCCGTGTCTCGCCCTTCCTTACGCATCCCACCTTCCATCGCTATCACAGCGAAACCGAGATGCTGCGCTACCTCCACTCGCTGGAGGCCAAAGATTTTTCGCTGGTGCACGGCATGATTCCACTTGGGTCATGCACCATGAAGCTGAACGCCACCGCAGAAATGATTCCGGTGACCTGGCCCGGCTTTGGCCAGTTGCATCCCTTTGCACCGCGAACTCAGACACGCGGCTACACGGAACTGTTTGAAGACTCCGAGAGGGTTCTGGCAGAAATCACTGGTTTCAGTGGCGTGTCGCTGCAGCCCAACGCCGGCTCACAGGGTGAGTACAGCGGACTGCTTGTGATCCGTGCCTATCACCATTCGCGCGGCCAGGAACATCGCGATGTGTGCCTCATCCCGCAGTCGGCACATGGCACTAATCCGGCCAGTGCAGTGATGGCCGGATTCAAAGTTGTGGTGGTCAGGACCGACCCCAACGGCAACATCGATGTGGCCGACCTGCGCGCACGCGCAGAGCAGTATTCCGACACACTGGGCGCGCTGATGGTCACCTATCCCAGCACACACGGTGTGTTTGAGGAGAGCATCAGGGAAATCATCAGCATAGTTCATGAGAATGGCGGCCAGGTTTACATGGACGGTGCCAACATGAACGCGATGGTGGGCATTGCGAGACCGGGTGATCTGGGTGCCGATGTCTGCCATCTGAACCTGCACAAGACTTTTGCAATCCCGCACGGCGGCGGCGGTCCGGGGATGGGTCCCATTGGTGTGGCTGCACACCTGGTTCCGTTCCTGCCCTCCCATCCGGTAATCCCGGTAAACGGTGAGTCTGCAATAGGTGCTGTGGCTGCGGCCCCATGGGGAAGTGCAAGCATTCTGCCCATTTCCTATGCCTATATCCGCCTCATGGGTGCGGAAGGGCTCACGCTGGCAACAAAGATTGCCATCCTCAACGCCAACTACATCGCTCGCAAGCTCGAGGGCTACTATCCGGTGCTGTACCAGGGCAAGAACGGCCTGGTGGCGCATGAGTGCATTCTGGATACCCGCAATGTGAAGAGTGCGGGCCTCGAGGCCGAAGATCTGGCCAAGCGTCTCATGGACTACGGATTCCACGCTCCAACGCTTTCCTTCCCCGTGGCCGGCACGCTTATGGTGGAGCCCACCGAAAGCGAGTCCAAAGCGGAGCTTGATCGCTTCATTGAGGCGATGATCGGGATAAAGAAGGAAATCGAGGCAGTGGAGAGCGGAGAGGCCGACAAGAGCGACAACGTGCTCCGGAATGCGCCTCATACCGCACTGCAGTGCACCGCTGATGTGTGGACGCATCCATACTCACGCCGTCAGGCAGCTTATCCAACGGCGTGGACCCGAGACCGGAAGTTCTGGCCCGCAGTGAGGCGCGTAGAGAGTGCCTATGGCGACAGGAACCTCATTTGCTCCTGCCCGCCCATCGAGGAATACCTGACGGCCGACGCTGGCGCCTGAAAACTGTACGGCCCAGCCCGTCAGGGACAGAAATGACAACAGGGAGTACGCCTCGCGGTGTACTCCCTGCGGTGTTTTGCAGTGTTTTGTGGGCTCGGTTCTCCGAGCTTGAGACTCAGCCGCCTACCTGTGAACTGTAAGCCTCGGCACTCAGCAGATCGGCATCGCCGCCGGCAGCCATGCGAACCTTGAGCATCCAGCCGTCGCCGTAGGGGTCGGTGTTGATGAGCGCAGGCTCGCCATCAAGACGGCTGTTTACTTCCAGCACCTCGCCTGGAACCGGCATGTAGAGGTCTGAAACGGCCTTGACTGCTTCTACAGAGCCAAACACTTCGTTGGCTCCGAAGCTGCTGCCGGGCTTGGGCAGGTCCACGTACACGATGTCACCAAGTTCGCCCTGGGCGAAGTCGGTGATGCCGATGACCACCACCGCGCTGTCTTCGGTGGTGCGGACGTACTCGTGTTCCTTGGTATAACGCAGATCAGCGGGGATGTTCGACACAGTGACTCCACGGGTAAGGGAAAGGTGGTCAGGACGTAGTATCCACCACTGCA
>CAZWSJ010000013.1:0-61802 GCA_964636415.1 uncultured Gemmatimonas sp. | reverse complement strand
TTTCGGCTGAGATGACCTACACGTCGAAGGAAATGATCGACTACCTCATCAAGGGCGTATCGGGAGAGTTCGGTCGTTCGCGCTTCACGCGTGAGTTCAACACGGCTGGACAGCAGCCCGTCTCTCAGTAAGCTGCCAGTCCTTCACACGATCCATCTGCCGGTGAGCGTCTCGTCCGGGGCGCTCCGCTGGCGATACCTTAGAGGAGTCATACCATGGGTATGAGTGTGGGAAAAGGCGGCGGCGGAGTCAATTCCGAACCGAACGTCACCCCCATGATCGACGTGATGCTGGTGCTGCTCATCATCTTCATGATCACGATTCCGCAAATCAACACCGGTTTCGTGGCCGTACCACCGGATGGCGTGAGCATCGCGCCGCACCCGGAAGAAGACAGTGATCAGGTACTGGGTATCGACGATCAGGGACGCTATTACGTGAACAAGATGGCTGTACGTGACGAGGATCTGGAACAGGTGGTCCACGACATATACAGCGAACCAGGTCGCGACGACTTCATCATGTATGTGAAGGCCCACAAGGATCTTCCGTACCTGAAAGTCATCAATGCGCTGGACATCATTGCGAAAGCAGGTGTCACAGTGGCAGCGCTGATTACAGAACAGGTCCCCGGTTCGGAGTCACTCGTAGAGAGTGATCATGTCCGACTCGGCGGAGGGAGCAACTGACCATGGGAATGGCTGTGGGCGGAGATTCCGCCGGACCAACCAGCGATCCGAACCTGACGCCGATGATCGACGTGCTGCTCGTGCTGCTGATCATCTTCATGTTCATCGTGCCGATGAGCCGCAAGGCCATTGACACGCAGTTGCCCGATCCGAATCCGCAGGAAACGCAATCCGAGGCGAATCCCGATCAGATCGTGCTTGAAGTGCTCCCCGATCAGCAGTACGCGGTCAACAGAACGCCAATTGCCAAAGCGGATCTCTTCAACTACCTGAAGGAGGTCTACGACCCCAGGCCCGACAAGATCATCTTCATCAAGGGTGATACCACGGTGAAGTATCAGGACGTGATCTGGGCCATGGATCAGGCACGCGGCGCTGGTGTCAAGATCATAGGTGTAGCACCGAAGTAAGGCATCTGGGCGGTATTCAGATGTCATCGTATGCGGCGGGTGAACCCATTCGGGGGCGCCCGCCGTATAACTTTGTGTACTCATCGTTTAATCCATGGATCAAGAGAACCCTACACCGGAACGGCCCCACTATCGACCGCCCGTGGGCCTCCCGCTGGCCAAGCAGCGCAGCCTGGGAGGCTTTCTGGTGTCACTTCTCCTGCACATTCTGATAATTCTGGCACTCATAGTGCCGTTCGCACCGCGTGGCATGGTGCAGGAAGTGCTGGGATTTGGTGGCCCGGGTCCAGCCGGCGGAGGCGGCGGCGGCTCCTCGGGCAGCGGCAAGTTTCGACAGGAGCGCGTGGACTTTGTGAAAGTCCAAACGCCACCGCCCGCTGCCACATCAAGCCCGCAACCGGTTCCCACTCCGGTACCACCGCCCGTGGTTCCACCGGAGCCCGAGGTAAAGCCCCCTGAGCCCGATCCGGTTCCACCACAACCGGTCGTCGCTGCCGTTCCTGACTCCATGAGTGCAGGAGCGGCGGGCGATGCCAGGTCCAATGATAGCGGCAGCGGGGGAGCGGGCAGCGGCAGCGGAGGTGGTGTAGGCGCTGGCGCAGGACCCGGCAAGGGTGGTGGTGTGGGAAGTGGCACCGGTACCGGGCGCGGGAGTGGCAGCGGTGCTGGAACAGGAGGTGGAGATGGCACGGCCTATCCGCCAACCCCCACCGAGCTTTTCCTCCCGCCACTGCCCGTACCAGGCAAGGCCCGGGGCACCATAGTGGTAACCTTTGACGTGGACTCCACGGGCAAGGTGCTGGACCTTTCGTTTCCACCCACGAAAGACAGTGGATACAACAAGAAATTGCGCGAGGCCCTGGCGCTGATACGTTTCAGGCCGGCCGTGAGTGAGTTTGGCGTCCCGATCCGGGCACGAACCGAGATTACCTACTCGCTGTGACTCGTGCGCAGTTATAGGTTGCAGTGCACTTCTTGAGTGCGCTCTTCCCTGGAGTGCGCCTCTTGTATTGCACCCGCCTGTGTCGTCCGGCCGCACCGCGCCTGACGCCTCTCTCTTCTCCAACCTGACGCACGCCATGGGGCTGTTAGCAAGGAAGCCTATAGCTTCCGCCGACAACGGTGAACAGGGAATGCGCCGCACTCTGGGTGCCGGCGATCTCATAATGCTGGCCATCGGTGCTGTGATTGGCGCCGGCATTTTTTCTTCGCTGGGAACCGCAGCTGCGGGTGAAGTGCTGGTAGATGGTACCGTGGTTCGCTATGGCGCAGGACCCGCTCTGGTCCTGTCGTTTATTCTGCTTGGGGCAGTGTGCGGCCTTGCCGCGCTCTGCTACGCAGAACTGGCCTCCATGATACCGCAGGCCGGCAGCGCCTACGCCTACTCCTACGCCACACTTGGCGAGATAGTAGCGTGGATAATCGGTTGGGCTCTCATTCTTGAATACGCCGTGGGCAACGTTGCGGTGGCCATTGCCTGGAGCGGCTACTTCACATCACTGCTCACCGGCTTCGGGATAGACCTGCCAGGCTGGCTCACACATGGCTACTGGAACGTCAAAGCCAGCGGTGATCCTCTCATTCACGGCCTGCTTGATACAGCGCCACGCATAGCCGGCATACCCGTACTCATAAATCTACCGGCCTTCGGTATCGTGGCTGCCATCACAGGCCTGCTCCTTCAGGGCGTGAAAGAAAGTGCACGTGCCAACAACATTATGGTGGTGCTCAAACTGCTGGTGCTCGCGCTGTTCGTGATTGTGGGCGTAATGCACATAGATCCGGCCAACTACAAGCCCTTTGCGCCCAATGGTTTCAGGGGTATCCATCAGGGCGCTGCAATAGTGTTCTTCGCCTACATAGGCTTTGATGCCATTTCAACGGCCGCTGAAGAAACACGTGACCCGCAGCGCAACCTGCCGCGTGGCATATTGGGTGGTCTCGCAGTCTGTACGATCATTTATGTCATCGTGGGGGCCGTTGCCACTGGCCTTGTGCCCTACGAACAACTTCGCAGCTCCGATCCTCTGGCGCGTGCGCTTTCGCTGGCAGGCCTTTCCACGGCAAGCTGGATTGTCGCTGCCGGAGCAACCGTTTCAATGGCCGCCGTGCTTCTCGTTTTCCAATACGGCCAGCCGCGAATTTTCTACGCCATGGCGCGCGATGGCCTGCTGCCCAAGTTCGCGGCCAAGCTCCACCCCAGGACCAGAACACCGCACATCACCACCATCATCACCGGAGTGGCGGTGGCTCTGGGAGCGCTGGTTGCAGATGATGCAGCCACTTACGACCTGACTAATATCGGCACGCTGTCAGCTTTTGCAGTGGTGTGCATTGGCGTTCTTGTGCTTCGCATTCGCGAGCCTGATCGCCCGCGTCCCTTCAGGGTTCCGATGGTCTGGGCAGTAACCATACTCGGCGCTGCTGCGTGCGTGTTCGTCATGCGGGGACTGCCGCCATCCGCGTGGAAGGCCTTTGCAGTATGGATGGCTATAGGTCTCTCACTTTACTTCGCTTACGGCTTCCGGCACTCCGTGCTGCGCGCCAACTCCACTCAACGCTGACCCAGACATCCATGGCTCAGACTACTGAAAACGCTGTGGCTCCAGCCCCCGTGAAGCCAAAGAAGAAAGGTTTTCTCGGCATAGGCTATACTCCCTGGATCATCATCTCCATGGTGATCGGAACACTGATCGGCTGGCTCTTCCCGGACTTTGCTCCGAGTCTCAGTCCGCTGGCCAACATTTTCCTGCGCATGATCAAGTCGCTGATCGTGCCACTATTGTTCAGCACTCTGGTAGTGGGAATTGCGGGCCATGGTGACGATATGGCGCGAGTAGGCAAACTTGCGCTGCGATCACTGATCTATTTCGAGGTGGTGACCACACTTGCGCTGGCGATAGGCCTCATAGCCGTGAACGTAATGAAGCCGGGTGTGGGCCTCCAGATCACATCGAGTGCTGAGGTAAGCGAAGAGTTTGCATTACTGGCTTCCAAGACTCCAAGCTTTGGAGCGGTACTTGAGCACACCGTCCCGGAGAGCTTTTTCGCTGCCGCAGCCAGCAACGAAGTGCTTCAGATCGTTTTCTTTGCCATTATTTTCGCAGTCGCACTTTCACGCGTTGAGGGCAAATCCAAGCGGGTGATGCTCGACTGGATGGAGTCACTGAGCGAGCTGATGTTCAAGTTCGTTGCCATAGTCATGGTGTACGCACCCGTGGGTATCGGTGCGGCCATAGGCGTGACAGTTGGCAAGAGTGGTCTTGATGTGATGTACAATCTGGCCAAGCTGGTGGGCACTCTCTTCATTGCGCTGGTGGTTTTCATACTATTCGTGCTTCTGCCCATAGCACTGCTGGCCCGCCTCGATGTGAGGCGCTTCTGGAGGCTTGTGCGTGAGCCATGGCTGATAGCCTTCTCCACGGCCTCCAGTGAGGCGGCGTTCCCGCAGGCAATGAAGGCCATGGAAGAATTCGGGGTGCCGGGCCGAATCGTATCCTTTGTTCTTCCCACCGGCTATTCGTTCAACCTCGACGGCAGCACACTCTATCTGGCCATCGCATCGGTGTTCGTGGCACAGGCGGCGGGCATAGACATGCCTCTCAGTCAGCAGTTGCTCATGATGCTCACACTCATGCTCACATCCAAGGGCGTGGCTGCCGTACCACGGGCGTCCCTGGTGATACTCTCAGGTGCACTCGCCCAGTTCGGGCTGCCGCTCGAGGGCATCGCAGTCATCCTTGGAGTGGACGCCATCATGGACATGGCGAGAACCTCAGTGAACCTTCTGGGCAACTGCCTTGCCACTGCTGTCATGGCTCGCGTTGAGGGCGAACTGGAAACACCGGCACCCGACGCAGTGGCTACCTGAATGGTTGGAGTGGAGCCGGACTAAAGCTCCACTCCAAGCAGTCGGCGTGCACGCCTTATCGCTCCCCTTGCAGGATTGATGTCGTCGCTCTTTATGACAGCGCCTGGAACAACGGTCTTGAGACGTTGTTCCAGGCGTTTTCTCACAAGTGACCCCTTGGAAAGGAGTCCGCCAGAGAAGGCCACCGGGATGCTGGCACGCTCGTCCACAAAACAGCGGCGTGCCAGGGTACGCACGTGTAATGCCAGTTCTTCTACACAAAAGCTCGTGACGGCATTGGCGCGGAGATCACCGCTCGCCGCCACCTGCAATACCACAGGTGCGATTCTGGCGTAGCTGGCAGGCGTGGCTTCGGCTGCCCACTCTATCAGATCCTCAGCGCCTTCCAGCTCAAGTGCGGTGAGTATGGCACCCGTGAGAGCGGTCTCGGGCTCGCGGCCATCGTGAGCCGCGGCAATCACGCTGAGCGCCCTGCGACCCAGCCATGCACCACTGCCCTCGTCTCCAACTGCCGGACCCCAGCCCCCACAGCGCTCAAGATGGCCATCGGGTGCACGCGAGAACGCAACTGACCCGGTGCCGGCTATAAGAAGTACACCCGACGCATCGCCAAAGGCATCGTCCAGCGCGATAATCGCATCCGACTGAACTGAGATGTCATCAGCCACTCGCCGCTGAGCCAACGCAGCCCAGAGGGCCTGCGCCGAGCGTTCCTGACCAGCGCCGGCTATGCCAGCCACGCAGATGGACGGCCTGATGCCACCTCTGTTGGCTGACTCCAGCGCTTCCTGTATCAATGACTTGATTATATCGGCGGCCGTCTGCTCACTCACCGATTGAAGTGCCGTGGCAGCACCCTCTGCCTCGGCCAGCTTGTTGCCATCAGCATCGCTGACAAGTACGCGGGTGTGGCTGCCGCCACCGTCAACACCCACAAGAATGGGACTCGGATCAAGTGGACCGGCGTTCATGAACGAACCTTATCTGGTGAAACTGTCATATCTCCCGAATGAGTTAAGGAGAGCAGGGCACCCGCAATGAAAGTGAGTGACGTGCCTATGAGCACGTACCATGGCCACGCTATGTTGGCCACACCATCGAGTGCTGGTGCCAGACCTGGGAATGCAGTGATCAGTTGCCTGGCAAACACCACGAATGCCATGGCAAATATGCCAACGCTCATACCGAAAATGGCATCCCTCTGATTGGCACGCTCCCAGAAGATTCCGAGAAAGAAACCGCCAAGAAGTCCGCCCTGTGTGAACGACGCAATGGAAAGTGCAATAACCACCACCGGAGTGCCCTGTTCCTTGAAGAGCAGGGCACCAAATGTAAGTATGAGTCCCCAGCCAAGCGCGAAGAATTTGCCGACGCGCAGTGTGCGGGGATCGTCGGCACTGCGTTTGGTGATGGGAAGATAGATGTCGTGCGTGGAAGATGCGGCCAGCGCGTTGATTGCCCCGGAGTGCGTGCTCATGGTGGCTGCAATGATGGCCGCAACTATGAGCCCGATGAGTCCGTGTGGCATCTGCTCAATTATCCAGGTCGGGAAAATGGAGTCGGCAGATGCAAAACTGCGCCCGTCGTAAAGTACCCAGAGCCCTATGCCCACAAAAAGGAAGAGGGCCATCTGCGCGAAAACGGCAAAGCCGCTTCCGATTATCGCAATCTGTGCATCGCGCAGTGAGCGGCTGGAGAGGAGGCGTTGTACTATCAACTGGTCTGCGCCGTGTGATGCCATTGCCAGGAATCCGCCACCCAGGAGGCCTGCAAACATTGTGTGTGGCTGGTCGAAGCCCGTGTACCAACTGATCACCTTGAGCTTGCCCGCGCTGCCTGCTACATCAATGATGGTTGTCCAGCCGCCATTGATTGCGCGTCCAATGAGAATGATTGCCGTTACCCCACCGATGATGTAGATGCTTGCCTGCAGCAGTTCGGTCCACACCACTGCCTTCATGCCACCGCGATAGGTGTAAAGAACAGTGAGCAGCCCCAGCACCAGTATGGCCACGGGCATCGCATAACGTTCGGGCAGGGCCGGTCCTATTATGAGTGCCACGGGAATGGCCGTGGCGAATACCCGTACTGCGTCTGCCATGGCTCTTGTGACCATGAAGACCACGCTTGTGAATCGGCGTGTGCCCAGCCCGAAGCGTGTTTCAAGCAGCGCGTAGGCCGTGACCAGATTGCCCTGGAAGTAGCGCGGCAAGAGGATCCTGGCTACCATCACCCTGCCCAGTATGTAGCCGGCAACGACCTCCAGGAATCCGAGATCGCCTATGTAGGCGAGTCCGGGAATGCTGATGAAAGTGAGTGCTGATGTCTCACTCGCCACTATGGAGAAGGTGACTGCCCACCAGGGGATTGCGCGCTCTGCCACGAAGTAATCGGAAGCTGAGCGTTGTTCCCTGCCTATCCAGAGTCCAAGGGTGGTCACTGTGGCCAGATAGGCGAGCAGCACCACCAGATCAAGCAGGTTGAATCGGCCGGTCATGCTTTCGCTTCCAGGTGCCTGATGGAGGTTGAGGTAGGTTCTTTTCCGGTCTCAAGCCAATTGACGCGCACAGGCCCGCCACTCGATTGGAGTGAGCGGGCCTGTACGAAGGTCAGGGGCCACCGGCTGGCCGGAAGCCTGAGACACATGGATGTGACCGGTGTACGGATTGCTTGCAGCTTGTACTTCAACCGCGAACGGTTGGGTCAGGCCGAGAACGAACTCCCACAGCCGCATCCGCCGGTGCTGTTGGGGTTGTTGAAGGTAAAGCCCGAGCCCTGAATGGACGACACGTAGTCGATGGTGGTTCCACCGATGTACTGAGCCGAGAAGGGGTCTACGAACACTTTAATTCCCTGAGCGTCTATCACCACGTCATCGTCGGCTGCGGCGTCTTCGATCACGAGCCCGTACTTGAAGCCGCTGCATCCGCCCGGCATGACTGACACACGCAGTCCGCCCTTGTCTGCGGTAACACTTTCGGCCTCCATAAACTTGCGGACTTCACCGGCCGCTGTGGCGGTGAGGGCCAGCATGACATCCGGCTGTTGCATCGTGCTCATCGTCTGTCTCCGAAACGGCCTGCGCGTGCGCGGCCAGATGAAACTCATGGCTCCTGTCCGTCACGTTCGCGATGGATGCAGAAGCCACCTATTCTCTTGGTAAAGAGAAAACTAGTGAAACCGGCGCGATCTGTGCAACAATGCTGCGCGAATGCTCAAAGATTGGTGCAGGATCGCAGTAAAATTGGTCCAGGGAAGCTTTGAGAGCGCGTCTTGAGAAAGCGTGGTTACTGTGCGTTCGTGCAGTGATATCGTCAGTCGGGCGTCAGTTTGGGGGGAGTCGGGTGGAGATTCTGAGAGTGATGCGGGAAATGCTGCCGGGGGTTTCATCACAGCGAGCGCAGTCAACCGGGAGTGGCATGCGGCTCTCGCGCGGCATGGGACTCGTTGTTCTGGGGCTCTTGCTGGCCAGTTGCGCCAGCGGTGGCAAGGGTGACGAAAGTGGCCCCGACAACGGGGACGGCCCCGGGCGCAGGCGTCCCATTCAGGTGGACACCCGGGTGCGTCCTGGGATCACGGTTCTCCTTGACGACAGCATCAAGCTGGTGGCCGGCAAACGTGTGGCTTTGGTCACCAATCAGACAGGCGTCGATGAGCATGGCAATCGCAGCATAGATCTGCTCTTCAGTGACGATCGGGCCCAGCGGGCTGGCGTGAGGCTTGTGAAGCTTTTCTCGCCGGAACACGGCATTCAGGGTACGGCAGACCGGACCAACCTTGCCGATGGGAGTGATGTCAAGACAGGTCTTCCCATCTACTCGCTGTATCAGCGAACCACCATAGCGCCTCCCGACAGCCTGCTGGGCGACGTGGATGTGCTGGTGGTGGACCTGCAGGACATAGGCACCCGTACCTGGACCTATGTGGGTGTGATGCTCTACAGCATGCAGGCCGGCGCTCGTCGCGGAATCCCGGTTCTTGTGCTGGATCGTCCCAATCCGCTCTCCGGTATTGTGACCGAGGGGGCTGTGCTGGATTCCGCACTTGCCAACCCTGCCTACCCCAGCCCCGGTGGCAACACGAACGGATTCGCACTCTATCCCATGCCGCTCAGGCATGGTCTCACCATGGGTGAGCTGGCCCGGCTTTTCCAGGCCCAACTCAAGCTGGATACAAGACTTACGGTGATTCCGGTCAAGAACCTTCGCCGCGCCATGTGGTTTGATGACACGGGTCTCCCATGGATCAAGCCGTCGCCCAACATGCCGAATCTGTCTTCTGCCCTGCTGTATCCCGCGCTGGTCCCCTTTGAGAGCAGCAACGTGTCGGTGGGGCGGGGTACCTCGGATCCCTTCCAGCGTTTTGGCGCGCCCTGGCTAAAGGCCGATTCCGTAGCCCACCTGCTGCAGGATCTCTCCCTCACCGGAGTCCGGTTCAAGGCCGAGCACTTTACCCCGTCGGCGCCGAGCGATGGCAAGTACGCGGGGCAGCGGATACCGGGTGTGCGGATCGAGGTTGTAGACCGGGAACGGGTGCAGCCAAGTCGTATCGGGGCTGCGGTACTCTGGGCCCTGGGTCGCGTACATGCTGACTCGCTGCGCATCACTGCAGGCGGCTTTGACCTGCGCATGGGCTCAGCGGCGTTGAGGGAGGCTCTTCTGGGTGGCGCAGACCCGGACGGCGTCATGGACAGGACGCTCCCTGCCGTATTGGACTTTGAGAGGGACAGCAGGAAGTATACTCTCTACCGTTGAACCCGCGCGGATTCTAGGTTTCCACGGTTGGCTTTGAAGTGGGTCCCGTTCAATACGGGTATCCAGCCGTCACTGTCTCACCCTGCAGATGAAAACACTCTGGAGCGCCATAGTACGTGGTTACCTGGCCATCATTGCCCCTGTGGCGGATTGGCTGGTTGCCCGGCGGGTGCGTCCCAACACCATTACCACCGTGGGCACCATTTGCACCTGTACCGCAGGTGTGATATTCGCTGAGGGTCATGTGAGCCTTGGCGGGTGGTTTCTGGGGCTCACGGCACTTTTTGACGTACTCGACGGCACCGTTGCCAGACGAACCGGTCAGACCTCCGCATTCGGGGCCTTTTACGATTCGACGCTGGACAGGCTTGCCGACGGCTTCCTGCTTGGTGGATTCGTGGTGTTCTACGCAACGAGTCCAGTGCACGCTAACAAGGGAATGGTCATCGTGGTCGTTTTGGCCCTGATAGCCACCTTCCTCACTTCGTATACCAACGCCCGTGCTGAAGGGCTCGGGTTCACCGCGCGAGTGGGTGTGTTACAACGCCCCGAACGCATCACGTTGTTGTCGGTACCGCAGGCATTTTTCGGTCTGGCGTTCGATGGCTGGGTACTCGCGGGCATTCTCACACTGCTGATGGTGACCGCCTGGATAACTTTCTTCCAGCGAATGTCCTACGTACACGGCGTCACCACCGCGGTGACCACAGTGCCAACAACTTCCACTTCTCTCGGAGAATAACAGCAGTGTCCGATCCAACCCGCGGCACTCCCGCGACCATTGCCCCGGCTACGGGCAAGTTGGCCATCTTCACGCCCGGCCTCGGCGCCGTGGCGACCACGTTCATTGCCGGTGTCGAGCGCGTCCGTCGTGGACTCTCGACGCCCATCGGCTCACTGACTCAGATGGCCACTATCCGCCTCGGGAAGCGAACGGACAACCGCAGCCCTTACATCAAGGACTTCGTGCCCCTCGCCTCACTGAATGACATTGTGTTTGCCGCGTGGGATCCAATCCCCGATGATGCATACACGGCAGTGGTAAAAGCCGGCGTACTGTCCAGTGAGGACGTCGAGCCGATCGCTGACTTCCTCAAGACCATCAAGCCCATGCCCGCGGTGTTCGAGCATCGCTGGGTAACGCGCATTCATGGCAACACCAACGTCAAGACCGGCAAGAACAAGCGTGATCTGGCTGAGCAGCTCCGGGCCGATATCCGCAATTTCATAAAGTCCAGCGGCGCCACGCGTGCAGTGATGGTGTGGTGCGGTTCCACTGAGACCTACATCAAGCCCGGCCCGCAGCACCAGACCATCGAGGCCTTCGAAAAGGCCATGGATGAGAACGACGACTCCATTGCTCCCTCCATGCTCTACGCCTATGCGGCAATCATGGAAGGCATTGCCTACTGCAATGGCGCCCCGAACCTTTCCGCCGATTTCCCGGCACTGGTGAACCTCGCCATTTCTCGCGGCGTGCCCATCTCCGGCAAGGACTTCAAGACAGGTCAGACCTGGATGAAGACCGTTATCGCGCCGGGAATGAAGGCCCGCATGCTGGGCCTCGAAGGCTGGTACTCCACCAACATCCTTGGCAATCGCGATGGTGAAGTGCTCGACGATCCTGCGTCGTTCAAGACCAAGGAAGAATCCAAGCTTTCCGTGCTGCACACAATTCTGCAGCCGGAGCTCTATCCCGATCTGTACAAAGACTTCTCGCACGTCGTGCGCATCAACTACTACCCGCCGCGCGGCGACAACAAGGAAGGCTGGGACAACATCGACATACGCGGCTGGCTGGGATATCCCATGCAGATCAAGGTGAACTTCCTCTGCCGTGACTCCATCCTTGCCGCACCGCTGGTGCTCGACCTGGCGCTGTTCAGCGACTTTGCACAGCGCGCCGGTCTCAAGGGCATCCAGGAGTGGTTGAGCTTCTACTACAAGTCGCCGCAAACCGCTCCCGGCCTGCAGCCGGAACACGATTTGTTCATTCAGCACACCAAGCTCAAGAACACCCTGCGTCACCTGATGGGTGAGGATCAGATCACTCACCTCGGACTGGAATACTACACATGACACCCTTGCGCGCGCGCCATCTGCGCCGCGCGGTGTTGCTTGCCACAGCCGGACTTCTTATGGCCGGCTGTGGTGACGGCAAGCCCCGCGTGCCCGAATTGCGTCTGCTCACCGAAGACTTTGTCATACGCGTGTCTCCGGAAACAAGACCGACGCGTGCGCTTGACCACATCTATTGGCGTGTCGTGGTGCACGACAGGGAAACCGGCCTGCCCATAGAGGGAGGGCAAGGGCGCATTTTCGCCACCAATCAGGATCGCAAGACCATCTCCAACGGTTTCGCTGAAACCGAAGAACTGGGCACATACCGCAGCAATCTCATGTTCGTGACTGCGGGAATGTGGGCCATGGCGATACAGTTCAGAAGGGATTCCACGCAGGTGCTGCAGAAGACACCGGACTGGACACAGGATATTCTTGAAGGAGACGAACCGGGCGACTTTACCCCGCCGCAGTCCGTGAGGGAGTCCGACAGCACTGCAGCACCGGCAGTCGCGGCACCCGGCGATTCAACCAAGCGGCCGTAACCCGGAGGCAAGGAGGCTGCCATGCGGCATTTTTATCGCAGTACCCTGTCACCCGACGAAGTCTTGTCGCTGGCAGATGGATATTTCCCGGCGCTGGAGCTCGCGCCCACAGGCGCGGCGCACTATGAGCGTGGCTACGCCGGAGCTCTTGGAAAGCTCTCGTTGTCTGTCCGCATGGAAGGCGGACATTACACATTCGTAGAAGTTCACACAGATCAGGTGGGTGAGAGCCGGTTGGACAAGAACGTCAAGAAGTATTTCAACCTGCTGCATCGCACTGCCGATCCCCGGCATCTCATCAAGACGGGATACTGAAGCAGTTGTCTAACGACCGGGTGGGGCGGAATATCGGTGTGGGATGTTTTACGTTCTTCATTGGCGGCTTGAGTGGCGCCATGACGGGCGTAGGCATCGGCAAGCTTACGGGGTTTTTCACGCGCTGTACGCCAGCGGCTGGGCTGCCGGCCTGTGAGTGGTGGGTGTTTGCCGGTTACGGCGCTGTAATCGGCGCAGTATCGCTGCCTCTTCTGGCCATGTGGCGCCTTCGCCGTGCCGACAGGCTGGCCGACGCCGAGGCTGCTCGCGAGGCAGCCGGCGTCGATGACAGTGCACCAAAATCTTGAGGATTAAAGAGTGGCTCGTGTTGACATAAGCATGCCGCAGATGGGTGAGTCCATCGCTGAGGGTACCGTATCACGCTGGCTCAAGAAGATCGGAGAGAGCGTCAAGCGGGATGAACCGCTCTTTGAGATCACCACCGACAAGGTCGATGCGGAGATCCCCTCGCCGTCGGCCGGAATACTGGTGGAGATCGTGGTGGCCGAAGGCGATACGGTGGCTGTGGATACAGTGGTTGCGCGCCTGGAGACCGACGCAGATGCTGCGGTAGCAGCCGCTGCTTCTGCACCGGCGGCACCTGTGGCTGCTGCTGATCCAGCGGCGGCCCCGGCCGTGGCTGCAAGCGCTGTTTCCGGTGTTGCCAGTGTCGCATCGGCACCCTCATCGGCACCTGCGCCTGCAGCGCGTGCCACTGCCCCCGGCTCGCTCGAAGAACGTCTGCTCACCAAGTCCTCACCGCTGGTTCGGAAGATGGCCGCGGAGAGGGGGGTGGAGCTCTCTGCAGTGCCGGGGAGCGGCGTCGCGGGTCGCGTAACACGAAAGGATCTGGAAGCCTGGCTGGTGAGTCATCCTGCAGGCGCAGCAGCGGCTCCTGCTGCTCAGGCGGTTGCAGCTCACGCCACCGCTGCACAGGATTTCACCGGACCGCTCGCAACACCATGGGCCGGTGACACGGTTGAGCCCATGTCCAGGCTTCGGAAGCTCACCTCCGACCATATGGCATTGGCGCGGAGAGTGGCGGCTCACGTCACCACATTCTGGGAAGTGGACCTCACGCGTGTTGCACGCGTGCGTGCTGCCATGCGCAAGGAATTCGAAGCGCAAACCGGACAGCGGCTCAGCTACCTGCCCTTCATCCTTCAGGCTGTTTCGCAGCAGCTCAAGCGGCATCCACTCATCAACACAGTGGTGTCGGGCGAGAACATCATCTACCGCAAGCAGATCAATCTGGGTGTTGCAGTGGCGCTGGACCCAACGGGACTCATCGTGCCGGTTGTCAAGCACGCCGATGAGCTTTCTCTTGTTGGACTCACGCGGGCAGTCAACGACCTCGCCTCACGTGCCCGCAGCAAGAAGCTCAACCCGGCGGAGGTGCAGGATGCCACCTTCACCATTACCAATCCCGGTACCTTTGGCTCACTCACGGGCACACCCATCATCCCTGTGGGCACCACGGCCATACTCTGCCTGGGTGCAATCGAGAAGCGCGCCAAGGTAGTCACCGGAGCCGATGGCGAGGACACGATTGCCATTCGTACCTGCGCCTATTTCTCGCTTGCGTTCGACCACAAGGTCATTGACGGTGCAGATGCCGACCGATTCATGGGAGACCTGAAGCGTGCACTTGAATCGGTGACGGAGGCGGTTGTCTGAATGCCAACACGACGTATCACCGTAGAAAGCCGCGAGTGGCAGGTTTTTCCTTCAGGCTACCCAACACAGTTCGTGGGTGACGAGTTCGGTTTGATCTTCGTGTCAGGCAAGGGCAGCGAGCAGCGCGTTCGCGTGACGCGCTACTCGCCCAAATGGACTCGCTCGCGTGAGCAGGCTCTGCAGGAAATGGACGATGCAGAACTGCTCAGGCTCTTCACCTACTCTCAGCCTGGAGCCAGGTCGCCCGAGGCCGGATATCGTTCGTGACAAACTCCGATACCGGGCACGATCCGTCCCGTCAGTTGGTATCGGTAGCTGAACTGCAGGCCTCGTACAGGTCAAGGCACTCCCCGGCGAGGCCCGCGTTTGTGGACCTCCAGAGTCACAGCACGGCTTCAGACGGCGTACTGGCTCCTGCGCGCGTGGTAGAGACGGCCAGCACGCTCAATCTCGCGGCAATAGCCCTCACGGACCATGACACCCTAAGCGGCGTTGATGAGGCAGTGGCGGCCGGCGAGCGACTTGGCGTGCGCGTGGTGCCGGGCATAGAGCTGGGTACTCACTTTGAAGGCAACGAGCTACACATACTGGGCCTTCATATTCGGGACCGCGATGCAATTCGGGATACATTGCGCGAGTTCCGAAGCCAGCGTGTGGCGCGTGCCGAGCAGATAGTCGATGCACTGAATGAAAACGGAATACCCATAACGCTTGATGCCGTGTTGGAAGAGGCCGGCGAGGGCGCAGTTGGAAGACCGCATGTGGCCCGTGCTCTTATCGCCGGCGGTTGGGTCAGCGAGTTCCGCGAGGCTTTTGACAAATGGATTGGTGCTGGCAGGCCAGCCTACAGGCCCCGCGAGCACTTTGACATTGTCGATGCTATTTCGCTGATCCACAGCAGCGGAGGTCTGGCCATCTGGGCGCATCCGGCCGAGCTGGCTACAGAAGCGCGTTTGCGGAGGCTTGGTGAGCTGGGGCTGGACGGCGTGGAAGTGCTGCACCCGTCCCATCCGGGCTATCTGGCGCAGCGGATCTTCGATCACACGAGGAAGCTTGATTTGCTGCCGAGCGGAGGGTCGGATTGGCATGGCACGGGCGAGGGGCCGTCCGCCAACCCACGCTACCTCGGCGGACAGTCGGTACCGGCTTTATGGCTGGAAATGCAGGATGAGCGTCTCGCGTCGGGCAGCGGGCCCGGAGCCTGAGCGAAGCAATCCATAGGCAACAGAATAGTTCCCGGTGGCAACAGTGATGGATACATCGAATACCTCGTCCAGCGCAGCTTTCAGCGCTGCATCAGATCGTGGCCATGCGAGGCGCGTGGCGTTGATCACGGGCGGTGCGAGGCGATTGGGGGCGGCGATAACTGAGAGCTTCGCCGCACGCGGCTACGATCTTGTGCTGCATCATGGACATTCAGCACAAGAGGCCGCTCAACTCGCTGAGAGGCTCCATAGCGAGCATGCCGTGAGCGTGGAAGTGGTGAGCGAAGATCTGGCTGATGCTGCAGCTCCCGCAAAGCTTGTGGATGCTGCCATGGATCGTTTTGGCGCCCTGGACGTGGTGGTTAGTTCAGCGTCGTCGTTTCTTCTCAAACCATTTGACCAGGTCACGCCCGAACAGTGGATGGCCGCTGAGGCAGTCAATCTGCGGGCGCCGTTCTTTCTCATGCAGGCTGCCGCAAAGAGAATGAACGATGGAGGTGTGATCATCCAGATGTCTGACCATCTCGCATTTGAATACCTCACACCGGAACTCATGGTGCATCAGGCCACCAAGGGCGGGGTGACGACCCTTGTGTACGCCATGGCGGCTGCACTGGCGCCGCGCATCCGGGTGAACGCCGTGGCTCCCGGAATGGTACTTGCTCCAGCCGGCATGTCGAGCGGCGCCTCTGAGAAGTTCATGCGGGACGTTCCTTTGGCCCGAAGTGGCACTCCGGCCGATGCAGTTCAGGCCATACACTTCCTGGTGGAAGCCCCCTACGTGACCGGAGAAATACTGCGAGTGGACGGCGGGCGACATTTGTGGCGCTGAAAACGGGATAAGCGGAGCGGCTCAGGTTAACTTTCAGGGATGGGCGCAAACCGGCCCCAAGTCACCATGCAATCCAAGTTTTCCATGACCGAATCACGTCCCGAGCATGTCGTAATCATCGGTTCCGGTCCCGCGGCCTGGACCGCCGCCATTTACGCCGCACGCGCCCGAATGAACCCCCTTGTTTTCGAGGGTGAGCCTCAGGGCATAGAAGTGCCTGGCGGTCAGTTGATGCTTACCACAGAAATCGAGAACTTCCCGGGCTTCCCCGAGCCCATCAGTGGCCCACTGCTTATGGAGCAGATCAAGGCTCAGGCGGTGCATCATGGAACGCGTGTGGTTTCAGAGTTGGTGAAGTCAGTGGATCTGTCCAAGCGACCCTTTACCATCGTTCCCAACTACTCCGCGCCCGTCACTGCGCACACAGTAATCGTGGCCACAGGCGCCTCGGCGCGCTGGATGGGTCTCGAGAATGAACTGCGACTCGCCCAGGTGGGCGGTGGCGTTTCAGCATGCGCCGTGTGCGACGGCGCCATGCCCTTCTATCGCAACAAGCGTCTGGTGGTGGTTGGTGGTGGCGATACCGCCATGGAAGAGACCCTCTACCTCACGAAGTTTGCCAGCGAAGTTGTGGTGGTTCACAGGCGCGACACATTCAGAGCGTCCAAAGTTATGGCCGGGCGCGTGCTGTCGCACCCCAAAGTGCGGGTCATCTGGAACAGCCGTGTTGCTGAAGTGAATGGCAGCGACTTCATAACCAGCGTGATTCTGGAAGACACCGTGACCGGTGCAAAGAGCGAGCTGGAGGTGGGCGGGCTTTTTGTGGCAATTGGTCATACGCCCAACACTGCGTTTCTCAACAGTCAGCTTGCCACCAGCGCAGCCGGCTACATAAAGGTCAACCCGTGGCGCACTGCAACATCCGTGGACGGTGTCTTTGCCGCGGGTGACGTGATCGACGAGTATTACCGTCAGGCAATAACGTCTGCCGGCACCGGCTGTATGGCCGCGCTGGAAGCCGAGCGCTGGCTTGTGCATCAGGGCATAGAGACCGAGTCCGGGGTGGTTGAACAGGAGGCGTGACTGCCTTGAGTAAGGAAATCCAGGCCGGGCTGCGCCGGACCTTGAGCGCAGCCGAGAGTAACCGTTGTCAACTCATGAGCAGTCCATGAGCAGGCTTCGAGTCGAAAAGCTGATTGTGGGGCCGCTGCAGGAGAATTGCTGGCTCCTGAGTGATCCCGTCAGTGGTGGAGCCGTGCTGGTTGATCCCGGTGAAGAGGCGCCGCGCATTCTCAAAGCGCTCGCGGCTACGGGTTGTGCGCTTCGTGCGGTTTGGCTCACGCACGCTCACTTTGATCACCTGGGAGCTCTCGCCGGAGTTTTGCGAGAGCATGACGTGCCGGTGTTGATGCATCCGCTTGACGAGCCGCTGTATGCAATGGCGGTTGCGGCAGCGGCGCGCTGGGGGATTGTGCTTGAGGCTCCACCGGCTGGTGTGACCAGGCCTCTGGCTGAAGGAGACAGCGTGAGCCTGGGTGACTACAGTTTTGACGTGTGGCATGTGCCTGGCCACGCACCCGGGCATGTGGCGTTCATTGGGCATGGCCTCTGCATCTCGGGTGATCTGCTGTTTGCCGGGTCTATAGGCCGCACTGATTTGCCGCTCTGCGATCCGGCTGCAATGCGGAGGTCGTTGGAGCGGGTGGCCGGGTTGCCGGGGAACCTGCGTGTGTTAACGGGTCACGGTCCTGATACAACGATTGGTGCCGAGCTGGAGGGGAATCCTTTTTTGAGAGGGGTGGCGCGGCCGGTGGGCGGTAGAGGTACGCCTGTTCAGTGAGTTGAGCAGGTCCTTTGCTCAGCTGGGTGGTGTGGGTCTGCCCTTGAAGGACACTCGAACCGTTCTGTGAATCCTGTTGCGCTGCATTAACTGCAGCATCGCCTGAATGGGTTCCGTGAACTCGCGGTATTGCAGTAGGCGAAAGAGCCAGGTCAGCGCTGGCAGAATGAGGAGGGGCAGAGCATAGACCAGCGGTGTCGCAAAACGTGCTGGCCCGAAGGTGATTGCCAGCCCCAGCGCGCTGAGTGCCAGGGTAGTAATGGTGAGTAGCTGCGCCGTGTGTCGCTGGGACAGTCCGATTCGCAGCAACTGATGGTGCAAATGGCGATCGTCTCCCCGCGAGAGTGGCATTCCATTGATCCAGCGGCGCGCAACGGTGATGACGAGGTCTGCAATCGGGACCGCGAGTGCGAGCAAAGGAATGAGAACAAGCACACTCCCGCTGCCGGCCGTTGTGCTGGATATGCCCATCGCCGCCAGGAAGAAACCGAAACTCATAGAGCCGGAGTCACCCAGAAATATCCGGGCGGGATAGAAGTTGAAGCGCAGAAATCCCAATGCTCCGCCGCAGATGGCGAGTGAGGCAATGAGCGTGCTGTTCCGGTAGAGCAGAACCTCACTGCATACGAATGTGGCTGTTACAGTGATGCCCAGAAGTGTGGCCAGTCCATCAATTCCGTCGATGAAATTGAAGGCATTCGTAATGGCCACCAGCCAGAGTATCGTAAGTGGCGTGGCCAGCACCCCTGTGCTCACGCCGGTGCCGCCACTGACGATGCCGAGTGACTCTATGCGCAAGCCGGATTTGACGGCCACGAATGCCGCAACGATCTGAAGCAGCAGTTTGAGTGCCGGCCTGAGACCGCGTATGTCGTCCACCACACCGGTGGCAAAAATAATGAGACCGCCAAAAAGAACACCTTCGCTGAGGCCGGCATTTATGGCTCCGGCGGTTGGCAAAGGGGCCCCAATGGCCGCACTCGAGGCTGTGACTAACACCACAGTGATGACCACGGAAACCACCAGAACCACGCCGCCCAGACGCGGTACAGCATTGCGGTGATGGTGGCGCTTGCCATCGGGCAGGTCCAGCAGACCCCAGCCTGATGCCCGCTGCCGCACCATTGGGGTGACAAGTATGGTCACCAGCAACGCCAGAAGAAACGCCGATGTATTCTGGGTCAGGGCTGCCGTCATGTGAGACAATGTGCTAGCTGTGTGACGATACCGTCAATTCCCGGAATGCTGCTGCGGCTCTCTTGACAGACAGGTTCCGGGCAATTCGACTTCTCCCACGGGCCCGCACCGGCTCCTGCACGATTTACTCTGCCCGCCGCGCCTCACGGGATGGTAACGAATTTGCCGGATGTATCACAAACCAATCAGACTATTGCTGACAGCCGGCAGCGCTACCTGAGCGCCGCCGATATACGGTCTATTGTGCTGGGTTTCATCGAGCAACTGAAGTGTGGAAGAGCGACGGTTTTCAAGTACCTGCTGGCCGGAGCTTGTGTCGGTCTTTTCTTCTCGTTCGGGAGTAGCACCGAATACAGCTCATCCACAAGAATCCTGCCTTATCGCTCGGGGCCTGGTGCATCCTCTATCTCAGGTTTGGCCAGCCTGGCGGGTGTTCGGATACCGGCCGGGTTAAGTGAAGCCAGCATTCAGCCGGAGTTGTATCCGGAGCTGGTCAACACCATTGATTTTCAGATTGAGGTGGCTGAAACACCATTGCACTTTGGAACACTGGGCGTCACCCGGAGCAGCATTGCCTATTTTGACTCACTCTACGCGAGGTCGCCCGTGGAGCTGCTGGCGCATTATACGGTTGGCCTGCCAGGGCTGATGCGGAGGAGCCTCATCAAGAGCGAATCCGGGGCCACGCTCCACACCGACCCATCGGGACCTCCGGCATATTCTCTGGACTATCTTGAGACTCTGAGCGCCGTAAGGCAGCGAGTGAAGATCAGCTTGAACGCACGAAGCGGTGTGATCTCTGTTTCCGCAACGATGCCAGATCCCGTGGCTGCTGCCGATCTCGTGGCTGCCGTATCCGATGTCCTGCGCGACCGGATAACGAGGCAGGAGTCACAGAAGGCGGAGGCTCAGGTTCGGTTTATTGAGGGGCAGGCGGGTGAGGCGAGGCTGCGCTTGGATTCCGCACAGAATGCACTTGCGAGCTTCATGAGTCGAAACCGCGCGGTGCTCTCACCTTTGCTGGAAGTGGAGGCTGACAGGCTCCGCAACGATCGCGACTTTGCGTTTCAGATTCATCAGCAGTTGAGTACCGAACTGGAGCAGGCGCGTATCAAGATGCATCAGGATACACCGGTGTTTGCCACGCTGGAGACGCCGTCCGTGCCGCCAGTTCGCAGCAGTCCCCAACGTACACGGCTGCTTTTGGGGTGCACACTCGGCGGGGCTCTTGTCGGATTGGTGGTTGTGCTGCTGCGAAACTGGTGGCGTTCGGCTGCGCGTGACAGCGTCAGCTAAAGAAAGCCATGAATCTTTTTACAGCTCCTTCCCTGAGCACGATGGCCAGTGCGACAGGTAGAGCCATCTGACGTCTGATTCTGCGCGGATCACGCAAGAGCCTGTACGCCCATTCCAACCCGTTGTTGACGAGAACAGCAGGTGCGCGCTTTGCGCGACCAGCGAATATGTCCAGCGCGCCGCCACATCCCACCACGAGAGTACCACGTAGAGTGGATTGCCACTCGTAAGCCAGTAACTCCTGTTTGGGTGATCCCATGGCAAGCAATGCAAGTTGCGGTCGAGTTCGGGCCAGAAGCTCGCGTATTGATTCCGTTGGTTGATATCCGTCAATGTTCGCTACGAGGTTGAGTTTGGGATAGCGCAGCAAGATTTCGCTGCTCGCCTCATCATTTACCTCGGGCAGGCCGCCGCATATGGCAACGGTCCAACCTGAATCATTCGCCTGCCTGAGCGCGCATTCCGGAAGATCAGTCTTTATTGATCTTATGCAGTGAATCCAGCGCAATGCCAGCACAGCCATAAAACCATCTGGTACGGCAAGAGTTGCATTGCTGACTGCGAGTCTGAGCACAGAATCGCGACGTGCCCGAACAATCTTTTCAGCATTAATGGCTACGGTGTAACCACCCCGGCCAGACGAGACGAGACGGGCGAGCGTTCCCTGCAGCGCTTCCGAGCTGCCAAACGCAGAACATGGAAGGCCGCCTATAGTATACGGATCCGACATGTGAACGCTCATGCGTTGGCCGTGAAGCCCAATTGAGTTAGCACGCCCTTCCAGACCTCCTCCTGCGTTTCCCAGCAGAGGTTCATTCTGAGCTGTGCAAGCTCCTGCACAAAACGCGTTCGATTGAAGGAAGTTGCGTCTGACAGAGCCTTCGCGAGGGAGCTGGTGCTCAGGTCGTTGGCAATAATGCCTGCGTGAAATCGCTCAAGAACTGATCTTACCTCGAGGAGATCGCTGGCGATTACAGGTACGCCAGCCATGAGGTATTCGAAAAGTTTGTTGGGCAGGCTGTAGTAGTGATTAAGGCAGCTATGGCTCAGCAGGCAGAGCCCGAAGTCTGCATCCGCCGTATACATTAGCAACTCGGACGGTGGCACGGGTTTTAGCAAGACAACTCGACAATCATGGGCTGCGTGGACGCGTATATCGGCTTCCAGAGGCCCCTGACCCAGAAAGACAAGACGGAGTCTCTGGTCCGTGATGCTGCGAAAGGCAGTAATAATCTGCTCAATGCCACGCTGGGGCGTCAATCCGCCCTGATAAAGGAAGATGAAATTGTCCGGGCCGGCGGCGATTTGTTCACGCAGTCTGCCTGATCGTGCATTGCTTGAAAGGACTGGACAGTTCATGACCACTACGGGTTGGGCAATGCCGTAGTCTTCTTTGTAGGCACGTGCAATAGACGGACTGACCACTATCGTTGCAGACACAAACCGCAGGGCCACACGTTCCATGGTCATGATAAGGAGGCACTGCAGTGGTCCGACCCAGTGAGTCTGTGTCTGGTATTCATGGCTGTCGTATACAATCTTTACACGCGGCTTGAGCAGCTTGACCATGAGTCCGACAGGCAAAGTCCAAACGTCGTTACACACAACAAGCTGACCCTTGCGAGCGATCAGTGTGGCTGAATACCAGTAGTGTAGCAAGCTGTAAGCCTGGCGGAGGCGCTTGACGATTCCCGGAATGCGGCTGCGCTTGTATGTGCATATGCGACGAATGCTGTAGTCGCCTTTCGCCTCCGAAATTGGCTGTGACCCCGAATGGCGCAGGCCAAGCACCGTTACCATGCCGTAGCGGCTTAACGATTGGGCGGTTTTCTGAACCCGAGAGTCGTGCTCCACAGAGTTGAGCACCAACGAAAAGACATTCATAGCATGCTCAACCGCGCACGACATCCGTGGCATGTGCTTCCACTCCTGGCGTCTGGTGACGCCTGACAAGCGGTAGCGAAGAGGTGCTAATGCGCAGGCTTACGGCGGCTCCAATGGCCATAAAGACATAGGGTGACCCCCATGTTCTTGCAAAAACTATTTCAACCAGAGCAAAGACCATAAGAGTGGTGGGCCAAAGCCAGATCGGTCTATCCTGCTGATCTCGATTAAGCCATATACTGCGCAGGGAAAGGAATAGAACTGACAAAAATATCAGAAAAGGACCAAGGCCGAATTGGCGCCAGAGTTCAAGGTAGGAGTGTATGTAGTCTCCGTGTCGTCCAAGCAAGAGGAAATCACTCCCGTACCATCCTTTGATTGGATGCGCCGAGATGGCACGTAATCCTTCTGCAAGTTGCCAGTTTCGAAACGCCCAGGAAGTGTCTTCGCCGGTGATTAGGAGGCCCAGCATGCGGTTGCCGCTCAAGGTATCACTTGAAACGCTGCGAAGTGCCAACATTGCTCCCACCGCTACCAGCAGTAATGTCTGGGCCGCGGCAACCAAAACCCCACGACGTGCCGAGGTTCGAATTACACCAAGAGAGATAAAGGCGCACCCGAATGCGTAGAGCGCAGAACGTGAGCCAATTACATAAAGCAGCATGAGGCTCAGGCACCCCACAAGCACCGCTACTGCACTTCGGTGCAGGGTTGCCAGCAGCGTGATGGAGAGGACCGCAAATATATCGCCCATACTCTGGTATATGCCTGAGAGATTTTCATCGTCAGGCATATTGAGTGACCAGGCTGAATGATCGGTGTACGCAACTACTACTGCAGCAGGGATAAGCCAGCACACGAAAGCCGTATTACGAAAGCCGGTATCCAAGTCCAGAAAGATGCCGAGGACCAGAAATATCAGAATGCGAGCTGCGTTCTTGGCATGAAAGATGAAGAGATCACCAACTGCCACTCTGCCCAGCCACTCCGGACGAAGTCCGGGTACAAGCCAGTGGAGAAGGGACATAGTGATTACCCACACCAATAGGCACAGTGTCAACAAGATGTGAGTTTGTCTCCAAAAATAACGATCACCGACTGTGACAATGGCGACCGCAATAAGCAGGCTCACAGTAATCAATTCCATGAGGCCTTGATTCGCTGGTATTGCCTGCACTGCCGAGAGATAAGACAGGATAAAGTGGAGCGGTAGTACCACGAGGTAGAGTGTGGTCGCAGTACTCTTCTGTATCAGTGATGGAGAGGCCATGCTGCTAACTTGGGATGCATCGCCAGATATAGGGATAGTGTCATCTGAATTGAGTAACGAGCCACGTAAATCAGTGTGAACAGTACCATTGTGACAGAGGCACTCAGGCCAGCCAGCACTGCCGTCGCCAACAACAAGAATACGGATGCGGTAGCACAGGCTTGCAAGGCGAGATTCCACGATAGGCGGGACATGACGTAGAAGGTGGCACTGAAGGGGCCCGCCACGAACTGGAATGCGGAGATGACAGCGAGTAACTGAAAGTAGATGACGCTGTCATTCCACTCTGAACCAAAGATTTTGGGTATCATCACATCAGAGGCAATAATGAGCGGTGAAAATACCAGCAACGCCAGGGCGAAAAGCGCCACTGCCACCCTCACTGCACCTTCACGGGTTGATTCTCCTGCCGCGTACCTCTGACTCAGCCACTGACGAAATACTTCGCTCGCGGCGCTTGAAACAAGTTGTACCGGCTGGCGCAGAACAGTTTGAGCGAGGAAGAAATAACCTGCCTCCGCTGGCCCAAAGGCTGGAGCGAAGAACAATAGTGGGAGGTACGCGCCGCCAGACTCCAGCAGGCTCGCCGGAACCTGCTTTGTGGGGAACTCTTGGTAGCGACGTACCATGGCCGCTGTCCTGAGTCTGCCTGCGATGAGGGTTGGGTTGCGCCTTAAGTGCGCCACCAAGACCAGCAGTTGCGCTGTGATTGTTGCTGCAATGAGCCCTGAAGAGCCTGAGCTGAATTTGGCCAGGCCGATCGCCACTGCCGCGTAAGCTACAGAGCGCAGGATCCTCAGCCGTGCCTGCAGTGAAAAGTTGAGTTCTCGCAGGTTCTCTTGCGCATAGGCTCCATTCCATGCCACCAACAGCCCAGCGGGCGCTACCAGCAGCAACCACGCCGGGCTGGAATGAGAAGGGGACAAGAGTCTCAGCGTGGCCAGCAGCACAGCCCCAACGGCAGCGGCTGCTAGCATTACAACCAGAGATAGCTGTCTTGCGGCGGCAGCAATCGTGTTTGCTTGTGAATCATGCAGTGGCAGAGAAACGGCAAGCTCAAGTCGACCTCCGCTAACGGTTGCCAGGAGTGTCATGAGGGCCACAAACACCGAGTAGCTGCCAAAAGCCTCAGGTCCAAAGAACCGCGAAAGAACAGGCGAAGCAGCAAGCGAGATAACCTGAGCTGCGGCGGTGCCCATCACAAGCGTACCGGTCGATCTGATCCATTCTCCGAGCGAACTTAGCGCTGGCGCGCGAACACCGCTCACCGCGAGCGGGCTCCGTATTGAGCCAGAAGATCAGAAAGTATGTATTTCGCACTTTGACCATCGCCAAAGAGCGTCGGCCTCTCGGCAGGTATCTGGAAACTCAGTGCCGCGTGTACAATACCTTCAAACGTGATGCCTCCAAGGACGTTCCAGCCCGTGTCAACAGTCTCTGTCCACTCCGTTTCATCCCTCGCAGTAACGCAGGGGACAGCGTGAAAGTAGGCATCCTTTTGAACGCCACCGGAGTCTGTGACAATGAGCGATGCTGAACGCTCGAGCCGGAACATCTCAATCAATCCCGTCGGGGCAATGACGCGCAGCCTCGTCAGCAGATGCTCAAGCCCATGCGCTGCCACTGCCATTCTTGTCCTCGGATGCATCGGGAAGACCAGAACTGCGCTCTTCGCCAGCTCGTCCAGTGCAAGTAAAATCTGTCTTAGTCGAACTGGATCATTGGTATTCTCAGCGCGATGTATGGTGGCCAAAATATACTTCTCGCCGTCTCTAATCGGAGCCCCGAGAGCGGGGCTGCGATCACGCAGCAACTCGGTGATTCGCAACAGTACGTCATTCATCACATCCCCGGTCACCAGCACACCATCGTTTATGCCTTCCAACGATAGGTTTCTGGCCGATGCCTGAGATGGGCAGTAAAGGCGGGCGGACAAATGGTCAGCCACCACCCGGTTGATCTCCTCGGGCATGCGACGATTAAATGACCTGAGCCCTGCCTCGACGTGAGCCAGAGCAACGCCGAGTTTGGCGCTTGCAATGGAAGCCGCGAGTGTGGAATTGGTATCGCCATATACAACAACGCAGTCCGGCTTTTCCTTCAACAGTACTGCTTCGATGGCTGTCATCATGCGGCCGGTCATCTCCGCATGTGTGCCGCCAGAAATCGAGAGGTTATAGGATGGCTCCTGGATCTGGAGTTCGTCGAAGAACACCTGGGACATATTCCAGTCAGAATGCTGACCGGTGTGCACGAGAACCGTATCAATCTCCGAGAGTTGCGGATTGAGCTTGAGGCAGGCAGTCAAGGCGGATGCCTTTATGAACTGAGGGCGCGCCCCAACAATGCTCAATAGCTTCATGGCTGCCTGGTCACCCGTGTAGTGAGTGGATTCTCCTGGAGTGTTGCTACCGCCGCAACAACGCAGCCACCGCCGCAAGGCTCGCCAACGTCTGTGCTATAAGCGCCACCGTCGTGGCACGCTCTGTACGCACAGCCTCTTCCGGCTTTGTCGGCACCACCACCGTAGCTCCGGCCAGTGGTTCTGGTTCGTTCACGAACAACCACAAGACCCGACGCCGCGATTCTATCTTGCCGTTCGGCTGCACAACATAGGCCTTCTTGCCATCGCCATTTGCAGATCGGCCACCCGCTGCCCGCACGTAGTATGACAGACTCTTGCCACGTGCCAGCGCCACCGCCGTGGGTGCATTCACTGCACCCTGAATCTCGACCGTCGTGCGCCTGAACGGGATGTGAAGCGAATCGTCGTCCACCAGAAGAAAGTTGTCATCACTCCCAGCGCGCGAGAGCGCCTTGACCAGATCAACACCCACCCTGGTTCTCACTACCCCACCAGAGTTCTGTGCAGCAAACGATACGGAAGTTCTCACCCTCGAGAAATAGGCTGCCCCTGCATCCGCTTCGTCCGTCAACCCGCCAGCACGTGCTATGACATCACTCAGGCGCTCAGTCTTGCTCTCCAGGGCATAACGACCCGGAAACTGAACCTCACCCGTGATCACCACTGTTCGCTCCAATTGCCAGTCGGGCTGCTCCAAAATCAGAACGTTGTCATAAGGTCGAAGCACAAACGCGGCCGCGGTCCTGAACCCGGCTGTGGGAATACCGGGAGCGCCCAGGTAAGCCCCGTCTGGCACGTAATCGAGCAGGTAACTGGAATCGAGAGGCACCCTCATGGTGGACGCAGTCGCGCCGGTTGAACGGTCCTGAGGCAGGCGCGCAACTTCGGCCTCCTTGAGATAGGCACCTTCTTTGAGGCCGCCTGCAAGCAGCACGAGATCGTGCAGTGTCATCCCCTCACGCCATGCATACCTGCCGCTGGAATGAACCGAACCGCCAATGGCCACGTAACGCTCAGGGCGAAACTCGGTCAGGGAAAAAACCTGTATCTCGTCATCCTCTGCCAATACCGGATCGTTTACCACGACACCGCTGCTGTCCTGCAACATCGCACGCAGTTGCTCTCTGGTGCTGTCTGAACGCAGTCGGGATATAAGAACCTGCCCGAGATATGTGTCGGCCTTGAGACCGCCTGCTCCACGCAGTGCATCGCCCAGGGTCATTCCGGCACTCAAGGCCTGTGAGCCCGGCTGCCAAACGTTTCCGCTCACAGTGATGCGGTTCCTCACTCTGGCCGCTACCGGAAACACGCGCACCACGTCGCCCGCTTCAATTGGGAGGGCGGGGAAGTCCTGGGGTCGGGCACCTGTTCCTGTGCCGGGCACGTCCAGGATTATGCGGTCCCTGCCACTTTCTGTACGCTCAGCCGCCGGAATGATTCTTTGTATCTGAACTCTGCGCGCGTCTGCCGTGGGCCTCAAACCGCCCGCAACTCGCAGGGCATCGCGCAAAGTCTCTCCGTCCTTCAATTCGTAGGTCGCTGGTCGCAGTACCTCGCCGGTCATCCGAACCCGCGCACCATGTGACCCCACAAAAATAAGATCACCGTTTTCCAGACGCAGATCGTGCGAGTTGTCGCCCTTGATCAGGTAGTCGTAAACATCCAGACTGGTGACAACGCGGCCAGCCCTGCGCAGTGTTACCTGCCTGAGTGTCCCATTTACTGTCGGGCCGCCCGCCGCGTAAAGGGCGCTGAGAAGCGTTCCGGCACTGGAAAGCCGGTAACTTCCCGGGCTCTGAACGTCTCCGGTAACGTAGACCTGAATGGCCCGCAAACGCGAAACGGTAACCGAGAAGTGCGTGGCCGCATTGCTGCTGCGACTCACTCCGGAATACGATTGTGGCAGACGCTGGTAAAGCAGGTCTTCAAATTGTCCGAGTGTGAGATTGGCCACACTCAACTGCCCAACCTGCGGGATGACCACGAAACCCTCACGTGTCACGTCCAGGGTGTGTGCAAGCTCCACCTGTCCGGTAAGAATGAGAACCAACTGGTCACCGGCACCCAGCCGATAGTTGGCATCCACCGGCCCGTCCAGCGCTGGCATGAATTCGCTGGTTGAGCTCCTGAAAAGCGACATGCCAAAAAGCTCCCGCGATGCGCTGTCGCTCTGCGCTACGGCATCGTCCATCACGGGCTCGGATACGCTGGGCCGGGGCAGGGATGACATCTCCCGCATTAGGCGTATGTCTTCGTCCCCAGCTATGCCCAGCCGGCGAACAGCTTCAAAAAGATCCTCGCCGGTCGCTGCCGGAGAAACGGTGGCGCCCGGCAAATAGCCGTCCAGTAAACCCTCCGGATAGCCCGCGGCGCGCAGTCTGGCGCGTAGCTGCTCGGCGGTCATACCACTCGTGAGAACGCGCTGACGCAGCTGATCGACAAGCCCCGGGCCCGGCACGAGCAACCCCTCTGCTCGCGTCGCCGACGGACGGGCCTGTGCTGAAATGTCCGAGACCACCAGCAGAAGCAACAGGGTGAAAACCGCCATTCTCATGGTCCGTCAATCTAGGCCACAGCCTCCACCGCGACCAGACACGGAACGCGGCCTTGCCTTTCCACGTACCCAGGGCTCATTGCTGCGAATCAGTCAATTGGCTTACTTCGAGAAGCTGCAATTCGACGGAAGTTGGCAGGCGGCGACGGTCGGGCAGCGGCCAGCGGACCCCCCGTCCACTGCCGTTCGCGACTTTACTCGTGTCCCGGAAATCATCGTGCACCCTACGAAATCACTGTTTCAGCCGGCACGCCCCGGTGTTCGCCATCTGCCAGTTGTGGCGCTCGCCCTGGCCCTTTCGGCCTGTACCAACAGCTCAGACAACGGCATAACCAGCCGCATAGCAGCGGTCAGCATAGTCGGCAACACCGTCGACAAGACTACAGCAACCGCTGACGTCTCAATGGTAGCCTTCGACGTGAGCAGCGATGTGCTGCTCAGTATCCCGAATAGCACGCTGCAGCAAACCGATCAGTGCGTGGTCGCGAGCCTCACCAACCCGGGAACCAGCCCCATCGGCCAGATGCGGGCGGGAGACGCGCTGCAGCTCATGGTGGGCGCCGAGACCTATAATCTGCCATGGTCGAGCGCCAGGAATGGATATTTCACACCGGCCAACGCACCCATCAGCTACCTCACTGGTGATGTGGCCAGGGCCGTGATCAGTGGCTCGGCCGAGGGCTTCCCGGCAGCAGAGATCTCGGTAAGGCTCGCGGAACCGATCGTGATCGACTCCATGTCCACACTGGAGGCTGAGCGCCCACTTGAGGTGTATTGGAACGCCACCAGAGACCCCGGTACCGCAGTGATTCTGTCACTTGCCTATGCCAATCCGGCAACCAGCACTGTGGCAAATGAGCAGGTCTACTGTGAACTCGTCGACGATGGCATACACCTGATCGAGGGAACCGGCGTGGCAAGGGCCTTCGCGAGCCCGCCCGATATGCGCTATATCACCATCACGCGCTGGCGTACCAGTCAGACGAACCCCGATGACAAGAGCCTGGCGCACATCGTATCAACAGTCCAGACCGTGCAGGGCGTGCCCTGAGGCACACCCGGAGGCTCCACTCCCCTGAGTTATGGCTCAGTTCCACTTTGGAGGAAGTTCATGACAACCCGTATGGAAAAAGATCCACTCGGCGAGCTCGCTGTGCCCGCCGATGCTCTCTATGGCGTTCAAACAGTTCGTGCGATGCACAATTTTGCCATCAGCGGACTCAGGCCCCTCAAACCCTTCGTGATCGGTCAGGTCTGGATCAAGAAGGCCGCGGCGCTCACCCACAAGGAAACCGGCCGTCTGGATGCAAAGCTTGCAGACGCCATCGTGAAGGCAGCCGATGAGGTGCTTTCAGGACAGCACGCAGAACAGTTCGTGGTAGACCCCTACCAGGCGGGCGCCGGCACCTCGCACAACATGAATGTGAACGAGGTGCTCGCGAACCGCGCCAATGAACTGCTGGGTGCAGAGCGCGGTACCTACAAGCCGGTGCATCCCAATGACCATGTCAACATGGGGCAGAGCACCAACGACACGATCCCCACGAACATCCGCTTGGCGGCGCTTGGCCAGCTTCCCGCACTGCTCAAGGCTCTCAACGATCTGGAAGACGCGCTGAGCGCCAAGGCAAAGGAGTTCGACCACATCGTCAAGGCCGGCCGCACACACCTGCAGGACGCCATGCCCATTCGCCTGGGTCAGGAGTTTGCAGGCTACGCCGGTACCATGCATCGTCAGACCAAGCGGGTCGCGGAAACGGCCGACTATCTGAACGATCTGGGCATAGGGGGTTCGGCAGTGGGCACCGGTGTAACTGTTGAGCCGGAATACCCGCCGCTCATGGTCAGGCACCTGCGCGAAATCACCGGTATCAGCACCCTCAGGCAGGGTGCCGACCGCATTCAACTAATGCAGAGTATGGGTGACGCCGCTGCATTCAGTGCATCGCTGCGCGGCGTGGCCATCGATCTCTCCAAGATTGCGAGCGACCTGCGGCTCATGGTCTCAGGCCCGCGTACCGGACTGGATGAAATAATACTGCCCGCCGTCCAGCCGGGCTCCAGCATCATGCCCGGAAAAATCAATCCGTCCATCGCAGAAATGGTCAATCAGGTTTGCTTCCAGGTGATCGGCTGCGACACCACAGTGACGATGGCCGCCGAGCACGGACAGCTTGAACTGAACGTCATGATGCCCGTTATCGCTCACAATGTTCTGCTCTCAATGCAGATCCTCACCAACGCGATCAACGCACTCACGGAGCGTTGCATTCGCGGCATAGAAGCCAACACGGCCATGTGTGAGTACTGGGTGGAGCGCTCCGCGGCCCTTGCCACGGCGCTCATGCCTCAAATTGGCTACTCCAACGCGGCCGTCATAGCCAAGCGTTCGGTGGCCGAGGGTGTGCTTATACGTGATCTTGTGAAGCGTGAAGGCGTGCTTCCGGCGGATCAGGTGGATTCGGTACTGGATCTGCGACGCATGACGGAGATTGGCGTTCCCGGCGCTGACTGAGGTGTTTTCGGGGCAGTGAAAACCCGCGCAGTGCCCCGAAATACGATGTGAACTGACTCATAAAGCGAGCTCTGCAGGAATGTCAATTGACCTGCTGAGCTCGCTTTATGGCTTGTATCTTTCAATCCCGGGTTCTAGACTCGGGATATGCGTATTACTACGTGGGCTGAATACGGACTCATTTGTGCCCTTCACCTGGCGCGCCGCGGTGGTGCGACTCCTGTGACGGGACGTGACATTGCAGGCAAGGAAAGATTGCCCGCCGACTATGTCGAGCAAATCCTGCTGCGCATGCGAAGAGCCGGGCTCATGAAGAGCACACGCGGCGCAAAGGGTGGCTATTCTCTCGCGCGCGACCCCTCGGAAATATCCGTGCGCGATGTGATTCAGGCCTCTGAACTCGCCACCTTCGACCTGCACTGTGTTTCGCATCCCGTAGATGCCCAGCGATGCGCCCAGTCGGAAAACTGCAGTATTCGCCCAGTATGGCTATTGCTGCAAAGACGCATTGACGAGGTGCTCGAAGGGGTGAAGCTCAGCGATCTCATGGCAGATGAGGCCTCAGTGCGTGAGCGCGTGGGGCTTGAGCCCCTTGTGCAGCCGCCACCGGAGCTGGGCGAGGCAGTAGCGGCCTTGCAGAGCTAAGGGCCGGCCCATGGCTCTCTGGAGCGGCTGGCAGTTGTCGCGAGAGCGTCACCGTCGCGCTTCCAGATATCTGGAGGTTCTCACGCACGCGCCCGACCAGGCATCTCTGAGGTGGCTGGTTGAGCACGCGCCCACTCCCGAAACTGCGCTGCGAGAGCTGGAACTGGCCAGACGCGCCATTGCACTCATGGTGGCGGAGCATGATGCGCTGGATGACCGTACGGTGGCTGACGTGACGCATGAACTCAATGCAGTTCTTGGGGTGCAGGGAGACGATGGCACGGCATCAAACGGGCTCTGGACCGAGCGATTGCAGGCCTACACGGCAGCGATGGCTCAGCGTGGAACAGGGGACCTGCCACAAGCCCGCGTGGCCCGTGTGCTGCTCGCGGCCTGCTCACTGCCTGATCCCTCTCCTGAGGTGCTGGAGCAGGCCGCCGAGCTGGTGGCCTATTACCGCCAGGCCAGCAACGATGCTCTCCGGGCCGCCTTTGGTGATGCCCGCTTGCCCGACAACATTCGCCCCTCGGCGCTCAGGGCCTGACCGGATCGGTCAAAAAACAAACGGGCCATGCTGCAGGAACTCCTGCAACATGGCCCGTTGATACTGGATCGCCTCTTATAGCCTTACAGAGGTGCCGAAGGCCGGACTCGAACCGGCACGTCCTTGCGGACACTGCGCCCTGAACGCAGCGCGTCTACCAATTCCACCACTTCGGCGTGGTCTGTGTGGATGCTGGGCACCGCGCCGCACACCCAACACGTGGACAGGTCGGGAAGAATTACCCGATGACCTGCTGAAGTCAACGCTGTTGCAGTTTCGGATTATGCCAACTGCCTGCCGCAGGGGACGCCGCAGCCATTGACGGTCTGTTACGTTACCAGCGGTATGACCAGCAAAGAAAGTGATGAAAACAGCAAATCGATAGCGCGGAACAAACGCGCCCGCCACGACTACGAGATTCTTGAGACGTGGGAGGCTGGTATTGTGCTCACCGGCACCGAGGTTAAGGCCCTGAGGGATGGCCGCGCCAACCTTGTCGACGCCTTCGGGGTAGTGAACGAAGGTGAAGTTTTTCTGCTCAATCTGCACATCGGAGCTTACGGCCAGGGAAATGTTTTCAACCATGAGCCAACGCGCACTCGCAAGCTGTTGCTGCATCGGCGGGAGATTCGTCGGCTCATTGGGTCCGTGGAGAGAAAGGGGCTCACACTGGTACCGCTGGAGCTCTATTTCAAGGAAGGGCGCGTCAAGGTTCGCCTGGCGCTGGCACGCGGCAAGCAGCAGCACGACCGAAGAGAGGATATCAAACAGCGCGATGCAGACCGTGAAATCGCACGTGCCCTCAGGCGGCGCTGAGCTTGGCGTGTTGAAATACCCGCGAGCGCTCTCGCGCATGGCTCTCCCGCACCCGGCGCTGCACATGTTTGCAGCGCTGCTGCTGGCGCTGAGCTCTGCACCCCACGCCATCCGTGCACAGCTTGCGCCCGTCACGGTCAAGGTTGGCGAGCAGGTTCGGTCGGTTGCTGTGATCCAGCACCCCGAAGGTGGAGCAGCCGTGCGAGCCGATCAACTGGCCGCAGCTCTGGGCGGCCAGCTCATGGGCAGCAGCAGCGATGAAATGCGTTTCAGGTTTGAGGTGGGGGCAACAGGTCTGGATCTGGAAGCCGGAAGCAGTCTGGCCCTGCTGGCCAGTGACACCATCCCTCTTACGGCGCCGGTTTTTCGTCGGGGGAACATGCTTTTCGTGCCGCTCACACTCGCAGTGGAAGTACTTCCACGCATGGGGGCGGGTGTGCTGTATGATGCCGAAAAGCATGAGATACGCCGCTTCACTCCCGTTGTGGCCTCGGGAGCCAATGGCAGTTCCGGTTCTGCTGTGCGCAGTTCCGCCAGAACCTCTCCTGCTCGGGGCTCCACTGGCCCCACAACTGTAAGAACTGGCAGCTCGGCAGCCGGCTCCGGAGCGCCGGATGTGCGCGTCAGAACCGTGATTGTGGACGCCGGCCACGGCGGCCCGGATCCTGGTATGACGGGGCCCATTGGAGCCACGCGCAAAATTACAGAAAAAAGCATAACTCTGGCGCTCTCCAAGGAGCTGGCAGCCGCTCTTCAAAGTCGGGGCATCAAGGTGGTTATGACTCGCACCACCGACACGCTCATAGCTCTGAGGGATCGCGGGCGCATTGCCAATCAGGCCAAGGGTGACCTCTTCGTTTCGGTGCACGTCAATTCCGCCAATCCCACTTGGAACAACCCGGGCGGCGCGCGGGGCTTTGAGACCTATTTTCTGGCCGAGGCCAAGACCGAGGACGAACGGCGGGTGGCTGCAATGGAAAACGAGGCCATCAAGTTCGAGACAGATGCAGATGCTACGCGCGACGACCCACTGGGCTTCATCATCCGTGACATGGCGCAGAACGAGCACCTGCGTGAGTCGGCGCGGCTCGCTCAACTCGTTCAGGGTGGCCTCAAGACCATCCACCCGGGAACCGACAGAGGCGTGAAGCAGGCCGGTTTTGCGGTTCTGGTAACGGCTTTTATGCCGGCCGTGCTGGTTGAAGTGGGTTTTGGAAGCAACAAGCTGGATTCGGCGTTCATGACTGACCCGGCCAAACAGGTGAGCATTGCAAACTCCCTCGCCGATGCTATCGTGAAATACCTTGATGAATACGATCGCAAAGTGAACAGCTTGTAAGGCTTATGGATCTTCGTACCGTTGCAGCCGGAATCGCAGTGCCCAATCCGCTGGTTCTGGCGTCAGGAACGGCGGGGTTCGGCCGTGAGGTGGATTCAGTTATCGATTTGACCCAGGTCGGTGCCCTTACCACCAAGGCTGTGAGCGTGGAACCGCGAGACGGAAACCCGGCGCTCAGAGTCACGGAGTTTGCCGGCGGAATGCTGAACGCGGTGGGGCTGGCAAACCCGGGCATGGAGATGGTGCGAGATGACCATCTGGGCTGGCTCGATAGCGTGCTTGGCGACACGCGGCTGTTTGTAAATGTCGTGGGTCGAAGTCCGGAGGACTTTGGCGCAGTAATCCGGCATCTGGATTCGGGACAGCGCATAGACGCCTTCGAGCTCAATGTGAGCTGCCCCAATGTCAAGGCCGGGGGGCTGGAGTTCGGCTCCGACAAGGACTCCCTGAGGGAGGTGGTGAGATGTGCCCGGGCAGAAACCGCGAAGGTGATTTTCGTGAAGCTTTCGCCCACGCTTGGGGCCGGCATAGTGGACATGGCGGCTGTGGCGCTCGAGGCCGGTGCATCGGGTGTCACGCTGGTGAACACCATGCCTGGCATGGTGATTGATACGCGGCGCCGCATGCCACGCCTGAGCTTTGGCAGTGGCGGAGTGAGTGGGCCGGCGCTATTGCCCATTGGCCTTCTGGCCACCTGGCGTGTGCACCAGGCAATGCCGGATGTGCCGATCATTGGCGTGGGTGGCATCAGCACGGGCGACGACGCCATACAGTACATGCTGGCCGGCGCGTCGCTGGTTGGGGTGGGCACTGCAGCACTCAGGGATCCGCGTGCGCCCAAGCGTATCATTTCCGGCATGCGCGAGTGGTGCATGCGCGAAGGCGTTGAGGATATCACTGCCGTTGTGGGCGGACTTCGCTGGCCTGCCTGAGAGCACTCAGGGCTGCTCTGTCCATATCGTGATTCTCTGCTCAGTCTCTACCGGACTGCACTCATTCTTCACTCAGTCTCCGCTCGTTCTTCACGTATTTTCTACTCTTGATTTCACAAAGCATGTCGGCAACTCCCATAGTGGCACTGGACGTACCCGGTATTTCAGAAGCCCGATCGCTGGTGGCGCTGCTGGGAGACAGTTGTGGCTATTACAAGGTGGGTCTCGAGCTGTTTGCCGCTGAAGGACCGGAAGTGGTTCACTGGTTGTGTGGAGAGGGCAAGCAGGTGTTCGTGGACCTCAAGCTTCACGATATTCCCAATACGGTTCGAGCCGCAGCGAGATCTGTGGCCGGCCTTGGTGCTTCTCTGCTAACGGTGCACGCCAGCGGCGGCACCCAAATGATTGCTGCGGCGGTAGAGGGCGCCCTCGAGGGTTCGGCGGGCACTTCATCCGGCGCTTGCGGGGTGCTTGGAGTGACGGTGCTTACCAGCATGGATGGGCCATCGGTGGCTCAGGCCTGGGGCAGATCGGGGGCAGTGGAAGTACAGGCAGAGGTGCTCAGGTTGGCCGGCCTTGTGTCAGAGGCTGGAGCTGCCGGAATAGTGTGCTCCGGGCATGAGGCGCGAGCTGTGAGAGACCGGCTGGGAGATGACTTTGGCTTGCTGGTACCGGGTATCCGTCTGCCAGGCGGTGCAATGCACGACCAGAAGCGCGTAATGACGCCGTCCATGGCGGCAGCGGCCGGAGCCCACTGGCTGATCCTAGGCCGCGCGGTGACAGGGGCAGCCGATCCGGTGGCTGCGATGCAGGCGGTGTGGGCCGAGCTGGCCTGAGTTGGCTTTGTGCGGCCACTGTAAGGTCTTGTTCCGGCTGTGCTCCGCTCGAAAACCGTCCTGATCCGGCCGGTTTTCGAGCGGGTTTTCAACCGGGTTTCGCCCCTGACCGGGCCACGTTTTCGCCGTAACCGCGCACTTGCACAGCTGATCGGAATCGGCTAACCTACAGGTCTTGCCTCTTTTTGGGGCCTATTGTGCACATGCCACATGACTGCCGGGTGGTCTCTCGCTTAAACGCTTAGAGCCGTGACCCGACAGCCGGTGCAAGGCAGCCTGCACATGGCGTTCCTCAGGGAGTCAGGATTTTCCCGGCCAATCCGCTGGCCACAGTTGCTTCGCCCTTGCGCGGAATCGATTCGTTCACGGCCCCGGCCAGCGAATGACGCGATGCTTCGAGGACGATGAACAGCATGGGAAGCCCGGCCGGCCACCGATTGCTGGTGGTGCGGGAGGCTTCCATCGGTGCGAAAGTACCGAGGTGACCCGTGAAAGTTCGCAGCAGCGTCAAGCCGATCTGTGAGCACTGCAAAGTCGTCAAGCGACAGGGCGTGACTCGCATCATCTGCAAGCGCAATCCCAAGCACAAGCAGCGCCAGGGCTGAGGGGAAGCGCAGACATGGCACGTATAGCTGGCGTCGATCTCCCGCGTGATAAAAAGGTTGAGATCGGTCTTACCTACATTTTTGGGATCGGGCGCAAGACTGCGCAGAAGATCCTTGCAGCCACAGGTGTGTCGAGCGCTCAGCGCGTTCGCGACCTGAACGACGACGATCTCGGCAAGCTCCGCCAGGAGATCGAGCGCAACCACCGCGTTGAGGGCGCCCTGCGCACCGAGGTCGCGATGGGCATCAAGCGCCTCATGGATATCGGGTCATATCGCGGCACGCGGCATCGTCGCGGGCTCCCTGTGCGCGGACAGCGCACGCACACGAACGCGCGCACCAAGAAGGGGCCGCGCCGCGCCATCGCGGGCAAGAAGAAGGTGACCAAGTAAGCCATGGCTACCGCAAAGAAAAGCAAGCGCGTCGTGGAAGCCGAGGGCATTGCCCACGTCAGCGCCACATTCAACAACACCATCATCACGATCACCGACATGCATGGCAGTGCGGTATCGTGGGGTTCCGCAGGCAAGGCCGGCTTCAAGGGTTCCAAGAAGTCCACTCCTTTCGCCGCAACCGTGGCCTCTGAGCAGTGCGCCCGCGAGGCCATGACGCTCGGCGTTCGCCGCGTACATGTTCAGGTGCAGGGGCCGGGCTCCGGTCGCGAGTCCGCCATTCAGGCACTCGCCGCTGCAGGGCTTACCGTGAAGTCCATTCGCGACGTCACGCCAATCCCGCATAACGGCTGCCGTCCCCCCAAGCGGCGGAGGGTCTGATCCATGTCACGCTACACAGGACCCAGTTGCCGCCAGTGCCGCCGCGAAGGCACCAAGCTCTTCCTCAAGGGCACCAAGTGCTTCACTGAGAAGTGCCCGCTTGAGCGTCGCCCCTATGCGCCCGGCCAGCACGGCCAGGCCACGGCACGCCGCAAGAAGATGTCGGAGTACGCCAAGCAGCTTCGCGAGAAGCAGAAGATCAAGCGCATTTACGGTGTGTCGGAAAAGCAGTTCCACAATACCTTCACGCGCGTGTCAAACCAGCTCGGTGTTACCGGCCACAACCTCGTTGCAGCACTTGAAACAAGGCTCGACAACGTAGTGTACCGCATGGGCTTTGCTCCCAGCCGCAAGGCCGCGCGACAGCTCATCCGTCACCGCCATATCGAGGTCAAGGGCAGTCTCCTCGACATCCCGTCGTACCAGGTACGACCGGGTGAGGAAGTGCGAGTGAAGCAGTCCTCACGTGAGCTGGTCATGGTGCAGGAAGCCATGGAGCTCGCCTCCCGCGCACCAACGCTGTCGTGGATCGCAGTCGACAAGGAGTCTTTCTCCGGTCGGGTGCTCGAGAAGCCACAGCGCGAGGCAGTGCCTCTGGCCGCACAGGAACAGCTCGTCGTCGAGCTCTATTCCAAGTAAGCAGCCGAGTCCCGTCGAATCCGGCGGGATTCAGCATGTAGTTCAACATGCAGTTCAGCAGGCAAGTTTTCAGCAGGGTCGGGGCCCGAACCCCTCTACGGGGCTGCCGCGCGTTCGGGGCGGGGCAGCGCGTTGCCAAAAGGATGGTCTGTCCGGGTGAGTTCACCCGGACAGGAAACGCCCGGCGGCAAGACCTCAAATCAACGTCATCATGGCAACAATAGATCTTTCCGGACTGGTACAGCCGCAGGTTGTGGAAGCAACCCGGCGCGAAGACAATCCCAATCTTGCCGAGTTCCGCCTGTTCCCGCTGGAGCGCGGATTCGGTCATACCCTTGGGAATGCAATGCGCCGTCTGCTGCTTTCGTCGCTGCGGGGTTCAGCAGTTTGGGCCTTCCGCATTGATGGTGTGGTGCACGAGCATCAGACCATTCCCGGCGTGGTGGAAGACGTTCACCAGATCATCGGCAATCTCAAGACGCTCACACTGGCCCTCCCCGAAGAGGTGGAGCAGTCGGTACTTCGGCTCAGCAAGAAGGGCCCGGGCGTTGTCACGGCCGCCGATATCGTCATCACTGGCGGCGCGCGCGTAATCAATCCGGCTCATCACCTGTTCACCATCACCGATGATCGCGAGTTCAACGTTGATCTCTATGTGAACAAGGGCCGTGGCTACGTTGAAAGTGACCAGCACCTGCAGGACAAGTCGCTTTCGGTTGACGTTGTGCGCATTGACGCGGTTTACAGCCCCGTTCGTCGCGCCAACTTCAGCGTTGCCGAAACCCGCGTTGGTCAGCGCACCGACTACGACCGTCTCACACTCACTGTCGAGACCAACGGTACCGTTACCCCCGAAGAGGCAGTGAGCTATGCCGCCGCACTGGCGCAGACTCACTTCCAGTATTTCGTGGGCTTCGGAAGCTCCTCGTCGGCCGAGCCGGGTGCAGTGAGCGCCGCCGCCAACAGCGATGCCATCCGGCTTGCTGAGCTGTTCAGAACCCCGATCGACGACCTGGAACTCACGGTACGTTCGGTCAATTCACTGAAAAACTCCAACATCCGCTCACTCGGCGATCTGGTTCGCCAGACCGAGGCGCAGATCCTGCAGGTCAAGAACTTCGGCAAGAAGTCGCTGCAGGAAATTGCTGCCCTGCTCGAGAGAGAAGGACTCAATTTCGGCATGCGCTACGAAGAGAACAGCGACGGAGTGCATATTCTTGATCTGGGTACTCCCCCCAGTCATGCGGCCGAAAACGCGCCCGACGAAGAAGAAGAGGACTGACCCCCAATGCGTCACCAGAAGGCAAACCGCCAGCTTCGGCGGACGAGCGAACAGCGACTCGCGTTGCTGCGCAACCTCGCTACTTCACTCATTGAGGAAGGAGCGATAGAGACGACGGAGGCCAAGGCCAAGGAGCTGCGTCCGTTCGTCGAGAAACTCATTACCAAGGCCCGCACGGGTACCCTGCATTCGCGCCGGCTCGCCGGTCGCCATGTGCAGAAGCGTGAGGCGGCCGACAAGCTCTTTCAGGAGCTCGGCCCAAAGTTCGCATCACGCCCGGGTGGCTATACGCGCATTCTCAAAACCGGCCACCGCAAGGGTGACGGCGCAGAGATGGCGCGGATCGAACTGATCCTGAGCTGAGGACACACCCATGGCCATCACTCGCAATCGCTGCTACTGCTGTGACAAGGGTGTTGCTTTCGGCAACAACGTGTCACACGCCAACAACAAGACCCGTCGCACCTGGAAGCCCAACCTTCAGGTGGTGAGAACACTCGAAGCGGGCAAGATCATCAAGGTAAAGGTCTGCACCCGTTGTCTGGCAGCCGGTAAGGTCCGGCGCGCTCCGCGCGGTCAGACGGCCGCCGTCTGAACAGTGTCCTACAGATCTGAGGCGGGGAGCTCGCACACTGCGATGCTCCCCGCTTTTCTGTAACTGTACCACAACTGTACAACTCACTGGCAAACACTCAACCGTCGTCGCGCACAATATCGCATCGTGAAAACTGCCCTCATCACCGGAATCACCGGCCAGGATGGCTCCTATCTGGCGGAATTGCTGCTAAGCAAGGGCTATAGAGTGGTCGGAGTCATTCGACGCTCTTCCACCACACCCTACGAACGCATTGCCCATCTGGTGGATCGCGTGGAACTGGCTTCTGCTGATCTGCTTGATCAGACCTCGCTCACTGACGTGGTACAGGCAGCACAGCCCGATGAGATCTACAACCTCGCGGCGCAGAGCTTTGTGCAGACTTCGTGGAATCAGCCAGTTCTCACCGGCGAGTTCACTGCACTCGGCGTGACACGAATGCTCGAAGCACTCAGGAAAGCAGCTCCAAATGCCAGGTTCTATCAGGCCAGCTCTTCCGAACAGTTCGGAAAAGTCGTGGAAACTCCTCAGCGCGAAAGCACTCCCTTTTACCCACGCTCGCCCTATGGCGTAGCCAAGGTTTACGGACACTGGATCACAGTCAACTATCGCGAGAGTTTCAACCTTTACGCCGTATCGGGCATACTCTTCAATCACGAGTCACCGCGCCGCGGGCTGGAGTTTGTAACTCGCAAGATCAGCGATGGTGTGGCACGCATAAAGCACGGACTGCAGAGAGAACTGCGTCTGGGCAATCTCGACTCACGCCGTGATTGGGGATTTGCCGGCGACTATGTTGAAGCCATGTGGCGCATGCTTCAGCAGAATGAGCCCGAGGACTATGTAATCGGTACGGGTCGCACGCACTCGGTGCGTGACTTTTGCCAGGCCGCGTTTGATGCCGTCGGTCTGGATTATCGTGAATATGTGGTTCAGGATCCGCGGTTTTTCAGACCTGCAGAAGTGGATCTGCTCGTTGCGGACCCCACACGAGCCCGTACGCAACTGGGTTGGTCTCCGGTGGTGGAGTTTGAGCGACTGGTGACCATGATGGTGGAAGCGGATCTCGCCCGGTACCAGGCGCTCAAGTGAGCTGTAGGTATGGCGGAGAGATGATCTGTTTCGCCGGTGGGGAGGCCGGTACGGGGGCTGCTGCCGGGATTCTTGCCGGGTCGGTTGCCGAAATGCCGTTTGGTGGGTTGGCCGGGAACTGCCCATGAAGCGTGTTCTGGTTACCGGAGCATCCGGCTTTGTGGGCCGCTGGCTTCTGCCCCGTCTTGTGGAGGCGGGGACTCAGGTCCTGGCTCTTGGCTTGGAGGCTGAAAGCCTCGCGGTGCCCGCACATGGTGCTCCAGAGTGGCCGGCTGCGCTGACCTGGCGTTTTGGTGACATAAGGAACGATGACTTTCTTCGTTCATCAGTTGCTGAGGCCGCTGCAGACACGGTAATTCATCTGGCTGCGATATCTCATGTGCGCACGGCAGCGGCCAACCCTGGTGTCGCATGGGATGTGAATGTTTCCGCCACAGCGCGTCTCCTCCACTGGCTGGATGAGAACCGCCGGGAGAGCGGCGTGGATCCCCTGGTGCTGCTGGCTGGAAGCGCTGAGCAGTATGGCTGGGAGGAGGGTCGCCCGGGTCCTCTGGCTGAGGACGCAAGGCAGCTCCCTCGCACCGTGTATGCCGCAACCAAGGCTGCTCAGGAGATTCTTGCATTTCAGATGTATCGCTCCACGGGCTTGCGCTGCGTCGTGGCCCGGAGCTTCAACCACAGTGGACCGGGACAGATGCCGCGTTTTCTCATCCCGGCGCTTGTGTCTCGGGTGCGTGCCCTGGGGAAGGGCCGCGCAAGCGGGCTGCCTGGTGGCCTCGCCGGCTCTGTGAGTCCTGCAGTTTCCGGGGCACTGGCGGTACTTCCCGTTGGAAATCTTTCACCGGTTCGCGACTACCTGCATGTCAGCGATGTGGTGGATGCATATATTTTGCTCTGTCAGCGTGGTGCCGCCGGCGAGGCGTACAACGTGGCAAGTGGTACCGGATGGTCGGTGCGTGAGGTACTGGACAGAGTGTTGGCGCGGGCTGGAGTACGTGCCGAACCCGTAGAAGACCCGCAACTGGTACGCCCGGTAGACGTGCCCGTGCTGGTCGGGGACCCGCGAAAGTTGCAAGCTGCCACTGGCTGGCAACCCAGTCATTCTCTAGACGATATCATCGACGATCTGCTCAATGCCGAGACGTACTGATCTGCACCGCATACTAGTGATCGGCTCAGGGCCGATTGTGATTGGCCAGGCTGCCGAATTCGATTATTCCGGGACTCAGGCCATAAGGGCACTCCGTGAGGAAGGTTACGAGGTAATCCTCGTCAATTCGAATCCGGCCACGATTATGACCGATCCGGAATTTGCGGATCGCACCTATATCGAGCCTGTTACACCCGAGTTTCTCGAGAAAATAGTGGAGCGCGAGCGCCCCGATGCCATTTTGCCAACCATGGGCGGGCAGACGGCACTCAATACCGCCATGGCACTTCACGAAAGCGGCGTGCTAGATCGCTACGGCTGCGAACTGATCGGAGCGAATGCGCGTGCGATTCGCCTGGCCGAAGACCGCAAGCTCTTCGCCGAGGCAATGGAGCGCATAGGCCTGCGCTGCGCGCAGGGCCGCACCGTGACCACTCTCGAAGAGGCTCTGGTAGCTGCAGAAGACACCGGCTTTCCGGCTATCATTAGACCCTCATTCACGCTGGGCGGTACCGGTGGTGGCGTGGCTTATAACCGTGATGAGTTCGAGGTCATGATACGCCGGGGGCTCGATCTCTCACCCGTGCATTCGGTGCTGGTTGAGCGCTCGCTGCTGGGCTGGAAAGAAATCGAGTTCGAAGTGATGCGAGACAGTGCAGACAACGTGGTCATAGTCTGCGCCATTGAGAACTTTGATCCCATGGGCGTGCACACTGGCGACTCAGTCACAGTGGCCCCTGCAGTTACGCTCACCGATCGTGAATTCCAGACCATGCGGGATGCGTCGGCCGCGATTATCAGAGAGATTGGCGTGGACGCGGGAGGCTGCAATATTCAGTTTGCGGTGAGTCCAACAACGGGCGAGATCATAGTTATTGAAATGAATCCGCGTGTGTCGCGTTCCTCCGCACTCGCGTCCAAGGCCACCGGATTTCCCATTGCCAGAATCGGCGCCAAGGTGGCCGTGGGGCTCACGCTCGATGAGATCCCCAACGACATCACCAAGACCACACCTGCCAGCTATGAGCCGGTTCTGGACTACGTGATCGTCAAGTGTCCGCGTTTCGCTTTTGAGAAGTTTGCGGCTGCTGATCCGGGCCTTACAACGCAGATGAAGTCAGTTGGTGAATCCATGGCAATCGGACGCACCTTCAAGGAGGCATTTCAGAAGGCAATTCGCGCGCTTGAGGCTGGCCGTTCCGGTTGGGTGAACGGTGAGCGCCTGTCCGACGACCGACTGAGTGAGGGCAGTCTGGATGAGTTGCGCAGTGCGCTCAGGCATCCCACACCGGAACGCATCTTCCAGCTCAAGCGGGCCATAGAGATGGGAATGGCAACCGGTGAGCTTTATTCGCTCACGGGAATCGATCCCTGGTTTCTGGAACAACTTCGTGAGCTGGTGGATGCCGAACAGGCATACCAGACGCTTTCCGCACCGGATGCAGATGATTTGCGTCGCATGAAGCGTCTTGGTTTCTCCGATCGCCAGCTCGCTGCATTGCGCGGAGAAACTGAGACAGCAGTACGCGAGCACAGGCACTCGCTGGGCATCAGGCCCACGTACAAAATGATTGACACCTGTGCGGGTGAGTTCCCATCCAATACGCCGTATCTGTATGGCACCTACGAGGAAGAGAACGAGGCCCCCAGCGACGGGCGCAAGAAGGTTGTCATACTGGGCTCAGGTCCCAACCGCATTGGACAGGGAGTTGAGTTTGACTACTGCTGCGTGCGGGCGGTGCTGGCGCTCAGGGAGAAGGGCTATGAGACAATCATGGTCAACTCCAATCCTGAAACGGTCTCCACCGACTTCGACATCTCTGACAAACTCTATTTTGAGCCGCTCTCACTTGAGGATGTGATCGAGATAGTTCAGAGAGAGCAGGCAGAAGGCGTGATTGTGCAACTGGGCGGTCAGACTCCGCTTAAACTCACGCGCGCTCTGGAAGCCGCCGGTGTTCGCATTCTGGGCACCTCTCCCGATGCCATAGATGCGGCGGAAGACCGCAGACGTTTTGAGGCCATTGCACGTGAACTGGGTGTGGAACAGCCGGCCAACGGTACCGCCACCAGCGTTGATGAGGCCGTGGAAATTGCGCACCGAATTGGCTTTCCGGTGCTTCTGAGACCTTCATATGTGCTGGGCGGCAGGGCCATGGAAATAGTACACGATGAACTGTCTCTGCGTGACTATTTCGAGCGTGCCGTGCGAGTGAGTGAAGAGCGTCCCGTGCTCGTGGACCATTTCCTTGAGGATGCTTTCGAAGCAGACGTGGACGCGCTGTCCGATGGCAGAGATGTGGTGATCGGTGCCGTGATGGAGCACATCGAGAGTGCAGGCATTCACTCAGGTGACTCAGCCTGCATTCTGCCCCCCTATCTCATTCCGCCCGAAGCGGTGGAGCAGATGAAGGCCCACACCATTGCCTTTGCACGCAGGCTGGGTGTGGTGGGTCTCATCAACGTCCAATATGCATACAAGGCTGGCAAGGTCTACGTGATTGAAGTGAACCCGAGAGCCTCGCGCACCATTCCCTTTGTATCAAAGGCGCTTGGTATTCCACTGGCCTCGGTGGCTGCCCGACTCATGCTTGGTGAAACGCTGGCAGAAACGGGTTTCACAAGCGAGATAGTGCCGCCTTATGTGAGTGTGAAGGAGGCCGTGTTTCCTTTCAGCAAGTTCCGTGAGTTTGATCCCGTGCTCGGACCCGAGATGCGCTCCACGGGCGAGGTGATGGGAATTGATACCGACTTCGGGGCCGCCTTTATGAAGTCGCAACTGGCTGCCGACAATGCGCTCCCTCGCGAGGGTGCTGTGTTCTTCACAGTGAATGACAACGACAAGCCAGTGGCGGCGGATCTGGCCGCCAGGTTCCAGGCGATTGGTTTCACCATCCTTGCAACTTCAGGCACGGCCGCTTATCTGGCTGAACGCGACATTCCCGTGACCACTGTATTCAAGGTGCACGAAGGAAGACCGCACGGTGTGGACAAGATCCTGAACGGTGAAGTGCAGTTACTCGTGAATACCCCACTGGGCAAGCGTGCCCAGAAGGATGACGAACTCCTGCGGCAGGCAGCCATTGCAAACCGTCTTCCCTATACCACCACTCTCACCGCTGCGAGCGCGGCCTATGAGGCCATTGCTGCACGCAGATCGCGCGAGCCAATAGTGCGTTCCTTGCAGGAGTGGCACGGGATGCTGCTGTCGTGACCCGGTCGTCGGGCGTGCCGGAGATGTCTGGCGTAAGTGGTGTAAACAATGTGGGCCAGACTGCGCGACTTGGCGCTGGCGCACTTGTTCACGAGTCAGCCTATGTGGACGATGGAGCGGAGATAGGTGCCGGCTCCAGAGTCTGGCATTTCTGCCATGTCATGGGAGGTGCAAGCATAGGTGAACGCTGCTCCCTGGGGCAGAATGTGGTGGTGATGAACGGTGTGCGCATCGGGAACAATGTGAAGATTCAGAACAATGTTTCCATCTACGAGGGCGTGGAGCTGGAAGACGATGTTTTCTGTGGCCCTTCCATGGTCTTCACTAACGTCCTCAATCCGCGCAGCGCCGTTTCCCGCAAGAATGAATACAAGCCCACACTGGTGCGTCGTGGAGCATCCATAGGAGCAAACGCAACCATCGTTTGTGGGGTGACTATAGGCCGTTATGCGTTTATAGGCGCGGGTGCCGTGGTAACACAAAATGTGCCCGATTTCGCATTGTTCGTGGGTGTGCCGGCGCGACGGGCAGGTTGGATGTCGCGCGCGGGGCACAGGCTGGTGGTTGCCGATGATCAGCATGCCGCCAGCAGATCGGCCAATGGCGAGCTGCTGATTTGCGAGGGTAGCGGCGAGCTGTACGAGAGAGTTGGTGAGGTTGTGTATCCCGTGGAAACACCTGGCGGCTCAACTTCCGGGTCCGGAAGTGAAGCGAAGGGAGATGCAGGTCATGAATGAGAAGATCATTCCCACTGACAGACCAATACGGGTGGCCCTGGTGGGATGCGGCAGAATCAGCCGCAACCATCTTGATGTCATAGCACGTAACGACGATCTGCAACTGGTTTCACTTTGCGATGTTGTGGATGAGCGGGCAAAGACAGCCGCTGCTGCAGCACATCTGCCCTGGTTCAACGATCTGCACGAGATGCTGGACAAAGTGCCAAGCGATGTGCTCGTGGTGGCCACGCCCAGCGGGCTTCACCCGCAGCACGGCATCATGGGTGCCCGTGCAGGTCGTCATGTGATAAGTGAGAAGCCCATGGGTATCTCGCTCAAGGCGGCTGATGAACTGGTGCAGGCCTGTGACGATAACCACGTACGGCTTTTCGTGGTAAAGCAGAACCGGCTCAATCCTGCCATAGTACTGCTCAAGCATGCGGTGGATCGCGGCCGGTTCGGCCGGATATTCACGGCCAACTGCACCGTCAGGTGGACACGCCCTCAGGAGTACTACGATCAGGCGCCATGGCGTGGAACCTGGGAGTTCGACGGCGGCGCGTTCATGAATCAGGCCTCTCACTACGTGGATCTTATCCAGTGGCTGGTAGGACCTGTGGAGAGTGTGATGGCCAGAACGGCGACGCTCGCCAGGCGCATAGAGGCGGAAGACTGTGGTGCGGCAGTGCTCAAGTTTCGCTCTGGAGCAATCGGAGTAATAGAGGTGAGCATGCTCACCTACCCCAGAAATCTTGAGGGCTCCATTACCATTCTGGGCGAGAACGGTACGGTCAAGATCGGTGGAACCGCTGTGAACCGGGTGGAGCACTGGGAGTTTGCCGACTACGATGACGACGACAAGCTGGTGGAGCAGTCGAACACCAACCCGGCCAGCGTGTACGGTTTCGGGCACGAAGGCTACTATCGGAATGTGGTGTCTGTGCTGCGCGGGAATGCAGTGCCGGATACCGATGGTCGTGCTGCGCGCAAATCGTTGGAGCTGATTCTGGGTATCTATGAATCGGCACGCACGGGCAGGGAAGTACCTCTGCCGCTCAAGAACGCCATATGAGTGCCCTTCCTCCGGGGTAGTCAGTCTCTTCTTCTGTACCCGTTTTTCTCAGACACATCTCAACAGCTTATAACAGGCCAACATGGCAATTCCGCTTCTGGATCTGAAAGCACAACACGCGGCCATTCGCGAAGAAGTGGTGGCAGCACTGATGGGTGTCGTGGAGTCGCAGGCTTTTATTCTTGGCGAGCCTGTGAGCGCGCTGGAGAAGGCCGTGGCCGATCTTTCCGCAACCAGATATGCGGTGGGCTGTGCCAACGGAACTGATGCTCTGCTTCTGGCTCTCAGGGCTGTGGATATAAAGCCCGGCGACGAGGTCATTACCACACCGTTTACCTTCTTTGCCACGGCCGGAGCCATTCACAATGCTGGTGCCAGGCCGGTGTTCGTTGATATCGAGGACGGCTCTCTCAACATTGATGCCGCAGCCATTGCAGCCGCCGTGGGGCCGCGTACCAGAGCGGTGATAGCCGTGGACCTGTTTGGCCAGATGGCAGCCATGGAGCGCATTGTCCCCGCAGCCGGCGGCCACCCTGTCATCGAAGACGCGGCGCAGTCCATTGGCGCCAGCCGCATTATCAATGGCAAGCGAGTCATGGCCGGTGAAGCCGCGTCCATAGGTACTTTCAGCTTCTTTCCATCCAAGAACCTCGGCGGTTTTGGCGATGGGGGCATGCTGGTCACTCAGGATGACCATCTCTTTGACCAGTTGATGAAGCTGCGAACCCATGGTGGCCTGCGCACTTATTACCACGAACTGGTAGGCTACAACAGCAGACTCGACGCGCTTCAGGCGGCTGTGCTGCTGGCCAAGCTGCCACACCTGGAAGCCTGGAGCGAGGCACGTCGTCGCAATGCCGCCTATTATGACGCTGCATTCGCCGATCTGGCCGAAGTAACGACACCTTTTACCGACCCGGCCAACACTCCCATTTTTAATCAGTACACCATCCGGGTACCGCGACGTGATGCTCTCAAGGCGCATCTCGCTGAGCAGCACATCGGATGCAGTGTCTACTACCCGCTGCCGCTGCACCTCCAGCCATGCTTCAGTTACCTGGGGTACAAGGAGGGCCAGTTCCCAGTGGCTGAGAAGGCAGCAGGTGAGGTCATCTCGCTGCCCATTTATCCTGAACTCAGCACCGGCCAGCTCGATGAAGTGATCGCAGCCGTTCGTACCTTTTTCGGTCGTTAGTCTTTATGTCTGAATCCAGAGACACCAAGCAGCAGTTACTTGATCGTATTGCCGAACGCAGCGCAGTGCTGGGGGTGGTGGGGCTCGGTTATGTGGGCCTGCCGCTTGCAATGGAGTTTGTGAGGGCCGGCTTCCGCGTCATCGGTTTTGATGTGAGCACCCGCGTGACCGATATGCTCATGGCGGGCAAATCACACATCCAGGACGTGCCCGACTCCACGATTCAGGCGGCCGTGGCCACTGGGCTCTTTGTGGCAACCACTGTCGAAGAAAGGCTCCGGGAGTGTGATGCCATTTCAATCGCCGTGCCCACGCCGCTGGTAAAGACTCGCGACCCCGACATGACCTTTGTGCTGAGCGCTGCCGATGCGGTTGCGAGGCAGGCTCATGCCGGGCTCTGCGTGGTGTTGGAGAGCACCACCTACCCGGGCACAACGCGCGAATTGCTCCAGCCGCGACTCGAGGCAGCCGGTTTCGTCATTGGACGCGATGTTTTCGTGGCGTTCAGTCCCGAGCGTGTCGATCCGGGCAATCCGGTGTACAACACAAAGAACACACCCAAGGTTGTGGGCGGCATTACACCTGCCTGCGTGGAGGTGGCCAGCGCACTCTACAGAAGCTGCATCGACACCGTGGTACCGGTCAGCTCGCCTGAGTCTGCTGAGCTGGTCAAGCTGCTTGAAAACACCTTTCGGGCGGTCAACATCGCTTTGGTAAACGAACTGGCCATCATTTGCGACAAGCTGGGCGTGAACGTGTGGGAAGTGATTGACGCAGCGGCCACCAAGCCCTTCGGGTTCATGAAATTCACACCCGGACCAGGCATAGGTGGCCACTGCATTCCGCTTGATCCGCACTATCTTGCGTGGAAGATGCGCACGCTCAACTACAAGACCCGTTTCATAGACCTGGCAAGTGAAATCAATTCACACATGCCTGAATGGGTTGTTGATCGTGTTGCATCGTCGCTCAACGACGTGAGCAAGGCGTTGCGGGGAAGTCGTGTGCTGGTGCTCGGAGTGGCCTACAAGCGCGACATAGATGACGTACGCGAGAGCCCGGCTCTCGATGTTATCCGCTTGCTGGAAGAACGCGGTGCTCATGTGGAGTACCACGATCCCTTCGTGCGCGAATTCCGTGAGAACGGCAATGTGCGCCGCGGTGTGGAGCTGAGTGATGAAATGCTGCGTTGGGCGGATGCGGTGGTGGTGATAACAGACCACGATCGCGTTGACTATCAGCGTGTGGTGGATCAGGCCACGCTGCTGGTGGACACAAGGAATGTCTCGGCGCGACTGCGCCCGGGACGTGCCCGCGTGGTACCACTGTCATCAGTAGCGCCATCAAACCGGGGTAGTGCGTGAACAAGAACACCGGTCAGATCCGTCTGGAGTGGCGCCTGTTGCTGCTGCTCGGCATGGCTGCCACCATGGCGAGCTGCGCCCGCGGCTTCCGCACGGAAGACTTCGCAACACCCGAGGCGCTGTTCCGCGGAACCATGCAGGAGTTCGAGCGGCACAAGTGGGACAACGCCCAGACGGGCTTCGAACGTCTGGCCAGCGATCTATCCTCGCGCGATCCGCTGCTTGCCACCGTCTACTTCTACCTGGCGCTCACACACGAGCAGAAACACGAGTTCCTGCTCGCTGCCCAGGCCTTCGAGCGGGTCACTGACGGCTTCCCGGACGATACTCTGGCTCCAATGGCAATGCTCGGAGCCGGGCGCTCGTATCAGAGCATGTGGAGGCGACCAGCCCTCGACCCGGAATACGGCCAGAGAGCCGTGGCGGTTCTGCGCTCGCTCATGTCCTCCTATCCCGAGGCCACCAAGCAGGTGGACGAGGCTGGCGACCGCATCGCGGTCATGGAGGAGTGGTTTGCTCAAAAAGACTATGACACGGGCGTTCACTATCTGCGCGTTCGCAAGGCCATAGATCCCGCGATCATTTATTTCAAAGACGTGGTCACGACTTACCCGGGCACCAAGGCTGCCCGGCTTTCGTGGCTGCGCCTGCATGAGCTGTACACCAAGATCCGCTGGCGCGAAGACGCTGCAGAAACCTGTACGGCAATGTGGAATGCCTATCCCGGCGATCCGGATGTAATCGAAGCCTGTGGTGCAGCTCCCAAGGATTCTGCGGCTGTGCCACCGGCATCGGCGGACTCTCTGAGCATTGAGCCACTGGCACTTCGCTCCCCCGCAATGCTTGCCCGACCGGCACCGGCCACAGCCGGAGACCGCTGACCCACCGTGCGACTCGGCCTTTTTGGCGGAAGTTTCGATCCACCGCACGTGGGGCACCTCCTCGTAGCACAGGACGCCCTGGAGGCGCTCCACCTCGATCGCCTGCTGGTGATTCCCGCCGCTCAACAGCCCCTTAAGCCGGGCCACGAAAGTGCGGCAAGACACCGGCTGGCGATGACCAGGGCCACCTTTGACGGCGTGCCTGGAGTTGAGGTGGATCCAGTGGAAATCGAACGGGCGGGGTTATCTTACATGGTTGACACCGTGGAGCACCTGCTCCGGCGCTGGCCGGATGCAGAGCTCCATCTCCTCATCGGCAGTGATGTGGTTCCCACTCTGCCACGCTGGTATCACGTCGACCGCCTGCTCTCAATGGTCAGGCTCGTTGTGATGGTGCGTGGCACTCCGGAGTCAACAGTTCCGGAGGCTGGCGATGAAGAATCAGACGTACGAGTGGCTGTGCAACATCTGGCTACGAGACGGGTGGACGTATCGTCAACCGAAATCCGGTTGCGGGTCCGGGAAGGGCGCTCCATAAGGGGCTTCGTTTCAGAGGACGTTGCAGCCTACATCACATCCACAGGGTTGTATCTCGAGCATCCCGGGGGATCGGCAGTGGTGGGAGAACCGGCGCAAGACTGAACGGCGCGGGTAAACCATCAGGTCGGTGCCCGTTGCCAGAAATCAGAGGTCTGCATGCTGAAGGGCTTGATAAATAAAGTGCTGGGAACGCGTCACGAACGTGAGCGCAAGCGCGTCCAGCCAATCGTCGATGAGATTCACGAGATAGAAGCGCGGCTCGCTTCGCTCTCTGACGCTGAAATCCAGGCTCAGACTGCGAAGTTCCGCGCCATTCTGGCCGAGCGTACCGGGCCCATCGAAGCACGTATCGCCGAACTCAAGGCCGCCAAGTTCGCTGCTACCGACAGCACAGAGCGCGAACACATGGACACCGAGCTTCAGGGTCTCGATGGCCGTGGCGGGGCCGAGGGTGAGCTGCGCACAGCCATTTCGGAAACCCTGGACGAACTGCTGCCTGAAGCATTCGCAACTGTTCGTGAAGCTGCGCGGCGCCTGCAGGGCTCCGCTGTGAACGTTACCGGCCACGAGCTGGTGTGGGACATGGTGCCCTATGATGTGCAGCTCATTGGTGGAATTCAGCTTCACCTTGGGCGCATAGCTGAAATGGCAACCGGTGAAGGAAAGACGCTGGTCGCCACGCTCCCCATGTACCTCAACGCCTTGCCCGGTCGTGGTGCCCATCTGGTTACGGTCAACAACTACCTGGCACGACGCGACTCGCAGTGGATGGGACATCTGTACACATGGCTGGGCCTCACGGTGGGCTGTCTTGACGACACCGAGCCCGGTTCACCCGAACGCAAGGCGGTGTACAACAGCGATATCACCTACGGAACAAACAACGAGTTCGGCTTCGATTACCTGCGTGACAACATGGTGGTCGCACGCGATCAACGCGTGCAGCGACCACACATCTACGCCATCATCGACGAGGTTGACTCCATCCTTATCGACGAGGCGCGCACACCGCTCATCATATCGGGACCAGTTGGCAACGATGGTGATGTGCAGTATGCAGAGTACAACACCGCTGTTGAACGCCTGGCCAGACGCCAGTCCGACCTTGTGAACGCCCTGGTTGCCGAGGGCGAAAGACAGCTTGAGGCAGAGGACAACCACGCTGCGGGAGTGCTGTTTTACAAGGCCCAACTTGGTGGCCCCAAGAACAAGCGTCTCATGAAGGTGGTGCAGGAGCCGGGCATCAAGCAGCTGGTGCAACACGTTGAGCTGGAGGTCATTGCCGACCGCAAGCTCCCGTCGTCCAAGCGCAGCTTCAACTCGCTTGAGGAAGACCTGCTGTATGTGCTCGACGAGAAGGGGCACACCGTGCACCTCACGGACCAGGGCCTTGACTGGCTCTCGCCCGAGAACCCGGAAATGTTTGTGCTGCCGGATATCTCGCTGCTCATTGGACAGATCGAGAAGGATCATGATCTGGCACCATCCGAGCGTCTGGAAAGGCGTGCGGAAATTGAGCGCGAGTACGCCACCAAGAGTGAACGCCTCAACATCATTCACCAGCTTCTCCGCGCCCATGCGCTCTACGAGAAGGATGTGAACTACGTGGTGCAGGACGGACAGGTGCTCATTGTTGACGAGTTCACCGGTCGTACCATGCCTGGCAGGCGTTGGAGTGAGGGTCTGCACCAGGCCGTGGAAGCCAAGGAACGCGTGCAGGTGAAGGGCGAGACACAAACACTCGCTACCATCACCATTCAGAACTATTTCCGCATGTACGAAAAGCTTTCGGGCATGACAGGTACTGCGGAAACAGAAGAAAACGAGTTTCACGAGATCTACGGACTCGACGTGTCGGTTATTCCAACCAACCGTCCGATTCAGCGTGACGACCGCCAGGATCTCGTGTTCAAGACACGCCGCGAGAAGTACAATGCTATCGTTGATGAAACCCGGCGCCTGCATGAACTCGATTTTCCGGTTCTTGTGGGTACTGCCAGTGTCGAAGCATCAGAAACGCTGTCACGTCTCTTCAATCGTGCGGGTCTCAAGCACAACGTCCTGAACGCCAAGTATCACCAGCGCGAGGCCGAAATCGTTACTGCGGCCGGACAGCCCGGTGCCATTACCATTGCCACCAACATGGCGGGTCGCGGAACCGACATCAAACTGGGTGCGGGAGTCACCGAATCGAGGCCGTCCAGAGTACATGATGCTGAGGGCAAGGAGGTGGATATCTCCGAGATCGGTGGCCTTCACATAATTGGCTCCGAACGTCACGAGTCACGACGCATTGACAGGCAGTTGCGCGGTCGCTCCGGGCGTCAGGGAGATCCGGGTGCGTCGCAGTTCTTCCTCTCGCTGGAAGACGACCTCATGCGACTTTTCGGCTCTGAGCGCATTGCAAAGCTCATGGATCGAATGGGCGCCCAGGACGGGGAGGTGCTCACTCATCCTCTCATCACTCGATCCATTGAGCAGGCACAGAAGCGGGTGGAGTTGCAGAACTTCCAGTCACGCAAGCGGCTGCTTGAGTACGACGATGTGATGAACCAGCAGCGCGAGGTCATCTACTCGCTGCGGGCCTTCGCGCTCGAGGGTGGCGAGGAGCTGCGCGGCGAAGCCATCAAGATGGTGGAGCGGGGCGTTCAGCGTCGCGTAGAGGTTGCCCTCGAAACATTTGAAAAGATCGAAGAGTGGGACTTCGATTACGTACAGCAGGATCTCACGCTGCACTACATGCTGCAGGTGCCGGAGTTTGTGCAGCACGACAGGCCCACCTCACTTGAGGAGGCGCAGGCGCTGGCGGCCGCTGAGGCGCGCGCGGCCTTTGCCCGCAAGATGCAGAGCCTGGATACCGTGAAAGATGAGAACGGGCAGGGCTTTGCGGGCAAGCTGCTCTCACTGGTGATGCTCAGCGTGATCGATGAGAAGTGGAAGGATCATCTCTACGATCTGGACCAGCTGCGCAACTCCATCCATTACAGGTCATGGGGGCAGAAGGATCCGCTGGTGGAGTACAAGCAGGAAGCCTACTCCATGTTCGTCGATCTCATGCACGATCTGGCGCACACTTTCACCGAGCGCTTCCTCAAAGCCCAGTTGGTGTTCGAGCAGGCGCCGCCCGTGCCCTCGCCACTGGAGGTGGCCAGGGCACGCGCTGAACAGCGTCCGCGTAAGCGCTACAACGCACTGGGCGTCCTTGAGGACATCCCGGAGTCTGAGCTGGAATCGGGCTCCGATGGTTCCGGCGGCTCAAGCGACCCGGTGGGATCATCGGCGGCGGATGGCGCGGGCGCGAGTCCTGCTTCCGCAACCACTGCCGGGGTGACCGACGTCATTGATGCAGTGGAGACCGGTACCGAGACCGTGGGAAGTGCCCAGCAGACTGCCACGGCCACGGAGTCAAAGCCTACAGCTCGCGGCACTCCTTCCGTGGTGGGTGCAGGGGCCTTGCGTTCGCTTGAAGCACCTGGCGCGGTGACCCTGCCGGCCGGCTGGGAAGATACTCCCAGAAACAACCCCTGTCCCTGTGGTTCGGGAAGAAAGTTCAAGAAGTGTCACGGTGTAAACCTCTGAACACCTGAGGTTTGACTACACCCCGGCGATAGTCGATGCCAGGCTGCCCTTGGGACTGGGGCAGCCATGGCAGGGCCGGATGCCGAGGCCGTGCTCAATCTGAATGGTGGGATGGCCGATCCCGAAACGCTCGTGCAGTGTCTCCGTCACTTCGGCCAACAGGGCATCATTGTCCCGCTCTGGCTCAGGTATGCGCAGGTGTACCGTGAGCGCAGTGTCCGTTGTGCTCATGCCCCAGATATGCAGATCGTGCACATCGGTGACCCCCGGCAGGTTCTGCAGGTAGGCGCGCACAGCCCCGGGCTCTATGTGTTCCGGCACCGCCTGCAGAGCCAGATCCACCGACTTGCGCAACAGGTCCCAGGTGGTGACCGCGATGAGCACCACCACAAGCAGGCTCAAAACCGGGTCCAGCCAGTTCCAGCCCGTAAAGACGATTGCAATACCAGCCACCACCACCGCGGCTGATACGGCGGCGTCGGCCAGCATGTGAAGGTAGGCCCCGCGTACGTTCAGATCGTGCTTGCTGCCGCCTATGAACAGCCATGCTGTAAAGCCGTTAACCAGGATTCCCACGCCGGCCACCCATGCAATGAGTCCCCCCTGCAGGGGCGCGGGGTTGGAGAATCGCCCCACCGATTCCCAGGCAATCGCGCCAATTGCCAGAAGCAATGCAATTGCATTGGCCAGAGCTGCGAGAATGGTGGAACTGTGAAACCCGTAGGTACGGCGTGCCGTGCTGGCTCTTTGGGTGAGCAGCGCGCTTCCCCATGCCAGCAGGAGACCCAGCACATCGCTGAGGTTATGGCCCGCATCTGCAAGCAAAGCCATTGACCCTGTGTGCAGGCCGAAGCCCGCCTCAACCAGGATGTAAGCGAAATTGAGAACCGCCCCGAGCGCAAAGGCGCGGCCGAAATCACTGGGCGAGTGGTGATGCACATCAGAGTTATGTGCATGCCCTGCATGCCTAGCCTCGTTACCGGAATGATCGTGCAACCAACCCATGACGCCAAGATATAACATGTTGGCATTGCGTGTACTGGGATCATTTCATAGGTTAATAGGTACTTAGTCGTATATGTCAGTTTGCTCCTGACCGAGAGGTTGAAACCATGAAACCACGGCAACTGTTGCTGGCAAGTGGCGTGCTGACGGTCAGGACGCTGGTCTTTGGCGTGTTAGCGTCTGGCCTGTTGGCACCGGGAGCGCTTCTGGCCCAGAAAACCGGTGGTGACGGTTTTCTGTTCGAGCGTCCTACGGCAAGTTTTTCGCTGCGCCTGGGGGCGGGGCAGCCAAACGCCCGCGGTGGTCTTTTTGACTTCGTTTCCAGCGACCTCACTGTCGCGAAGCGAGATTATCTGGGCACGAACTTCGTTGCGGGCGTCAACCTTGCGCGCAGCGAACGGCTGGAAATCGAGGCTACCATTGGTGTGAGCGGTCGCCGTATACCCAGCGTGTACCGCGACTTTGTCGACAACAACGATGATGAGATAGAGCAGGAAACCCTGCTGCAGCGCGTACCCCTTGCCCTTGGCCTGCGACTTAACCTCGTACCGGCAGGCCGGAGGGTGAGTCAGCTTGTCTGGGTTCCTTCGCGTCTCGTGCCTTATGTGTCTGCAGGTGCTGGTGCTACACGGTATTTGTTCCGGCAGGAGGGCGACTTCGTCAACTTTAACACAGACGAAATCTTCAACTCGCGCATGGTTACCAAGGGCTGGGGCCCACTGGGTTACGTGGCAACGGGTCTAACCTGGAACATTGGAGGTGGCGGCGCCGGTTGGACCGTGGAGGCCCGCTACGACATGAGCCATGCCAGCGTCTCAGGAGATTTTGTCGGCTTCGATCCTGTTTCACTTTCAGGAATCGGCATAACCAGCGGCTTCATCTATCGTTTCTGACCACTGTGTACTGTGGAGAACTGACCATGAAAAACGACGTCAGGATTATTGCGGTCGCCCTTGCCTGTTTCAGCTTTGCCTCGGCGCTTCAGGCTCAATCGGGAGAGGCCACGGACCCACGATTTCAGCCGTGGCTGGGCTGCTGGACTACTACCGCTGGCGGTGGAATCGAGGCAGGTGCTCCCAATAAGGCCTGTGTGATCCGCTCCTCCACTGTGGCCGGGAGCGTGGACGTGCTTTTGTACGCGGGGGACTCGCTGCTGTCACGCAGTGCACTCCCGCGCCCTGGAGTTGAGACCAGCAGATCGCTGGAGGATTGCTCGGGCGCGGAAACTGCTGTGTGGGCTCCTGGCAACACCAAGCTGGTGCTGCGTGCTGATTTCACCTGTGCTGCCGGCTTGAAGCGCGTAGAAACCGGCCTCATGAGCATGACGCCGGAAGGCAACTGGCTGCAGCTGCAACACATCAGGGTGGGCAACAGCGAGGCCACCACCAGCACCCGTTTCAGCTATGATCCCGCAGCAACTGCTTCCTATGGCTCCCGGTTGGGTGGTACTGCTTCAACAGCCACCGCACGCATGGCCGTGGGTGCACCGGCTACTCCCGAGCAAGTGCTTGAACTGTCCGAGCTCGTTCCCCCTGCACTGGCCGGGGTATGGCTCGCCGAAACCGGAGTCATGTTCCACCTCAACGGCAAGCTCATGGTGGAACTGTCCAGACGTGGCATGCCTGCGTCGGTGATAGACATGATGGTGGCCGTTTCCAATCCCGATGTCTTCGCGGTTCGCTCAAGTGAGTTCTCAGGCGGGCTTATGGGGCAACCGGGGATGCAAGCGCCAACACAGCAGGGAGTACAGCAGTCAATCACGTCAAACACAGTGGGAGTGCAAACACTCAACACTGCACCAGGCACGATTGTTTTGCGTGAGCGCGTTTACTGTGGTGCCTTCTGTTACGGCCCGGGTGGCATGGGTGCCTGGGGCTTTGGCTGGCAGTATGGATACGGTCCCTGGGATCCATGGATGCGCTATGACCCATACCTGGCGGGCTATGGTTATCCCTACGGGATATCACCCTACTCGTATCCGGGACCAGGTATCTATCCGTATCGCTATGGCGGTGGCGTGTTCTATGGCGGTCCCGTAATCGTGGTGAACGGGAAGTCACCCAGTGGCTATCAGGTTCCCGGGCAGGCCGTGAACGGCAGGGGTTATGCGCCTCGCAGTTCCGGTGGTTCCGCCGCTGGAAGCAGACCGGGCACCAACAGCACGGGCAATACCAACGCCAGGACCCCGGCAGCGGGGGGCAAGACCGGTACCAGCGGTTCAGCTGGCGGCGCCACCACCGGACGTACAGCCAAGCCGCGCACACCGCCGCCGCCAGCCGCCTGAGTAAGCGCCACTCTTCATAAACAAACGCTACCGGGTGTTATGGGGCGCCGCGGGGTGCAAATGTGCTCCACTGCGTCCCACTGCGTCCCACTGCGTCCTGCCACGCTACTGCATGGCCAACTCATCACCCAACTCCACAACAGCATCTGCGAGTTGGGTGATGTCGTTATCGGTGCTGCGATGATTCACATGCGCCACGCGAATGGCGAATTGTCCATTGATTCTGGTGAATGAAGGGATGGCAATGCCGCGCTCGTGCAGGCGTTGGAGAATTTCGGTGTTCAATGCGTCCAGGTCCTGATTCTGTGCAGATACACCGGAAGCGCCCCGGTCGTTTGCGGCTTCAGAACCGTTATTGTTCTCAATTGACATAGCGGGGCGATAACGGAAGCAGACAATATTGAGCGGTGCCGGCGCCAGCAGTTCGAGCCGGTCATGTTGCTCAATAAGGCTCACCAGCGACTGCGTCTGGCGAACGTTCTGTTCTATGATGCGGCCAAATTTCTCCACGCCATCGGCCTGAAGCTGCATCCAGAACTTGAAAGCCTTGAATCCCCGCGTGAGGTCAAGACCATGGTCGTTAAAATAGAGACCACCATGACTCACGCCGCGCTCAGTTGCGCCCAGATACGCAGCCTGTTGTTTGAGCGCCTGGGTGTGCACTTCAGGGTCACGTATGAGCACGCATGCGCACTCAAATGGCATGGATCCCCATTTGTGCAGGTCGAACGCCAGCGAATCGGCACGCTCCATGCCACGCAACCGAGAACTGAGAGATGGTGCGAGCGCTATCATGGCGCCAAATGCACCGTCAACGTGAAACCAAAGCGACTCTCTGGCAGCGAGATCAGCAATGGCCTCCAGATCGTCAATGGCACCGGTATTGACGGTTGCCGCAGTGCCAATCACGCAGAACGGCTGCAGGCCGGCCGCCCGGTCTGATTCGATCATCTCCTGCATCAGGTCCACACGCAGGGTGTAGTCGCTCGCAACGGGAACCTGTCTGAAGGCATGCCGCCCCAGCCCCAACCACTCGGCGGCTTTCAATGCCCAGCCATGAGTTTCCGTGGAGCCATAAAACACCAGCGGAGCATCTCGCGACAGCCCGGGCCACGCCTGCAATCCGAACTCACGGATGTTCCGGTCATGCTTGAGGGCACCAGCGTGCCTGGCAACCATCATGGCATGCACGTTCGCCATGGTGCCACCTGTGACAAAGATGCCACTCGCCCCGGGCATTCCCATCCATTCAGCAAGCCAGCCAACCACCTGACGCTCCACCAGCGCCGGTGCCTGATCAAAACCTGCAAGATGCGGATTCATGCCCGAGGCAAGCATGTCGGCAAGCATTGCCAGCGGCGTTCCGTTGCCCTGTACCCAACCGAAAAACCGTGGATGCCAGTTGCCGTTGCCATAGGGGAGGATGTCAGTCCTGAAACGCTCATATGCAGCTGCAGCCCCTATGCCACCCGGTGTCAGTGACGCAGCAAATCTTTCGCGTGTGTTCCGTGGCATTTCGCGCCAGGCAGGAGTTCCAGGCAGCGCCATGAGAGCGTCGAACATGTCATTGAGCATGTCATGCCCAAGCGCGCGAAGCTCTGCCCACGCCTCATTGCTCGAAGGATCAAAACTGAGAGCCTCGTGCCCACTGGCTTCACCGCTCTCAACTGCGGGACTGTTGTTGGATGAACTGGACATCATTGAATGAAATCTGTGGTGAGCTTGTCATGCCAGCGCCCGAAAGAGCACGAAAGAGCACGAAAGAGCCCGGAAGCACCCGAAAGCGCGCATGAGCGACTGTTTGAACACACCCGGGAACAAATGGTGAAGCCCGCGCGCAAGCGAGCATCTACAGTTCCAGCAACAGCAAATCGCGACTCCCGTCGCAAACACCAGATCTGCTCCCACCCAGGCCCAGTTGATGTCTGACACCAGCACTATCGTTCACTCCGCCAGCCATGCGTCTCCAAGAATTCGTGAACTCCCTGCCAGCGAGCGGCCTCGCGAACGCATGCGAAGTCTGGGCGCACAGGCCTTGAGCACGGTGGAACTCCTGGCCACGCTCGTCGGCTCAGGCCCGCGAGGCAGCTCTGCCATTGCCAGCGCTCATCTGGTGTTCGAGCAGTGCGGAGGCTCTCTGGGCCGTCTGGCCGCCATGCCACTCGCAACTCTCACCCGAGTCCACGGCATGGGACCCGCGCGCGCTTCCGCCATCCAGGCTGCGCTCGAACTCGGCAAACGCATGGCGGGCGAGGCAAGAGAAGCCGGCATGCCCATGCGCGGGCCCGGCGACGTGGCCGCCGCGTTTGTCCCCCGACTGCAAGACGCGCCCGTGGAAGAGTTCCACGTGGCCATACTGGACAGCCAGCACCGCCTGGAGCGCGACATACTTGTCACTCGCGGCCTGCTCAACTCCTCACTCGTCCACCCCCGCGAAGTCTTCAGAGAAGCAATCGCCGAGCGCGCCGCCGCTGTGGTGCTGGTACACAATCACCCCAGCGGTGACCCCACACCGAGCGCCGAAGATCGGGCCGTCACCCGCCAGCTCGTGGCCGCCGGGAAGCTGCTCGACATACCCGTGCATGACCACGTCATAGTGGGCCGCGGACGCTATGTCAGCTTCGCCGAATCCGGCCTGCTCTGATTTGCCACAGAAGGAACCTACTGCCCATTCTGATCGTATTTTCATATTATCAGAATTCAGACAGGCACATGACCGCCGCGGTCGGCAGGCCCAGTACTGGCTCCGACGTGGCGGTTGGTTTTTGCATACAGAGGCTTTTTGTGACAACGGTGGCGCTGCACGAGATTATTCCCGGGTTCGGGGAAGGGGTGGACGGCGCTTATGACCGCCTCGACCACGAACTCATTATTCGCGCCTACAAGTACTCCGAAGCAGCTCACTCCGGCCAGGTCCGCCACTCAGGCGAGCCCTACATCTCGCACTGCGTGGAAGTGGCACGCATTCTGGCCGACCTGCAGCTCGATTCGGTTACCGTCGCCTGTGGACTGCTGCACGACATCGTCGAGGATACACACGTAACGGTTGAGGACGTGGGACGTGAGTTCGGCAGCGAAGCAGCCCAGATCGTTGACGGACTCACCAAGATCGCCAATCTGCCGATGTCCTCAAGAGAGGACCGACAGGTCGAGAACTACCGCAAGCTGCTGCTCTCAATTGCGAAGGACGCCAGGGTAATTCTCATCAAGCTCGCCGATCGCCTGCACAACATGCGAACCCTCGACTGGCTCGCACCCGACAAGCGCCATCGCATAGCACAGGAAACCCGTGATCTCTACGCGCCACTCGCGCACCGCTTCGGTATGGCACAGATCCGCTGGGAACTTGAGGACCTGGCGTTCAAGTACCTCGAACCGGAAGGCTATCGCTCACTCGCCAAACTGGTGGCCGCCAAACGCA
>CAZWSJ010000012.1:14228-63963 GCA_964636415.1 uncultured Gemmatimonas sp. | reverse complement strand
CCACCTTCGGCCAGCTCCATGGTGTACCAGACCACTCCCCCGCGGCTGTCGGTCTCGTATATGGGGATGATTGCCGCATGGGCAAGCTGAGCTGCCAGTCGGGCCTCACGTCTGAACCGCGCCACAGCCACATCGTCAACTGCGATATGTGGATGCAGCACCTTGATGGCAACTTCGCGCGAGAGTGAAAGATCCCGGGCACGCCATACGCTTCCAAACATGCCGGTACCAAGAGGTGCCAGGATCTCGTAATCGTCTGCTGTGACCCAGCGCAGACGCGCCTCATCCGTGTCAAGTTCCGAGGGCAGCGTTTCATCATCAGGCGCTATCTGAACCGGTCGCACGGAAACATGCCTGTCCAACTCTTTGAGCATCGCGGCAATGCTGGGATAGCGCTGCAAGGGATCAATGCGAAGGGCCCGACCCAGCACGGTGGAAAGCGCATGCGGGCAGTCGGGCCGCTTGTCTTCGAGAGCGGGAACGTTCCCTGAGGGAGCTCTCTCGCCAGTGATCATCATGTACATCATCGCGGCGAGCTGCCACTGGTCAGACAGGGGCGACGGCTGCCAGACACCCGAAGCCCACTCCGGAGCCCACGGCATCTGCCTGGAGTCTGGCAGAGCTCCGGTCGGCCGCTGTTCAGGCGGGAGCACCCACTCCCAGCCGAGCAACCAAAGCCTGCCACCCGGAGTGAGCCAAACTGTGCTCGGTGCCACCGCTCCATGAGAGATGGAAGTGTCGTGCAGATAGGCAAGGGTACTGCCAGCCTCACGCAGCACCTGGAACGCAAATGGCACGGCATCGGGGCCCAGGCGCGCAACGCGACTGAATACCGTCTCCCCACTGATCCATCGACGAAGATAGCCGGGCCCACGCCTGTCGTCGTCCGCACCCCAGAAGTGGTACGTGGTAGGAATGGACGGATGGTTGCGATGCGCCAGCGCACGCGCCTCGTTCTTGAGCCAAACCGCGTGAGCAGGATCCGGAGCTGTTACGAGAGAGAGCGAACGCCCCAGCGCATCAACGACCTCCTGGTAATGACGTTGCTCGCGCTGTATGGCTTCCTCACCCCACGACCATCCCGGTGGAAGCCTCCAGGATTCGAGGTGGGGCGGCGGACTTGCTGTAGTGGCATGATCAAGCAAATGCGCTTTGTTTGGCATGCTCAAGTGTAACGAATACTCACGTCGTCTGTCTCCCGATTCCCGCATCGGATTCGCTCACCGACCCGGGCTCGTTTGCAGCTACCGATTGGCTTTGTTTAGCGGCCTGAACAGATGCCGCCAGAACCACACGAACTGTGGTGCCGCTCCCGGACTCGCTTGCCACCTCAATGGACCCACCCCAACCCTCAATGAGACGGCGACTGATGGCAAGGCCCAGTCCGCTGCCACTGGTTCGGGTGGAGAAATGTGGCTCAAACACACGTGGCAGGGTTGACGCATCAATGCCGCAACCATCGTCCCGTACCTCTATCAATACTCCGGCCTCCCCCTCCCCCTCCCCCTCCCCCCACGGCACCGACACATCTCCGACAGACACCAACGGCGACACTCGCACACTCACCGTTTGGGATCCGGCAAGACGGGCGTTCTCCAGAAGGTTGAGCAACACCTCCCGGAGCTCATCGGAGACTGCACGAACCAGAGGCTTCTCGTGCTCAAAAGCCTCATCAACCACCACCCTCCAATTCACCACGTTGTGCCGCTCCGCGTCTCCCATGCTCTCCAGCGCAACCACGTTCTCCACAACTCCCAGCAGATCAACCGCCTCCGCCGGGATACGGTTCTCGCGGGCGGTACCGTACTTGCTGAAGGCTCTGGCTATTTCATCGAGATGGTCAATCTCTGCCAGTACACGCGAAACATTGGTGTCGAGAATCTGTGCATAGTCACTGCGTCCGTCACGATAGGCACGACGCAGGTGCTGCACACCCAGACGAATGGGTGTGAGAGGGTTCTTGATCTCGTGTGCAACCTGTCTGGCCATCTCGCCCCAGGCGAGCACTCTTTGCGCCGCAGCCAGATCGGTTACGTCGTCAAGAGTAAGAACAGCGCCCGCGGGCAAACGTGTGAGTCTTGCGCGAAACTGCCTGTCTCCAAGCAGAAGATCAAAGGCCTCCTCCTCTGCAGTTCCCGAAAGGAATGTCTGCGTGCGTGACTTGAGTTCAGGAAACTCGCCAGCGAGAAGATCCAGCGTGGCCCCTTGATCAGCTGAGACGGTGAGGCCCAGCATCGCTTCCGCCCGGGGATTCGCAAGAATGATCTCGCCGTTGTCAAGAATTGCCAGCACACCGCTCGCCACGTTCTGCAACACCGCCGCCGTGCGCTGTCTCGCTGCCTCCAGAGCTGCCCGACTCGTTGCCAGATCCTGCGCCATGCGCGCAAATGCACGGTAAACCGGCGCAAACTCAGAGGCGGGTGCCGTACCCAGCCTGGGCGCATCATTGCCGGCCGCAACCGCCAGTGCGGCCTCACGCAGCGCACCCACGGGACGGGCTAGCGAGCGCGCAGCGATTCCGCTCGACCAAATGGCCGCCAGCGCACCAATACCCATGGCGAAGAGAAGCAAAATGCCCAGATCCTCCCTGCGTTCATCCAGGGCGAACTCATCACCGCGCGCAGGAGTGGCCAGCACCGAACCCATCGATGCCATGCTGAGTTCACCGGGTGCACGCCGGTAACCCACCAGTGCGCGGCTGCGCCCGGCAGGAACGCGGTGTGTTATGAACTGGTCTTCGCTGCTGTCCACCTCTCGGAGATAAGACTCCGGAATGAGTCTCCCCAGTGGAGCAAGCGCGTCGAGCAGTGAATCGCTGGCAGCCACGAGGGCCCCGTTGGCATATAAAAACAACGGCGCACCGGTGCTGGAGGGAGACGAGCCGAGACTTCTTTGCTCCTGTTCAGCAGTGGCAACCCTGAGCGTCTCCCTGAGCAACAGTTCGCGCGCGGATCGATCGTCATCACGCAGACGATACCAGCTCCATAGCGCGAAGATGCCTGCGGGTGTTACGAAAAACATCAGCAGTGCAGCCGAAAGGCGCACCCGGTAGGACCTCGACCAGCGAAGCCTGCGCACACGCAGCCATCGCAGCAGCACTCCGTCGGCCAGTGCCGTGGGAGCCCACAGGAGAATCACCACGACGAGGTCCACCATTATCAGCAATGCTCCTCGTGGAATGAGAGCATCCAACCCTCGCAGTTCTACTTCAACTCTCGCCCCCCGTACGCCGCTTGCGTCTCCCGCCACGCCGTCACCAAACATCACGTCTCCCCGGCGTCTCCATGTCAGGGGACGCGGAGCCGTATCGTCCTGGGAAGGCACGGTGAACTGCAGGCGGTATGGCGGAGCAGTGCCGCTGGTGCCCGTGACACCTGTGAAGGCAGTGAATGGATCGGCCGGCAGCAGACGCGTTCGTGGTGGCACCGCGATGGTGGTGACGGTGCCGTCAATCACGGGCACAGCGGCCAGAAGCAGTATCGTCGCGCCGTCATCCACAAAGCGCAGCTCCACGTTCTGCGTAAAGCGCGCAACCTGTGCGAGATAGGCTTGTGCGCCAAGGCTGTCGGTGACGGGTGCGAGTTCCAGAACCGAAACTGCTGAGTCGGGCCGCTCAGGCCGCCAGCGAGCGAGCCTGGCGGGATAGCCGGCCAGCGCCAGCTCACTGGCTGCATAACGTCTGAGCAGCACGTCGCTGCGTCGCAGCGGGCGTGCTTCATCACGCAACTGGCCTGCAAAGCGTGCCAGCAGACGCAGCGCGTTCTCGTCCACTGTTCCCATTCTTTCGAGATCATGCTGAGCCAACGCCATGCGCGCCCTCACCGTGGTACCCCAGGTGAGTGTGACTGCACCTGCTCCTGCCACCATGGCCGCAGCCACGAACAGCGCAAAGCCCCGTCTGGTGAAGGCCAGCACAACAATCGCAAGCACCCATATCAGCGGGTACCATGCGGGCCAGGCACCGGGCGCATCCCAGAGCACCGGGCCGACCACGGCAGCAGCCATGGCCAATAACGGCGCGACCACGGCCGGTATGCCAGCCCTCTTGCCCAGAAGCACTCGTCCGGCTGCGGAGCCGGCCAGTAGTATGGCCGTGCCCACCAGTGACAGTGCCAGCTGCCACGCCACCCAGAGGCCGAAGCTCGCACCCGACGATGGGAGAGCTATGCCACGAGCCAGATCACGCAGCAGAAACGGGCCGCCTATGGCAATGGTGGCCACCAGTGCCACCGACAGGTAGCGCGACAACCTGCCACCACGCGTTCCAAGCGCAAAGAAGAGCATCGCCAGAACGAGAGCAGAGCTAGCCAGCAGCGACGCCACATTGGCTGTGAGCGATCCGCCCATTGGGGCGTAATAATTCGCCGGATCAAACAGGGGCGAGATATTGGACAGGCTGGTGGAAGGCGACATGGACAACGCCGCCAGAACAACCACAGAGGTGGCCATGCGTTCGGCAGTGGCGGCGGGCCTCCGCCAGGCAACCACGAGAATGGCGATCATGGCAATAGCGAGTACCACGCTCGAAGTCGAGCGGGCTCGCTCCTGGGCCCTCAGCCTGATTTCGCCTTCACTGAATGCGGTCGCCCTCACCCGCGCCAGCCTGTTGGGACCGTCGGGCACTATCACCACGGTTGTACCCGGGTCTACGCGAGTACTGTCGGGCGACTCTACAACGGTGTGCGCCACATCAAAGCCGCCGGGCAGCGTTTCAAGCAATGGTCTGGTAAAGCGGTCGGCAGGTGGCGCCGAAGATACCAGAGCCATGGTAACGACCTCGATGCGACCATCCGCCGAACGCTCACGCGCGACCAGAGATGTGTGGAAGGCCCCGTCGACCAGTCTCACCCCACTCTGGCCGAAAGCGGCAATCTCGGTGTGTGCCTGACCTGCGCTCGCCACCAGTTCAGATCTATCGAAAACAAGCACAGCCGATTCGACCCGTGCGGACAGAGGTGGGTCCAGCGGTCGCACCCGCCTCCCCTGAGCCTCGGTCTGCAATGCCGTGTCGGCGGCCAGGCGCCTGGCGGCATCGCGCAGCTCACCCGCCACCTGCGTGAGCGCCACCGCGACGCGCTGCGCCCGAGCCTCACGCTCAGCCGCTGACCACGCGGGCCAGTCTGTGGAAAGAGATGTGAGGGTTGCCGTGTCCTTTGCTGCCAGGCCGAGGCCCACCAACAGCGTACCAACGGCCAGTATGCCGGGCATCCGCGGCCTGCGCACCATTGGCAGCATGACACCGGCCGCCACACTGAGTACAAGTACCACCCCCAGCCTTCCCCAGCCAGGAGCCTGCTGCCAGTACGCCAGCGCGACCAGAGCACCGGCTGCCGCAGACACCCATGTCACCGGCCAGCGGTCGGTGGTGCCGGAAGTGAGATGTTGTGCTGTGAACCGGTCACGAAGACGCATGGCCCCAGAATACCCCCAAACCCGCTCTTCAGCGAAGGGGCAAACTCAAATGACCGTGAATCCACACCACGCAGATCATATGAGTTTGCTATGTTGCAGGGATGCAGACGATCCGCGCCAAGACCAGCTCAAGCCGCCTGGCCCGTATCGCACAGCAAGCAAGGCCTCTCCTGCTGGCCGGCGCTCTCTGCATCGCGGCTACAGAGCTCAGCGGCCAGTCGGGCGCTCCCGCCACCCGTCTCGACGAAGGCAGCTTCACCATAATCTCTGGCGGACAAAGGGTGGGAAGAGAACAGTTTTCCATCCAGGCCCGTTCCGACGCCGAGGGCACGGTACTGGAACTGCGCTCCGAATCATCCCGCGGCGAACTCCACACCGCACTGCGCCTCGAAGCCGACTCGGCCGGCACGCCCATACGCTACTCTCTTGAGCAGCGACAGGGCGCCGAAGAAACCCTCAAGCTGGGTGGACAGAGGGTACGCGGTCGCTTCACCACTCTTTCGCGAAGCCTCACCGGTGAATCCGCACGCGAGTACCTGCTGAGACCCGGTACGGTGCTGCTGGAAGAAGACGGCGTCGTGCAATACGCATTGCTGGTCCGATTGCCACTCGTGCAACCGGAGGATGCCATTACCCTGCCCAGTCTGGCACCTGCGGCAAATAATCAGGGGCCGGTGAGAATAGTGCTCGAATCCATCAGTGATTCGGTGTCCATAGCCCGGGTCCGTCGGGCAGCCCGAAGGTGGCGGGTGGTCAGCTCCTCGAGTGAGGTGCGGCTGGTCTGGGCGGATCCGGACGGGCGCCTGCTGCGCGTGACCGTCCCCTCGCGGGGACTTGAGGCCCTGCGGGACGATGTACCACCGTGAACACCGCCGGTCCCCGTGAACGCACGCAGATGACACTTCGATGTCAGTCAGCATTGAGCGTGCTACTCAAATCGGATCTGAAACCTTTTGCGGCACCCGGCGTACGGCTTTCTGTCCGTTCTCTTTCCCTCTGCACGTTCCCATGAACATTACAGTGTCAATTCAACATCGAACCCGGACTCTCGCGCTGGCACTGGCCTGTGCGGGCGCCCTGTTGCCGGTGTCGGTGCCGGCTCAGGCCTCGGCTTCCTCCAAGGTCCTCACATTGGGCGATGCCCTCGAACTGGCTCAGCGCAACAATCCGGATTTACTCAAGTCCCTCAGTGCCCGGCGCAATGCGGCGGCCAATGTACGCGCAGCAACCGGGGCCTTCCTCCCGAGCCTCAGCACCGGATTGGGCGGTGGCTACCGCGAAGGGCGCCAGACCTTCTTTCAGGGCCAGGGCTTCGGTTCCACCAACGACCAGCTCTCCACAGATGTAAGTGCCTCAGCCAGCCTCAACCTGTCCATGGCGGCGATAAGAGACCGGCGCGTTGCAATAATCAATGCCGATGCTACCGAGGCCGATATTGATGCCGCCCAGCAGCGGCTCAGGAACGACGTCACCATGCAGTATCTGCAGGCCCTGCAGCAATTCGCCCGGGCGGACCTGGCGGATACCCTTGTGGCCAACACCGCAGTACAGCTGCAACTGGCCCGCGCCAAGCTTGATGTTGGAAGCGGAACTCAGCTTGATGTGCAGCGGGCCGAGGTAACCGACGGACAGCAGCGCGTCGCAGCCCTGAAGGCTCGCAACCAGGCCGCCATTGAGATGGTGCGCCTGTTTCAGGCCATTGGTGTTCCGCCAGAGCTGGACGCGAAACTCGATCCAACCCTGCCAGCGGCCCCCGAAATCTCACTGAATTCCTTGCTCGACAACGCCCGACAGGACAATCCCACTCTGGCGGCTGCACGCACTCGCGAGTTGAGCGCACAGAGCTCATTGTCATCTGCGCGCAGTGCCTATCTGCCCTCGCTCTCGCTCTCAGCCAGCGTTTCAGGGTTCACCAACCGCTACACCAACACTGGCGTTCTCATTGACCAGGGGCGTGCAAGCGTGGCCTCCCAACAGGCGTCCTGCATCAGGAGCGAGGAAGTAAGAGCTGCAGTGGGTCTTTCCAACATGCTGGCAGGCTGTGAATCCATGAGTTTCACACCGCAGGCAGAACAGGCCATTCGGGACTCGCAGGGCAAGTATCCCTTCGACTTCACCCGCAATCCCTACAGCCTCAACGTTTCGTTCTCTCTTCCCATCTTCAACGGTTTTCGCCGTGAGCAACAGATCGAGCAGGCTGACGTTCAGCGCCGCAACGCCGAACAGGACGTACGGTCTCAGGAGCTGAAAGTCTCAGCAGACGTAACCGCGGCTCACCTGCAACTCACCAACGCACAGCAAACCGTGACCATGCAGGAGCAGAACGCCAGAACCGCACGTACCGCACTCTCGCTGGCTGAGGAACGTTACCGTGTAGGTGCAATCAACATCGTCGAACTCATGCAGGCGCGAGCTGATTTCGAGCAGGCTGAAACCGACCGCATCACAGCCATATACGACGTTCAGCGTGCCTTTGCGACGCTTGAAAATGCCGTCGGTCGCCCACTTCGCTAACCGGAATAACATCAGATGAACAACAGCGCCAAGTTCGGCATTGCTGCCGTGGCTGTAATCGCCATCGGCGGCCTCGCCTATGCAGCATCCCAGAAGAAAAACACCGGAGCGGTTGAGGTTCGCACCGAAGCCGTTGAAGCACGCGATCTCGTTTCCTCGGTTACAGCCAGCGGGCAGATAAGGCCACATACCATGGTGAACGTTTCGGCGGATGTCACTGGCCGCATCGTGCGTCTCGCGGTCAAGGAAGGCGACATGGTGACCAAGGGCCAGTTCCTCCTGCAGATTGACCCCGAACAACCCACTGCAGCCCTGCAGCGAGCCGAAGCTGCCGAAGCGTCGGCAAAGGCTCAGGCTGCACAGGCACGTGCCAACCTGTTGCAGTCGCAGCGCAACTACGACAGACAGCTCCAGATTCAGAAAGTCACGCCGGAACTTGTCAGCAGCGAGCAGGTGGAGCAGCTCAAGACGCAGGTGGAAGTGAACCAGGCACTGGTGGAAGCCGCCAGATACTCAGTTGATCAGGCTGTGGCCTCTGTGCGCGATGCCAAACAGGCACTCAACCGTACTACGATCACGGCTCCCATGAGCGGACGCGTCACACGCCTGGTGGTGGAAGAGGGCGAAACGGCAATCATGGGAACGCTCAACAAGGACGCCGCAACACTGCTCACCATCTCGGACATGAGTGTTCTCGAAACGCGCGTTCGGGTTGACGAAACAGAAGTTGCCCGCATCAATTTGGGAGACTCAGCGGTCATCCAGATTGACGCCTTCCCCGACACAACCTTCCTCGGCAAGGTGGTGGAGATATCCAACAGCTCCGTAAAGGGAACCACCACCGGCTCCACCGATCAGGCCATCGACTATGAAGTCAATGTTCAGCTCATCAACCCTCCGGTTGATACCCGACCTGACTTTTCCACCACAGCCAAGATCATCACGGCAACACGCAAGCAGGCGCTAAGTGTACCCATCATAGCGCTTACCGTGCGTGAGAACGAAAACGTTGCCACCGGAGACACCGCAGTATCGGTGGGAGGAAGGCCACCTGTACGCGACATTACCAAGCGTGACGTGGAAGGCGTATTCATCGTGGGTACTGACAACAAGGTCACGTTCAGACCCGTCAAGATCGGCATAGCTGGCGAACGCCATTTTGAAGTGCTAAGCGGACTCACTGCCGGCGAGACTATCGTGGCCGGCCCCTATCAGTCGATTCGCGACCTCAAGGAAGGCGCCACTATCAAGGTTGCCAATCCCGAATCCAAGACCGCAACCTCCTCCGGTAAGAAGTCGTGACCTCCGACGAAGAACTGGGGATCAGTACCACGGGTGAGCGCCGGGCCGTCACCGGCATTGTCGGTGCCACGCCGGCGCAGGACTGGGTAATCGTCACGCGCCAACTCAAACGTGACTACAACATGGGCAGCGAGGTGGTTCGTGCGCTCCGTGGAGTGGATCTCGCCATTCGTCGCAATGAGTACGTGGCCATCATGGGTCCCTCCGGATCCGGCAAGTCCACACTCATGAACCTCATAGGCTGCCTGGACACTCCCACCGATGGCGAATACTGGCTCAACGGACTGCTGGCGTCTGACATGAGCGATGACGAACTGGCAAGGGTACGAAACCGCGAAATCGGTTTCGTGTTCCAGACATTCAACCTCCTGCCCAGGGTTTCAGCCCTCCACAACGTGGAATTGCCTTTGGTGTACGCCGGAATCAGCGCACAGGAGCGACGCAAGCGTGCTACCGAAGCATTGGAGCGGGTGCAGTTGGGTGACCGCGTACACCACCGCCCCAATGAACTCTCCGGCGGCCAGCGTCAACGCGTGGCAATCGCCCGCGCACTGGTGAACCGACCGTCCATCCTGCTTGCCGACGAGCCCACCGGCAACCTGGATTCCAAGACCTCCAATGAAATCATGCGCGTCTTTGAGGAACTGTCCAGGCAGGGCCAAACAGTGGTCATGGTTACTCACGAACCAGACATCGCGGCACACGCGCGCCGCGTTGTGGTACTGCGCGACGGGATGATAGAAAGCGATGACCCACGCATGAGGTTTGTTGAGCGTTCAGGCACAACTGCCGCCATCTGAACAGTTTCCATACCGAGCAATATCAAGTGCCCTTTTTTGACGCCATAATTCTGGCTCTGAACACCATTCGCACACAGAAGCTCAAGAGCGCATTCACGCTTCTGGGTGTGTGTATCGGTGTCATGTTCCTCATCACCGTCGTCTCCATAGTCGAGGGCATGGGGAAATACATGGAGGATGATCTCGTCGGGAAACTGATGAGCATCAACACCTTCGAAGTTCGCAGGCGGCCCAACATCACGATCGGCGGTGTGGACGCCCAGACATGGGAGGAGTATCGCAAGAGGCCTCCAATAGACATAAGAGAGGTGCCTGCCGTTACCGAGGCTCTCCCACCCGATTCGCGCTGGTACATCATCAGCGAGGCGCAGGTAAACGTGTCATCAGCCACGGGAGGTCGCCCGCGCCAGGTCGACGTGGAGGCAGTGGACGGTGCCTATTTCGAGGTCAAGAAAATCAACACCACCGATGGCCGCGTGCTCACCGAACAGGAACTCGCGCGAGGTGAACGCGTGGTGGTGCTGGGCCCCGATGCCGCCGACCGCCTTTTCCCCAACCTCAACCCGATCGATCGCGAGCTGAAAATCGGCGGTATCCCTTTCCGCGTCGTAGGTGTGGCAGAGCCTCGCGGCAAGATCCTCGGCATGTCTCTCGATAACTTCCTCATTACTGCCTGGCGCTCTTCGGCACGCCGTTTTCTCAACTCGCAGCCCAGCGTAGTCAGCGCAATCGTGATTCAATCACCAAGTGCTGAAGCCATGACCGAAAACCAGGAGACAGTCCGCGCAGTCATGCGTTCACAGAGGCGCCTGCGGCCGGCACAGGCAGACAATTTTTCACTGGACACTTCAGAATCTGCTCTGAGCTTCTGGAACAAGATGAAGGGCTATCTCATAATCGCCGGCATCGCCCTGCCCGCCATCGGCCTGGTTGTCGGTGCAATCGTAATCATGAACATCATGCTCGTGGCCGTCGCCGAACGCACGCGTGAAATCGGAATCAGAAAAGCTCTGGGAGCCAAGCGAAGAGACATACTGCTGCAATTCCTCATAGAAGCCAGCACGCTGGGCACACTGGGCTCCGCCATAGGAGTGGCATTGGGCATCGGTTTTGCCAAAATCATTTCAATGGTCAGCCCGCTGCCGGCAAGCGTGGCACTGTGGTCAGTAGTAACAGGCATCGCACTTGGGGCCGGCGTGGGAATCATTTCCGGAGTCTATCCGGCAAGTCGCGCCGCAAAGCTCGACCCCATAATCGCACTCCGGCAGGAATAGCCCATGTCGAAATTCCGCAACAGAATATCGGCGGTATCCGAAGGAGTACGCATTGCTCTGGACGCGGTACGATCCAACAAGGTGCGCGCCGGCCTGACAATACTGGGTATCGCAGTGGGCGTCTTCGTCGTGGTGATAATCTCGGGCGCAATACATGGCATTAACAAGTCGGTTGAAGATGACTTCGCAAGCGCCGGCCCCACGGCCTTTTTCGTGTCGCGCTATCCCATAAGCTTCGAACCATGCGACGGGTCCGAGAACACCTGCAAGTGGCTGAGAAACCCACCCATCAGGAGCAATGAGACCGCGGCGCTCAGACGTCTTTCAAGTGTTGGTGCGGTGGGCGAGCAGATCAACTGGTCGACATCGGTCAAGTACTACGACCGCGAGCTGCCAAGCGTGAGCATTGAGGGCATTTCTTTTGAGGTAATCGACATCAGCGCCCAGGACATCGATCCCGGTCGTGCCTTTACCGCAGCCGAGGCAAGGACAGCCAGTCGGGTCGCGATAATAAGCACAGTCACTGCCGAGAGAGTCTTCGGAGAATCCGACCCGCTGGGAAAGATGCTGCAACTTGGCAAAGTGCCCTTCGAGGTGATCGGAGTCTTTGAAGACAAGAGCAGCTTCCTGAGGGGCGGCGACCAGCCGCGGGTGGTTGTACCGCTGCTTGCGAGTGTGCGCTATCTCGGCGCACGCACCAGCGGCATGAACCTCACCATAAAGCCGCACGACGGTTTCACACGCGACGAAGCCATAGACGATGTCACTGCCACACTCCGTGGTGTACGCGGCCAACGGCCGGCAGACGAATCGAGTTTCGCCATCCTCACACAGGATCAACTCTACGACACCTATAACCAGATCTTCGGCATGTTCTTCCTTGTCATGCTGTCGCTCTCAAGCGTGGGTCTGCTGGTGGGAGGAGTTGGTGTGGTGGCGATCATGATGATCTCGGTTACTGAACGCACTCGAGAAATCGGTGTGAGAAAAGCACTCGGCGCCACGCGTGGCACCATACTCTGGCAATTCCTGGTTGAGGCAGTAACTCTCACCTTCATCGGCGCCACCGTGGGCCTTGTCCTGGGCTGGGGAGGTACCGCGCTGATCAGAAGCCTCACACCCATTCAGGCAAGCATTCCACCCATGGCTGTGGTGGCAGCACTTACTGCAAGCTGCATCACGGGCATTCTGTTTGGCCTGATACCCGCCAACAAGGCCGCATCACTCGACCCGGTCGAAGCGCTGCGCTACGAATGAGCTGCTGCTTTGCGGCACGGGATCCCGTGCGGCAAAGCAGCAGCGGCAGCAGTTGCAACACAATTCCCGCCAACAGCAGCAACTCCGCACTACTGCACCAGACGCCTGTACTCCATGTACATCCTGCCCCGCCAGTGCACAATCATACCAAAGGCCAGCAGGAAGAACACCGCACCTGTCTGCAGCGGTGAAATAATGTGACCGATCTGCTCATGCAGCAGCACACGCAGAGCAAGAAGCACCAGCAGTATCCACAGAAACGCACGCGAGCGCTGCATGTACACCAGGCCGTCGCGCGACTCGAGTCGCGAAGTCCAGATAATGGGCCAGGCCAGGAGAAGCAGCCCGAACAGGAAGAAGCTCGCGCCCCAGGACCAGGGCACACGAGTCATCGGAACAATGAACATTGCAAAGCCCGTACTCATGGCCAGCGGCGGAATGAGTATGGAACGCGCAGTGACGGGAACACGAGACTCCCGTACGCGCCACAGCAGGATGACCAAGCCACCAAGCAGCGGCGATATTCGCATCGCCGGACGGATTATCGGCTCGTAGCTGTGATAGATTTCCTGAAAATTCACCCATGGAGCATGACAGGTATCACCCCGATCGGCAAGTGAGGACTGTCCATCTGCTGCCACCTGTACCTACCCTGAAATACCGTTTCGCATGACCACGCCTCCCCTCTCAGCCTCACCCGACCTCGACCTTCTGGCTATTGGCCCGCACCGCGATGACGTGGAACTGACCTGCGGCGGGACAGTCATCAAAGCGGTGGACGCTGGGCGTCGCACCGGCATTCTGGACCTCACCCAGGGCGAGATGGGCAGTCGTGGCTCAGCCGAGCTGCGTGCCCAGGAAGCCGCCAGGGCGGCAAGCGTGATGGGTGTTGCAAGACGCGAAAACCTGGGGCTTCCCGACGCCAACATCACCAACGACGAGGCCACCCGGATCAAGCTGGTTCACATGCTGCGCATGCTGAGGCCCCGCGTGGTAATCGCCCCTGCTCTCCGTGGCCGGCACCCCGATCACAGACGAACCACCGAGCTGGTGCGCGACGCCTGCTTCTTGAGCGGACTCGCCAGATATGCACCAGGACCGCATCCGGCCTTTCGGCCCTTCAAGCTGCTGCACGTAATTGCCTATCGGGAAGACTACGTGAAGCCGAGTTTCGCAGTGGACATCACAGCCCAGTTCGAGCGCAAGCTCCAAGCCATAGCCTGCTACGGTTCACAGTTCGATCAAACCGTACAGGCGGGTGAGGTTTACCCGAACGGCGAGCCACTTGCTGACATCATTCGCCACCACGCGGCACATTACGGCTCACTCATTCGCTGCAGATACGCCGAACCGTTCTTCATTGAGGAAACGATGCAGGTGGATGACGTGACTTCTCTCACTGTCTCAACCTTCTGAGAACCGGGGGATTCATGTGGCGCGACATCAGCATTCCGCTATCTGCGGCTACGCCCGAATGGCCGGGTGATCAGCGCTTCACATGCCGATGGACGGCAAGACGCGAACAGGGCAGCCAGGTTAACCTCTCATCGGTCAAGAGCTCGCTTCACATAGGCACACATGCGGACGCGCCAATACACGTTCATTCAAACTGGCCCGCTTCTGAACTTCTGGATGTTGGTGCGTTCATAGGCGATGCCACTGTGCTGCACTGGCAGGCTGCGCTGTACTCGGACGGCTGCATCACCGCGGCGTGGCTGGAACGGGAGATCGGGAAGCGTGCCGTGAACAGGCTGCTTCTCCGCACCGACTGTACGCTTGCAGGCGGAGCGTTCCCCAAAGACTGGCCGGCACTGGACAGCGGGGCCGCCAACTGGCTGGTGGACCACCAGATTGTGCTTTGGGGTGTGGACACTCCCAGCGTTGACAGGAAACAGAGCGAGGAGCTGGAAATCCACCACCTGCTTCTGGGCCACGGCATCTGTATCATCGAGAACCTGGACCTCAGAAACATTGACGCCGGCAACTACGAACTCCTCGCACCACCACTCGCCATTGAAGGAGCTGATGCAGCACCGCTGCGCGCCCTGCTGCGAAGCAACTCCTGACACCTTCCAGACAACGCAGTTCTAAGCGCGAAACCGCTGTCGCAGTTCCCTTAAACGCTCGGTCACTCCGCTGGGTGTCAGCAGGCTGTCAGCTATGGCCGCCACCTCCTCGGCTTCTGCCCAGGCACGCTCAAGGCTTTCAAGCTCGCCTTCCAGTACCCGCCGTTCAGCATCCTCATGCACTGCCATTTCCAGTGCAAGCCTGGCGGCAACCGGCATGGTTGAGATGCTACCTGTATCACCCCAGTGCGCACGTGCAGCCCAACCCCGCATCTGCTGTGTCGCCCATGTCGGGAAAGCTTCCGCACCCGTCTCTTCCAGCAACTTCACGCTGTCGGATATGGTGCCCGATCGTGCACCTGCCCGATTTGCCTGTGCCATCAACCAGCGAAGTACCGGCAGCGCATCGGTTCCGGGCACGCTGATCCGCCCAAGCTCGTTCTTTTGTTCACCCCTGAGCTGAGCCTTGAACCAGCGCTCGAAGGGTCGCGGATCATCTGCCGTTCTGATCGCTGTGTACCCGACATCAACACCCCAGCCGTCCTCAGGATCAGCTATCAGACGTGCGCCACCCACCGGCTTGAAACGTGTCCCGTCGGGCAGGGACAGTACCGGCGACCTTGCCTGATTCGCCGCCAGAAGAATACTGCCGCCAAACTGTACTGCATTTACAACAGCCACGGCCCCGATTCCCATCAGAGCGGCCCCACTCGCCACTGCGCCCACCCCCAGCATCACACTTGAGCCGGTAATGATGGCACGTCGCCGACGCCGGCCAAACTGGTCACCATAGCGCCAGGCCGCAAACTCAGGTCTCAAAGGCTTGCCAATGCGTATGAGCCTCGTGCCATCACGCATCTGCGCCACACCCATCTGCCCGGAACTGCTGCGAACACGCGTCGCCCTGAACAGACGCTCGCAATCTTCCATCGCCTCCCAGCGCTCAAGAAACGGCGTGAGATTCCAACGCTCACAGCGCGGACACACCACCCACAACCTGCCCCGGGCCATGTCATAGGCAAGACGATTTCCTACGGGCATGTGCTCAACGACTTCGTTGGACGGAAACGGCCGGAAGCAGTGTATACAGGTCTTGTACACGAATTCAGTTGTCCGTTCTGCCTGACTCAGTCATGCGCAACTGGCCAAGGCGCAGCGCAATATCAGCAGGCGTGAGCAGATTGTCGGCGATGTGAGCAATCTCCTCTGCTTCACGCCATGCGGTTTCAAGCTCCTTCAGTTCCCCCTCCATGGCACGCCTCTCACTCTCTTCATGGAGCGCCATCTCTATGGCCAGCCGCTCCTCCACTTCCAGAGTATGCAAGGCGCCCGGCAGCTTCTCAATGTTTTTGCGCTTGCCTCCCCGCATCCCTGCGCGCACACCACGACGCCAGGTGCCCCAGAATGGATCACCCGGACGCCAGCCATGCTGGTGTTGCGAATTGAGCAGCACCCGCATTGGCGACCCCGATTCTTCAAGGATCTCAACAGCTCCCTGAACACTCTTGGCGGAACCCCCAAAGCGGTTCACAGTGGGCAACAGCCTGGCGGCAATGCGCATGGCATCCTCACCGGTGACCACGCTCGTTCCATCGACGTGCTCAAGTCTGAGACGCAGCAAGTCGTCCGGGCCGGTGTTCTCAAAGGCGCTCATGCGCGCGTGACGTCTCTGCACCTCCACCAGCCTGCCGTCAGGCAGAAAAATCTTCCCTATGGAAGCCGACTGCCGCCCATGGATCAGTGAGTCCCAGAAGCCCCCGTTTGCATAAAACCCCGCAAACGCACTGGCGGAGACACCCATCACCATTACTCCACCCATGATGGCAGCCACTCCGCCAACCGTGGTGCCGGCAATGAGCACCTGCCTGCGACGCCTGCGACCGAACTGATCGCCATAACGCCAGGCCGCCATCTCCGGACGCTGCGGCTCACCAATGCGAATGAGATCCACACCCTCACGCAGCCGGGCAAGCCCGACATTGTCTGTGCTTACCCTTAGGCGCGTGTCCCTGAATCTCCGCTCCATCTCCTCTATCGCTTCCCAGCGCTCCTCAAGTGCTGAGAGATTCCAGCGGCCACAGTGCCTGCACACCACCCAGAGGCGACCGCGTCCGGCGTCAAAAGCCAGTCTCGTACCCACGGGGAAGCTCTCAAAAGCCTCGTTCTTACCCAGATCGGCGGTACAGTGTATGCAGTTGGAAAACATTGGAAGCGGAAGACTGGAGGCAAATGACGAAAAACCGGATCCTTGTGCGGAGAATCCCGCGGGTGATCAATCTGCGATACACCGAAGGTACATCACAGGTACATATGCGACTTGAGATTCTGTAATTTATTGAGATGACCAAGTCCATATACCTCGATCACGCAGCCACCACGCCTGTACGCGATGAGGTGATGGCAGCAATGGCACCATTTTTCGGGCCACGCTTCGGCAACCCGAGCAGCGTCCACAGTTGGGGACGCGAGGCTCGCGTTGCACTCGACGAGGCCAGAGAACGTCTGGCCAACTGCCTCGGAGCCACCCCTGCGGAGATCTGCTTCACCTCGGGCGGTACGGAGGGTGACAACTTTGCCATTCTTGGCACATGGCATGCACTGGCCCCCCAGGGCAGGCGCGCTGCCATCACTACTCCAATTGAGCACAAGGCGGTGCTCGCAACCGTGCACCACCTCATTGATGAGGGCGGCGAAGAACGCCTGGTCCGCGTCTCAGACAACGGCGTGGTGGATGCCAATCACTTCACAAGCCTGCTGGACAACCACGCGGCCATCGCCAGCGTCATGTGGGTGAACAATGAAGTTGGTGTCATTCAGGACATCAACGCACTGGGCAGCATTGCCCGCGACGCCGGTGTTGTATTTCATACCGACGCGGTACAGGCCTTTGGAAAGGTCAACATAGATCTCGCCAGCCTGCCTGTTGATTTGCTCACCATCTCCGGGCACAAGATAGGCGCACCCAAGGGCATTGGCGCGCTCTTCATTCGGCGTGATACGCCGCTGTCGCCCATTTTTCACGGTGGCTCACAGGACCGTGGCAGGCGGCCCGGCACTGAGAACGTGGCCTTCGCCGTGGGCCTTGCCACCGCAGCCGAACTCGCCGTCGCCGAACGCGAAGCAGAGATGAAGAGGCTCGGCGACATTCGCGATCGCTTCGAGGCCATGTTGCACGAGCGCATCCCCGGCGCGATTGTGAATGCAGCGGGAACAGAACGCGCTCCACACCTGAGCAATTTCTGCATTCCAGGCACGGACAGCGAGTCAATGCTCATGGCTCTCGATCTTCGAGGCATTGCATGCAGCGCAGGCTCAGCATGCCAGAGCGGAAGTGTATCGCCATCTCATGTGCTCTCAGCGCTCGGTGTACCGGTAACACTCGCCGGCGCAGCTCTGCGCTTCTCATTTGGCAAGCTCAGTACAAACGAAACACCGGATCAGGTGGTGGAAGTGCTTGTAGAGCTTGCCCAAAGGGCACAGCAGCACGCCGCTGCTCCAAACGGCTTTGCAGTAGTCGACTTTTAGGCAGGTTGGTATGGCAACAGATCAGGATCTGAGCATCTCTCCACTCCCTCCCCGGGGAACGCGGGTGCTTGTGGCCATGAGTGGCGGCGTGGATTCATCAGTGGCGGCTGCGCTGCTGGTGGAGCACGGCTGTGATGTGGTTGGTGTCACCATGAAGCTTCATGGCGACGACGCAGATGTACCCGACAGGCCCTGTTGCTCACTTGATGCCACCAGTGATGCGCGTCGTGTTTGCGAGGCACTGGGCATCCCGCACTACGTCACCAATCTCGTGGACCACTTCGGCCACGATGTGGTGGACAACTTTGTTCAGGAGTACGCGCGCGGACGCACGCCCATACCCTGCGTGCGTTGCAACACATTCACCAAGTTCCGCGATCTGTTGCACAAGGCAGATGCGATCGACGCACCGTATCTGGCCACGGGACACTATGCGCGCATGGGACGCGTAAACGCTCAGAGCGTGGTGGTGCGCGGGCTGGATCGCTTCAAGGACCAGACATATTTCCTCTGGGGAATAGAGCGCGACATCCTTGACAGACTGGTTCTGCCCATAGGTGGACAGACCAAGGCAGAAACGCGCGAAGTCGCAAGACGCTTTGGTTTGCGGACGGCAGAGAAGATCGAAAGTCAGGACATCTGTTTTGTGCCTCATGGTGATCACATCCAGATCATTGAAGAGCATCTGGGTCGTGACATACCAGCGCTGCAGCACGGCCCCGTCCGTCTCACCAGCGGCGAGGTTGTTGGTGAACACGACGGCTTTGCCCGCTTTACCATAGGTCAGCGCAAGGGACTTCCCGGTGGATTCGCGCAGCCCATGTTCGTGGTTGAGATAGACCCCGGAGACCGAGCGGTAATCATCGGTCCGCGCGAGGATCTCATTGGCCATGGCCTGGAAGCGCGCGAAATCAACTGGCTGACGGATCGTCCAGAGGTAGGCGATGAGATTGAAGTGCAGGTGAGGAGTCGCGCCCGCGCGTCACGCGGCACCATTCTGGGCATAACCAACGACAGCATTGAAGTGGCTCTTGTCGATCCCATTCAGGCCATCTCACCAGGCCAGTCGCTGGTGATGTACCGCGATCAGGTACTGCTTGGCGGAGGTGTCATTGAGCGCGGGCAGGTACAACCGGTTGAAGCACTCGTGGCCGCTTCAGAAACCGAATCCGGCAGACCAGACAAGCAGTTTGCGAGAGCGTGAAACCGGCTCGGTGTCTTTGCCGAGCCGCTGGTACAGACCTATTTCGCCACCAAGACCCAATAGCGGCCAGAGATGCAGCGACACGCCGGCATGATTGCGGTTCGGCAGCGCGTTGAGCGGTGAATTGAAGCTGCGAAGCACACCCGCAGTAAGCGCCAGGCCCGAACCAAACGGGCCGCTGGAAAGAGCGATTCCGGTGGAGACGCCCATCGCTCCGAGACCGATTCGCCCGACCACAGGAATGCAGATGTCGGCATCAGACTCACGCACGAATCCGGCGCCATACGAGATTGCGAGCTTGTAGGGCGCTCCGTAATTGAGGCCTCCAAGACACTGTTCGAAGTTCCAGGAACTGCTTTCCCCGGCAAACAGCTCGCCCGACGCAGTGGCTTCAGGTGCCGGCAACAGCGCAGCTTGTGTTGACCTGTGCGAATGAAGCAGCATAGAGGGAACGGGCTGTGCACGGGCCGCTGTGGGGATTGCCAGCACAACGGCGGCCAGGCACAGGACCACCAAAGCTCTCACTCGCACGGCCGCGCCAGGCAACAGATCTGTGTTGCGGCCAGGCTCAGAACTTGAGTCCGCTCGCATCTGCAAACTCACGCATGGCATTCTGCTGCTCTTCACTGAGCTTCTCAGGCACAGTGATTGCTACCTCTACGAGCAGATCGCCCTGCTTCCCTTCTTTCGAGATGCCCTGCCCTGACACTTTGAACCGCTTGCCTGACGATGTGCCGGGCGGAATGCGGATTGCCACCTTCTTTCCGCCCAGAGTGCGCACAGATATGCGTGATCCAAGCGTTGCCTGGGCCACGTTTATGGGTACAGTTGCGAGAAGATCCAACCCGTCACGCTTGTAGAAACGATCGGGCTTCACATCGAATGTGATGATGAGGTCACCCGCCTGGCCGCCAGCTCCGCCCTTCCCGCCCTGCCCGCGCAGCCGAACTTTCTGTCCCGACTCCGCCCCCGCAGGCACAGTGATGAGAACCTTGCGACGCGAGCGTAGCTCACCCGTACCGTGGCAGGTTGGACATGGCTCGGAGGGAATGGTGCCACGACCCATGCACTGCGGACACGGCCGATTCACGGCAAAGCTTCCCTGACCAAACGATATCACTCCGCGTCCGCCACACTCGGGGCATGTCTTGATCTGCGCGCCGGGCGCGGCACCGTTACCGTGACAGGTGCTGCACTCCTCAGTCACTTCGATTTCCACGCTGACCTTGCCACCGGCTGCAGCCGTGCGGAAGGGGACCGAGACGGTTTGCTCCACAGTCTGGCCGCGCTCCGGGCCTGCCTGCCTGCCACGTCGCGCGTTCCCGCCAAACATGGACGAAAACAGGTCACCCAGTCCGCCCAGTCCGCCAATGTCGAACTCGGTGAATGTGCCCGCACCCGACCTGCCGGGACCGGTTGGGCCGAATCCCGAAGGGCGTGACGAAGTACGTGTCGAACCCGGACTGAATCCACCCATTCCGCCGTAGGCACCCAGTCGACGCATCTCATCGTACTGTTTGCGCTTCTCCGCATCACCGATGACGTTGTATGCCTCGGAGATCTCCTTGAAACGCTCCGCAGCCTTGGGATCGTTCTGGTTGGCGTCGGGGTGGAATTTTTTGGCGAGTCGGCGGTACTGCTTCTTGACCGCATCAGGAGTTGCGTCCGATGCAACACCCAATACCGCGTAGTAATCAGGACCCTGGGCCATGTATGGCTAGTTCTCCGACCACTGCTTCACTATCACGCGCGCGGGCCGCAGCACCACTCCATTAATGGTGTAGCCAGCCTGGAAGCACTGAGCCACAGTACCGTCTTCCTCGGGCGAAGTGGCAGCCGTGACATTGAGAGCCTCATGCAAAGCAGGATCAAAGGGCTCACCCACGGGATCTACCACCTCAAAGCCCAGGTCACCCAGGACCTTGAAAATCTTTCGCTCCACCATGCCTACGCCTTCCACCACCGTCTGTGCATCGGTAGTGGACACGTCAACATGTGCAAAGCGATCAAGGTCATCCAGAGCATCAAGGATGCTGCGAACCAGATCTCCCTGCGCGCGCCAGCCCGCCTCCTGACGCTCCCTTGCGGCGCGCCGACGGAAGTTGTCAAACTCGGCTGCGAGCCTGAGATGCTGGTCTTTCAGCTTCTCAAGCTCACCTTCGGTTGCCGGATCGGTCGCTGGCTCGACTTCAGGAGTGAGAACGTCAGAATCTGGTACAACGTCGGACGGGAACTCGACGGGAATTTCCGGCATCATGGCGTTGGGATCAGTCATGTAATGCGAAATCGATGGTACATGCAAACCCTACGTAGCGGGCAGCACGAAAGTTTTGGTGTATGCACTGGTCGGGAGTTCAGCATGCCCGAACAATGAAGAATAGCACTTCAGTAAACCCTTGTGGTCCACCCAATCCGCCCGACTTCGCTGGCGGCAGAGGCCGCACCCATGGATTCTGACGTTCCGTCGAGAGCAGCGAAACGACGCCTGAGCAGGTCAAGCGCCATTTGAGCTGCCCGGTAACGAATTTCCGAGCGGTTACCGGGCAAAAGGCCCCGAACAGCCATGTCCTGACCTGCCATACTCAAGCCTACCCATACCGTACCCACGGGCTTTTCCGGTGTGCCACCATCAGGTCCGGCTATGCCCGTGATGCTCAGGCCAACATCCGCCCCGAAGCGCTCGCGCACGCCGCTGGCCATGGCAAGTGCCACCTCTTCACTCACGGCCCCCACACGCTCCAGCACATCAGGGCCAACACCCAGTTCCCGGATCTTGACCTCGTTTGCATAGGCGATCACTCCACCCAGCACAGACCTGCTGGATCCGGGAATGGCAGTGAGTCTGCTTCCAAGCCCGCCCCCCGTGCAGCTCTCGGCCACAGCTACGGTAAGCTTGCGCTCCACGCACTGCTCCAGAATGAGATGCGCGAGGTCATTATCGGCCTCACCGTAGATCCACTGTCCCACCCGCTCGCGGATTCGCTGCCCTGCTCTGGCAAGTGCGGAAGCTGCCTCCTCACGTGGCATCGACCAGGCTGTGAGTCGCAGATCAACTCCGTCGTTACCCGGCAGAAAGGCCAGCGGTAGTCCGTCCACACCTGCGGCCAGATCGCCCAACCTGTCGGCGAGCACCGACTCCGCTATGCCGGTACTGCGAAGCGTAAGCGTGCTTATCACCGGCGCGTCTTTTGGAATGCGCAGCCTGAGTCTTGGCAGAAGCGTATCGGCAAGCATCCCACGTACCTCGCGCGGCTCTCCCGGCAGCATGGCCACCCAGCGTCCCGACTCATTTTCCAGCCATACTCCGGGTGCGGTTCCGTGGTTGTTGCCCAGCACCACACAGCCTTCGGGCATGAGGGCCTGCTGGCGGTTGCCCGGGGGAAGCGGGTGCCCGTAGCGGTTTTGCCAGCGCGCTTCCAGAGCAGCCAGAATATCCGCATGCATCACCATTTTTCGGCCAAAGAGTGACGCCACGGCGGGCTTGGATTTGTCGTCAGCCGTGGGGCCCAGGCCTCCAGTGGTGATTACGCCGTCGGAGCGTTCCAGCGCCTCTCCCACGGCAGCGGCAATTGCCTCTGCATCATCGGCACAGGTGGTGCTTCGCATTATGCGAACGCCCAGTGGTGCCAGTTCGCGCGCCAGGTACGCAGCGTTGGTGTTTGTGATAAAGCCTAGCAGCAGCTCATCACCTATGGCCACGATTTCTATGTTCATGTATTGAACATTCTCCAAAATGTTGGACTGCGCCACGGTCATTTTCTCATTGCCAGTATCTCTTCAAATCCCATGCTTTCTATGTCACTTGGGCTCTTTCGCTATTGCGTGCTCCGGTGTTCATCGCCAGCTCACGAAGCGGCTGGGACTTCTTTCACCAGCAGGCCGTTCCAACGACAAGACGCCCTCACCATGAGGTGAGGGCGTCAGTTGTTCGGTAGCAGAAGAGACTCAGCGAACTCGTTCAGATCGCTGCGGCTCTTACCGTCGGCAGTGTGGGGCTCAAGCCCTGCGGCGTGCCACTCCAACCAAGCCGAGGAGTCCAGTGGTCAGGAGCGCCAGGCTGGCGGGTTCAGGAGTAACCACATTCTGCCCAGTGGCGTTGGTCACCACCTTCATCTCGCTACGTGCCACCTCGGCGCTACCCTTGTAGGCCACGAGCGCGAAGGAGTATTCACCGAAGGCTGTCGCGTCGTAGTTGGGGAGCGCGCTACCGTTGGAATCCCAGGTCTCGCTCCCGAACCACCCGTCTTCGCCGAGATTACGGGAATCCTGTTTGCTTAACTGGAGGAAACCACCAACAGGCTTTGACCATGTCGGAGTATCTCCGGCCGCCGGATCAAGTTCCCAGAAAAGCTTGAAGGTGTAGCCACCTTGATTGGGTGCGCTTACATACCAGTTGAAGTTCCAGGTGCCGTAACCATTTGCTGCTTTGTTGTTGGTGGTGGAGGCATCCAGGCCTGCAAGGGCATAAAACGTGTTTACGCCATTGTTGGTGACCGCCTGGTTGTCATAGCGTTGCGTTGCTGTGAGCCCCAGTGTAACCCCGTCAATGCATTTGTTTACAACCACGGCACTGTTGGGAATACCGCTGCCACCGAAGGTGGCCTCTGGCAGCGCGGCCATGCCCCAGTCGCAATTTGACTTGCTCTGGGCCTGGCCCTCTGAGCCAACCACGAGGAAAGCCGCTATGGCAATGATGGATAGTTTCCTGGACATGAGATTCTATTGGGAGGGAGGAGTAAAGACTGTCACTCACCAAGAAGTCGCAAATATCATGCCAATATATTGACGACCTTCAAACACCAAAAAACATCAGCAGAAAATGCCAATGCCAAACATTTCACAAGCGAACATCACATTTATTGCCGTCAATAAAAACCAGTTCCATTCTCCACACCTCTCAATACTGCTGAGTAAGTGCTACATCCGTTGTGGCACGCCAACAACAATAACGAGAACCCAGTCTGCCAAAACCCGGCTGCACCGCACTCACGCAGCCAGCACCCTCAAGCCATAGCGCCGTACATAAAGCCACAGCGAATAGAGCGTAAGCAGGACAGCAACAGCCATGCTCGTTACACCCAGAACGCCAATCAGCTGTGCGAAGACCTGCCACGCCCCTCGCCCTTCCCAACCACGGGAACTGGCCAGCGTGAGTGCAAAGAACCAGAAATAAGCGGATCCCATCCACACAAGCTGAAAGACAGTCTTTAGTTTGGCCGGCCCAATGGCCGCAATCACCAGCCCGCGCCGCGCAGCAACCTGGCGGAAAACAGTCATGAACAATTCCCGCCCAAGCACCACCAAAACTATCCAGAGCGGCAGCGACACATGCCCCAGCGGAGTGGCAAACAAAAAGGGAACCGGATCACCACCAGCCTGGGAAATTGAACTATTCGAGACCACAAGACTGGCATGGCGCTGCAGCATATACATCGGTACAAGAGTGGCCACCAGCAGCAGCTTGTCGGCCAGTGGATCCAGCAGCCTGCCCAGGTCTGTGACCAGATTCCGCTGCCTTGCCAGATGCCCGTCCCAGTAGTCGGTGATTGCCGCCACCAGAAGCAGCACGAACGCCGCAAGGCGCGTTGACCACGATGCTGTAAACGGAAGCCACGCAACCAGAGGCGTAAGGGCTATTCTGCCCACGGTGATCGCGTTCGGAAGGTTCACGGTTGCAGGACTCGGGAAGAGCGGGACGGTGCGCACACTTCCCAGGAGCATACCCCCGGGAAGAGTCGGCACCATCGGTACCGCCCGGAGAACCTCAGGAAAGAGTCTTGAGCACCAGTTTGGAGACTGCCTTCAAGGTATCGAAGACACCATCTCCGGTGACAGCCACTGCCTCAAAATATGGCACCTTTTCAACCCATTCACCCGTGGGAAGCTGGCTTACCAGGAATTCACCCGGCCGAAAGGGATCAGGCATGGGTCGCATGCGTGCCGGATCGGTCACTTCCCAGCCCGGATTGAGCATGCTCTCCAGCTCTGCAACGGACGCAGCATTCGGGAGATCACGCTTGTTGTACTGTATAACAAAGGGCATGCGCGTGAGATCATAGCCGTAAGCTGCCATGTTGTCGTAGAGATTCTGCATCGACTCGATGTTGGCTTCGGCACGATCGGCCTGTGAGTCGGCCACAAACACCACGCCGTCAACGCCCTTGAGAATGAGCTTGCGGCTGGCGTTGTAGTACACCTGGCCAGGCACTGTGTAGAGGTGGAAACGGGTACGGAAGCCACGGATTGTGCCGAGATCCACGGGGAGGAAATCGAAGAACAGCGTGCGCTCCGTTTCCGTTGCCAGCGATATGAGCTTGCCCCGCGTGCTGGGCGAGACCTTGCCGTAGATGTATTCCAGATTCGTGGTCTTGCCACCAAGACCGGGCCCGTAGAAAACGATCTTGCAATTGATCTCGCGGGACGCGTAGTTGATCATCGACACGGCATGAACTCCTACTGAAACAGCCGGTCGATCTCGTCCTCGGCGCCGGCAAGGATGCCCGGCAGTGCGGTCTCCTTCGTGCTCGCGCGGGAAAAGACCATGTCGAAAATGCGCGTAAGCTCGTCCACGGCAGTTTTCATGCGCAGGCGCACCAGGCCCAAAGTGGTACGGTTGTCGAAAAGCACCACAAGAATCACCCTGCGTGCGATGTCAGCCAGATACATCGACTCACGCTCGCCCTGATGAAAGAGAACATTGAAATCGTTTTCCCCGATCAGCCGCGCGAGTTGGTCGTTGGCGCTGAAGTCGGCCGCTGTAAGCGTGGCAAACGCTGTCGCATCGAAGTTGGGTGGCTCGCCAACGGTGGCCACGAGCTGCCCGCTTCTGTCCACCAGCAAGGCGCAACGCGCCTTCGCATCGTAGAGAAAGCGCTGCAGCGCGATAGTGATGGCTCCGAAATCGTCTTCAGTGAACGACCAGGTGGCTGCACCAATCGACATGAACGAAAAAAGGCGAAGGGAAACTTATGAACAGAACCGCTGCAACAGCCGGTCCTCACTCACCCAGCAAGATGGCATGGGAACCCCCTGCTGTCACGCCACGGGCACAAACTGTTTGTGCAAGCGTCGCTGCGAGCGAGTCTGAGCTCAGGAACGCAGCACACGTTCGGTGCGTCGCAGAATACGCGAGGCCCGCCTGCGCAGAAACGGATGCGCCTCCCAGGCGAGGTAGTCGCCAAGCAGCCGCGCACTATCAACGCTTGGATGGGCCCTAAGGTAACTGAGAGCCGTCATTCTTCGGCGCGGAGAGGGATGAAAAAGCGACTCACGATGCCTTTCAAGCTGAATGCTCCAGGCAAGCGCACCAACGGCGGTGCCAACGGCCAATCCGGCCAATACCCACAAAGCCGACTTTCCTCTTCTCATCACATCTCCCGCCGGGCGGCTATCGCCTGAGCGATCGTCACGCCATCGGCATATTCCAGGTCGCCACCCACCGGCAGGCCCCTCGCTATTCTGGTTATGCGCAGATCGCGTCCATCAAGCTGCCGCTGAACGTAGAGTGCGGTTGCCTCGCCTTCCATGGATGGATTGGTGGCAAGTATCACCTCGTGGACGCCCTGCTCTCCCACCCGTGTCAGCAGAGAAGACACGGTGAGGTCTTCGGGTCCGACTCCATCCAGCGGCGAGAGATGACCGCCCAGCACGTGGTACATGCCGCGGTACTCGCCCGATCGCTCTATGGACGCGATGTCGCCGGGCTGCTCCACCACACAGAGCACTCCGGCGTCGCGGCGCGGATCTGCGCAGTAGGCACAGATCGCGTCTTCGGTAAGGTTGTTGCAGCGCTCACAACGGCGCACGCGCTCAACCAGGGCTTCGAGCACCTCTGCCAGTCGCCGACTCTGCGCAGGCGGCTGACGCAGGAGGTGGTAGGTGAGCCGCTGAGCTGTTTTCCGCCCTATTCCCGGCAAGCGCGACAGCTCTGTGGTGAGATCGTCTATTGCTGACATGCCTGACTCAGGGCCATGCGCTCTGCCGGCATCAAATGGGCAGCTTGAATGGCAGATCAATCCCGCCGGTCACCTTCTGCAATTCCATCTGCATGGCCTCCGCCGCCTTCTTCTGCGCCTCGGCAACCGCCACAACGATGAGATCCTCCAGCATCTCGATGTCGGAAGGATTTACCACCGAGGGTTCAAGCTTGAGGCGACGAAGCTGCATCTTCCCGTCCACGTCGGCCGTAACCATGCCGCCACCGGAAAGAGCGGTGAAAGTACGCTGACCCATTTCATCCTGCATGGACTGCATTCTTGCCTGCATGTCCTTGAACTGCCCCATCATCTTGAAAAGATCCATGTGTCTTCTGGTTTGTATTGGAGTAAGTGGCCTGTTTGTGAACTGATCGATTGACTGCCCGCGAAGACGCAACTGATGCCGCTTCGCGGCCGCGTCAACTCTGCGTCAACCCTGCATCAGCCCTGCATCAGCCCTGCGTCAATGCTGAGTCAGCTTTGCATCAATCCTGCAGTTCCAGATCGAGTGCCCTGACCGCCGCATCAAGTAAGGGGTTTTCGGAGGCAAGGCGCGCGGCGCGTTCGCGCTTGGCCTCTTTGGCAGTGAGTCGCTTCGTTGTCATCGCCTCGCCATCAGACGCACCTGCTTGTTTTTCCAGAGATATGCCCGCTATTCCACCGAAGAGTGTCTGCACCGCTGCCAGCACATCAGCACGCCCAGCGTTGACCGCTTCGGCAAATGTATCGTCGAGCGCGTCGTACCCCAGTACCAGATGACCGTTCGACGCAAGCCGAAGGGGCCGCACGCGCCCCACGGCCTGCGCCAGCATGCCGCGGCCAGCCGCACGTACCTGATCTGCCACGGCCTGCCAACCGGATGCCATCTGCTCGATGTCCGCCGCTGGTTGCGGGCGAAGCTGCTGTGCGGGCGCGCCACGAAGCTCCGCATTCTGTTCCCGCGCAGCCTCACTTGCCACCTGCTGTGTTGCTGGCTGCGGTGCGGGCGGAGGCGTCGGTGTTCGTACGGGAATCGCTGCTTCTCCCTGTGTGGGCCCGGCTTGGGCAGCGGTGGTGCCGGAAGCCCCCCGGCGTGAAGACGGGGTATGCTCTGCGTGAGTGGCCGCCGCACTGGCAGCCCGCCTGGTTCCGGACGCTCGCCCTGGTGGTGGACTATCACCGCCGCCGGCATCGCCCAGACCCTGCAGCACTTCTTCCAGCTCTATGGTGCGATCCATGAGCGCAAAACGCACCAGCAGCGTTTCCAGCAGCAACTGCGGCTGGCCACTGCGTCGGAAAGACGGCTCAATTTCGAGCAGCATGTGCAGCATGCGCAGCAGCTCCAGCTCTCCCAGATGCCCCTTGCGCGCTTCCAGCGCCACTCTCATGTTCTCCGGCAACTCCGGCGGCACTGCCCCCAGCTCAACGGCCAACTGGGCCCTCAACATGTCTCCCAGCCCCGAGAGCACCAGGCCGAAATCCACACCAGCATCGGCCAGTCGCTGTACCGCAGGGAACAGATCGGCTGCACGCTGTTCGGCAATCATGTCCAGCAGACTCAGATATTCATCATCGGGAATGAGGCCCAGAGCCACCTGAACCCGTTCCGTGGTCACGTCGGCGGTTTCACCCAGTGAGAGTACCTGATCCGCGAGCGACAACGCGTCGCGCAGGCCACCATCGGCGGCCCGGGCTATCATGCCCAGAGCATCCTTCTCAAAGGACACACCTTCGGCCGTGAGCACGGCGGCCAGCCGTTCGCGAATTTCAGCCGGCCCTATGCGCTTCAGGTCAAAGCGCTGTAGGCGCGAGAGCACGGGTGCGGCCGCCTGGGCGATCTTTTGCGGTTCGGTGGTGGCAAAGACAAAAACCACACGCGGAGGCGGCTCTTCGAGCACCTTGAGCAGCGCGTTCCAGGCCTCACGGGTGAGCATGTGGGCCTCGTCAACGATATAAACCTTGTAACGATCCTCGCCCGACGGCGCATACATGGCCCGCTCGCGCAGATCGCGTGCGTCATCCACGCCCCGGTTGGAAGCGGCGTCTATCTCCACCACGTCCAGCGACGCCGAGCCGCTCCAGATACGTCGGCAGCTCTCGCATTCACCGCAGGGCTCGCCCTGAAGTGACGGGTCTCCCCTGCGCTCGCAGTTGAGCGCCATGGCCAGAACCCGTGCCAGGGTGGTCTTGCCGGTTCCTCTGGGGCCGCAGAGCAGATAGCCGTGCGCCACGCGGTCACGCGCTATGGCCCCCTTGAGGGTATTCGCCACATGCGATTGCACGGCCACGGAGGCAAAATTGCGAGGCCGGTACTTGCGTGCGAGGGCTAGCGACATTCGGTGAATCCAGGAGCCTGGGGAACTGCCAGAAAAAAGCGCGCGGAGGACATGCCCGATGCTTCAGCACATCCTTCCGCGCGCAGTGCCCCGGGCCTGACGAAGCGACGGCGGACTCCACGTACCGCTGCTACCTTCGGGGTCCTGACGGGGTTGGCGGGCTGACGCCCTCCGGGACCCGGGACGAGTGAAACATAGCCGGGAAGCGCAGCAACTGCCAGAGTCATGGGATCGGATGTCGCAGGCGGGCTCTCAGGTCGACCTGCCTGAGCCACCAGGCTTGCGCCACTTCGGCGCCGATGAGAAAGAGGAAGGCGCCGTAGTAGGTCCAGAATACCACAGACACCACCACCGCTATGGTGCCCGTGTAAAGCGAGCTGGGGTCGGCCTGCCGTATGACAATGGCGAAAAGATTGCGCGCTATCTCCAGCAGAACCACGGCAACCAGCCCGCCCACCGCCGCCTTGCGCACGGGTGGGCGCTTACGCGGCAGACCGCGGTAAAGCGCGTAGAAAAGCAGGAATACAACCAGCATCGATATAAGGCGGCCCCAGAAATACGCGAGGCCTCCCATGGACGACTCCCGCACGCCCAGCTCGCGCAGAACAGCAAGGCCTCTGGTTGTTGCAAGACCCAGGTAGGCGTTGAACACCACGTACACCACGGCTGCCAGCGTGGCGATCAGGGTTGCCAAGAGGTCGAAGAGCTTGCCAAACACCAGGCTGCGATCGCTGTCGTCAAAAACAAGCGCCAGCACACTGCGAAGCGATCCGAAAAGCCGCGTGGAGAACCATGCAAATCCTACGGCTGAGTAAAGTGTTACCGCGCCTCTGGTTTCCAGCACCCCGCTCAGTACGCGCCTCAGCAGATCCTCAACGGATTCCGAGCCGTTGGGCAGGAGGCTGCTCAGCAAGGTTGCAATTGATTCCATTGCTTCCTGAGGCCGATTGCCCAGAAGGAAGCCAATGCCGGCAATGAGCAGCAGAACGAATGGCACCAGCGCCAACAGGATGTTGAATGCCAGTCCACCTGCCATAAATGGGAGATTGTCCGCCGCACTCTGTTGTGTTGTGCGGCGGACAATGTCCCAGAAGGCTTCAGTCTTCCGCCGAAGTATCGTCAGTTGTCTTGTCTGTGTGCAGGCTGATATCGTCGGCCGCGCGATGCCGAGCACGGCGCTCGTGATAGGCACGCCGTCCAGCAGTATAGGCCTGCCTGCTGTCCTCAACGGCCCGCTCCAGATCTTCGCGCGCCTGTCCCGCGGCTTCGCGTCCCGCATCCACGGCTTCAGAAACTGCGTTGATCTGAGACCTTATGGCTGAACGTGCGCGACCAACCCGTTCATCCACGGAAGCACGGGCACGATCTGCAGTGTCCGACAACTGCTCACCCATTTCGTCGGTGAAATCACGCATCCGCCTGCCGGCTCGTCTCGCTTCTCTCGAGATGCGCTCCCTGGTTTCCTCGCCACTTGCAGGTGCGAGCAGCAAGGCTGCGCCCGCACCAAGAGCCAGGCCAAGCAGCAGCATTCCAAGCCCGCTGCCCTCGCCTCGATCTATCACCACCACACGATCATCATCGTAACCACGTCCCATTCTTTCCTCCTGACTGATGACATGAATTGTAGCTGGCCATGCCGCTGGCCATGCCGATCACTGAACCACTGATGGTTCAGTCTGAGAGATCGGCGTCATCCGGAGCCGCCACTATGGTTGTGCTTCCATCGGGCAGCGGCTTGTGCATTGCAGGCACCTTCACATGCTCTTCCACAGTCTTGCGCGTTCCGCCTATTGCCAACTGAGTGAAAAGGAAGGTGAACTTCGCGTCGTAGGCCTCGCCCAGAGTCTTGCGCATGTTCGCAGGAAGTGACCAGAGGCGCTTCTTGAAAGGACCGATCGCTTTCTTGCGGGTCTTGTAGTAGAACTGCTCGTCGCTGTCGCTGGGCTTGCGTTCATCTTTGGTGTTCACATCCAGCCAGGCGTAGATCTCCTCACGCAGCTCGGCCGGGATGTGATCATACATGATGTTCTGAAAATTTGTGGCCAGATGAATCTCTGCGGTCTCGACACGCGGGAAGTGATGAAATGCGCTGTCGGGCAGCGTGGATGCGCCGTGTTGCACTGCACCCGACATGCCGTAGCGATCGCGTGCAATTTCGGACAGCGTACCCAGCGTATCGAGATCGAGCTTTACGTCGGCAATGGAGCCGTCGGCCAGCACTATGCCACCATGCGATGTGCCCGACTGCACGCTGATCTTGGACAGACCCGCAAGGCCCGGCGCTCTCTCAGCAAGCACCCGGTTAAAGCCATCCATGAAGGCTTCCAGTTCTTCGGGTGTGCTGTTTTCGGTACCCACCTCGCCAATCTCTCCACCCACCGAGATCGTCACACCCTGGGGCTCCGCAGCACGCACGAAGCTGGTGATGTCCACACACACCTCGTAGTTGAGCTTCTGCTGTTCATTGAGCGTAGGTTTTGACAGGTCAACCAGCGTGGAGCTGTCCACGTCAATGTTATAAAAGCCCGCTGCTACAGCCTCGGTGACAAGAGCCTTGACTGCGTTCACTTCGGCAACCGGATCGGCCGCGTATTTCTTTGCGTTTACCTGAAAGTGATCGCCCTGAATAAACACCGGCCCGCGGAAGCCTTCCCTGAGGGCAGCACCAAGCATGACAGCCACATACTCAGCGGGACGCTGGTCGGTGTAGGCTATTTCCGAGCGTGCTATTTCCAGCAGGAACGCGCCCGCGTCCATGGTCCTGGCGGTTCGGAAGATGGCTCTTGCCGTATCGTAGGCCATGGCGCGCACGTTGATGGCCGGAACAGTAAAACCGCTGCACTTTCCAGCACCACGCGCCGTGTAGAGGTCGTGAATGGACGCCGAACGCACGCCAACCTGCTGACCAATCTCCCAGATCAGCCAGCGCGCATACTCGCGCTCGCCCTCAGTGGCACCAAAAACCGCCTGGTGCACAAGGGCATCCATGTGAGCGCCTTCCAAAGCTGCGGCATCGTGGACATGGACCTGTCCGTCAGTCACCGCAACGGCGCCACCAAACAGAGTTGATGAAGAATTCTTCGAATCAGTCATGGAGGTTCAGTTGTCCTGCCCGACGCAAACCGGGCGGTGTCAGGGTGAACGGTTGTAAATGCGAACGTGAAATTGGAGCTGTATCTGCCGGAGATTGCAAAGGCAGAGGTGAAGCTGGATCAGAGATAACTTCCCACCAAATCAGGCTCTCGGGAAGGCCATGCCGGCGGTTCGGGTGCTCTGGCCCGGCACATCAACAACCAGCCCGTCGAAAGCCGGCGAGATCCCCTTTGGCAGTTCGGCTGCAAGATCTGCATGAAACTGGTCGTGCGTGAGGTGCGTGAGCCAGGTTTGCGCGGCTCCGATGCGTCGTGCCGTTTCCACCGCCTCGTTTATGGACAAATGCGATGGATGCGGCTTGCGAAGAAGCGCATTCAGCACGAGCACACGTACCCCCTGCAACGCCGAGAGTGCCTCGTCGGGAAGAGACTTGGCGTCGGTAACATACCCGATGTCTCCGATCCGGTATCCCAGCACAGAGGTATGGCCGTGGGGCATGGCGAAGGGCATGACGGGCACTCCTTCCACCTCAAACTCCTCACCGGGCCTGACCACAACCGGCAGCCCCTTGGGCCTGCTGGTTCCGGGTTGCGAGATCCAGCTGGCGTCAATGATGTACGGGAAGCGTTGTGACAGAGTCCTCAGTGTTGTCTCATCGCCATACAGCGGCAGTGGAGCCTTGCGCCGTATGGTGATGGCACGCAGGTCATCTATGCCGTGAATGTGGTCGGCGTGCTCGTGAGTGTATAACACAGCGTCCACTGTTGCCATGTTTGCACGCACGAGCTGCAGCCTCAGTTCCGGGGGAGTATCAATGAGCAGTTGAAGCGGCCGGCCATCGCGCTCCACCTCGACCACCGCACCTGAACGGTAGCGCTTGTCGCGAGGATCGGATGAATGACAGACTTCACAATCGCAACCCACCTGCGGCACACCAAAGCTCGTGCCGGTACCCAGAAAAATCAGCCGCATTGCCGGAGTACCGCTCACACGACCTCTACCTTGAGCAGGTTCGTGGTGCCCGGCACATCGAACGGCACACCTGCAGTGACAAGCACGCGCTCACCCTTCGCGACAAGGTTGAGATCGAGTGCCTCACGCAACGCCATGGCTACCATGTGATCGTAGCCACGCGCCGTTGGCACCTGTCGGGGCACCACACCCCACACCAAAGCAAGCTGGCGGCAAACGCGGGGTTCATCCGTGAGCGCAAGTATCGGAACACGCGGTCTGTGCGAGGCGACAATTCTGGCGGTGAAACCACTCTTGGTAAACACCACCACGAGAGGTGAGTCAAGCATGCGCGCTGCCGCGACCGTTGCTGCGGCTATAGCCTCTTCAGCGTTCACCCCGGCCGCCATGCGCCGCTCCTGGGCACGCAGATGGTTGGGTTGCTGATGTGACTCTATCTCCTGAATGATGCGCCGCATGGCGTCCACTGCCAGTTGCGGGTGATGACCGATGGCTGTTTCCGCCGAGAGCATGACCGCATCTGTTCCGTCGAGAATGGCGTTCGCCACATCACTTGCCTCTGCGCGTGTGGGGCGCGGGTTCTCGATCATGGATTCGAGCATCTGCGTGGCCGTGATCACCGGTCTGCCCATGCGATTGGCAAGGGTGATGATCTTCTTCTGCGCAATCGGGACCTCTTCAAACGGCAGCTCCACACCCAGATCGCCTCGCGCCACCATGACTGCATCAGTCACGCGCAGGATCTCCTCTATGTTACGAAGCGCCACGTCCTTTTCGATCTTAGCCACGATCAGCATGGTTCGCGGTGCCACCTCGCGCAGTGCCTCAATATCCCTGGCCTTGCGCACGAAGCTGAGCGCCACCATGTCCACTTCATGGGAGACCGCGAAGGCCAGGTCTTCCTTGTCTTTTTCGGTAAGCGACGGTGCCGATACATGGATACCGGGCAGGTTCATGCCCTTGTGGCTGGTAAGCATCCCGCCGTGCACGACGCTGGCCCATACTCGTACGCCCTCAGCCCGCGTCACCACCAGCTCAAAGAGGCCGTCGTTAATCAGAATACGATTGCCCGGCTCGACATCATGGGAAAGGTCCTTGTACGTGACAGGGATTTCACCACTGCCCGCCTCGCCCTCAGGTGCCAGCACCAACTCCTCACCCACCACCAGCTCAACCGGCGCGACAAGCTCACCTATGCGTATGCGCGGACCCTGCAAATCTGCAAGAATCGCCACGGTGCGTCCGGCATCAGCAGCAGCCTCACGTACCGCCGTGATGGTTGCCTCGTGTATCTCGTATGTACCGTGTGAGAAGTTGATTCGCGCCACATCGAGGCCTGCCTGCACCAGAGAACGGATCACCTCCGGCGAACTGCTCGCCGGTCCAAGAGTGGCCACGATCTTGGTGCGCGGCACATGTTGTCGCTTTACATCATTGGGCACGGTTGGAACAGGAGCACCAACCGCCGCACGCTCTGGACCAATCCTGGGAATGGTCACCGGCTCTATGGGCATCAGTGGCCGCCTCCGGCGAGCACTGCACGCTTCTTCGCGAGCCCATCCTGCAGCGTCGCCATGGCGCGCTCAAAGGCCACCAGTCCCTCAGCCAGCAGGCTGTCGGTAACCACCTCAAGCGAAATGCCACTGGCCTCGAGCGCAGCGAGAACACGTTCCGCCTCGCCCACATTCTCGGTGATGGACTGACGTACCTCGCCATGATCACGAAAGGCCTCTATGGTGGCTGGCGGCAGTGTGTTCACAGTGTGAGGCCCGATAAGTTCTTCCACATAGACCACATCGCGGTAGGCCGGATTCTTCGTGCTGGTACTCGCCCAGAGAGGTCGCTGCACACGGGCACCAAGCTTTGCCAGGGCATCCCAACGCCCACCCGAGAACGAGGCCTGAAAGAGACGGTAGGCCATCTTGGCATTGGCTATGGCGATCTTGCCAAGCAGGGCATTGAGTGCCGCAATCCGCACAGTATCGGAGGTTTCAGCGGCCAACTGGCCCAGCTTGCGATCCACGGCGCTGTCCACGCGACTCACGAAAAAACTCGCCACCGAGGCAACCTTGTCTATGGGGAGTCCCGCAGCCACCCTGTCCTCAAGGCCAGCTATATAAGCCTCTATAACTCTGGCGTGTGCCTCAATGGAGAAAAGCAGCGTGATGTTCACATTCACACCGGCCGCAATAAGTGCGCGCACCGCAGTGGCGCCCTCCACCGTGCCGGGAATCTTGATCATCAGGTTGGGCCGGTCGATGAGTTCGTGCAGCCAGCGCGCCTGTTCAACACTGCCATCAGCATCGTGAGCCAGCTCGGGGGTTACCTCCATCGAAACAAAGCCATCGGCTCCATTGGTGGCGTCATATACAGAGCGCAGCGCGTCGCAGGCGTTGCGAACATCAGTTGTGGCAAGCTCGAAGAAAACATCCCTTTCGCTCAGCGAGGGGTCGAGTTTCCCGAGCTGTGCGTCATATGCAGAACCCTCGGCCAGCGCTTTCTCGAAAATGCTCGGATTCGAGGTGATTCCGGTAAGCTCATCTTCGGCGATCCTGCGCTTGAGATCACCGTTGAAGAGCATCGTGCGATCGATGAAATCCAGCCAGAGAGACTGACCGGCAGCGTGCAACGCATGAAGGCGTGTTGACATATATCGGTTGAAAACGGGTTGTCGGCTGTCGTTCCGAACCCCGTGCGGCAGCCGGCAAAGAAGGGGCAACAGTGCAGTGGGCTTATGAAACCCCGCCACACTGTCGATATACTTCCAATCTACCACGAAACCGGCTTTAGTCGGTGCAGCGCTCAGCACCCACTGACATCAGCATGGCTTTTCGGCGTTTGTTCGCCAATAACCGGCACGATTTCCTGATCACCCGCAGCACTCCGGCGCTGCGGGCAATAGCTGCCGCAACTCTGGTGGCCTGCGCTGCGCTCGTGGCCACTGCCTGCGCCGGCAACATGGCCGCATCCCAGGGCCCGTCCAGCCGGCCGGTCGAAGCGGTGAGCCAGAGCATCGCTTTCGCTCCAGCTCCCAACTGCGGCTCTTTCGTTGCGACCACACGGGATGCCGAAGGGGTGGATTCACCGCTGGTTACTTTTGACTCGGCCTGGGCAATAATCTACAGGACACACTGGGATACAACCTTCAACGGTGTGAACTGGCTGGCCCTCCGTGACTCGCTTCGCCCGCGGGCTGCAGCATCTCGCACGCGGGGCGAGTTGCGAGCGGCAATTTCCGTGATGCTGAGCGCGCTCAGGCAGTCGCACTTCAGACTGCTTCCGGCGGAGCAGATTGATGGCGGCCTCCCTGAAGACAGTACCCCAACGGATAACTCCAATGGAAGCGGCTGGCCGGGGATGAGCCTCAGATATCTGGATGGCAGCACGGCGGAGGTCAACACGCAAGAGAGCAGCACAGCGCAAGGCAGCATGGTGGTGTCCGCCGTGGATACAGGTGGTCCGGCATGGACCGCGGGCGTGCGCATGGGATGGACTCTCAACGCGATTCGCGGCTGCAGTGTCAAGCTGTCGCTGGCCGAAATCCCAGCCGATACCAATAGCCGCAAACGGGCCCTTGAGGCATCGCGGCGCGTCACAGCCATGCTTGCGGGCGGTGAGGGGGAGAGAGTGCCTCTCACCTTCCGGAAACCTGACGGAAGATTGAGCGAGACGTCGGTGGTGTATGGTCAACCACCGGGAAGGGTCACTCAGCTCGGCAACCTGCCACCCATGCTGAGCTTTCTCACATGGCAGCGAATAGACCGGGGTGGAAAGAGCACGGGACTCATTGCCTTCAACAACTGGATGCCACTGCTGGCTTCCCGTTTCGACACGGCCATGGACTCGCTCAGAAACAGCGACGCCATAGTGCTGGATCTACGGGGCAACCCCGGCGGACTGGGTACCATGGTGGCGGGCATAGGCGGACATTTTACCGACAGCGTGGTGCTGCTGGGTACCGAAATCAGGCGCAATATGCAACGCAGGCTGCTCACCAACCCCAGGCGCATCGACAGCAACGGACAGACCGTCAAGCCATTCGATGGCCCGCTTGCAATATTGGTGGACGAGCTCTCCGGCAGCACCAGCGAGATCTTCGCCAGTGGCATGCAGGCAGTTGGGAGAGCGCGCGTGTTCGGCACCCGTACCGCGGGTCAGGCACTCCCTGCTGCGGTGGAGCGATTGCCCAATGGCGATGTGCTTTATCATGCCATCGCAAACTTCCTGAATCCCTCAGGCACTGCCGTAGAAGGTGGTGGTGTGCTGCCCGATGTTGTGACGCCGATTACACTTCGCTCGTTGGTCAGTGGGCAGGATCCGGCACTGGATGCAGCTCTCGCATGGGCAGCCGCCAGCTCCGGCAAAGCAGCAAAATGATTTCTCAGACAACCAGATGTCATACATGAGTACAGCCACAAGATCATCATACCGGGCTCGCCGTCAAAAACCTGCGTGGGCGGCACTGCTGCCTGCGCTGCTGGTACTGCTGCCACTGGTGGCCCATACAGCGAATGCACAGACGTTGCCAGAGCCGCGTGAGGTCATAAGCACTTATCTGGAGGCAGTTGGTGGCGCCGAGTCGCTCCGCACGGTGAAATCCATTCGCCAGGTTGGCGTTGTAGAAATGGCTTCCATGGGAATCACGGGCGAGGCTGTGAACCTGAGTGCGGCCCCTGCAATGGCTGTTATGAAAACCACCATTCCGGGAATCGGTGACCTGATCAACGGCACAAACGGCACACTGGGCTGGAGCGTCAATCCCATGGAAGGCCCGCGCCTTCTTGAAGACCGCGAACTCAATAACGCCATAGAAGGGGCTGACTTTCAGGCAAACCTGCTCGTTGACACCCACAACTTCTCCAGCATAGAGAACTGCGGACTGGTGGACTTTGCCGGAGAGAAGGCATACGAGATCGCGCTTGTCCGCGATGGCTCAGGCAACAAGACCACTCACTATTTCTCAAAAGCAACAGGATTGCTGATCGGCACCGAAATGACCCGCAAGACTGCCAAGGGATCACTCACTTCGCTCACCACGCTTTCCGAATACAAGAGATTCAGCGGGATACTCTTTCCCACGCACCACGAAGTGACAGTGGGACCAACGCGCATAGTTCTCACTGTGCGCGAGGTTACGCTGAATGACATTTCTGACGAAGCTTTTCTTCCGCCCGCGATATTGAACGCGCAAGTCAGGAAGTAGAACAACATCTGTCCTGAATCAAACGGCGGAGGAGTCTGCACCAGACTCTCTCCGCCGTTTTGTCTTCTCAGCACTTCGTTATCGCTGCTGCATCACTGCCGCATCGCTTGCTGCATCGCTGCTGCGTGTCGCCAAAGCTCAGCGCCTGCGCGAAGCCTCCGGCTGGCCACCCGGGTGCCACACCGGCCTGTCACCGTCAGCCAGAATGCGAACAGCACGCACAGTGGCAGCTATGACCTGAGCCATGTGGTCCACGTTTACCACCGAGGGCTCATCATCCGGCTCGTGATAGGGTGTTTCAAGATTGAATGACGACAGCGAGTGTGCAGGTATACCTATGCGCGCGAAGGCCACGTTGTCGCTGCGTGAGAAGAAGCTCTGTCCGGGCCTCGGATCAGGTACCAGGGGAATGCCATTGTCGGCAAGAATGTCACCCATGGTTGAGCGCTCGTAGCCTGTGAGCCAGGCCTTGCCCACGCCGCCGGCAAGGGAGTCGGCATTGGCGATCATCTCGATGTTGAGATCCAGCACCGTCTTCTCGAGCGGTAACACGGGATGCTGCAGGTACCACTGCGTGCCAAACCCACCAACTTCCTCACCTGTTATGGAGACGAAAACAATGGTGCGCCTGGGACGCGGTCCGTTTCTGAGTGCTCGTGCCACCTCCAGCAAGGCAACGTTGCCAGATGCATCGTCATCGGCACCATTGTAGATGGAATCACCATTCACGGGTCTGCCGATTCCCAGATGATCGTAGTGCGCCGTAACCAGCAACACTTCATCCTTGAGCACGGGGTCACTGCCACGCAGTATGCCCGTGATGTTCTGCGTGAGTACACGTTCGTCTGCCGGCAGCGCGTTCCACTCTTCCCATGTGGGCACTATGGCCATGCGGACACGTCCACCCGGCACATTGGGCAATGCAACTTTCCGCAGCGGTATGTTCTGACGGTAAGTACCGGAGTCGCCTGCAGGCTCCAGGCCTGCCGCCTTGTACTGCGACTCCAGAAATCGCGCAGCCCGCTCCATGCCGCGTGTACCCGTACCACGCCCTTCCATGGAGTCCGCCGCGAGAATGTATATGTCGCGACGCACATCTTCCGGATTGATGCGATCCACATATTTGGCTGCTTCCGACTGACTGGCAGCAGCAGCGGTGCGCGGTACCGCGTCGGCCACCAGGGCCAGCCACTGACGGCTGGGGCTCACTGCCAGTCGTGATATCCGTCTCAGATGTGCGAAGCCCAGGTCGCCAAGCGTCTGCCAACCGCTGGTGCCGCGCTTCCACATCAGCAGCTTGGTATCACTGCCGGTTATAAGTGTGGTGCTGTCCACCCACGCCACGTCTTCACTGCCGGCGGGCAGATCCACCAGAGGCGTTACCCGTCTGGTATCCGGATCAAGCTGCATCACACGCCATGGCGCAGAGCCTTTCTGCACGAAGCTCAGCATCTGGCTTCCCGGGATTCGATGTATCGAACGCCCTATGTCGCTTGCAATAACCTGCGCGGTACCTGTGCGCGTGTTTGCGAGCTGCAGAGTGGCTGGTGATCCCAGCACAAACAGACCCCAGGTGGAGTCATTGGCCTCGGCGAAATAGCCAACCGGCTTGATATTGGGGAAGAGGAGCTTTGGAGCGCCGCCATCAAGCGGGATCTGCCAGAGTCGCTGTGTGGAATCGGCTTCTACCCTTACCACCGTAACCGTCTTGCCGTCGGCGCTTGGCATTGCCGAGTATTCACTTTCCACGCTCGACCTGAGGATGGGCAAGGAGAGCCCACTGGAGAGGTCAAGGCGGTAGATGTCGGCCTGGCCGTCGCCGCGAGTGGAAGTATAGAAGAAAGACCGACTGTCGGGAGCGAAGGCGGGTTGGTTGTCGTAGCCATCACGGCGTGTGAGATTGGCGGGCACACCGACTTTGACAGTGTCGCCCCTCACCGTAAGCGGCACGAGATAGACTTCTGCGTTTGGCGTGGGCTGCGATGTACGCGGTACACCTGCCTGGGCGCTGGCCTGGCGTGCGACCGGGCCAGGGCCGGTGATAAGAGCCATGGCGCAAATCGCGCCAAGCAGTCGTGGAGCGATGAGGGAGCAAGACCGCCCGCGACCGAAAGTATCGGGGAAAGAGAAATGGACCATGGCTATGAAACTACCCCTTTGGCGTTGTGTTGGCAGGGGCACGGGGCTAGGCTCGGGGTGCTCCCGGGACGATTTTGCAATATGCCACTCCACGCTTTTCCCGCAGGCCTTCGTGGCCGCTTCGGTTCCTGCGTCCGCTCCCTCTTGCGCTCCCGCGTCCATGCCGGCAGCGGTTCTTCCATGTGCGCCGGCACGGGTGTCAGCACGCGTTCTTGCATGCACCTGGGCATTCGCAATGCCGTCGCTGCTGCGGCCCTCATGGGGGCTCTCGTCGCCTGCGGTGACAGATCCACTCCCACAGATCCAACGCCACCGAAGCAGGCCAGCATCGTGTCCATGCTGGTCACCCCGGCCTCACTCAGCCTGCAGGCCGGTCAGGCGCGCTCGCTCACCCTCGAGGCGCGAGACAGCGTAGGCCAGCTTATCGCCAACCCCGCCGTCAACTGGAAAAGCAACGCACCCGAAATTGCCACGGTGGACGCTACCGGAACCGTGCGTGCCATCTCGCCGGGAAGCACAAGCCTGATGGTTTCCGCCGTCCGCAGTGGCGCTGCCGGCGCTGTCCCCATTGCGATTCTGATACCCGTCACGGTCACCACAGCCTCACCGAGTCTCAGCCAATGGCAGGCTGCCCGGGGCGGCGTAACTGATGTGACCTTCCTTGGCATCTGGGACGACGGGTCAGGAACCAGCTACGCCGCAGGCCAGAATGGCACTCTGCTGCGCTCAGAGAACAACGGATCATGGGAGTCGGTTCCGCTTGGTACGGACGAAACAATAGTGAGTGTGTGGGGCTCTTCGCCCAGCGACATCTGGCTGGTGGGTTCGGGCGGCCTGGTGATGCACGGAGACGGGAGTCGTTTCCAGAAAATGAATCCAGGTGTGGACGGAACGTTCCTTGATGTATGGGGACTGTCGTCAAACGAGGTTTACATCGTTGGAGACCGGGGCACGATTCTCAGGTGGAACGGCGCCAATTTCTCGTCCATGACAAGCGGCGTGTCAGACGAGCTGTGGGGAATCTGGGGTGCCAGCAGCAACGCGCTTTATGCTGCGGGCAACAACGGTACACTTCTGCGCTTTGACGGCTTCTCCTGGCAACGCATGACCTCCCCGGACGGCCTTCCCTACTTCGGCATCTGGGGCAGCAGCGAGAACAATGTGTTCGCCGTTGGGGTGAATGGCAGCATTGTTCGCTACGACGGCGGATCATGGACACGCATGAGCACACCTGGCGAGGACAACCTCTTTGCCATTGCCGGCAGGTCCTACAACGATGTGTACGCAGTGGGCAACAACGGGGCCACTTATTACTTCGACGGCAGCGTTTGGCGTGCGCTTTCGATAGGCAATGGTCAGAACCTGCGAGCCATTGCCCAGCGTGGCAATGGCGACATGAGAATTGCGGGCTGGTACGGAACGGTGGTGCGGTTGGAGGGGCCGGGTCTGGTTGCAACGGCCACTACTGAACTGTCTGATCCTCCACTGCTTTCGGTGTGGGGAGCAGCAGGCGGCCAGACTCTGGCCGTGGGTCTTGGCGGCACCGTGTTCAGAAGGGATGGCAGCGAGTGGAAGCTGGCCAGCGTACCGCCCGCGCACGATCTCTACGGAATCAGCGGCAACGGACCTGCTGACATCGTTGCGGTGGGCGATACGGGTTCCATACTGCGCTACAACGGATCGCACTGGTACACCGATCCGCCGCCGACGCTGCGCGTGCTGCGCGCCGTCTGGAGTGGCGGTGGTGAGCACGTGATAGTGGGGGAGGCCGGCACAATACTCAGGTCCAACGGCAGCGCGTGGAGCCCACAGGCCAGTGGCACGGAAAGTTTTCTGAGGGCCGTGTGGGGCAGCGATATCAACAATGTTTATACAGTAGGTGACTCGGGGGCTGTGCTGCATTTTGATGGTGGTCGCTGGTCTCGGGTGAGTGTTCCAACCAGGAGCAGGTTGCGAGCGATCTGGGGCACCGGAGCCGCGAACATCATGGCCGTTGGTGACACAGGCACGGTGCTTCATTTTGACGGAGTGTCTTGGACACAGCTCGCCAGGCCAACGCAACTTGATCTGCGAGCCATTTGGGGTGCCAGCCCAACAGAGCTTTACGTGGCCGGCGACAGTGGCGCGGTATTCCGTTTTGACGGCGTCGGTTTCCAGCGTCTCAGCACCCCCATGCGGCGCATCATTTATGCGCTATACGGTGTACCGGGCAGCAACGCAGTGGCTGCCGTGGGTGAAATGGGCCAGATCTGGGAGGGGCGGCCCTGAGCGTCGCTTCTTCCGCCGCTTAAGTGCAGGCCGTAGCATAAGAACGTCTATCAGCGCTGGCTCTGCCCGCTTTCATTGGCGAGCCATGAGCAACCGACATCACTTCCCCATACACCGTCAAGCTCGCACAATGCTTTTGTCTCGTCGCACCTTACTGCTCTCTACGGCCCTGCTGCCGCTTGTGGCCTGTTCCGGCTCCAGAACAGCCGGTGGTGGAGATGCCGCCGCAATACGTGATGCCATAGGCGGCTCCCGTGCCGCGACAGCGACTCCCACCACCACGCCTTCTGCCGCTGCCTCAACCACGCCCGCTGGCGACGGCTGGGTGTCGCTCTTTGACGGAAAGACAATTACCGGCTGGCACAACTACAAAACGCCGGGCGAACCTGTCCAGGGGTGGAGTGCGATAAACGGCGAGCTTGTACGTACAGGCGAGGGCGGAGACCTCACCACCGACAAGCAGTATGCCAACTTTGAGCTGGAGTTACAGTGGAAGGTTGAGCCGGGCGGCAACAGCGGTATCATCTATCGCATTGATCCCAGCTCCGAAGTGAGCTACACCAGCGGACCCGAGATGCAGGTACTCGACGACACTCGTCATCCTGACGGCAAGAATCCGCTCACCTCTGCGGGGGCCAACTACGCGCTCTATGCACCGCCTGCCGGTCTGCCACGTGCCGTGGGCCAATGGAACGACGTGCGACTGGTGGTGAAAGGCAACCACGTTGAGCACTGGCTCAATGGCACCAAGGCAGTTGAGTACGAGCTTGGCTCGGCAGACTGGGAAACGCGGCGCAAGGCCAGCAAGTTCGCCAACGCCGAGGGCTACGGCAGGTCAACCCGGGGATACATAGCTCTCCAGGACCACGGCGACCGCGTGTACTTCCGCAACATCCGCATTCGCGAGCTGCCCTGATGGGAATCCGCACCCGACTCTCGCTCATGATGTTCCTGCAGTATTTCGTGTGGGGCTCATGGTTCGTTACGCTGGGAACATATCTGGGACAGACCCGCGGCTTCTCTGATGCCAACATCGGTGCGGCATTTGGTGCCACGGCCATTGCCGCCATCGTGTCACCGTTTTTTACCGGCATAATTGCTGACCGTTTCTTTTCGAGTGAAAAACTGCTGGCAGTTCTGCATCTCGCGGGTGCAGTTCTCATGTACCTCATGTCGCAGCAAACTGAATGGCCGGGCTTTTATGCCATGCTCCTTGCCTATGCATTGTGCTTCATGCCAACGCTCTCGCTCAGCAATTCCATTTCCTTTCACCATGTGAGCGATGCCGCACGTGATTTTCCCATCATTCGCGTGCTTGGAACCATAGGCTGGATAGCGGCCGGCATTATCGTGGGCAAGGTGCTCAAGGCCGATGCACTCAACACTCCCATGCTGCTGGCTGCAGGAGGTTCTGTGGTGCTGGGCATATACTCGCTCATGCTTCCCCATACTCCGCCCAAGGCTGCGGGTGCACCCTTCAGCATGCGTGATGCCCTGGGCCTTGACGCACTTCAGCTTCTCAAACACAGAGACTTCACCATCTTTGTGCTGGGCTCGTTTCTGCTCTGCATACCGCTACAATTCTACTACGCCTTTGCCAATCCCTATCTGAACGAGATAGGCGCACCAGAGCCCGCCTTCATTCAGACCTTTGGTCAGATGAGCGAGATAGGATTCATGCTGCTGCTACCCTTCGCGCTCAGGAAGTATGGTATCAAGTGGATCATGCTTGGCGGCATGCTGGCATGGGGACTGCGCTACCTGGCCTTTGGCTATGGAGCCGCCGGTCCCGTGATGTGGCTTGTGTATCTGGGCATTGTGCTGCACGGCGTGTGTTACGACTTCTTCTTTGTGGCAGGCCAGATATACACAGATGAAAGGGCCGGTCCCAAGGTGAGAGCCGCGGCACAGGGCTTCCTCAATCTGGTAACAAACGGCGTTGGCTACTTCGTGGGTGCGGCCGTATCAGGAGCTGTGGTGGGCAGGCATGCACTGAATGTTGGCGGAGGAGTGCAACACGACTGGCTTTCGGTGTGGAAGTTTGCTGCCTTTTTTGCGCTTGCAGTGTTCGTGTTGTTTCTCTGGCTGTTCAGGCCGGGTCAGGCGACACAGCAAGTCCATAGCTCCTGATACCGCAGCCTGTCACGCCTGCACATGACTCTGGTTGAGGCCTGTTGCAACTCCGTACAAACGGCGGTGGCTGCTGCCCGGTTTGGGGCAGGCCGCATTGAGTTGTGCGGCGATGGAGACGGTGGCACAACACCATCCTGGGGAGCGATGGCAGCCTGCAGGGATGCACTGGGGCTGCCGATCCACGTGATGATAAGACCACACACGCAAAGCTTTGTCTACGACGAAGCTGATGTTGATGTTATGCTGCGTGACATTGAAGCAGCGGCGTCTCTTGGAATGGACGGAGTGGTGCTGGGCCCGCTCGACGCAGACGGCTGTGTGAACGTTGAGCAACTACAGCTTTTCGTGAGAGCAGCCGGAACGCTGAGGGTCACTTTTCATCGCGCATTCGACGCCACACCGGATGCGGAACGGGCCCTTGATGCTATTATGGACGCAGGCGGGCAGTTGGTGCTGACATCGGGGCATGCGCGCACTGCCGTTGAAGGTTCGGCAGTGCTGCGGCACCACAATGAACAATCTGCCGGACGCATTACAATACTGGCAGGTGGCGGAATACGTGCCAATAACGTCACTCAGTTGCTGCACGAAAGCGGCGTGAACGAGATACACGCTCGCGCGGTTGAGCCTGAGATAATTCACGACCTGGTGCGGGCTCTGGAGGCAGGAGCGTGAGGAATCTGGCATGCTTTGTCAGCCGCTTTCTGGGCCTGTTGCTGCTTGGCGCGGCTGTTTCTGCCGGAAGCCTCGGGGCGCAGGCAGGCGCTGCCTCTGCGCCCGAGGCCAGTGGTTCCGCTTATGGGATAATCCCGAAGCCCGCGAAACTGACCGTACAAAGCGGAGAGTTTCTGATAGACGCCTCAACAAAGGTTTATGCAGAGTCTCGCTACAGCGATGTGACCCGACGTTTTTTGCGCGAGATATCGGCGCCACTGGGCTTTATGCCGGAACTTGTCGTGGCGTCTTCACCGGGAGCATCCAGTGCCCGGACAGCCATTCAGCCACAGGCTGGCATACACATAAGACACCGCGCATCGCTTGCAGCTGAGGCCTACACACTCAACGTTGCACCATCACGTGTGTTGATAGAAGCGAGTTCAGAGTCAGGCGTATTCTACGCTTTCCAGACGCTCAGGCAGATGCTTCCTGCTGACATTTACAGACGCTCTGCAATAGCGGGCAACTCATGGGTATTGCCCGCGGTCAGCATTGAAGACGCGCCGCGTTTCTCATGGAGAGGCGCGCACCTCGACGTGTCACGTCACTTCATGCCCAAAGAGTTCGTCCTCAAGTACATAGACCTGTTGGCGCTGCACAAACTCAACCGCTTTCACTGGCACCTCACCGATGACCAGGGCTGGCGGATAGAGATACTCAAGTACCCGCGTCTCACGGAAGTTGGCTCTTGCAGAGACGGCACACTGGTTGGAAGGTATGTAACTGATCCTGCCAAACAGGTCTTCGACGGCCTGCGTCACTGCGGCTACTACACCCAGGATGATATTCGTGAAGTGGTTGCCTATGCGGCTCAGCGCATGATTACCGTGGTGCCTGAGATTGAAATGCCGGGGCATGCACAGGCCGCCATAACTGCCTACCCGTATCTCTCCAGCCGACCTGATACCAACCCCGGCGTATGGCGTTTGTGGGGTGTGAGCCCGTTTATTCTCAATCCGTCGGACACTTCCGTGGCGTTCATGCAGGACGTATTGCGCGAAGTACTTGAACTCTTCCCGTCGCCCTGGATACACGTTGGCGGCGATGAGGCTGCCAAGGACCAGTGGCAGGCCAGTCCGCCAATTCAGGCGCGCATACGGAGTCTTGGGCTCAGGAACGAGCATGAAATGCAGAGCTGGTTCATAGGAAAGATGGATAGCTTCCTCAGTGCAAACGGCAGACGCCTGATAGGCTGGGACGAAATACTTGAGGGTGGCCTTGCTCTAGGCGCCACGGTGATGAGCTGGCGTGGAATGGATGGCGGCATAGCCGCGGCCAGGGCAGGTCACGACGTGGTGATGGCACCGGTGGGCTACACGTACCTCGATTACTACCAGTCGAGAGACCAGGCCAGTGAGCCACTGGCCATAGGCGGCTTCACACCGCTGGACAGCGTGTACGCTCTGGAGCCCGTACCGGCATCACTCACAGAAGCAGAGGCTGCGCACGTGCTGGGAGCACAGGCACAATTGTGGACCGAATACATACCCGGACCCAAGCAGGCCGAATATATGGTTTTCCCACGTCTCTCTGCACTATCGGAAGTGGTCTGGAGCAGCAAACGACAGCGGAACTTTGCTGACTTCATGCAACGATTGCAGGTGCACATGAAGCGGCTTGACGTACTGGATGTGAATTACCGGAGGTCCTGAAAGGTTTGGTAACTCCGAGAGCGCGCAGTCTCATCCACATGGCTGTGGTGCAAGGACTGGCGCGCCCCCGATTCCCGTTCACTGCTCAGGAGATCGTATCACTTCCGGCCAGTGAGCAGCCGGTAAACAAAGAGCAGCACCATGGCACCGATCACGCTGGCCACCCAGCCGGCCTGAGCGCTGGCCGAATAGACACCCAGCGTCTGGCCCAGCCAGGTTCCCACGAAAGCACCCGCAATACCCAGGAGAATGGTGATTATAATGCCGCCAGGGTCCTTGCCTGGCATGAGAAACCTGGCAATCGCCCCTACGATGAGACCAATCAACAAGGTGTATAGAATGCCCATGATCCGCTCCTATGGTTAAGAGAATCCGCTCATTGAACGGGAAGTCATACACCAAGGTGTGATGGCCGCCGTTGAAGGTCACGCTCACCGTGGCAGAATTGTCAGAATTTCGCACGGTATGAAACCCATTGTGGCGTCACTGCTTCGGCTTCCAACTGCGGCCTGGCCGCCACCGCCACTTATAAAAGTACCGCCGCCTCCACTGGGGGTACCCACTCCAGTGATGGTCAGCTTCCTCCTCGAATCTGCCGGTGAGAATGTGCCGTTCCAAACGTCACCTGTCTCTGCAATGGGGAACTCGTAGTTCAGCGTGTAAGTACCACCCATGAGCGTGACTGAGAGTGCAGAGCCATCAATGTGCCATCTCGACTTTTTGGCAAAGGAGCGCAGCTTCGAGCTGGGCTTCACCGACGCGGGTGACGCTATGGCGGCCACATGAACTTCCTTGCCTTTCTCCTTTTTCACCGTGCTGTCAAAAAACACGTACATGGTGCCAGGAAGGTCCTGACCTCTGTTGAAATCGGAAGTCGAAGACAGGGCAACACACTTGCCCAGGAGTGATTCCTGAGCAGGCGCGGCTTCCTGTGCATACAGCGCAGCTGAAAAGGCCAGACTGGTGAAGACTCCGGCATAAGACATCACTAGACTTGTATTCACGGTGCCAACCTCAATTGTCAGAATGAATAAAATGTACCTCGAAAAATCACGCCCTCCAGACCCCGCGCGCCACCGCCGGCACAAAACGATCCACCCCACGCTCCCTGTACTCAACCGTGCGACCCAGCTCCGCACTCTTGTACGCATGCATGAGCACACGCACCACCTCAAGTCCATCATGCCAGGTAAGCAGCGGCTTTTCCTTCCCCAAAAACGCACGCACGAAATGCCTGTCCTCTCCCTCGTACCCGTAGGCTATGGCCTCGTTCACCACCAGGGGCATCTGGCCGGTTTCGGCGTTCTGTTTTTCCACTATGTCCTCACCCGTCCTGCCCTTCACGGCACGCGAGAAAAAGAGATCCAGGCCCGACTCCAGCGTGTTCCAACGCATTGAGTACTCCGGTCCCAGCAACTCAGCACTGAGCCTCAGGCCCGGTCCCACGTAACTCCAGCTCGTACTCGCTTCTCCTATGGCGGTATGACCGCCGCGAGCTTCAAACTCTATGGTCACGCTGGCAAAGTCTTCGGAAGGCCTTCTCCGGTAGTCCACTCCCATGGTCTTCCTGAGCTCGGCGGCGTATTCTTTTCTGCGCCACTTGAGAGACGCTATGTGCCCGGTAACACGCTTGATCTTCAGCGACGTCAACGGCTCACCCGGCGGCACCAGCAACTGCCGCACCACCAGCGCGGAGTGGCACATCATGTCATTGAGCACGCCGCCGCCCTGCAGTTTCCCATTCCAGAACCATGGCATGTGCGGGCCACTGTGCTCCTCGGCGGCTCTCGCCAGATACGGCCTGCCGGTAAGCGCCGCTCCACGGCCCCAGATAAGCCTGTGGCCCGTTACCACCTGCGGCGCGAAGTACTGGTTCTCCAGATAGCCATGCATGATGCCGGCACGCTCCACCA
>CAZWSJ010000012.1:8554-14128 GCA_964636415.1 uncultured Gemmatimonas sp. | reverse complement strand
GGCGCGAAGTACTGGTTCTCCAGATAGCCATGCATGATGCCGGCACGCTCCACCATTCGCAAAACCTGCCTGGCTTCCTGCATGTTACGAGCCAATGGCTTCTCGCATGCAATGCCCTTCAGCTCACCCACGCCATCCATCACTGCATCGCAGATTTCCTCTACGTTCTCAATTCGCGCATGGTTGGGCCCGCACAGCCAGATGGCATCAATGGCCGGATCAGCAACCATGTCGGTGATTGTCTTGTACGACTTTGCCCGGCCAATGTCCAGCTCATGTGCCAAACGCGCGGCAGTGTTGGCGTTGCGTCTGTTGGGGCTCCATACACCTCTCACTTCGCAATCGCGCACGTAACGCAGTGCCTGCATGTGAAAACGCGCGTTGAAACCTGAGCCTACAAAACCTATGCCGAGCGTGGTATCTGACATGTCCGTTTGATGAGGTGGGAGAGAAATGAGAAAGCAGTGCGACAGCACAGGCCTGCACAGGGCTGCACAGGGCTGCACAGGGCTGCACTACATGCCGCTAAGGGCCTGTGTGTTGGCCTTTGCCGGGCAACCCGTCCATGCTGACTTGGGTACGTTGCCCATGAAACCTATGTCCTTTACTCCTATGCGACTCGTATAGAAGCCGCTGGCGCAGAGGTCACGAAATGCGTTGAAGAATCTCACACCGGCCTGATGCTCCGGTCTGGCACGCCTGGGCCATGCGATGTCTTCAACAATACTTATGCGCTCAGCAACTGACAGGTCGGGGAATGCCTTCTGGTGGCGCGAACGGGACTCAGCGTTGAGCCAACCCAGACCCTCGCGCATGCGCGTCTGGTTGTTGGTGTAGGTGACCATTACAAAGTCCATGAACTCGGGTACTCTGGCATCGGTTGCACTTCCCGAACGTGCATCACGTGGAATCACCACGTCTGCCAGTACGCGCACGGTGCGCCATTCCAGCGGCTGAAAGAACCTGGGCTTGTAGGCAGCAGGCTGCACTGGGCTTGCCGGTTCATCCTTTCCCTGAAGCAGACCGTCAAACAGGGCACGGGTGTGCAGTGCCGCATCGGCCACGTCACTCTCGGAAAGCGCCCATGCTCCCAGTGGCATGGTGGCCAGCAGTTTCATCATGTCGCGGCGTTCCATCACAGTGCTCCTGACTTGCGCTGTTGGGTTATGAATTCAGCGGTACGCATGGCCAGTGCGAGTATGGTCCATGTGGGGTTCTTGTCGCACTGCGACACAAAGGGGCCGCCATCGGCAACAAAGAGGTTCTTGCAGTCCCAGGCCTGACAGTTGCTGTTGAGCGCTGAGTTACGCTCGTTGCTGCCCATGCGCACTGTGCCCAGTTCGTGGATGATGGTACCGCCCGTGCTGATGCCGTAGCCGCGCTCTTTGGAGGGCATTGGACTGAACACCGTACCACCCATTTCATCCACCAGTGCACGGAAAGTTTCCTGCATGTGTTTTACCTGACCGTACTCGTAATCAGACCACTGCCAGTGGAAACGCAGCACCGGTATGCCCCACTGGTCTTTCTTCTCGGGATCCAGTTCAGCGTAGGAGTTGGCATTTGGTATCATCTCGCCACGGCCGGAGAATCCTATGGTGGTGCCCCAGTACTTGCGGTAACTGTCCTTAAGTGATGCGCCATAGCCGCCACCGTCGGGATAGCTCTGAATGCCACCCATGAAACCATAGCCTGGCATGCCCATTCCGCCCCACACTTCAATGTGGTAACCACGCGGAAAATCGAGCTTGCTGTTGTCCAGCCACCACGGCATGTAGATGTGGCCACCACCTACTCCGTCGCAGTTGTGACGCGGCATGTTCTCCAGCGCGGGTATGTAACCGGAAACGTCGGTACCGGTTGAGTCGGTGATATAGCGGCCCACCACACCGCTGGAGTTGGCAAGCCCGTTGGGGAAACGCGAAGAACGTGAATTGAGAAGTATTCTGCTGGACTCGAGACTCGATGCAGCAAGCACCACTATTTTGGCGCGTACATGTTCGTCGCGTCCCGTCTTCTTGTTTATGTAGCTCACACCCGTTGCAAGGCCGTCATCACCCACGGTGACTTCACGAGCCATGGCATCGTTGATAATGGTGAGCCGTCCGGTTTTCTGTGCGGGAATTATGAGTACGTTGGGCGCGGAGAAGTTTGAATTGGTCATGCACCCGCGGTTGCACTGTCCGCAATAATGACATGGCGCACGGAGTCCAAGGGGTTTGGTGATTATCGACAGTCTTGCCGGGATGCAGGTGATGTTGAGCCGCTTTGAGGCTTCCTGAATGCGCTTTTCGTAGCAGCGCGGCTCGGGCGGCGGCATGAACTCACCATCGGGATGATTCTCCAGGCCCTCATTGCTGCCAAAGATCCCGATGAGCCTGTCAACGCGATCGTAATAGGGCTTGATGTCGTCGTAACCAATGGGCCAATCGTCGCCCAGGCCGTCGTGTGAGTAGCCCTTGAAGTCACGCGGACCAAAGCGCAGAGAAATACGTCCCCAGTGATTGGTGCGGCCCCCGAGCATGCGACCGCGCCACCAGCGAAAGCCTTGCGAGCCTTCGGCCACGGTGTAGGGTTCGCCCGGAATGTCCCAGCCGCCAAGACAGGCATCATGCTCACCAAACTGACGTTCCGGAGTGCTTCCGCCACGCCGCTCTGTGTCGTAGGGCATCTTGAGCATGGAGGAATCCTTGGTGTTGTCCCACCACGGCCCGGCCTCAAGCATCAGTACCCGTGCACCCTGGCGCGTGAGTTCATAGGCGGCCATTGCGCCACCCGCGCCGGAACCCACGATGCACACGTCATACTCAGTTCGTTGTGGCTGTGCTTGCATCAAAAATCGCTCGTGTGTTGCTGGTGAAGAAGAGAACCGGCCTCAGAGTGCGCGCATTGCAGCGGCACTTGCCCGCACAGATGCGAGCGGATCCGCGGGATTGTCGTGCTCAATGAACCAGTGTTGCAGGCCATGCTTGCGGCCCTCTGCGAGGAGGCTCCGGAAGTCTATGGTGCCTGCACCCACGTCCATCATTTTCTGCTCCGGTGCCGGTCCGGCGTCTTTTACATGGCAGCAGGTAACGCGGCCCGGCCAGCGCTTCATTATTGCGAGCGGATCCTGGCCACCCTTTACCGCCCAGTAAATATCCAGCTCCAGCTTTACCGTATCCGGATCTGTTTCGGCGGCAAGGATCTCAAAACCCGTGCTGCCCTCAACCGCCGCGAACTCGTGATCGTGGTTGTGATAGCCAAACGACAGACCGTGCTCTTTGGCATACACGGCGCCGATGTTGAGGCGTGCTGCAAAGTTCTTCCAGCTATCGCGGGAAGGCTTAAAGCCCCCGTAAACCGAAGGCACAATTACGTACTCGTGGCCCATTGCTGCAGCCCGGCTCATTATGGCCTCCCAGCCGCTGTCGTCGGCGGGCATGCCCTCGTGTGTGGCAGGGGCAGTGAGACCGTGCCTATCGAGAAGCGCACGCCACCATGCCGGATCGTGGTTGTAGTAACCGGCGAACTCCACTTCCTTTACGCCGGCCGCAGCCACTGCAGCGATGGTTCCTTCCACATCACCGAGGAGGAGTTTTCTTACCGTGTAGAGCTGCAACCCGATTCGCTCTATGCGTGGCAGCGGAAGTGCAAGCGCCGCGGGCACAAACCGACTCAGCAGTCCCGCAGATATACCGCCCAGCATCACTCCAAGCATGGTTCTGCGGGACAATCCGCGTGGCCCGTGGTCTTCTTCCGGATTCATGCGCTCAGACCTCCGTGATCTGTCTGTCAGGCTGCTGCTGATGCATCTCGCAGCGGGTTTTCAGGCTGTCTTACTGCCGGGTGGGAATTTTCCCTGCCAGTGTCAGCAGGTTGTCGCCGGTTACGCGGTAGGTTGTCCATCCGTTTTGCGGGAGTGCGCCGAGCCGCTCGTAAAAGCCTATGGCATCCACGTTCCAGTCCAGCACAGACCACTCCAATCTCCCACACTCGCGCTTTACCGCGAGTTCCGCCAGTGCTGAGAGCAGTGCGCGGCCAACGCCTCGCTTCCTGAAGGCAGGCCTCACAAAGAGGTCTTCGAGATAGATCCCGGGTCGTGCAAGGAAGGTGGAGAAGTTGTGAAAGAAAAGAGCAAAGCCAGCCACCTCCGTACCCCACTGGGCAATGAGCACCTGTGCCTGTGGCGCTGGGCCGAAGAGGTTGTGTCTCAGAAGGTCATCTGTTGCCACACAGTGCCCGCTCAATTTCTCATAGGCCGCGAGTTCTTCTATGAGTTCTCTGATGGTGGGAACGTCGGCTTCAGTGGCAGGTCGGATGTGAAGACTATCGGTCATTTTGGGAGCTGGGCGCCACTGTCCTGATGGTGCCGGTTTTTTCGAAGAGTATGTCAAGGGCCGCGTCTATCAGCGGGTCCTGGTCTTGAGGGTAGTCGGCCGGCCTCCATGGAATGGCGATGCCCGGCGCGAGTCCACGACCCTCAATGGGCTCAAGGTCGGGGCCGTAGGCGAGCCAACGGGGCACGGTGAACTTCCAGCCGTTGCCAAGCTGATAGGTGGCGGGGTTTCCGGATGCACCTCCGGTGGTGTCACCAATGACGGTGACCTGTTTCAACGTACGCATGGCGGCCACAAAAGTTTCTGTGGCACTGAGGCTTCCACGGCCTGTAATTACCACCACCGGCCTGGTGTACTGAAACTCTCCCTTGGGCGAAAGCATCCGCGCGAGCGGCATTTCAATTTCCGACACACGGGGGTCGGTGCGTATCTCCACGTAAGATGCAGGAAAGGACTGCCGGGTGAATCGACCGGCAAAGCCAAGGGCAATTACATCATTTCCGCCGGCATTGCGACGCAAATCGAGTATCAGCCCCGGTGCGTTCCGGTGAGCGAGAAGCGCGGAGTCCAGCATTTCGGACGCGCCGGGTGACGGCCAGCTCCCCATCTGAAGGTAGGCAAAGCTATCTATGGTGCCCACTGCAAGGTCGTCATCGGGTTCTATACCGTGGGTCATCATTGCAGAGCGCCATCGCTGCTCATCAAAGTTCAGCAGCAGCATTCCCTTGTACGACGGCACAATCTGGCCGCGCGGATCCACCAGCCACACGTGGCGATCCTGAAGTGGCGCCAGCATGCTCAGCAACACTGTCACCAGGGCGTCCTGGGACAGCGCCGACTCGGCTCTGGCGCGGTAGCGCTCACGCTGCGCCGCCCAGTCAACACCCTTGTACTCGAAAGAAGGGTAGACCTCGTCGAAGCGCTGCCACAGTATGTCGAACTGGTCTACAAGCGAAACTTGCGGTGTTTTGACGGGCGCGACTGGCCCCGAGAGCGGGGTAGTGCCGACACAGCCAGCCACCCCAACCAGCATCGTCAGTACAACCGCGGTTCCGAGCTTCGCTGCGCCGTTCATGCCTGAAGAATGGCCCCACTTGATCGGTAGGGCCAGTGTTCAGATACTGCCGAGTCCGCCAGCCACCTGACGAGCCAGAACCGCTAGGTCCGGAGAGTTCTGGATGGACTCGTAGTAGAGTCTCTGGAATGCATCACCTTCAGCGTCAGCCCGAAGCAGGGCCCGGGAACGGTCAAAGAG
>CAZWSJ010000012.1:6332-8454 GCA_964636415.1 uncultured Gemmatimonas sp. | reverse complement strand
TCAGAATTTGAATCCGACATTGAATCGATCTCGAAGTTGGTGGAAAACACACAGGGGACCCGGGAGGGTCCCCTGTGCGCCATCAGGGTGTGTCAATTTCTCAATTGACACATCGCTTACGGAACTATCTTCTTCTGCTTGGCGGGCTTGGTGCCATTGAGAAGCGGGCGCGGGCCGTTGGCCACATCAACGGTGAGATCCTTGATGTAGCTGGTTATGCGCGCATAATGCGGATAGTCGATGAACTCGGGCTCATCACTGCGCTGATGATAATCACCATGCAGACCAGTGAAGAAGAACGCGATGGGCACACCTTCGCGCGCGTAGTTGTAGTGGTCACTGCGCTGGTAGATGTTGTTGTATCCTGACCATGCCGTTTCGTCGTCGAACTGGTAGTCGAGCTTGAGTGGACGGCTCTGCTTCTTGTTCACTTCCTGTACCTGCTCACCCAGATCCTTTGAATCAAACCAGGATCCTACAACGGCGAGATAGTCGTCACCACCGCCGGGCAGGTCTTCGGCACGGCCGCGACCTATCATGTCGATGTTGATCTGCGCGACCACGCTATCAAGCGGCACAGTGGGGTTCTTGACGTAGTAAGCCGAGCCGAGGAGACCGGCTTCCTCGCCCGTGTGCCATACGAAGAGGATGGAACGCTTGGGCTTGGTGGGCATGGCTGCAATGGCTTCTGCGATTTCGAGCACGCCCATGGAACCTGAGCCATCGTCGTCGGCACCATTGTTGATGGAGTCGAGTCTTGCCACCGGGTGAATGCGGCGGATGCTGTCCATGTTGACATGGATCTCGGCGAGCTGTTCACGGCTCAGGCTCTTCATACCGTTAGCGATGAGCATCTTGTTGCGCGCATCGTTGAAGGCCTTGAGTGAGTCCTTGTCCACCGGAGCTGTGATACCCACGTGGTCATTGTGGGCACCTATGGCAACGTACTGGTGCTTGAGTTTGGGATCGCTGCCTGGAATGATGCCCACCACATTGCGTCCCCAGTCGCTGGGGAGCGTGAGGAAGTGCAGCGAGGCGTTGACGGTTCCGCCCGTGGTGCCAAGCGCCAGTGACGACACGTCCCTGCCCGCGAAGAGCTGGGTAGCAGCATTGCGGGTGACGCGAATGGTGGCAGAGGGCTGAAGCATGGCCAATTGCTGCTTGAGCTGGGTGAGCTCGTCCACCTGCTGCTGCGGGCCAAAGGCGCGGCGGCCGCCGCCGGCCTGTGAAGCCATGGTGGGCTCGTTGATTGCTACACGCTGAGCATGGCTCAGGCCATCGAGGTTGACCGTTGCAACTGCTGCTGCATCGGCGAAGCGGTTGTTCATGGGACCAAAGCCACGGCGCATCATGAACTGACCCGCGGGTGCGGCGCTTGGCGGTGCCGGAAGCAATACCACGAACTTGCCGGCGGCCTGCTGGGCACTGATTTGCTTTGTGGTGTCACCCTCGACACCGCCAAAAATCACTTCAGCACCATCAATGGGCTTGGGCGCGTATTGGCCTGGTACAGCCACAAAGTCGGTATTCCAGGTCAGAGGATTGCCGTCCACACTCAGACGTGAGTGATCGCTGAACTTGTTGATGTGGTAGGGCAGATTCTGGAAATAGGTACCGTTGTCACCGGCGGGCTGAACTCCGAGCCGCTTGAGTTCCGCTGCGATATAGTCGGTACCCTTCTCATTTCCGTAGCGGCCCACCTGACGTCCCTGCATAGAGTCGGCCGCGAACTGGTAGAGACGGATCTGCAGGTCACGCACATCGATATTGGGCGTGGTTGGTGCAGGTTTGAGCGTTTCCGGGTTGCCGTAGCGGTTGTTTTTTTGTTGTGCGTTCAACAGCGATGGAGCCGAGGCCGAAGCAATCAGCGCCGAGGCAAGCAACGCACCAGCGGCCGGCAGCGACAGCCTGGGGCGGATGAGCCACATAAAAGGTTCTCCGGGAAGATGTTACAAGGCGAATTAGCCCTTCAAGTTACTATCAACGATGGGCTCTCGCATATTGTTGTGGTGCAGCCTGCTACGAGGCGCACAGCTCACGGTGCTTTGTACTCGCCACCCTCCTCTCCGGTCCCGATGTGGCCCCTGTTCCTGCTCCTGGCTTTGACCCAGGGCCCGATATC
>CAZWSJ010000012.1:0-6232 GCA_964636415.1 uncultured Gemmatimonas sp. | reverse complement strand
GATTCCGACCCCATTGCGCGGCGCGGTGCTGCCCGGGGGTTGGAGGTTCTTGCACGCCGCATGGGGAGAGGGCGCTCGCTCAGCTCCGCGAGCGCTGCGGCAATTGCTGCTCATTTTCTCCGTGAAAGCGACAGCGAGACACGGGCTTCGCTGCTTCTGGCGCTCAACAGCGCTGCAAATCGAGACAGCATGGTGGTGGCATCAGCCCTTGGCGACAGCAGTGCAGAAATACGAAGACTGGGCGTGCAACTGGGCCGCGTGTGGGTGGAAGATGAGAATCCCCAGGTGCGCTGGCAGGCGCTCCGCGTGGCGGGGAACTGCGAACGAGCGGTGCGAATGCTTGAGGATCCAAGCGAGCATGTTCGACTTCTGGCACTGGATGTGCTGGGAGAAAGGCGCTGCGGATATGAGAGTATTCCGTCTTACTCCAGTGGCGACTGGCAGTTGGAGGCGCACGCTGTGCTGGCACTGGTGAGGAACGATGCGGTAAAGGCTGCGGACAGGCTTGAGCAGCTTGCCTCAAGCGACCAGTGGCAGGCCAGAATGTGGGCTGCACAGGCAGCTAGACTCTCTGGCGACACGGCCTTGCTCGACAAGCTGGCTCGTGACAGAGAACCGAACGTGGCCCTTACGGCCATGTACAGCGGCCAGCAGGCTCTGGCTGCGTTGGGGAGGAATCACGCCGGCCTCTTGATGACTGCGGCCAAACTTCTTGCCAGGGCCCAACTGGAGGTTGGCGGAGTTTCAAGAGACCTGGTAATTGATTCCCTGCGTGCCGCGTTCGACAGGGTCAACAGAATGCAGCCCGCCACATGGCGTGATGCCAAACTTGCTCTGGTACAAGCAGTGGCCGTCGCCTCGCGTGCTGAGGACAGCTCGTGGCTCAGGCGCGCGTCGGAGGACAGCGAGTTGCATCTTCAGGAGCAGCCTGCCCTGCCCAATGCCCCAGACCTTGCGGCTTTGAGGGGAGCAATAGCCCGTGTGCAAATCCGCGGCAGGGGCAGCATCGTCATTCGCCTTCTCAGCGAGGAGGCCCCGCTCACCGTACATACATTTGTAAGCCTCGCCGAAAGCGGAGCCTATGCAGGGAAGACCCTGCATAGGGTGGTGCCCAACTTTGTGCTGCAGGGCGGCAGTCCTGGTGCCGACGAATATGATCCGGCAACGGACTTCTTCATGCGCGATGAAGTTGGCGGCCGGCACCTGCGGGGCACCTTTGGCATTTCCACTCGTGGACCAGACACGGGTGATGGCCAGTTCTTCATAAATCTCGTAAACAATCAGCGCCTTGACATGGACTACACCGTTTTCGCAGAGACTGTCTCCGGGCTGGATGTGATGGATCTGGTCCAGGAGGGCGACGTGATTGAATCGATAGTCATAGAAAGAGTGAACAGCGGATTGCACAACAGGTTGAACAACGAGTTGAAAAACAGAAGCAGCGACGCACAGCACACACGAGGAATACAGTGATGTATCGAACAGGTATTGCAGCACACACTTCAATCCACGCCGCAGGTACTGCGCTGATGATGGTTGCGCTGCTTCTGATGTCAGGGCAGGAGTTGGGGGCACAGGCGCAGGCAGAAGGCGTCAACAAGAGTCCGCTGCGGAGGCCGGCGGTCTCGGCGCAGCACACTCTCGCGTTTGAACAGGGCGGCCAGATCTTTTTGCGATCAGGCGACGGCAGCACGATTCGTGCATCCACGGGCAGCGCTTACCACCGGGATGCTGCGTTTGGGAAGGACGCTCTTTACTTTGCTTCCGATTCTGCGGGCAATTACGACATCTGGCGTCTCGCACTCGACGGCAACGAACGCCCAAGCGGAGCGGCCACACGCATCACAAGCTCTCCGCTGCACGACGTGGCACCCGGTGTGAACTCCGAGGGCGTGCTGGTTTTTCAACGTGGTCTCGGCGGCGATGCCCGCATCTGGGTGCGCAATGCTGACGGCAGTGAGCACAGACTCAGCAAGGCGGAGCGCATGGAACTGCGTCCGCGATTTTCACCTGATGGCAGGCGCGTTGCCTTTATGGTAAGCACCGAGACATCACGCAAAGTCGTGACCATGCCGCTGACGGGTGGCAATGAAGCCACAGTGATGACCGACAACGGAATTGAAGACATTGCCTGGGGTGGTGCTCAGATTGCCGTCTCCACGCGCAATGGTGTGTTTGTGGTTCCGGCAAGTGGCGGCGCAGGCGCGGGTGGTCCCGGTGGCGGTTTTGGAGGAGGAGGTGCGCAGGGAGGTTTTGGCGGCTTCGCGGCCCAGGGCGGCGGAGCTGGTGCCGGTTATCAGAATCTGGTATCCCGCAGCCATGGTGATGTGGACTGGTCGCAGGATGGTGCACTCATAACCATCGTACAGCCGCAGGACGTATCGGTGTCCTACAACGGCGATCCGGATCGCGGCGTGGATCGCAGCGCACACGAGCTGCAGCGCCTGGGCAGCGGAGTGTCGCTCCCAAACCTTTACCAGTTGGCAGCACCCGCCGAAATTGACGCCTCGCGCAAAACGATAGCGGCAGCGGGCACGGCAGACAGAAGCGCTGACAATGCAGCAGCCTTTGACCGCGTCTGGGAACGCAGTGCAAATCTTTATTTCAGCGACACCATCGCTCACCCGAGTGTTGCCGCGAAGCGTGCTGCATGGAACTCTGTGCGACAAAAGCTGCGCCCAGCGGCGATTGCAGCCACAAGCGACAGTGCCCTGCAGCGCGTGATCTTCGAGGCGCTGCGCCAGCGGCCGCCGCTTCGTGATGAAGCAACCGGCCGCGCCGCCGTGTCGAGCGCAAATCCAGTGGCCACAGAAGCCGGTCTCGAGATTTTCCGCGCCGGTGGCAACGTGATTGATGCAACCGTTGCTGTAAGCTTTGCGTTGGGTGTTGTGGAGCCGGATGCCAGTGGCATAGGCGGTTATGGTGAGATGGTCATCTCACTGAACAACCAGCCCAAGCCCACCATGATCGAGTTCATGAGTCGCGTGCCGGAAAAGGGAGGACTGGACAACACCTCGCTGCTGGTGAACGGGCGCTATCCGTCAGACGGGCCGGTGCTTGTAAACGTGCCCGGAACCGTGGCCGGCATGTATCTCGCGTGGCAGCGCTACGGAAGCGGCAAGCTCCCATGGTCGGCGTTGCTGGCACCCGCCATACGTGCTGCACACAACGGCTATGCCGTGAGTGATGGTCTTGCCACCACACTTGCCACCGAACGCGAACACTTTGCCAAGTATCCCGGCAGCACGGCGCTGTTCTTCCGCGACGGAAAACCAATGACAGTGGGCGACACGGTAAAGAATCCCGATCTTGCATGGGTTCTGGAACAGATCGCCGAAAAGGGTGCCGACGGGTTCTACAAGGGAGAGGTGGCCGAGCGCTGGGTCAAGGACCTGAGCAGCCATGGCAATGCCATGCAGACAAGTGACATGGCCATGTACTTCGCCAACGAGCGCGATCCCGTTTGCGGCTCGTACCGCGTGTACCGCGTGTGTTCAAGCGCGCCTCCTGTAAGTGGCGGCGCCGATCTGGTTGCAAGACTGAACCTGCTGGAGCACTTCCCCAATCCCAAGCGCTACAATGAAGATGCTCCCACCCTCCACGCGGCGCTCTCAGCATGGTTTCTAACGCCCTCATCACGCGGCAAGATCAGCGATCCCGCTTTGTGGCCGGTGGACGTGACTACCATTGTGGACAAGGACACCTCCAACGTGCGCTGGGGCTGCTACGATCCAAACGCAGCGCTTACGCCAGCGAGTGTGCGAGGTGATGTGCTTGCCTGCCTGAGTGCAAAGGCTGCCCGATCGGGCGCAGGCACGGATGCCGCTGACGCCACGTACCCTGCAGGCACTTCGAATACTTGGACTGCCGCAATTCCAGACCGGCACAATGGCGACAAAGCCGCGTCGATGGATTCACCCTGTGGAGATGACCACGCTGCAGAAGTGAGCGTGTGTCATTCATCGGGAACCACTGCCTTCACCGTTGCCGATGCACAGGGGAACGTTGTTGCCGTCACGCAGACCCTGGGCACCTGGGGCGGAAACTTTTATGTGACACCGGGACTCGGCTTTCTCAGCAATGACAAGCTCACAAGCTATGGCACAAGCCCCGGTCAGTATGGTTCACGTCTCCCCTTTGCGCGTCATGGCAGCACGCTCGCTCCCACCATTGCCTTCAAGGGCAACAGGCCCGTGTTTGCAGTTGGAGCAGCGGGCAATGCGTGGATCACATCGGGTGTTTACCAGACGCTCTTGGGTGCTCTGGATTACAACCTTGGACCGCAGGCGGCTCTTGAATTGCCGCGATTCCTTCCGGGCGGCGGTTTTGGCGGTGGAGGCGGCGCCAATGCGCCCTACAACATTCAGATCGAAGACGGATTCGCGCCCGAGGTAATCAACCGGCTTCGTGAGCTGGGGTATGATTTGTCTTTCGTATCGGCGCGCGGTGAACTGCGTGAGGGTTACGGCGCAGCCATACGCATAGACAAGTCGAGCGTTACAGCCGGTGCAGATCCCAGGCGTGCCGGAGCTGCCGGCGCCGTGCAGAAATAAAGTGATGCATGCGGGTGTCCGGCTCTCTTGAAGGAGCCGGACACCCGCGAATGCCATTGACTATTTGGGTGCCGCTTCGCGGTTCCACACAAAGCGCTTGAGAAACACACCCATTCTGTTGAAGGTGTCAACCCAGTTGGCATGAATCATGGACTCGTGCGTGTCATCCGGGATCACAGTGAGTTCGTAGTAGATGTTTCGCGCACGCAGCAACTGCACCAGTCCCACCGTTTGTGCAAAGTCCACGTTGCGGTCATCGTCGCCATGTACCAGAAACACGGGCGACTTCCAACCGTCTATCGCACCCACTGCTGACGACTTGAAAGCCAGGTTGGTGGAGTCAATGATGTTGCCGTAGAGGTGGACACCGGAGAGATCCACACCCGCAACAAAAATGTCGCTGTTGCGTGCCAGAGCCTGAGAGGTGAGCAGTCCGCCATATGAGAGCCCCCAGATACCGATACGCCGTGGATCAACGTCGGCTCTATCCTGCAGGTATTTGGCACCTGCGAGAACATCCTGGTACTCCGAGTTGCCACGCGCCTGCGTACCGGGGGCGTTGCGGAAGCTGTTGCCATAACCAACACCGCTTCTGTAGTTGATACTGAGCACCACATACCCCTGGTCAGCCAACCACTGATTTACCGCATAAGCCCAGTGATAGAACTGGAAATAGTGGTATGCGGGCAGCATCTGTCGCATGGGGCCGCCGTGCACAAAAATCATGGCCGGACGCTTCTCGCCAGGCTTGAGATTTGCGGGAAGAAAGAGCGTGTTGCTCAGTTCCAGGCCATCGGCTGCGCGCGTCTTCACGATTTCCGGAACAACGTGTTTGTCGGCCGGGAAGTCGCTGGTGAGGGTGGGAAAGATGATGCGCGGATCGCCTGCGCTCATGGGTACCAGGGCCACAGACGCCGGCGTTTTGGGACCAAAGTGCAAAACGGCAACCTGATTTCCCGCGGCCAGTGGCTGTGGGTAGGTCTCCACACCGCTCCCCATGGAAATACGTCTGGGCGTACCGCCGCTCACGGGTACGGTCCAGATGTGTCTGCGTTCAATGTCTTCGGCGTTGGTGCAGTAAATAAAAGTCTTGCCATCACGCGACACCGCCACCGATGTGAGGTCTTCAATGAGACCGTCGTTTGTGGTGAGTCGCACCGGAGTGCCGCCGTTCACTGAAAGCGAGTACCAGCGCTGCCAGTCGTCCCTGGGCACATTCACCGGGAAAACGAAATGATCACCCGCCCACATGATGTTGTTGAGCGAGTTGAACATCGTGTCACGGGCCTGATTGTGCCACACTTCGCGGGCCTCGCCCGTGTTGGGGTCGGCAATCATGAGCTTGAGTGTGGTACCGTCGCTGAAGGCCGCCGAATAGAAGCCTGGTGAGCGGCGCATGGATCCGCGGGATGTGTCGGCGCGCTGGCCGGCAGCGCCACCGCCAAATCCGAAGCCGAATCCTCCACCACAGCCACCGGCAGGATTCCCGATCTGAGCCGGAGCCTGCGGGTTGGAAGCCGGTCCCGGAGGGTTACCTATGCCGAACGAGCCGCGCTGTGCCTGATTGCCAAATGGCACACCAGGGCGCCTCGAAAATGCCACAGACTTGCCGTCGGGAGACCACACGGCCGTACCATCACAATCAACGCTGGGCGAGAGATACTTGATGCGGCTGGATG
>CAZWSJ010000011.1:26666-64776 GCA_964636415.1 uncultured Gemmatimonas sp. | reverse complement strand
GAAAACTCGCCGCCCTGTACTTCGTTGGAGTGGATGTTGCCATCTATGTACATGGCCGGCTTTCTGTCTGCATCACCCACCTTGAAGTTGGTGACCGTAAGAAGCCAGAGATCTTTCCCCTCGTAGCTCTTTCCTATGGAACTGAACTTCACATAATCGGGATGTGCAGCCGCGAGCCTGCGGCCGATTTCTCCGATTTGAGCGTGATCGTAGTAGCGGTCCCAGCTAACCGCCACCTTGGGATCGGGCGGAGCGCCAAGTGCGGCAAGAGCGCCCGGAACCGGAGGCTGCGTGGCACGCTGCGCCACCACAGGAAGCGCAAGAATCGACGTGGCAACCACCGCCGTGGCCACGGAGCGCGCGACAAGATTTCGTATGCGCATGGTCATCACCGTGAGCTGCGGAGTGTGATTGTCTGGGTTGCCTCGCCGGCAACCGGGGAACCTGCAACAAGGGTGGCTGTGCTTCCGGCGTCACCTATGACAACCCAGGACAGCCGTGTGAATCCACCATTGCCGCGCAGGGGGTTGAGAAGCTGAGTCTGTTTGCCGCTTGTAATGCTGACCTTGCCGCCCACGTTAAGGTCAACGCGCACACGCTGTGCCCAGCGAGCACGTACACCCATACCGGAAAGAGTGGAAAGGAAACCATTGTTGACGATATCGGCAGAAATGCGCCACACGCGATTCCCCACCGACTCCACCTGAATATCACGCAGAGCAACGGAAGGCAGCATGTCTGCAATTTCCCTGAGGAATCGTGTGTGCTGCGCCACCGTGCTGTCTACAAGAGACGCCGGCGGATTGATGGAAGCGTGTGGTGCAATACCACCAACTTCCACCATCTTGCCCGGAAAATCCGGATGATCAACCCGCTTCCACTCGATGATGGCGTCGGGTCTGTTGTCACGCAGCCAGTGGTATGTTGCGCGCTCCTCAGCGATGGGGTCCGCCGCTGCTCCGCTGCTACCTGCGGCAGCAGCGTCGCCCGGCGCCCACCAACCACGTGAGCCAAAGGCATAGCGACCCATGTGATAGTATGCAAACGACAGCACGTCACCCTTGCCTGAAGCACCAGACGGACCACGCTGCAAGCCCGTTGCACTCTTGAAGCGACGACTCCCCTCTGCAAACCAGGCATCATCTTCCGGCAAAGTGGCGGTAAACGGCCCGCCGGCAGAAGTACCCTGAGGATTGCCGGCAATACCTGCCACCCTGCGCCCAACCCAGGGCGTGTTGAGATTGTCCTGCGGACCAATCACGTAAACTGCAGCGATGTTCCCATATTTCTGAAACAGCTCGGCAACACCACGCGCTTCGGGTGCCGAGAGCTGGTAGTGGCCACCATCACCAAAGAACTCAAAATCGTTGGGAAAGTTCTTGTTGATATTCGTACCGCCCGGCCCGTCTTCGTTGAACAAGCCATCCTTATCGTTATCCAAACCCTCAACCATGAGCTTGTAGCGACCGCGCTCCCCCCTCGCAGCATTGGCCCGCCGCATGAGGAAGGGGTCCGCAGGATCTGTGATCCACTCACCCGCAGGATCTTCAATGCGCATCATGGTGATAAGCCCGTCACCGTTAATGTCATCAGGCCCATCTTCATCAACCTTGCCGTCACGATCGTTGTCGTAGGGCACCCCAACCAGGCTGCGCTCCAGCATGGGTGTTGCGAAGAATGATTCAGCTCCATCCGGGTTCACGCGTGGCACTATGTAAACCGTGCGTTCGCTGAGCAGCCGCCTTACGGCAGTGTCACTGTTGGCGGAACCAACAAGTTTTCGTGCTGCACCGAGGGCAATTTCACTCCCGATGAGTTGGGGTCCCCAGGCGTTTGCCACCAACAGAACTGCCGGCCGCTTGTCCACATTCTGACCCGACCCTATGCGAATGAGGGGTATTCTGCGCCCTTCTGTGGAGGTGGCCACATCTGATACTGCCACCAGATCCGGGTGTGCCTTGCGCAGCGAATCCACCGATGAGAGAAGCTGTGCATGATTGGAATATCCGGCAGTGCGCGACGACTGCGCCCCGGCAGTGGAGACCGGGGCAGCAAAGAGCAGGGCCACAGCCAGAAGTGACGGCGAAGACCGTAAAACTGCCGGTCCGGGTCGCCGTCGGGATCGGCTGTGGTGGCCGAGCATGAGAGATGTCAGGTCTGAGCGTTCCATGGGCGGATGTCGGGTTGAGGAATGTTGGCCTGGGGCATGTGGCGGGACCCAGCCAAGTATCGACAAATCAGGCGGATAATGCCAGCACAACGCTTTCTGCTCAACCAGCGATGGTCAACGTCAGGCCGTTTGTATTGGTGCTCTCTGTAATATCTGCCACTTCACGAGCCAGGTCGTAAACAGAAACTGGCTTTGCTCGCTGGGTTGGCGGTGGATCAAGAGTCACCGAACCACTGGCTGCAGTGGGTACAACTCTCGACGGCCTGATGATTGTCCAGTCCAGACCTGATGCGCGCACCATGACCTCCTGTCTGCCATGGTCTTCCAGCAAGAGGCGCAATTTTTTGACGAAGCGCACAACAATGCGATACACTCGCGGCGTTTCCCTTATGCTCTCACCGGCGCCCATCCCACTTATACACACCAGCCTGCGGGCACCGACGACCTTCATGGCAGTTATGATATTTCTGGTGCCTACAGACATGGAATCAGTGCTGCCGTCTCTGAGCCCAAGTGCGATGACAACTATGTCGCGACCAGCAATAAATCTCATGTCGGCATGGGGGTCGGCGGCGTCAACGGCGGCGTGGCTCAGGCCCGATATCTCTACCGAGCCTTCCTGAGTGTCCGTGTGCCTGGCAGCAACCACCACATGTCGGGCTCTGGACAGCAGCTCTCTGACGATTACGCTGCCAATGAACCCCGTACCTCCAAAAACCACCACGCGGCCCGGGGGCAGAGCCACTTGGTTGTTGTCACTACCGGTGGTCATTGCATGATGGTCATTGCAGCGGAACCGAAGACCGGACGCCCAATGGCCATGATACCGACCACGATGAGCAACATAGTGAAAACAATGCCGGAAAGCCTGATAATGAGTGTACTTCTGGCCGTTCTGCGCTGGGAAGCAAGAACAAGGGCTGCGTTTGCCACCACCGCTGCTGCCAGCATCAGCATCATGTGCCCAAACAGGGCATCATAAGATATGCCGCCCAGGAACAGGCCAAGGCCCAGCATGAACTGCAGGTCAACCAGTATTGTGAAGGTAACACTCAGGCTTGCGGCTCTTTTCACCGGTTTGTTTGAAATGAGGCCTTTTGTCATCACCACCACCGCCACAAGGGCGACAAGGATTATGAGGTAACGCAGGCCTGAGTGTGCGTGGAAAAGAGCGTTCATGATTGAGTCCGGTGCTGGTTGTTACTGCTGGAAATCTTCACATGTATGACACCAGATATCATAGCCTCCTGACTTCGGCTTCGAGTAGAACCTCAGCAAGAATTTCGACAAACAGGTCGGCGCTTTCACGATCAAAGCTCAGTGGCGGGCGCACCTTGAGTACGTTGTCACACGGCCCCTCTGTTCCTATGAGCACTCTGCGCTCATGCAGCCGATTCTTCACGTACTGTGCGGCCGCAGTGGCTGGCTGTCTGCTCCCGGTGTTTTCCACCAAATCCACACCGATGAAAAGACCATGGCCGCGCACATCACCCATGATTTCATGAGATGCCTGCAGCTCACGCAGTCGCAACAGGAGGTGGTTGCCAACCTCCAGAGCGTTTCGCATGAGTCCCTCGTCATCCACAATCTCAAGTACCTCTCTGCCTATCAGGCACGGGAGTGTCGAGCCTCCGAAGGTTGAAAAGAACTCGGGGCCACTGGCAAAGCTCGCGGCTATTTCTTCCGTGGTGATGACCACACCCAGCGGATATCCATTGCCAATGGGCTTGCCAAGCACAACGATATCGGGCGTTACCCTCTGCTGTTCAAAAGCAAAGAAATATTCTCCCAGCCTGCCCAGTGCCGTTTGAACCTCATCAGCAATGCACACGCCTCCCGCCTTGCGCACGCTCTCATAAACCCTGACCAGATAGCCGGCGGGCGGTATTATCTGGCCACCGACGCTGGGAAATGTTTCAGCAATGAAACCTGCCAGCTTGCCACCACGTGCATGTATTCTGCCAATTGCATCGTCAACCTGTAAAGCATACTTGTGAGCACGGTCGGGATCATCGCGACGGAAGCTGCCGCGATAATCATCGGCAACCTCCACAAGCTGCACCCAATCCGGTTTGCCGTGACCTCCGGGCGCATTGAATTTATATGCCGAGATGGACATGGCACCCGTTGTGTTTCCGTGGTAGCCGTGATCGGGGGTGATCATGTCCATGCCGCCCGTATGGGCTCGCGCCATTCGCAGTGCCAGCTCATTTGCTTCAGAGCCTGAGTTGACGAAGCAGCAAACAGAAAGCGACTCCGGCAGTTTGGATCGCAGCTTTTTCGCAAGCTCCGCCGGCGCCGGATGCAGATACCGCGTGTTGGAGTTGAGTCGCTTCAGTTGCTCAGCGGCCACACGCTGGATCCTGGGGTGCGAGTGTCCCACGTGAGGAACGTTGTTGTAGCAGTCGAGATACCTGCGTCCCCACTCGTCGAAGAGATAATGCTTCCAGCCACGAAGAAACATCGCTGGCTGGTTGTACGAAAGCTTGAGGTTCGCAGGGAACAGTTCGCTGCGCTCCCTCTCTACAACTGCCCGCTCAACAACCTGAAATGCAATCTTGTCATCTGAAAGATTGAGCAGTGCGGCGGGGTTGGGAAACAACTGCTGCAGCAAGCCCAGTTCATCCGGGTCCGCCACCCCCGGCCAGTCGCTGCCGAAGGCCGCAGTGCTGAGTGCGAGCTGAAAATGTAGATGTGGATTCCAGCCTCCATTGGTTGATATGTCGCCCAGGCTCGCGAAGTGCTCACCAGCGGCCAGCTCCCGCCCTGCCTGCAAGCCAGCAAGTGAAGACGGGTCCAGGTGTCCATAAAGTGTGAAGAACGGGCTGCCGTTTCCGGTGTGATGGCGCAGGATCACAACACCACCATAATCGAGGTATGTGCTGCGCTCTCCTGCATAAAACACGGTGGCGCCCAGTGGTGTGTGTACTTTCGTTCCGGAAGGAGCGAATACATCTACTCCCAGGTGCACAGTACGGCGGCTGTCCAGGCCATGGCCGCTTTTTCCAAAAGCCGCCTCGGTGTAAACCAAACGCGGTTCACCATAGTATCCCATCCATACCTGGCCATCTTCCCCTGACAACCTGCCGAGTTCGGCGGCTTCCTGTGTGCTGAGACTCAAGGGATCGGCTGGAACTGCACTTTCCTGCACCGAAAGCGAGCGCATGGGCGCGGTGGCAAGATCAGCACAAATGACCTGTGCAAAACGGCCACGCATGGAATCCAGCCAACTCACAACACCGGCGCAGTCATCTGCCACTGGAAAGCCACATGCTGCCCTGAGTCGCATGCGGATGAGCACTCCCTGCCGCACAATCTCATCTGCTTCACTGCTCTCAAGAAACTTCCATGCAGGTTCCTGAGAAATAGTCACGTAGGGATCATCCGGCTTTTCCAAAGACATGAGAGCGGAATTGACCACGCTCACGGCAAGCCGCATGCGCAACAGGGGCCAGAGTATGTCCAGCTCAGGCACAGTGAGTGGCCACGCCTCGTGATAGCCTCTTGCCAGGCTGCTCAAACGCGATTCCCAATCAGCGCCACCAAGTACCACATAGGCCCCTGCAACGGCCAACTCCTCAATCCGTGCAGCTCGGCACATGTCACCCAGGTCGATCAGGCCAGTGACACTTGCCTCATGCTCAAATGAGCCGCTTACGAGAATGTTCCAGTCGTTCAAGTCATTGTGGATGGCGCTTGTGGGAAGTTCAGCCAGTACATCCGCAACCGATTGGAACTGCGCAACAACTGAGTCAAGAATGTGACGCCTTTGCTCGTCAAACAGTTTTTCATATTTACCTTTGATCCACATTGCATCAGCAAGTCTCCATTTGAGACTCCTATTCAACATGGGATGCTCAAATCCTGCCAGCACCCTGTCGATGATGCCGGCTGCACGGCCCACCTGGTAGGCCAGCGCTGCCGTATGTGGGCGCCACAGCGCATAGGCAGTACCAGTAAGCCTGTTCATCAGCCATGCAGTGCGCTCGACACCCTTCTCATCAAGAGCACTGACATGGCACGCGCCTGAAAGCGCGGGAAGCACCTGCGGAACCGGCAGATTCGAGCTTTCACGAAGCAGATCAAGTGCCCGGCACTGCATGTCAACAAGAGCTGCGTTACAGCCATCGCCCGTGATCTTGAGCACATAGCCATTGACATCGGTTGAAATCAGGTTCAGGCCGCACTCACCATCAACCTGGCTCAGTTTCGTAACCACGCCCCAGTGATGCTCAAGCACCGCGCTCCAATGCTCAGAAGAGTTGCTGCCCACTGATCGCTCCAGTCCCGATGTGCTCACATCTGCGTTTTCAGCCATGAGCGCAAGTTATCGAGGACCACGCTACACCGGCAGACGGCGCTCATTACTCCTGTTGATCATTGCAACAAATGCATCTGTCAGATCGGTATCAACCTCTATTCCCCTTTGCTCTGTGAGCATGCCCAGGGTCCTTTCACGCGGCCAGGCACTGCGGTAAGGCCGGTCCGTGCTCAGTGCATCGTACAAATCGCAAACATGGACAAGCCTACTGGCGTAGTGGCATCGACGGGCATAGTGAAACTCCGGATACCCGCCTTTGGCATTGTCCCAAACATGGTGCTCATAGGCCACTATCGCAGCCAGCGCATGACCGCGGCAGCGCTCACCAAGAATCCGCGCACCTTGCACTGTATGGCCCTTTATTTCCGCAAACTCACTGTCTGTGAGCTTACCCGGCTTCACCAGAAGCTCGTGTGAAACACGTACCTTGCCTATGTCGTGCAGCAGGGCAGCAATTCCGACGGCCCGAACATCCGATGGTGACAAGCCAACCTGTTCGGCCAGGCCCATGGACAACATCGACACATTGCAGCAGTGAGTCGTGGTGTATTGATCCTGTGTTCTGATGGCCAACAGCGGCAAGACAAATCCCCGCTCACTCTGCATTGCCACGGCCAGACTGCGTACCACCAATTCCACCTCGGCCATGGGTACCCGAGAACTCTCGGCGGTCTGCTCGTGAATCCAACGCACACAATTGACTTCCTCTGTCAACCGACTGACAGTCAGAGCTTCAACAAGCTCCACGCCCATGTCGTCATACTCACCGGCAGCAAGGCCCGATCGCGTGCGGGATTCCAATGTATCCAGGTCACCAAAACGCATGCCGCCGGCCAGGTAGCTAACCGGCCCGGCATCTTCGGGTGAGTGGACATGCCTGTGCAATTCGGTCAGCAAAGCATCAAAAGCTGCCTCTTCAGGTGCGGGTTTGGCATCAAACTCGACACGACGTATGCCCACACGTTCAAACTTCCTGCTCCAGTCCCAGGAATTGATTTCGGCAAGAGCCGCGCCATCACAGACAATCACATCACCCAGAAATGAGTAAACGAGTGAGCTGCGTCCTTCGAGAGCGGCCCTCAGTGCATTCAATGCGCGATCTCTCGCGCCTACTCGCGCTGGATGACCCACTCCATAGAGCGTGATGGACGAAAGAGCCTGACCCAGTGTCAGCAGAAACTGTACCGCCGGGTTCATGACCCGCCTTCCGGCCATGTGTCGTCGAGCGTATCACGGTGCGTACCAGCAAACTGAAGAGCACTGCGCGAGAGGGAATGGCGATCGGCCAGAGCGATCAGTCGGCTGGCCGTGCTGTCATCAGAATACTGTTCACGCAACAAGCTCAAGGCAGCGAGAACACGCGGACGCAGAGGTGCCAATCGCAGCCGGTGCAGAAACGAAGTACGCACCGAGGCACGTTGTATCAGCCATGAGCAGACTGTGGGTCCTTTCGCATGGCGGAGACAGCCAATGGCAAGTACTGCCGTATTCTCCTCCACCTTGCCCGCGTCCACTGAGCGCATGAGACCAACCGCTATTCCTCGCGACAGTATCAGGTCTGTCGTACCTGCCGTTGTGAAGGTCTTTTGCCCTTGTACACTTACGCTGTCGCCATAGAGATGATCCTCATCCGCTGCTTCAGTGCTGCGACGTGGCATATTGCCACTGACAAGTGAGTGAGTGGCTTCCACGGCAGCAGTCACCACATCGGGATCATCGTCACCCAATGCACGCGCTATGGCTGGTTCAATGGTTCTGGAATTGCGCGCCAGCAAACGCAGGGCTTCGAGTCGCACTCGTGGCTGGGAGTGCGACTGAAACGAATTGAGGTCTGGCAGTGTCGGACTTCCATCAGCAGACCTCTGGCGCCCGCCCACATCGCGCAACAGCGAGAGAAGGTTGCGAATGACATACCACTCGCCCGGCTCATGCAACCTGTGCGCGAGTTCTCCATAGAGAGCCGGTCCTTCGTCACGGAGACGCCTGTAAGTCAGCCGTCTGGCCGTGCTTGATGTGGCCACCTGGAGGATATCGAGCAACATGGGAACCTGATCGCTGCCAAGCTGTGAAAGCAGTGCCTCTGCAGCCTCGGCATCGCAGGGGTCAGCGAGCAGGGTTACACGAACGGCCTGCGGCGCGAGAAGCTCATCACGCAAGCGTGCGGCAGCTTTATTACCCGGCGCCGCGCGCAACCAAGACATCAATGCCATGGTTTCACCATTCGCCACCAATGTCTCCACCGCGGCAATTGCATCCACCGACGGGACATCTATCTCACAGGCCATCTGAACAAGTCTCGCGGCCTCGGTGGTGACACCAGCCAATTCCTCCGATGCCATCGCGCTCTCTGACGACAACCAGCCGGTGGCGTCCAGTGAGGCGATCTGATCAAGCAATGCCCTGTGGTCATCCGGATTGGGATCGTCCAGATCCCAGGCCTGTACCAAATCCTGCGCCGCATCACGCACAACCTGACGCGCCTCCTCAGCTACCGCTGAGTTCGAACTCTTCGCTGCCTCCTCTGCGTACGTGGAAAGTTTGGTGAGAATGCCCAGCAAGTGCTGTGACAAATCCTGACCGATAGCCTGCGATGCCACCTGCAGCCAGCCAACTATCACTTCGACCGGCAAAGCGTCACACATGGTTGAAAGAAAGCGCTTCTGGTCGTGGCCGTTGCCAAGCGCCTTGACCAGAGCCTGTATCGGCGCCGGACCCAACTGTGCAAACAGATCTCTCAATTTTTGCGAGAGCGATTCGCGCACGGCTGGTGAACTATGCATCACGCGCATCGCCACAGACTCGAGCACTGCAGCTATCCTGGTGGCCTCTTCGGGTCTGGTGGCAACGGCCTCAATGGAACGGCCAAGCTCCTCCAGTGAGATCTCACCTTCGACGAACCCAGCCGAAAGGCCACCCTCGGGGTGTCCGGCAGAACGCCTGCCGGATACTGCGGCATGTACCAGCTCCCGCCATACGGAATTCACTTCACGCTGCACGGCTTCCGGGTCTGCCATCACCAGCATGTCGTAAGCCAGGCGCTTGATACCCACGCCGGGATTGTCGAGTGGCTCTGATTCACCGGGGCCGGGCGCTTGCATGATCCAATCCAGCAGCGACCTCAGTCCTTCAACCGTGGCGCCCTGCTGGAAGGTTATTGCTCCAATGCCGCGACGGCGAAGACGTTCAGCAAGATCTCGCGCAATCGGGCCGGCCTTCTCGGACAGCGCTCCGTTTACCATCAGCTCCCTGTCCGAAACCCCCAGCACGAGAGTGCGGACCTGGGCGAGCTTTGGCAGCAGTTCATTGGCCAGTGCCAACTCCGACTGCACTGCCATGGGGTGAGATGCCGAGTAAGTGCGCCTCCTGCTGATTGCGACAGCCAGTCGCGTAAGCAGGGTTTTGATCCACTGCTCGTCGAGGCCCTGTCCGCCACGCGCCGGCCGCGTTCCAGGGCGAGCATCGTCCATTCCGGTTGAATCCGGAGCAGCACCCTCTTCGGTTGGAATGGCGGGATCAGTCACGGAGTGTTTGCAGGCAGTTGAGCTTGCTCACTGCGGCACAAACGGCAATGCCGGTTATGTCACGGGAAACACGGGTCACGATGCGGTGGGAACTCGACGAACATAGCAGAGAAGTCGCAATCATAACACAGTCTGCGGTCCGGTGTGCATACCGCTATGCCCCGGGTAGCTCGACAGACCAGCTCGGGCAAACCCGGGCCGCAATACCCCCTCACCACTCAGGCGAGCGGGCAGAAAGGTGGCTCAGCAGCGAGCGACTTGAGTCGGCGCGAAGCGCCCCACAGAACCGGAACTGTGAGCAGCGGTGCCATGCACGCAAGAAACAAGACTGCCAGATCTGCCGGATCACTGCTTCTGGGCAGGTTCCAGGTGAGTGCCTGAACTATGGTGAGCACGGCGTCGGTGGAAACAGCGATTGCCAGCAATCTCGTGAGCAGCGCCGCCCTGCCCCTTGCCACGCCCCCCTGTTTGGCAGTGAACATTCGCAACTGGCCCAGCAGCAGAAGAAGAACTATGTCGAAGATTACCCAGGCCGCGTGTACCTGCTTTGATGGAAACCACGGTTGCGTGGGAGCGAGCGCGAGGAGAAGGGTCCAGGGACCAAGCAGAAGTTCAAGAAGGCGCAGCAGTGAAGCAGGCCCTCTGCCAATGGTCTGCAGCCCAAAGCGCCAGAGTGGCATTCCGGCAAACGCCCTCAAGCCGTCGAGCATGGCACGCCAGCCATGATCACCGTGCGGCCAGGCCATGTAAATGGGCTCCCACGAACCTGGCCTCAACTTCTGCTTGAAAGCGGAAAGGCCCGCAAAGTTGAACAAGGGCCGCGAGAAGCGACGCACTACGCCAAGCCACCACCGCACCGGGCCGTGCAGGGGAGCCAGGCCCAGTGTTGCCCACGCGACTCCCTCCTCGCTCATATCACGCATGGCAGCATCCACAAGCAGCTCAGCAGTGCCGTTTGGCGCGTCAGGGTCCCGCAGCAGGTGCTCCAGCAACCAGCCAGAACGCGCTGGTACGGGCGCCATTGAGAGAATGGCCACCAACCTGCCCTCCCTCACTGCCACATAGCTGCGCCTCCACTGCGCACCCGCCATGAGATCAACTTCAACTATAAATCCCATGGTGGGCATGCTTCTCGTGGCATGCCAGCGTTGCACGAGTGCGTCCATGGCATTATGCCACCCAGCTTGCTGCAGCTCATTCACGCCAAGCCGGTAACACACAACGCCCTTGGCCCTTGCACGACGCAGCTGCTCACGCAGTGAGCGATGGGCGGACAGCGACTGCGCCCACTCACGCGGGTCCCATACCGGCTGTTCACCAATGAGCCAACGACGCAAAGGGTATGTGGCGAGTATTCTGCCTTCAGTGGCGAAGAAAGAAACACGTTGCTTTCTGCGTCTGCCGACACCATTCCCATTACCGCCGCCACCAGCGCCGTCACGCGCCCAGTTCACAAAACTGCCCGTAACGGCACCAAGTCGCTCGGGCGGAGTTGTTGGCTCACCAGCGCTTACCACGCCACCCGGAATCCGGGCAAAAGCCACAACACTGTCTGGTTCGGGCGACACCACGTCCATTCCGCGCACCAGACCGCAGAACGCGGTGGCAGTGCGTCCCTCCTTCAGCAGTACTGCTTCAACAGCGTCGCGAGTGGGAGTGTCCATACACCTTCAATGATACAAGTCTTGTGAGCCGTCTCGCCAAGAACTAACTTGCCGCGTCTTCCCGATGCATGGGCCGTGCGGAATAGTCCCAAGGGGCAATGCCCGATGTTGATCAACCTTGTTCCAGATTTCCTGGCCATACTTAATGCCGACGATCGTGAAGCGGCATATATGGCGTATTTTGACCGTCACCGCACACTGTTGACGGCCTATTGGGACAATTACGTCCTTGAACCCTCCGGGCCCCACTTTGAAGAAGTGGTCAGGTCCGTCATTGCTGCCGATCGAAGCGATCTGCTTGGTATGCTGGCCAGCACTGACATCGTGGATCTCGCAGTGCAGACCGAAGAAAAGGTGCGGACGCTGCTGGACGTGGACATGCCCTACGACATCGTGTTAATGGTGGGAGTGGGTGCGGCGAACGCCGGAGAGCTGGTGGTGAATGGGCGCGGCGTGGCGTTCGTGTGCCTGGAGCACTTCACCGGTTTCGCAAACCCGGACACTCAGGGCCTGGGACTGGATCCTGAACTCATTCCACTCTGGCTTGCGCACGAAATCACGCACGTTGTTCGTTATACCTCACCAACCAGCAAGAGCGCAATGCGCAGCCTGGTGCGAGATGCCGACGGTTACTACTCCTATTGGGAGACCGGGCGACAGGCAACACTGCGTGAACTGCTTTTGAACGAGGGGCTTGCCGTTCAGGTCTCGCGTGCGGTGAGCCCGGGTCACGCGGCCTGGGAATATTTTGGCTTTACCAGGCGGCAGTATGCACGCACGCGTGAAATCGAGCCCATTCTACAGCGCGCTGTGACGCAGGATGCAGACACAACGGGGCTGGGTCTCAGGTTGCGTTATCTCTCTGGCGGCATGAGTGACGATGCACGCAGCATAGATCGCGTGATCTTCCCCGAACGTGCCGGCTATTTCATTGGCGCGAGAATGACCGAAGCAGCCATAGAGGCACGTGGCTATGCCTGGTCCGTACGTGCAAGAGCCGAAGACATCTCGGCCATTGCAGAACCCAATGAAGAGCGGCCGCGGCTTACGATAGTGGTTTGAGGGTGGTTTGAGCGGGACCCATACGGGCGCGCTCAATCACTTCCCCACGCAGAAGTCCCGAAAGACCCGATCCAGTACCTCGTCCGTATCCACCGTACCAATCAGATCACTCAAGGCCTCACGCGCGGTGGCCAGATGAACGCTCGCCACAGGCGCCGGTAAACTGCTCTCGCGCCAGGCCTCCTCAAAACTCTCCACTTCACTCAGCGCTGCCGCGAGCCCCGCCCTGTGGCGCTCACGCGTAATGACAATGTCCTCGTGGTAGGCGTGCGGCGAAGCACCACTGGCCGACGACACCACACCTGAATCCTCCGAGCGCTCAACGTCATGCGCAACGAGTGAGTCCACGGTCTCCAGAAGCTCACCGAGACCATCACCGCGCTCTGCACTCACTCGCACTGCCACATCCACAAGCAAGGCATCCACAGCCGCTGCATTACGCTCTGTGAGATCACTCTTGCTGCGCACACGTATCACCCGCGCGGCGCTGCGCGCAGTTACGAAGTTCACCGTGGCATCTATGTCCTGATCATTCTCACCACATGCAAGCACCACCTGCGCATCAGCCAGATAGCGCTCACTCACTTCAATACCCAGCCGCTCCACTTCATCGCTGGTCTCACGCAGTCCCGCTGTATCCACCAGTCTGAGCGGGAAGGTGTCGCGATCCAGCACGGCCTCAATGGCATCACGCGTGGTGCCCGGTATCGACGTGACTATTGCTCGCGCCTGACCCAGAAGAGCATTGAACAGTGAAGACTTGCCGGCATTGGGCGGTCCGGCAATAACCACAAGCACGCCGTCACGCAGCATGTTTCCGCGCGGCACCGTGGCAAGCAGGGCACGCAATACGTCACGCAGCGACACGATGGCCTCGTGTATGCGCTCAGGTGCAACGGGTCCGTCGTCTTCCTCGGGGAAGTCTATGTCGTAGGCAATGAGCGCCTCAAGTTCAACGATCTGCTCTCGAAGTGCCAGGAGTCGCCGCGACAAGCCACCGTCAAGCTGTGCCACGGCCTGACGCTGTAAGGCAGCCGTGCGTGCGTCGATGATGTCAGCCACGGCCTCAGCCTGCAAGAGATCCATGCGTCCGTTGAGCACTGCACGCCTTGTGAACTCACCCGGCAATGCCGGCCTTGCACCTGCGGCCACGCATGCGGCCAGTACGCGCATGGGAGCCACTGAGCCACCGTGCGTGGTAATCTCCACGAGTGATTCACCCGTATACGAATTGGGTGCCTTGAACCAGGTCACCAGCACATCGTCGAGAGCATCGGATGAAGATGGATGCCTGAGCATCGTGTGTCGGGCCTTCCGAACTTCCAGTGGAGCGCGATCACTGGCGCCAAGCGCGGCTGCAATGCTGAGCGCGCGCCGGCCGGAGAGCCGGATCATTGCAACGGCACCACGTCCGGGTGCCGTTGACAATGCAACTATCGTATCCTCGCCACCAGGCAGATCAGCAGGCGAGAGGCTTGCCATTGTTGCTATCCCTTGACCACCGCTGGCGCCACCTTGCGACGCTCACGCGCTATGAACCACTGCTGCGGCAGTGAAGCCAGGTTCTGGATGAAATAGTAGATATTGAGTCCCGACGCGAAATTGGCAAAGAAGATGAGCATGATGCCAGGCATCAGGTAAAGCATCATCTTCTGCTGATCGTTTGACTTGGTGCCACGCATTCCTATCCAGGTCATCAGATACGATGTCACCGCAACGAGGACCGGAATGATGTAATAGGGATCCTTGACCGAGATGTCAGGGAACCACAGGAATGGCACACCGCGAAACTCAATGGTGTTCTGGAACACGAAGAAGAGTGCAAAGAACACGGGCATCGGGATGAGCATGGGCAGACAGCCGGAGAGCGAGCTGAATGGACTCATTCCGTGCTCTTTGTAAAGCTGCATCATGGCCGATTGAAGCTGCTGCGGATTGCCCTTGTGGCGCTTCTGGATGTCCTGGAGCTCGGGCTGAATGCGCTGCATGGCAAGCTGGCTTCGCATGGCGCGCTGGTTGAGCGGCCAGAGAATGACTCTCACAGCCACGCCGAAAATCACCAGAATCCAGCCGTAGGAAAGTCCCAGTGTGGCTTTCATCCAGAGCAGGAGCTGGATGACCATGGTGGCAAAGGGCTGAATTATGCCCTGAATCCAGCCACCATAGGGATTGGAGGTCTCGAACTCTCGGCCCATGGCCACGAGCCGCTTGAACTCCTGCGGCCCTGCGTAAACCTCAAAGTTCACGGCCCCGCTGCCCAGTGCCGCCACCAGGGTTCCCTCGCCCCTCGTTGCACGCTTTCCGGTTCTCGGCCCACCCACGAAGTCAGCCTCGAGGAAGCCCTGGCCACCAACGGGCGTGAGCACACCCACCATGAAGTACTTGTTCTTGGCCACAGCCCAGGTAATGGGGCCCGATTCCACACGAAGCTCGCCCGGATCGAGTGAGCGAAAATTCACAGCCTTGGCCCCACGCAATTCGTTCTTATAGGCGTAGGCCAGATGACGCTCATCTTCTGTGCTGTCAGCCTCGGAACTGTTGAAGCCGCGTGGCAGATCCACCAGAAGGAAAGTGTTCTCAGCAGCCCCGCTCAGGTGTGCGGAGACATTCACGCGATAGCTGTCAGGCAAAAACGAATAGTCAATCGCAACCCGTCTGGCTCCGGCTCCGGCACCGGCACCGGCTCCGGCTCCGGCTCCGGGCAGATCGGCGGTATAGCTCACTTTGGTTACGCCGTTCTCGCTGCTGGTGGATTCACTGAACACCAGACGATCGAGAGCAATGGTATCGCCCGGTACAACCACGCGATATGAGAGCAGCGGGAGATTGCTGACCGCAAGCTCCACCGGACCGCCATGAACCTTGCCCTTGTTCGAGAGTTCCTGGTAGCTCCTGAAGGTGGCTCCGACGAGTGCCGCGCCTCGGTTGCTGGTTCGGAAATCTGCCAGCTCTGTGTTTACGAGGGTTGTGTCAACAGGAATGGAGGCAACTGCGCCGGCACCTGAAGCGACACCTGTATCGGCGGAATCACCGGCATCGGCGCTCGTGGCCTGTTCACCACTAACGGCACCCTGCACTTGGCCTGCGTCGGTGGCAGCAGCTCCGCTGCGCTCTGTGCCACCCGCAGCATTGTCTGTTGCACCGCCTGTGACCGCGCTCTGGCCTGCGGCGCCGGCAAGTGAATCGGCCGATTCCTGCGCCGCTACCGCAGCACCGGGAGTTGCTGCAGGAGGCGGAAAGAGATATGGGGTCGCAATCAGGACCGCAGCCATCAGCAGGACAGCGAGTGCGACGCGGCGTGGTTCCATGAAATTGAAAAGAAAACTCTGTTGACTTGTTCAGGCGGGCTGGTTCGGCCGATCCGTTCAGGGTACCGGATCAAAACCGCCCGGACGAAATGGGTGGCAGCGGCCGATTCTTTTCACCGCCAGCCATCCACCGCGAAGCGCACCGTGTTTCTCCACTGCTTCGATCGCGTAGTGCGAGCACGACGGGTAGTAGCGGCAGGAGCCGCCGAAGATCGGCGAGAGTACGATCTGATATCCACGCACCAGCAGTATGAGGAGGTACTTCATGTTCTTTCAGTTTTGCATCATCCGTCTGACCAGCGAGAGTATCTCCTGGCGCAGTGATTCGAATGAAAGCCTGTACGCTGATGGTGCCGCTCTGAAGACCAGATCCACGGGATGGAGGACGGGCAGCACTTCCATACGTACGAGTTCTCGCAGCCGGCGTTTCAACCGGTTGCGATCCACTGCCGTGTGACCGTATTTGGGCACGATCAAACCGACGCGTGGAAATGCAAAAGGGGAGGCGGTGGAACGCGCCTCTATGGACGCGCCGCGAAACCGCTTCCCCTTTAGTCGGACCCGTTCCAGCTCCGTTCCGCGTGTGAGACGCTGCACGCGCGGGTTCGTATGCGGGTGCATACGTGGCTGCATCTGCGTCTACATGCGCGTCTGCCTGAGCCGGATAACCGGCGACTCAGGCGGCCGCGTACTTGGACGGAAGCTTGACGCTGAGGCGCTTGCGCCCCTTGTTGCGACGACGGCTGAGCACTTCGCGACCCCACTTCGTCTCCATGCGCGCACGGAAGCCGTGCTTGCGGATGCGACGCGTGTTGCGAGGACGATAGGTGGGCTTGCCCATGACTGACTCTTGTTGGAATGACGTGAAAATTGCTGCTGACGAACGGCTGACCTGGCCGAGGCACACTTTGAACCACACACAATGCACCCCCGCCATGCTCTTGCAGGCAGGGCCCCTGGGAGCTGTTGCCTGCAGTTTCAGGCCGAGCCTGAAATAGCCTAGCAACTTATCGGTACAACCGGCACGGGGTCAAGTGTTGGAAACGCCCAAATCACGCTGTAACAACGAGTTGGACGCAGCACAAAATTTGCTTGCCATCACGTACAGACACGGTGCGGCCGGAGTACTGTCGCAGCATCACCCGACACAAAGGACCCGCCACCGGTCCATATTGCATGCAGTTCGCAGCCTGGCCAGACCCAGGCCACACGCAAGCACGCCTCATGCGGGCAACACCCACACCACACGCATGAGCCCGGTTGACTTGCCCACAGCCAAACGGGTACCTTCGCCCGCCCCGGCCTCAAGCACTCCCTTTCCAACTCCAGCCCTCGCCGCAAAGCTCCATGTCGCTATCTCCTGTAGAAATCTGGGACCGCTTGCGCCAGCGCGCGCGTCAGGCGCTACCAGAACAGGCGTACCGCGCATGGCTGGAACCCACCAAGGCTGTGGCCCTTGAAGGTGATACGCTCATTGTCGGTGCCAATGATCAGTTCACCGCCGACTGGAACGAATCCAGGCACGCAGACCTTCTGGCCTCCTTCGCGCCTGTGGCCCTCGGCCACCCCGTGAAGGTGCGCTTCAGAGTGCTGCCCGAAAGGCTCGACAGGGTCCAGATAGACATGTTCGTGGCACCAGCACCACCACAGAATATCGCGCCACCAAAGCCGCAGCAACCGCGCAATTCAACGCCACTCAACCCCAGATACACATTTGACCAGTTCGTAATCGGCAAGTCCAATGACGTCGCCGCCGCCGCCGCACAAGCCGCAGCCCAAGCACCCGGTAAAGTCTATAACCCACTCTTCATCTACGGCGAAACCGGACTCGGCAAAACTCACCTCATGCAGGCCATTGCACACGAACTGCTCAGCAGAACACCCTCGCTCAGACTCGCATACGTCGGAACCGAACAGTTCACCAACGAATTCATCGGTGCCATCCAGGCCGGCGCCATGGGTGACTTCAGAAGACGATTCCGCGAAATCGACCTCCTCCTCGTCGATGACGTCCAGTTCCTGAAAGGAAAAGAATCCACCCAGGAAGAGTTCTTCCACACCTTCAATGCCATCTACGAAGCCGGAAGACAAATCGTCCTCACCTCCGACAGACCACCAAAGGAAATACCCGGACTCGAGTCCCGACTCGTCTCACGATTCGAATGGGGCATGGTCGCAAACATCGACTCGCCAGACCTCGAACACCGAATTGCGATCCTCAAGAAAAAAGCCAGCCTCGATCACCTCGAACTCACCATTCCCGACGAGGTCATTGAGTTCATCGCCCAACACGTCAAATCGTCCGTACGCGAACTCGAAGGCTCTATCATCAAGCTCCTGGCCTACGCTTCACTCAAACACCGCGAAATCTCCGTAGACCTCGCCCGCGAAGCCCTCAGAGACAAACTCGGCAACAGCAGCAGCTCAGAGTTCCCGGACGTCCCACCTACCACCATCACCGTTGCCACCATCCAGCAGGTCGTGGCCCGGGAATGGGGCGTCACGCCGGACGGCCTGCGCTCAAAAACACGCACCAAACAGCTCACCATACCCAGGCAGGTGGCAATGTACCTCTGCCGAGAGCTCCTGGCTCTGCAGTTGGTCGAAATAGGCAACGCCTTCGGAGGCAGAGATCACTCCACCGTTATCCACTCCCTCGACCGCGTAGCCGAAGACATGAAAACCGACCAGAACTTCACCGATCGCATCCTCAAGTCCAGAAGCATGCTCGAAAGCCTGAGGACAACCGGCCAATTCACCAGCTGAATCCACAAGAATCCACATGGTGATGACAGGAAGTGCACAGCAGTTTGCCAGATTCCCACAGCCATAAGCCACATGGTTGTCAACTTCCGGGCATTCTCTGCAAGTTCCAACAGCCAGTTCACATTATTCTGTATGGCGGAAACCTTTCACCAGACGTAGTTTACGGCGTTTGTACACATATCCACAGCCACTGCTGCTACTACGGTTTTTTATATCTATAACTACGTATAAGAGCAGCACACTCACAGAACGGAAACCCGACCGGGCATGAAGTTCACCATCTCGCGTGAAAAGCTGCAGGAAGGCCTCTCGGCGGTCACGGCAGCAGTACCTGCCAAAACAACACTGCCAGTTCTGGCCAACCTGCTCGTTGAAACAACCGATCGCGGAATCCGATTCTCCGCCACCGACCTCGATATTGCTGTAAGTACCGAGGTCGCTGCCGACGTGGAAACCGCGGGCGCAATTACCATTCCCGCAAGAAAACTCGGTGAAATAGCCCGCGAACTGCCACCTTCACCAGTCAAGTTTTCGTCCAGTGGAGAACAACGGGTAACTCTCGAATGCGGACGGTCAAAGTTCAAACTCCTTGGCCTGCCGCGCGATGAGTTCCCAACCTTTCCCGCAATTCGCTTCAACGAAGCATGGCGCGTGAAGTCCGGCGCACTGCAGCAGCTCATCACACACACGGCATTTGCTGTAAGCACGGAAGAGTCGCGCCCAATACTCAATGGCGTACTCTGGGAACTGCGCGAAACACGCATGCGCATGGTAGCCACAAACGGACACCGGCTCGCAAGGATGGAAGTACCTGTCGAAGTGAGTAACGCCCCGCCAGGTGATCTCATCGTACCGCCCAAAGCCCTGGAACAGATCCGCCGCCTGTTCCCAGCCGAAGAAGAGCTGGAAATCGCACGAGGCGACAATCACATCGGTTTCAGATCCCCGTTCACTTCGGTCTTTACACGCCTCGTAGAAGGCCCGTACCCCAACTACGAGCAGGTCATCCCCAAGGACAACGACCGCGTCTGCCTGGTGGACAAGAGCGCACTTGCAAGTGCGCTCAAGCGCATGAGCATCATCGCATCAGACCAGACACACCGCATAAAGATGTCCTTCAATGCGGCAATACTGCGCTTCAGTGTTACAACACCAGATCTGGGCGAAGCCTCCGATGAGCTGCCAGTGAATTACACGGGCGACCCTCTCGACATAGGCTTCAACGCCACCTACATGCTCGACATACTGCGCTTCATGCCCACCGAGCAGGTACGACTCACATTCAAGGCCCCGGAGCGCGCTGCAACAATAGAGCCCGAAGGCTGGGATGACCCGGCACAGTATCTCTGTCTGGTCATGCCGCTGCGACTCATGGATTGACGCTCAGCGATCAACTCTTTCTGCACGCAATGTGAGCTGCTGACGCACACTCTGTGTACGTGTGGGCGCAGATGGCATGCGCTCGCTCACTTCCAGAACCAGTGTTTCTGTTCCGCTCACACTGATCACTGCTGCGCTCACAGCATCCACCAGCACTTGCTGTAGAGCCTCGGAAACACCACTCAGTTCAAAACCGCGAAACGCTGAGCCACCACTTCCCGCATAACGCGCATTTATGCGTCGGGTTATTGCCAGGCTGACGTCGCTCACACTGTCGAGCGTGCTGGTAACCAAAGTCTCTACCTCAATCGGTACTCCCGACCTGCATATCTGCACGACAGTGGAATCACGCCAGATGCTTCCCACAGATACTCCGTCCGGAATGCGAACCAGCAGGTAACGTGCGAGTGCCGCAGCACCCATTTCGGGCTGATCACAGCCAGCGGACGGCACCGGGCTCAGAACAAGGCTCTCTGAAACGCTGTCCAGTACCACGCCAATCGACAGCCTGGGCAGTGGCTGCAATAACCGCTGAGCAGAGACATAAGGTGGAGCAGAACGCCCGGAATCCGCTCTGATAGTCGTGGTGACGGTAAAAGAGTCAACCACTCCGGATCCCCGCAGCGATCCGTCATTTCCGCGATTCAGCGTCCAACTCACCAGGGCCGATGCACTGGCATGTTCCAGTGGATGATCCTGCAACTCAACACTGGCCTCCGTGCTTACCCGCCAACGGGTGGTGGGCAGCACCGCGGGCAGTCGCAGCCTCATAGGCTCCACCGTTAAGACTTCGTTCGGTATGGGCTCAATAATGGGCTGGGGCAGTGGAACTGCAGCCTTGTGACCCGAACAGGCACCCACGAAAATCGCCAAGGCCGCAGCCGATGCGGGACTCAATGAGCCCACACCATGCCGCCTGAGCCGCCTTAACCACGTTGGTAACTTTTCCAATTTCACCACAAGTCAGAACAAAAACGGATGCCACCGGCCTGTAAGCCGGGTTCTGTCGGTACAACGGCATACACCGTTTTGTACCGGATGGTCATTCCTCTCGGCGTGCCGTCACCAGCACGCTCCAGCAGCCTACCCGCGGTTCGATGCATTAACGACTGCCTGAGCAGCCGCGGAGCTCTCGCTCCAGCATCCTGTCGAGACGGACCGCCTCTCACCGCCTATTTGGCCTTGCTCCGGTCGGGGTTTGCCAGCCACGAACGTTGCCGCCCGTGCGGTGGGCTCTTACCCCACCCTTTCACCCTTGCCAACTCCCCGCTAAGGAAGTGGCGGTTTGCTTTCTGTTGCACTTTCCGTCGCCCACCGCTCACGCAATGAACGCCCAGGAGTTACCTGGCGACCTGCCCTTTGGAGCCCGGACTTTCCTCGGAACAGAGGCGCGATCACATGGATCCGTCCCCCCGTTTCGCGACCATCCGGCCGATGACACCCGTGCGCACAATATATCCCGGTTTTGAACAGCGCGCGCCTGTGGATTTTTGATGCGGTTTTGCAGCACTGCACGGAAACCACTGTAACTACAGCACTTGCAGCTTCGGAGCCAATACCATGTAAACACAGACCATGTACAAATTGTAGCAAAAAATCACTTCGCCGATGAACGCAACTCGCTGACAAGCAGATGACGATCCGCACTGAGTATCACGCCGTACGGAAACTCAAACCGCCAGCGAGGGAATCATGGGTCAACCCGCAAAATCAGCCCAGAAAACATCCCAGAGATCGGTGCTGACCTTCGTCACACCTGCAGAAAGGGATCGCGTCGACGCGGCCGGACTTGGCTGCTACACCACCATGCACCGGGAAAACCTTGACCAGGTGCTCAACGACCTGCGCACCACGCAGGCATCGGCTGTGATCGTGTCGGTCACACGTTATCAGCAGCAACACTCAGCACAAATGGCGCGCCTGGTACGTGAGTTTCCCAGAGTGCCTGCGGTGGCCCTGCTCACCGCCAATGAAGCCCGCTCCACCCAGGCGCTGCTCTCCCTGGGCCATAATGGCGTGCGCAAACTGGTAGATGCGCGTGACCCCGCCGGATGGCGAGACCTAAGGCAGATCGTTGCCCGCGAAGGGCCGGGCCCACTGGAAATCCGCGCCATTTCCTGTCTAAGACAAGACCTCTCCAATGCACGACGATCCTGCCTGGTCTTTTTCGAAGCACTCTTCAGCCTGCCGCCCTCCCTGACCACGGTAAGACAGCTCGCACGAGTGCTGAACGTAAGGCCAACAACTTTCATGAGCCGCTTCATTCGACACGGCCTTCCAACCCCCAAGAAATATCTGGCGCTGGCTCGCCTGGTGAGAGCGGCGGGCCTGCTCGACAATCCAGGCTATTCAGTCACACAGGCCGCGCTGCTCATGGAATACTCATCACCGCAAAGCTTCTCCAGACACCTGAGAGCAACTCTGCACCTGAGCGCCGCCGAATTCCGAACTCGGCACTCGGGAGAATCAATGCTCCACGAGTTCAGAGCCCGCATGATCCTGCCGTACCAGCGCCCGCTCCAAATCTTCGAACCCTTCGACACTCTCCCGCCATGGATAACAGCGCCCTCAATCCAGACAGCCAGGACCGGAACAAACAGCAGCTCGAAGAGCAACCCGACCAGCAGCGCCATCAACAGCGCCAACAGCGCCAACAGCGCACACATCAGTGTCCAACCCGAAATCGCACCGGGGGTATCACCAGGAGTGCCAGCCGGACTGGCAGCCGAAAACACTACCGCCTAGGCAGCCCTGCCATCCAGTACCAACCCTATCCGACCAGTCACGCCGCTCAATTCATTGGCATACTCGCCGAGCATTTCCTGCTTGCGTTGCTGCTCAACACCCTCCGCCACACTGGCCCTGACACCCGCAACAGCCACTTCAAGAGAGTTCTCCAATGACTCAAACTCCGCGGCCGCGTTCGCACTGATCCGAACCTGAGCCTCTGCAAGCACCGAAACCTCGCTGCTCTCAGCTGCTATGCGCGCTATCCCGTCCACCACGGCTGCCAATGCCCGTGTGGCATCCCGCGCAATGGTCCCAGCGCCGGACAGCTCGTCTGCAGTGCTGTCCATTGCCGCCATGGCCGTGGCAATGTCGCTTCGGATTTGCTCTACCGTCCGAGCCACACGCTTGCCGGCACTGGCGCTCTCAACAGCGAGGGCACGGATCTCGTCTGCCACAACCGCAAACCCCAAGCCATCCTCGCCAGCTCGTGAAGCCTCAATCGCCGCATTGAGAGCCAGGAGGTTGGTCTGGCGGGCTATGCGTGAAACGGTTTCCACAAACTCTCCAACTTGCTCCGATGCGCTCGCCAGCAATCCAACCTGTCGCGCTGCTGAACCCACATCACTCCCCACTGCCACAAGCGCCTGGGCTGCGCGTTCAATTGCATCCCGGCTCACCACAGCCGTGCCATTAAGCGCATTCGCCTCAAGGGCAGTGGCCTCAGCCGTTCTGCGCGTTGCGTCAGCGGCCCTGCGGGCCTCCTGTCCAGCCTGCACACCGCGAGCCACAGCCTCGCACTGGCGCTGTAACACCTCGCTCAACTGATCCGAGCCCGCCAACACCGCTTCCGAGCGCAGTCTCATTGCCCCAGAGGTCTCGGCCACCCGCACGGCCACCCTGGACAGCTCGGCCGACTCACCCCGCATGCTTGCAAAAACTCCGCCGTATACGTCCAATACCCGATCAACTCCGCGCTCCAGCAAACCCGACTCGTCCACTCGCCCGCGGTCCAGACGCTGTCTTTCCTCCCCGCGCGCCATCGCGCCAAGCCGCAATTGAGAAACCCGCAGGCGAGAAATGAAACGCGAGGGCATTTGAATGACCTGGTGACCTACCACCAGCAGCAACACCGCCACAAGCAACAGCTCTGCCCAGTTCACCCCGACCTCTGGCTGCAGCAAGGAAAAACCAATGCTGGCCAAAACAAACCCAACCGCCGACGCAGCCGTGGCCCAATAGCCCATCGCCCTGTGCCGATTAAATGAATACGGCACAATAAGCAGGAAGTAGCCAAGCGCAAAAAGCGACTGGCCAAATACAAGAACGAGTGTGCTCACCAATATCACATCTATCACTACAAAAACATATTTAAGCCACCATGTATACAGTTTGTTACTATTGCCAATAACGCTGATTAGCCAGTTAACTCCGGTGGCAGCACCGAACAGCAGCAGAATTGCCAGCACCGATTCACTCGCCAGGTCCAGCATGAGTCCTGCCAGCAGGATACCGCTGATGCTGATTATGCTCCAAAAACGCCGTCTTGAGGCAGCGGCGAAGCTTGCCTGATCGATCGTGCGTTCTTCCTCGAGTTCCTGATCTCGATGAAGCCGGAGGCCGGGGCCTGAAAAATATGGGCTGGACATTTCACCATGGACGCTTGAGGCTGTCCGTGGGTCATGCCGACCTGTGCGTCAGCTCTCAACTATATGCGGCTATATGCGGCTATATGCGGCAGAATCTCGCTGGCGGTTACGAGAGATCGGATCCTGAGCCCGGCCTGTTCAATGGCTTCGCGTCCGCCTTCCTCGCGATCCACCAGGGCCAGCACACCCAGGATATCGCCACCCGCGCTGCGGATGGCTTCAACGGCCTTGAGTGCTGAACCGCCGGTGGTGATCACATCTTCTATAACCACCACCTTGTCGCCGCTCTCAAAGGGGCCTTCTATGAGCTTGCCTGTGCCGTGCTTCTTGGCCTCTTTGCGCACCGTGAATGAGCGTATGAGGCGTCCGCTGCCAGCCTCGTGAGCGAGCGCACTCGCGTGTGCGATGGCGTAGGAAATGGGGTCGGCACCGAGAGTAAGACCTCCCACCGAGTCCGCCGCCCAGGCCGAGGCCTTGAGGTCAGCCAGTGCTGCGCGCCCAATGAGTAACTGCCCCTCGGGGCTCATGCTCGTGAGGCGGCAGTCTATATAAAGTGACGAACGTCGCCCGGAGGCCAGAACGAAGTCACCCAGCCTGGCAGAGCGTGCTGCAAGCAGCAGGCCCAGTTGTGAGAGAGTGGGGTCGCTTGTACGTGACATTTTCAACTTTTTCCGAACAGGCGGCGAAAGCGGGAAAGGAAACCCGGCTCCGGGCTCGCATCTTCGGTCGATTTTCCCGCTGAACGCTTGTCGCCGTTTGCTTGTGGTTTACCCTGCCGAGCTGACGCGGAGCCCCCGGCATCAGTTGAAGACACGGGCGCAGCCGCTGCCAGCACCAGCGCGTCACTGAAGGCCATTACCGTGGGATAGCGATCGCCGGGATGCCTGGACAGGGCGCGCATGATCACCGATTCCAGAGCCTCGGAGAACGCCAGGTTGGGTCTGGCCTTGTTGAGTGACTGGGGCGGCTGGGTAAGGAGCTGTGAAAACAGTTCCCTGGGCGACTTGCCACTGTAGGGCAGCGTATTCGTGAGCAGGAAGTAGGCTATGGTGGCCAGCGAGTATTGATCGGCAGCGGGACCAACAAGCTCACCGGAGAGTGCCTCGGGTGCCACGTACATCAGAGTACCCACGAAAAACCCGGCTCGGGTGAGCCGCTGATCAGGTGCTGCTTCGGTGTCGGCCGCTATTCCAAAGTCAAGAAGACGGGCCGTGTGGGTTGCCGGATCATACATGATGTTCTCCGGCTTGAGATCCCTGTGCACGATGTTGGCATCGTGTGCTGCCTGGACGGCACTGCAGATCTGTGAAATGATCGACGCAGCTTCATCTGGTGGCAACGGTCCCAGCTTATCGGTGTACTTGTCAAGGATCTCACCGGGCGCCCATTCGATGGCCAGATAATACTGCTCATCATCGGTCTGCCCGTAATCGATGGTCCTTACGATATTTGGATGATGTACGCGGGTACCGAATTGCGCTTCACGCAAAAAACGCGCAACGGCCGTCTTGTCGTTCTGCAGCTTCTCTTTCAGAAGCTTGAGCGCAACGGTGCCGTGCTCTGGATGCTCGGCACGGAAAACGATGGAGGTTCCACCTTCACCTACCTTTCCGCGAAGAGTATATCCAGCAAGTGTCGTTCCAACTAGCGTCTCATGGGCCACGGGGCGAACGTAACGCCAGTATTCATCCACAGCAAGTTGTGTAGGATGAGAATTGTCGCTGGGCCCCTGATAGCCTGCTAAAGTCCTTTTGAAGTCTGTGTTGCGGAACCGGTTCCAATCATGACGACATCCCTCATGCCAAGTACTCAGCGTCATCTCTCCACCAGCTTGCTGGCTTTGGGAGCCGTGCTCGTCCTCGGTGCCTGTGCTCACCGCGCACCCGATGAACTGGGACGCTCCGGAAGCGAAGCCAGCTCCATGTTTGCTGCCGGTGCCGCAGCCGCACCGGCCACCATGGGAGACATGCAGCAACTCTACCGCGCAATGGGTCTGATTGCCGGCGGAGCGTCCATGCCTTTTGTGGTTTCCGCATCATTCCTGCACGCCCCCTCGCCCGATAGCACACTGGTGCTTTTCTCGCTGGCCCTGCCCTCAAGGGCGCTGGGATTTGCACGGGAAAGTGATCACTACATGGCCACTTATTCCGTGCACCTGCGCCTGCGTCAGGGCAATTCGGTTGTGCATACAATTGACGCCACCGAAATGGTTCGGGTGCCAACTTTCCGTGAAACCACAAGAACGGATGAAAGCATCATCTGGCAGCGCTATCTGCCCCTTGCTCCCGGCCGCTATGGCCTGTCGGTTGGAGTCGAGGACGAAAGCGGCGGCTTGAGTGGCACGCAGGAAGTCAATCTGGCCGTACCACCGCTTGCAATGAGTCAACTGGCCTCGCCCGTAATGGTCTTCGAGGCCATTCCGCGCCGCAGCGTTGACTCTCTGCCGCGCATACTGGCGCACCCGCGTTCCAGCGTCATCTTCGGTCAGGATTCTATTGTACCGCTATACATTGATGCAGTGGGACAGGGTGCACCCGACAGCATAGAAGTGCGCGTGATCGGTGAAAGCAATGTCTTGACGTGGAGCCGCATGTTCAGCCTGCCCATGATCGGTGGAACGCGGAGCAGGACCATAGCGGTACCCGTTCGATACATGAACATCGGTGTCAGCAGCATTCAGGTGGTCAATCCCGGTACCGTAGATACGGCGGCCACCAAGGTGCTGGTTGGTTTTGGCGGCGACCTGCCCATTGCCAACTTCGACGAAATGCTCAGCTACCTGCGCTACTTCGCCTCACCCGACCGACTCAAGCGCCTGCGTGACACTCCGCCCACCGAACGCGGTGATGCCTGGGCAGAGTTTCTCCGGGAAACCGATCCCATTCCCGGCACTGAAGAAAACGAAGCCATTGTCGATTACTTCGGACGTATCCGCACGGCCAACGTGCGCTTCCGTGACGACGATCGCTTCGGCTGGCAGTCGGACCGCGGCATGACCTTTGTTGCACTCGGCGAACCCGACAACATCATAGACACGGGCGTTTCCAACCCCAACCTGCGCCCGCGTCAACAAATATGGGAGTACCGAGGCCTGCGCATCGAAGTGGTCTTCATAGATGACTCCGGTTTTGGTCGCTGGCGTCTTCCGCCGCAGGGACGTGCACAACTCGAAGATGCCTTCAAGCGACGTCTCGCAGAAATGGACAGGTAAGAAGGTGACCGCACCCACTCCCGCACCCAGGCTTCCCGAATCTCCCCGGCTCTTTCTCGTTGACGGCTATGCGCTCATATACCGCGCATTCTACGCCATGCTGCAGCGGCCACTTACATCCAGTCGTGGCGAGAACACGTCCATAGCCTGGGGAATTGCCAATTTTCTCAAGCGCCTGCTGGACAAACACCGCCCCGAGCTGCTCGGCTGGGTGCACGATTCCGGTGCAACGTTCAGGGATGACCTCTTCCCCGACTACAAGGCCACGCGAGAGAAGCTTACCGAAGACCTGCAGGCAGATTTCGATCAGGGACTTGCACGGGTAATTGAACTGCTTGCGGCCTACGACATTCCGGTGCTCACAGCCGAAGGCTATGAAGCGGATGACGTCATAGGCACCCTGGCCAGGCGTGGTGCGGAAGCCGGCTACAACGTGGTAATCGTTTCCGGCGACAAGGACTTTCAGCAGCTTGTCGGTCCGGGCGTGTGGCTGCTCAACCCAGGCCGCGGCGGACCTGCTGCGGTTGACGAAAGCTGGGTGGGCGTGGACAACGGCAGCGAACGACTGGGTGTGCCTCCGGAACGCGTCATAGACTATCTGGCCCTGGTGGGCGACTCCTCCGACAACGTGCCTGGAGTCAAAGGCATTGGTGCCAAGGGCGCACAGGAGCTGATTGCCAACTGGGGTTCCCTCGATGACATACTGGCGCACACTGCCGACATAACCCGCAAGCGACAGCGTGAGGCCCTGGAGCAGTACGCGGATATGGCCTTGCTTTCGCGAAAGCTGGTGACAATTCACCGCGACGTTCCGGTGGCGTTTGAGCCCAAACATCTTGCGGTCAATGCTCCCAACGCTGAGGCTCTGCGCGCGCTCTATCTGGAGTTGGAGTTCACATCTTTGTTGCGTGATCTGGCTGGAGGAGCGTCCGGTTCAAACGGCGTTGCCGATGCTGCCAGTGCTGCCGGATCTCCTGCTCCCAGCTCTTCTGCTTCCAGCTCCGGCAACACCCTGCCCGCACCAGGGCGGGCCACTTCCGGACCTGCTGTCCAAGGTGCAATGCGTAGAGTGCATCGCCCGCCAGCGCCCCCGGTTGCAGTAGGTGAGAGCGGTGTGAAAGTGTTGGCCGGAGCACATTATGTCACAGTCGACAGCACCGACACTCTCAATGCCATGCTCAAGCGTGTGCGTGAAGTGGATCTCATTGCCGTGGATACGGAAACCGTCATTGAACCCGACGCACCCTTTCCGGTGGATCCGCTGAGATCCGTGCTCACGGGAATCTCAATTGCCACGGCACCCGGTGAGGCGTGGTACCTGCCATTTGCACATCGTGCGGCAGACGGCGCTGGAAATCTTGGTCTTCTTTCAGGCGACGCCGGCATAGCCGGTGAGCGAATCAACGCCGGTACTGCTGCAGAGCCGACCAATCTTCCGTCAATTGACAGCGAGGCCTGCAGCGCGCTCAGGGCCATGCTGGAAGACGCTGGCATAAAGAAGATTGCGCAGAACGCCAAGTACGACATGCTCGTGCTAAGGAGTTCCGGTGTGAAGCTCTCCGGGCTGGTATTTGACACCATGGTTGCCAGTTACGTGCTTGATCCCGGGCGGCGCTCGCATGGGCTCGACCTGCTGTCGCTTGAGCTGCTGGGCCACACCATGACTTCCTATAACGATCTGGTGGGCAAGGGTCGTTCACAGTTGTCGTTTGACATGGTGCCCGTAGACGCCGCTCGTGACTATTCCTGCGAAGATGTTGATGTAACGCTTCGTCTGTATGAGAAGCTTTGCGGCATGCTTTCCGACCACGCACTGCTTGAGTTGTACGACAACATAGAGGTGCCGCTCATTTCTGTATTGGCAGACATGGAGTGGGACGGAATAACCATTGATGCCGACTGGTTTGCGTCACTCAAGACACGTTTTGCCGGAGAGCGCGAGCGTGTTGAGCAGCTCATTTACAAAGAGGCAGGGCGCGAGTTCAACATCAACTCCAACCCGCAGCTTCGTGTAATCCTCTTTGAAGAACTCGGCCTGCCCGTCAGGAAAAAGACATCCACCGGGCCCAGTACCGATGCGAGTGTTCTGCAGGAGCTTTCGGATGAAGGCCATGCAATGCCAGCCTTGCTGCTTGAGTATCGAGAGCTGTTCAAGCTGGAGGGCACTTACATTGATGCCCTTCCCCGCCTTATCAATCCGCGCGACCACCGCCTGCACACTTCGTACAGTCAGACAGTGGCTGCAACCGGTCGTCTTTCCAGCCGCGACCCCAACCTCCAGAACATACCCGTTCGACGTGAGCTGGGCCGCGACATACGGCGCGGCTTCGTGCCGCAGAAGGGCTGGAAGTTGCTGAGCGCCGATTACTCACAAATTGAGCTGCGTCTTCTGGCTCATCTCTCGGGTGATCCCGCGTTTACCACTGCGTTCAAGGCCGGTGGTGACATACACAGGCAGACCGCATCCATAATTTTCAGTGTGCCGCTGGAAAGTGTGGACAGCGACATGCGCGCACGCGCCAAGACCATCAACTTTGCCACCATCTACGGCCAGGGTGCTCACGCGCTTTCACGTCAGCTCGGGATTACACACGCCGAAGCCAAGGGGTTCATTGACAAATACTTCGAGCGTTTTTCAGGAATCCGGGCCTTCCTTGACAAGTGCGTGGAAGACGCCCGGGCCCGGGGTTACGTCGAAACGATCTTCAAGCGGCGTCGTTACGTACCCGAGCTGATGGAGCGCAACTTCAATATCCGTGCCTTTGGTGAACGCGTGGCACAGAACGCACCCATCCAGGGCTCGGCGGCGGATCTCATCAAGATTGCCATGATCAACGTGCACAACAGCCTGGCAAAAGAGGGGCTGGCGGCGCGCATGCTCCTCCAGGTACACGACGAACTGGTTTTCGAGCTGCCGCCTGAAGAGGCAGACATCCTGAGTGCCCTGGTCAAACGCGAAATGGAAGGTGCCGCTCAGCTTGACGTGCCACTTCTGGTGCAAATGGGCCTCGGTGACAACTGGGTGACGGCCAAGGCCTGAGTTTTCATGGTTTATTGCCCGGAATTATGCAGTGAGGAGTCTTGCAAATTGCATTATTCCGGGATCAGTACCTGACACCGTGATGGGTCTCACAACTCCCCGAATCTGATCCTCACACTCCAAGTTGTTGAATTACAGCTACTTGCGACCATTGCCCAGCCGGCCAGGAGTGTTGGCACCGCGCTTGCCTTAAAGACTGCTGTGAACATCATGGAGAAAGGGGAACGATCATGATAACGAGCAAGTCAGAGCGCCCAGTCAGTGTTGAACACAGCCACCTGCGTAACGGACAGCGTTCGGGATTCACGCTGATTGAACTTCTCATTGTGGTGGTCATTATCGGCATTCTCGCTGCCATAGCCGTGCCCAAGTTTCAGGAGACGCGTGCCAGAGCCTTCGCCACCTCAATCAAGAGCGATCTCAAGAACCTGAGTTCCATGCAGGAGAGCTACTTCTACACCAACGACACATATGCCTCTTCCGCGAACGCGACGGGCTTTTCCAGTACGAACGGAGTGGTGATCAGCATAGCACAGGCCGGTCCCGGCGGCTGGTCTGCGAGCGCCACACACCCCTCGGCGAACCCACTCGTGTGCGCGGTTTATTATGGAGGAGTATCCCCCGTATCTCCGGCCACTCACGAAGGGGTCATAGAGTGTCAATGACCCGCTGAAACCCGTTCACAGCGTGCAGATCCAAACGGGACTTCCTGATATAGTTCACGACCCGATTGTTGAAAGACGCAGTGAGCGTCTTCGGTCACTTGTGCTTCGCTACGGCTGCAGGGAGTTTCGGAGGCGTCGGGACGGAATGATTTTCGCCATGGATGGCGGGCTGTGGCTGCACCGGCATGTGTGGTTTGGCAAGCCTCTGGTGCACCTGGTGAGTGTGGATCAGCTCCGATTGGAGGCCTTTGGGGAGGACGTGGGTCTGACTCTTGAAAGGCTGCAATTCAAGCCTCTGCGTGACCCGCGTACTGAGCTGAGGCGTGACGCATGGCACTGGGATCTGGGTGGTCCGGTATATCCTCCGCGTGACCCGGCATTATTCGCTATTTATTGAATACCGCAACACTGACGCGCTGCCAATGCGTCACTAATGCGTCAATGCGCTATCGGCAAGCCTGGCAGCTGCTTCTCCATCGCGGGTGTTCACCAGCATCAACAGGCCGCCTCCCAGCACGAAAAACCCTATCACCCAGAGAATCGCACCGCGGCTGCTACCCGTCTGACCAATTGCCACACTGAACACCAGCGGCCCCAGAATGCCACCGAACTTCTCAAAAACAGAGTAAAAGCCAAAGAACTCCCCGCTCTTGTGTCTGGGCACCATATTCGCAAAGAGTGAGCGGCTGAGAGCCTGCGTTCCCCCCTGAACCATTCCCACCAGTATCGAAAGCATGTAGAACTCACGGGCACTGGTGATGCCGTAGGCGAAAATGCAGATCCCCGTGTACACCGCGAGTCCCAGCAGTATCGAAAACTTCGCACCCAGTTTGCCGGCGAGTGAACCAAAGGCAAAGGAAAACGGGACGCCCACGAACTGCACTATCAGAATCGCTGTTATAAGATCCGAACGCTCTATGCCGATTTCCGTGCCATAAGCCGTGGCCATCTTGATGATTGTCTGGATACCGTCGTTGTAGATGGTGAAGGCCAGCATGGCCAGAAAGGCCTGACGGTACTGCCTGAGCTCACTCAGTGTCTCCCTGAGCCGCGTGAAGGCAACCGCAAATGGGTTGGCCGCCGCTGCTTCGTCTGACTCCAGCACGCGCCGCGGCTCGGCTATCCTCTGAAAAACAGGAAAGCTGAAAATCAGCCACCACACCCCCACCGAAACAAAGGCCAGCCTTACGGGCAGCGTGGCCTGGTCAGGTGTGAGATTGTCCCCTGAGGGCAGCCCGATGAGACCGGGACTGGTTATCCAGGCGAGGTTGATGGCCAGAAGCATGCCGCCACCTATGTAGCCCAGTGCGTAGGCAGCCGTGGAGACCCTATCCATCTCCGATTCACTGGCAATGTGGGGCAGCAGAGATTCGTAGAACGTCATGCTGCCCGACGCACCCGCCATGGAGAGAATGAACAGCACCGAGGCCAGCAGCAAGTCCCCCTGACGTATGGCGAACATGCCAACCGTGGCCAGAATGCCAATGAGCATGAAACCCGCCATGAAGTTCTTCTTGGCTGCCTTGAAATCGGCCACTGCACCCAGAACGGGACTCAGCACCGCAATCAGTACCGCGGCTATGGTGTTGGCATTGGCTAGCGCCTGGGTTGCCTGTTCTGCGGGTCGACTGGCACCGGCCACCGAAATGAAATAGATCGGGAAGACCGCCGTCATGATGACGGTTTGCACCGACGAAATTGCCCAGTCGTACATGGCCCAGGCACGGAGTTCCCGTCTGTGAAGACCCAGCGCCTCAAGCATCAAGCCCATTAATGAACTCTTGGGAGCGCTGCCTGTGGGCCTGTGGGCATGTGGGGGGAGGGGGGAGCCGTGTGGCGTCGGTGCGGGTATCATTGTGTGGCATGAGAGTATGCCCTCCAGTCAGCACATCCGCCAGTTTGCACACTGCCCAGATCTTGCCATAACGGAAACAGGGTTCCAATTGTGAAGAAATCCGCAGGATCTCTGCAAGGCCTTGTCGCTCTGTTTTTCCTGACGGGGTTGCTTGCGCTTGCTGCCTGTGACCAGGCCGATGATGGTAAGAGCGGGGGGCCGTTATTCAATGGCCGGGATTCCATGGTTACTAGCGCTCCCCGACCGTCGCTGGCTGAGCCGCGCGTTCGCACCAACACTGGCTGGGACGCATCGGCAGGCACTTTTCTGGTTCTGCCCGACTTGGCAGGCGGGCTCATTTCAGGATCTCTCGTGCGACCGGCAGCACTCGGAAACACCATCTCCGATACCTCCGGCGTGGGTCTGGAAATGGGAGACGGTCGCCTGGAGCTGTTTTCAAGAGCCGGTCGAGTGGGAGCTGCCACGCTTCACGTGGACGCAGCCATTCCCGGTGCATCCGGCTGCACTGCATGGCCCGTTGCGCGACTTGATCTGGACGGCGGAACTGTCAGCGCACCATGGACCGCCGCCTTCATGTCGGGCAGGGTGCTGGCTCTGCCTCTCGATTCAATAGCAGGCCTCTCACCACGTGACTCAGCAAGCATGGTGGCGAACATCGCGAGGCTGGCCTCGACGTTGCCCGATGACACGAGTGAAACCTTTCGCCCTCTGCCGCTGGTGGTGCTTGGAGCATGGCGCTCAAGCGGTGTCGGCACGGCGGACAGTGCCGACACAGGCTTTATCGTTGCAACCCTGATGCGGCGGCTCAATCAGGAAGACGATCCCAGAGAGGAGCGCATTATCATCGTCATCAACACTCCCTCGGACAAGGTCAGCGACTGGACAGTGGGCTGGCATGAGCGTGCGTCAGGTCTGGAAGAGGAATTGATCGTTGCTGAACCCCTGCTTGCGTATCACACCGTCAACTCGCCTACTGTGCATCTGCTCTTCGGTCGTGACGATGGTGTGTCCCCGGGAGCTGTGATAATTGTGCGCAGCGAAATGACATGGCGGGAACTCTGGGAGAGTGCCCCCGTGGAATGCGATGGAGCTTGACTGACGCTTTCAGGCACGCGGCGGTATTCTGTGGTACTCTCTGATATTCGCTGATATTCGGTGATCTTCGGCAGAATCCCACCACCACCACCTCCTCCCCTGTTCTGATGTTCCAGTCATCCGGTTCTGCAGCACCTGCGAGGCGTCTCTGGTTGCGCCCGGTAGCAGTGCAGAAGTCTCGATTGTTTCGCCCGGTCCCATTGGCGATTGCTGCCTTGCTCGGCTCTGCACTGCCCGCATTGCACACGTCAGCGCTGCTGGCACAGGCCAGGCCCGCCCTCACGCTCGATGATTATGGCAAGTGGAATCGCATCACCTCTCCCACTCTCTCGTCCGATGGCCGCTGGTTTGCCTTTGCATATCAGCCGAACGAAGGTGACGCCACGCTGCACGTGGATGCAGTGGAAGGAGACAGGCGCTACACCATAGCCGTTGGTTCGGCACCGGTGTTCAGTGATGATGCAGCCTGGGTTGCCTACTATGTGAGTCCGCCCGCGCGAAGACCCGGCAATGGTGGCAATGGAGCACCGGGACGTCCGGGAAATGCCCCGCCTGCACCAACCCCGCAAACACCACCGGGCCCTGGTGGTGGTGGACCCGCAGCAGGTGCACAGGCGCAGCGCAGGCTGGAACTGCGCAACCTCGCCACTGGCGATACCACCAGCGTGCCCAATGCAGCATCGGTCAGGTTCAGCAAGGACTCACGCTGGCTGGCCGTGCGCAGCAACAAGGCCGTGCCTGCGGCAAAGAACAACGGTGCCGATCTCATTCTGCGTGACCTCAGAACCGGTGAAACACGCAACATCGGCAACGTGAATCTCTATGAGTTCAGCGACGACAGCCGTTATCTGGCCTACACCATTGATGCCGCAGAACGCATGGGCAACGGCGTGTACCTGGTAGACCTGAGCAACGCCGGCACGCGTGCTCTTTCCAGTGCCACGCGCGACTACGATCAGCTCACCTGGAGCCCGCGGGGCAACAGTCTCGCCGTAATGCGTGGCGACAAGAGCGATTCGCTGAAACAGAAAGACAATCAATTGCTGGTCTGGCGCAGTCTGGGCACTGCGGCTGAGAAGAGCGTGGAGCTGGATCCGGCAACTCTGGCCGGATTTCCGTCGGAGATGGTGATAAGTGAATACACCAGGCCGCGTTTCAGCAGCGATGGTGCATCCATTTTCTTCGGCATCAAAGAACAGGAAAAAGTTCTGCCCAAGAGCAGCGAAGCCGTAGCCAACGTGGATGTATGGCACTGGCTCGATCCCGAGCCTCAGTCGGTACAAATCGTGCAATTGCAGCGCGACCTGCGCTCCACCTGGAGTGCGGTGTACCACTTCCAGACACAGCGCGTTCTGCAACTCGCTGATTCGGCGATGCGCAGCGTCACACCCACAACCGATTCAAAGTGGGGAATAGGTCGGCTTGATCAGCCCTATCGTGGTGAAGTGTCATGGGGCACCAGTCGTGCCGATTACTACCGTGTGAACCTTGGCAGCGGTGAGCGCACGCTCATTGCCAAAGCCCTGGGACGCACCATGGGAACCAGTCCCGACAGCCGCTGGTTCCTCTATCTCGAAAATGGCAACGTTTATGCCTATAACCTGGAAACGGGCAAGAGCACGCGCATAGACCAGTCTGCAAGGCGCAGTTTTGTTGACACCACAGACGACCATCCCTACGAGCTGCCCACCTACGGTGTTGCAGGCTGGTCGAAGGATGGCAAATGGGTGCTGCTCAATGACCGCTACGACATCTGGCAGTTGGCACTGGATGGTTCCAGGGCTGTCAATCTCACCGGCGGTCTTGGTGCGGAGAAAGAAATCCAGTTTCGCCTGCAGCGTCTCGATCTGGTGCGTGGTGGTGGCTTCCCCGGTGGTGGCTTTGGTGGCTTCGGTGGCGGCAGTGACGAAGACAAGGGCGTGGATCTCAGCAAGCCACTCTACTACAGCAGCTATGGTGAATGGACCAAGCAAAGCGGCTACTGGCAGGGCATGGCCGGGAAGGCTCCGACCCCGCTGCTGGTTGGAGACAAGGCCATTGGAAGCATACAAAAGGCCACCAGCGGCGATCGCGTGATTTTCACACAGCAAACCTTCAATGAATACCCCGACTGGTGGACCGCCGGCTTATCGCAGCTCACCTCGCCCACAAAACTCACCGATGCCAACCCGCAACTGAAGGATTTTGCATGGGGCAGCAAGGTGCTGGTGGACTACACCACCTCAAAGGGCATTCATCTTCAGGGCACACTTACGCTTCCCGCCAATTATGAGCCCGGCAAAAAGTATCCCATGCTGGTTTACTTCTACGAAAAAATGTCGAACACGCATCACCAGTTTTCGATGCCAGTGTATGACGACCGTCCACACATATCAACCTATGCCAGCAACGGTTACCTCGTATTTCAGCCCGACGTGGTTTACGAAATAGGCAGGCCCGGCAGCTCTGCAGTTGACTGCGTAACCAGCGGCGTAAAGAAAGTCATAGAGCTGGGTTACGCTGATCCCGCGCACATAGGTCTTCAGGGCCACAGTTGGGGCGGCTATCAGAGTTCCTACATAGTCACCCAAACCGATATGTTTGCGGCAGTGGTCACGGGTGCACCGCCAACCAATCTCGTGTCCTTCTATGATGAGCTTTACAAGCAGACAGGTACCGTTCAGCAGGGCATCATGGAAGTGGGCCAGGTGCGCATGGGCGCCGACAGCACCCCATGGACGGCCAAGGCGCTTTATGAAAGCCAGTCACCGGTGCACAATGTGCAGAACATCAAGACACCGTTCTTGATTTTGCATGGCACCGCAGACGGAGCAGTGGACTGGGTGCAGGGGCTCGAGTACTTCAATGCCGCGCGTCGCAACGGCAAGGAAGTGATTCTGCTTTCATATCCCGACGAACCACACCATCTGGCCAAGAAGGAAAACCAGAAGGATTTCCAGGTGCGCATGCGTCAGTTCTTTGACCATTATCTCAAAGATGCACCTGCTCCCGACTGGATGACCCATGGAGTGCCGCAGGTGAGGAAGGGAGGACCGATACGCTGAAGCATTCGCGTTTTTCAAGTCCTGCATTTTGGAGCGCAGACTCTCTAGTTTGCCGGCATGACCGCTCCAACTCCTGTGTCCGGCTCACCGGACCTGACCAACGAAAACGCACTCATAGCACGCGTTGCCGCTGAGCTTTCACTCAGCCCTGCGCAGGTCTCACGCACCCTCGCCCTCTTTGGCGAGGGTGCCACCCTGCCCTTCATTGCGCGCTATCGCAAGGAAATGACCGGCGGGCTCGACGAGGTACAGCTTCGTGACGTCCGCGAGCGCAGTGAATACCTGCGCGAACTGGAGGACAGACGGGCTGCCGTACTCAAGAGCATAGAAGAGCAGGGCAAGCTGGACGACAGGCTGCGAGCATCCATCCTCGCAGCCGATACCAAGCAGGCCCTGGAAGATCTCTACCTGCCCTTTAAGCCCAAGCGCCGCACGCGCGCCATGATAGCGCGTGAGAGGGGTCTCGGGCCGCTCGCAGATGCACTCTGGGCCGGTGCACTCAGTGATGAAGATGCGCTGCGCATGGCGGCCGATTTCATCCTGGCAGAGGAAGACGGCAAACCTTCGGTAGTGCCCAGCGTCGATGCGGCCCTGCAGGGCGCACGAGATATTCTCGCTGAACAGGTTGCCGA
>CAZWSJ010000011.1:25455-26566 GCA_964636415.1 uncultured Gemmatimonas sp. | reverse complement strand
GTGGTGGTCAACGAAGCGGGTGCATCGGTTTACAGCGCAAGTGATCTTGCGCGCGCTGAGTTTCCCGAGCTGGATGTTTCACTGCGTGGTGCCGTGAGCATTGCACGCAGGTTGCAGGATCCACTTGCCGAGCTGGTGAAGATTGATCCCAAGAGCATCGGCGTGGGTCAGTACCAGCACGATGTGAATCAAAGCCGTCTCAAGCAGCGTCTTGATGACACTGTTGAGAGCTGCGTGAACCGTGTTGGTGTGGAGATAAACACTGCCTCAGCGGCGCTTCTGGGTTACGTGGCTGGCATAGGACCCGGCCTTGCACAGTCCATAGTAACCTTGCGTGACAGCAGGGGAGGTTTCCGCAGCCGCCGCGATCTCAAGGACGTGCCACGCCTGGGTGCAAAGGCATTCGAGCAGTCGGCCGGATTTCTTCGCGTGCGTGGAGCTGCAAATCCGCTTGACGCCAGTGCCGTGCATCCTGAGCGATATGCACTGGTTGAGCGGATGGCAAAAGACATGGGTGTTGCGGTTTCAGAGCTGATAGGTGCTGATACCACAATAAATCGCATAGACCTGCGCAAGTATCTGAGCGACGATGTGGGCATGCCCACCCTGCACGATATTGTTGCCGAGCTCAGGAAGCCAGGTCGTGATCCGCGTGCAGCGTTCGAGCCACCTGCATTTCGTGATGACCTGCAGAAGCCTTCAGATCTTCTTCCCGGCATGGTACTGGAAGGCGTGGTAACCAATGTCGTGGCTTTTGGCGCCTTTGTGGACATAGGCGTGCATCAGGATGGCCTGGTACATGTGAGCCAGCTCGCTGACCGGTACATAAAGGATGCCAACGAGGTAGTGAAAGTTGGTCAGAAGGTGCGGGTCAGCGTACAGAGCGTTGATCTGGCGCGCAACCGCATAGCACTCAGCATGCGCAGTGACGGTGGCAAACAGGGCGGTACAGCAAGTGCATCAGCGCAGACGGCCGGACATCGCGGCGAGCGCGCTGAGCGCAGTACACGCGACAGTCGCCGGAACTCCAATGGTCCACCGGCTGCTGCAAAGCCATTCAAGGCAGTGAGTGGTACAGTTCTCCCCAACGGAATCCGTATCCGCTAGGGTT
>CAZWSJ010000011.1:0-25355 GCA_964636415.1 uncultured Gemmatimonas sp. | reverse complement strand
CGGTCTCGCCAAACCCCGACTCGTCTGTAGAATTGTCGGAATGAAACCCAAAGAGCTTACTCTTCGCGGGCTAGTGCTGGGCGTGCTCATCACCTTCGTCTTCACCGCTGCGAACGTCTACCTTGGACTCAAGGTGGGCCTGACCTTTGCCTCATCCATTCCGGCTGCGGTCATATCCATGGCCGTGCTCAGTGCTGTCAAAGACTCTTCCATCCTTGAGAACAACATAGTCCAGACGGTCGCCTCGGCCGCCGGTACGCTTTCGGCAATCATATTCGTGTTGCCCGGACTGGTGATTGTTGGCTGGTGGACCGGCTTCCCGTTCTGGGAGAGCTTTTTTATCTGCACAGCGGGCGGCATACTTGGTGTCCTGTTTACCATACCTCTCAGGCGGGCTCTGGTAACCACTTCCGACCTCCCCTACCCCGAGGGTGTGGCGGCGGCGGAGGTGCTCAGGATTGGCAGTGGCACCAGAGGTGAGACGGCCGGGGACAGCGGTGAGGCGCGTGAAGGCCTCAAGGCCGTGGTGCTGGGTGCCGTTGCTTCGGGTGGGCTGGCAGTGATTGCTGCCACACGTGTGGTGGCGGCCGAATTGAGCGGCTACTTCAGGCTGGGCGCCACCGCGTCCAGTGGATACAACATTGCCTGGTCGCTGGCCCTGCTGGGCGCCGGGCATCTGGTTGGACTTTCCGTGGGTATGGCCATGCTCACCGGATTGGTGATTGCATGGGGGATAAGCGTGCCTGTCCTCACCTCCATGCAGCCCGCGGCGGCAGACGTATCGCTGGCTGCGCACACAAGCATGATCTGGAGCACCCAGGTGCGCTTCATAGGTGCGGGCGCCATAGGTGTGGCCGCTATCTACACGCTTGCACGTCTGGCAAGACCCGTGGTGAGCGGACTGGTGAGCACCCTTGCCGCGTCACGCAACACAGTGATTGATGATCGTGACCGGGACCTTTCGGCTGGCTGGATAATCGGTCTTACCGCACTCTGCATGCTGATGTCGGGCTACCTGGCATGGGATTTCCTGCAGCCCACCGTGCTGGCACCACATTCTGGTATTCTCACCTCGCTGGCAGTGCCGTTTGTGCTGCTTGCCGGGTTTCTGATAGCCGGCATATGCGGTTACATGGCCGGTCTTATTGGAGCGTCCAACAGCCCCATTTCCGGCGTTGGCATTCTTTCCATAGTGCTCTGCGCCTCAATGCTGGTGATGGCAGTGCCGCCTGCCGAAGACACCAGACAGGCACTTGTAGCCTTTGCGCTTTTCACCACCGCCATAGTCTTCGCCTGCGCCACCATTTCGAACGACAATCTTCAGGACCTCAAGACCGGTCAGTTGGTTGGTGCTTCACCGCGCAGGCAGCAGATAGCGCTGATAGTCGGCGTCATGGCGGGAGCCGTGGTGATACCCTGGGTGCTCAACCTGCTGGCCCGCGCCTATGGCTTTGCCGGTGCGGCCAATGTGGGGGTGCTGGCGCCCAATCCATTGCCGGCTCCACAGGCCACGCTCATAGCCGCACTGGCGCAGGGCGTGATTGGCGGTGATCTGGAGTGGAACATGATAGGCATTGGCGCCCTCATTGGTGTGGCGCTTATTCTCATTGATTCTGCGCTCGGAGCGCTGGGCAAGCTTCGCATACCGCCTCTGGCTGTGGGCATAGGGATTTACCTGCCCATGTCAGCGACCTTTGCCGTTGTGGTTGGTGCCGTGATATCGCGCTGGTACAACGGCCGTGCCAGCACTATGCCCAATCCTGAGCGCGCCCAGCGACTGGGCACTCTGGTGGCCTCAGGTCTTATTGTGGGTGAAAGCCTGTGGGGAGTGGTGAACGCCGGGCTTATAGTGTCACTCACCAGCGATGCACCCATAGCTCTGGTGAGTGAAGACTTTACGCTTGCACCCCTGCTTGGTGTGCTGGGCTTTGTGGCGGCGATAGTGTGGCTTTATGGGTGGATGCTCAGGCGCTCACGTGTCGGTAGGTGAATGCATCAGCAAAACCTCTCCTTTTAACCGACCGTAGTTCCTCATGCGGGAACTTCCCTCTCACCTCGTTGTCTGATGCAGTCTGGCTTCTTACAGACAAAACACCACGGAGACCCGATGCCGGCATTCAAACCTCAGTCACAGACCTGGAAGTCGGACAGAGCTGTGCTGCTCGTGCATGGCATCGGGGATGCCAGTTCCCAGGGCAAGGCAGCTTTCCCACTTGATGAGCTGCGGGAAGCACTCGGCGCCAATGCTGAAAATGTTGCTGTATACACGCTCAGTTATGACTTCATCAACGACTGGGCCAAACGCAAAACCAAACTGAGTTCCGCAGTGGCCACTCTCGGCGCCACAGTGATGGATCATTACGCCGATCCGCTGCTCTCGGAGCTGCTGGCTGAGTATATGGGCGATGTGCTCTGGCCCATACTCAGTCTGGATATTCGAAGAGCCATCCGTGATGCATTTATCGCACAGCTTCAGCAGATGGCCATAGACTGTGGTGAGTCTGCGCTGGCACGAGGGGATGACCCGCTCGACTATCGTATGAATATCATTGCGCACAGTCTTGGCTGCTTTCACACCTATGAAGTGCTGCACACCATAGCCAACGAACCGTCATACAGACTGCGACCGGCAAGTGATCTGATTCAGTTGGCGTCGGTGGTTCTCATGGCTTCCCCGGTGCAGATGATACGCAGCGTTGCCGGTAAGATTGCTGCACTGATCCCCGCTCGTGGTGAACTGGCAAGCCTGGCGGCGGGCGGCCTGTCACTTCCGGCTGAGAAACTGGCCAGCGGCAAGAGCAGTAGTGTTGCGCGCAGGTTCGTGGCAGTATCCGGTACACAGGATCCGGTTGGCGGACATCTTTTTGGCAGCCAGCAGGCATGGGCCTTTATGGACATTCCCGGGCAGCAGACGGATGTTGTGAGACAGGCACTCGTTGTACCTGAAGATGGTCGCAATCTGGCCGAGGAGCTGAGCTTCAGGTTGGAGACTGGTCTTATGGGTGGCGGGTCGGGCAGTATTTCGGCGTTGGTACAGGACCCGCACTCCTGGAGTGCATATGTGAGCCGTGAGGCCGGGTTGCTAGCGGAGCTGCTTGCCTGATGCGGGCCGGAGCCACTCTCTTCATGGTCTGGGCCATGTTGGGTTTGATCTGGACCGGCAATGTGAATGCTCAGCAAGCGGCGGGGTTGGCGGCGAATTCTGCTGACTCACTTACACTTGGCGACTACTGCACAGCCGTGAGAAACGCTTTGCGCCAACCCGCTGTGCGTGATGAGGCGGCGGCGCAGTTGCCAGTGCTCGAAATGCGTGTCGCTCAGGTTTGCGCGGAGCCATTGCAGCACATGTCACTTCGCGAGGCGACCGGGAGTGGCAGCGTCTCGCTGACTGCCGTGGCCAGACTCGAGCGGTCTGCCTATGGCAGTATTTCACCGGCAGTGCTGGATACTGCCATGGGTACACTGCGCGCTGCGTTGAGAGGTGTTGAGCTGCGCGTGGTGGTGCAGCAGGCAATAGGAGATTCTGCCAACCGTGCCTTTGTGGCTGTCGTGGAACGTGCCAATCTGCTTTTTCTGGGACAGGCGCGCGACAGCGCGGTTGCAAGAATTAACCGCTATGCACACAAACTTGGCCCATCTTCGCCGGAGCTTAATGGCGTGGAAGTGCTGCTCAACTATTCAGCGCAGCGCTGGGTACCGGGCTTCAGGGGCTCTGTCGCCACCGGTCCTTCGCCGTTGGAAGTGATAGCTGCATATGCGCCAGGTTGGGCCACCGCGAGCAAGCGACAACTTACGGCGGTTTCCGCCGTGGAGTTTGGTCTGCGCTGGTATCTGTTCTGTGAAACCTGCGGCTCACGGGGGCTCACGGGAGTGCTCAGGCCCGGTCATGTATCGCTGGGCGCACTGGTTACTGGTGAGGCAAACGGAGCACTCAGATGGCCGTGGGATGCAGCGGTGCATACCGGCGTATTCGTTGCCTGGGGCGGTCTCAAAATTGCCTATGTGCCCAACAGAAACGGAAAGATGCTGGTGACACGACAGTTTCAGGCTATTCCGTTCTTGTTTTAGTCCGGGTGCTTTCAACTCCCTGTTGAAGGTGTCTGCCCCAATGCGGCGGGTGCCGCCACCCTGCCGCTTACACCAGCCAGCACCAGCAGCGTGAGTACATAGGGAAAGGCAAGAAAAAGCTGATAAGGCACGCCGCTCCATCCCATGGCCTGAAACAGTGTCTGCAGTGACGTAGCTGCGCCAAAAAGCAGTGCGGCTGCCGCCACACCCAGAGGTTGCCAGCGCCCCAATACAACTATGGCAATTGCAATGAAACCACGCCCTGCCGACATGCCCTCGGCGAATGTGCCGGCCTGAGCGAGTACCAGTGTCGCGCCTGACAGCCCGGCCATGGCACCGGCGAAAAGCACGGCGAAAATCTGAACTCTCCGCGGCCTGATTCCTGCCGCCACTGCCGCAGCGGGTGATTCGCCAATTGCAGTGAGTGCAAGACCAGCGTACGTACCCTTCATCCAAGCGGCCAAAACCAGCGCGGCCACAATGGCAAACCATGTTATAAGCGGCTGTGAAAATAACGCTGCGCCAAGCAGCGGAATGTGTGCGAGTACTCCCAATTCCACGTCATTGGCGGTGGGAATACTGAGCCCGACGCCCGTTGTGCCGTATATGGACCTGTAAAGCGTTCCTGTTAGGCCCAATGCAAAGAGAGTGATTGCAGTGCCGGTAATGATCTGATCTGCGCGCAGACCCACGGCAAACCAGGCGAAAATTGCTGCTACCAGCAAGCCTGCAACTGCACCTGCAACGAAACCTGCGGCCACACCGCCAGCAGCCCCCGCCATACTACCCGCAGCACCAGCAACCACGGTAGATGCAAGCGCACCAGCGATAATGGATCCTTCCAGTCCGATGTTGATGACACCCGCACGTTCACTCACGCACTCGCCCAGTGCGGCGAGAGCCAGCGGTGTGGCTGTGCGCACGGTGGCTGCAAGAAATACAGTTCCTATATCGAGAGCGTTCATTTATCGGCCGCCCGGACTGTATTGCTTGATGTGCCTCTCGATGTCTGGCCTGAATCACTGCCTGATGAGATACCAGGCATGCCAGCCACTGTGTCGCTTGAGGAATGACCCGGCGTATCGCGATGACTCACTCGCCACCTGTCAGCCGCCACCACCAGCAAAATCAACACTGCTTCCACTACAGACACCACCACACTTGGTACCTCAGCGTCACGCTGCATTGCGTTGGCACCGGCTTCGAGCGCGCCGAAAAGGAGAGCCGCAACAAGCACACCCAGCGGGTTGTTTCGGGCAAGCAAAGCCACTGCGATGGCAGTGTAGCCGTAACCCGGTGAGAAACTTTCGTAGAGCGCGAAGGTGACGCCAAGGTACTCCACCGCCCCACCCAGACCGGCCAGAAAACCGCCCACAAGGAACACCACCCAGATAGTTTTCTTCACTGGAATGAGACCTGCAGACGCCGCCGCGCTGGGGCTTGACCCCACTGCCCTTACGCGAAAGCCGCTGGCCGTGCGAAACAGCCACCACCATGCCATCAGTGCGGCAAGCACCAGCATGATTATGCCCGCGTGCAAGCGTGAACCAGACAGCAATACCGGCAGTTCCAGCGAAGCCGGCAGCGTCATGGACTGGGGATTCACACGCGCTGGTTCCTGCAGCGGACCACGCACCAGCCAGCCAACTACGTAGAGCGCCACGAAGTTGAGCATGATGGTGCTGATCACCTCGAGCACGCCATACCTCAGTCGCAGGTACCCGGCCACCCCCGACCACAGGGCGCCGGCAATGCCGCCAGCCACAATCATCATGGGAATTGCAATCCATGGGTCCAGCGTACGCAAAGGAAGCATGACACTGGCTGCGGCAACTGCTCCCATGAGTAACTGGCCTTCTGCACCGATATTGAGTACACCAGCGCGAAACGCCAACGCCACCGAGAGGCCCGCAAAGCCAAGGGGGATCATGCGCACCAGCGTGGCCGATGTGATCGCGTACCATGATCCGAAAGCACCACGAGCGAGCGCGGCGAGCGCCGGCAGCACAGCGTGGCCCGTGGCCACAAGCAGTATGGCCATCGCCGTAAGACCGCCCAGGAGCAGCAAAAATATCTGAAGCGCTGCCGCGGATGTTCTCCAGAGTGTGAGATGCGTGAGACGTGTGAGACGCGTCTGGTACGGAGTTTGGCGACCTGAAGCGGTGTCAGACATCAGGAGCGCCCAGTATCGCACGTCCAACTGCATCGCGCTCAGGGCGCGTCTCACTCACCCGGCCGTCGTGCATTGCATACACACGGTCAGCCAGCAGCAGTACTTCATCCAGATCACTGCTGTATACCACAACGGCGGTACCGCGATCACGTGCAGCGCGAAGCTCAGTGTGGATTGCGTTGGTTGCATGAAAGTCCAACCCGCGCGAGGGATTCTCCACCACCAGGGCTGGCGGATCATCCATCAACTCCCGACCCAGAACGAAACGCTGTTGATTTCCGCCCGAGAGTGTGTGCATAAGATCATCAGGTCCTGAGGCCCGCACATCGAAACGGGAAATCAGGCGTGCAGTATCCGAGTGGAATGCAGACCAATTGATGATCCCCTCCCGCTGACCGGCACCACTGAGCGCCAGATTCTCGTAAAGCGGCGCATCTGGAAGAAGAGCATCACGCAGTCTGTCTTCAGGAACAAACCCAACTCGTGGGGGAAGTGCTGCGCTGCCGCTGTCGGCCGCGAGACGACCGGCCACGATGCGCAGCAGTTCGCGCTGACCTGCACCTTCTACAGCAGCTATACCAACAATCTCACCGACGTGGACCTCGATACTGGCTGCACGCACACGCGCAAGACCGTTGCTGTCGTGCCAGCTCACGTCTTTGAGAGTGATTGTTGCTGGTTTGACCACCCGTGGCTGCGCGGGAGAGGCGTCCGGGGCAGCAGGCGTGGCGTGCGCCGGACTATTCGCCGGAGTATGTACCGGATTGTGTGTCCAGCCATGTGTCGACCCGTGTGCCGAGCCAAGCATTGCTGCCGCCAGCTCTCGCTCACTTGTTGTGGCAGTTGCGGTTTGCAGCACTACCCTGCCCTGCCTGAGCACGGTAATGTCATCCGTCACGGACAGAGCCTCGTGCAGCTTGTGTGTGATGAGAACTACCGCATTTCCCTTATCGGCAAAGGTGCGCAGCCAGGTGAGAAGCTCGTGCGCCTCGCGTGGTGCCAGCACGGCGGTGGGCTCATCCAGAATCAGGAGGCGAACATCACGCGCCAGGGCCTTCACTACTTCACAGCGCTGTTGAGCACCCACCGGGAGATCACCCACTCTTGCGTGCGGGTTGAGTGCGAGCCCCGCACCTGCTCCCACTTCTATTACGCGAGCTGCGGCGCTGGCAAGTCGAAAACGTCCGTGTCCGCCCAGTGCGACATTTTCTGCAACCGACATTGCGGGCACAAGTGTATAGTGCTGATGCACCATCCCAATGCCTGCATCAAGAGCGTCGGCTGGTGATTTTGCCCGGAATGGTTTGCCCTGCCAGTTGATTGTGCCGCTGTCGGCCTTTAACAGACCGAACACTATGCGCATGAGAGTTGTCTTTCCGGCGCCGTTCTCGCCCAGAAGACCGTGTACGCTGCCTGCGGCTATGTGCAGTGAAACGTCGTCCAGTGCTCTCAGGGAGCCGAAGCGACGCGAGATCCGGTCGAGTGCGAGAAGCGGCGGTGCCGAGCTGTTCACGACCCCGTAGGCAGATGCAGAAAAGTCCAGGGAATGTGCCAGCGTGAGTGAATCCACTCGCCAAGTGCCTGCACACCGTGTGTTTCAGTGGCGTAATGACCCGCATACACAACGCAGAGGTCGTGTTCAATGGCCTCTACCGTGGTGTGGTGGGGACCCTCGCCCACAATAAGTGTGTCGACGCCTTTGTCGCGAGCTTCTCGCAGTGTTTCGCTTGATGCTCCACCGCCTGTACAGATGGCCCAGCGGCGTGTGCGGCGTCCATGCACCGGAACGGAGGTACGCACGTTGCTGTTGTACTTCGTCGCAAACTTCCTGACGCGTTCCACAACTGCGGCTGTGGACTCGTCTGCCGTGCCGGTAAGGCCTATCTCAACGTTCTGAAAGCGCGCAAACCGGCCGTCTGCCGCAAGACCAAGCTCCTGTGCGAGCAAGGCATTGTTGCCGAGCTGTATGTGAAGATCGAGTGGCAGATGTGCAGAGTAGACAGCGATGTTGTGCCTAAACAGCAAACGGTATTTCTCGTGAATGACACCAACCAGAGGTTGCACGCCACTCCAGAACAAGCCGTGATGCACAACGAGGAGATTGGCGCCCTGCTCAGCAGCGGACTTGATCGCGGCAAGTGATGCATCAACTGCAACAGCAATGCGGCTCACCTCTCCGCTGTTGGACACCTGCAATCCGTTCACGGCGCCCGGGTAATCGGGTATGTCGCGGATGGCGAGTTCGTCATCCAACGCACTGGTGATTTCATTGAGTGTGACAGATTGGTGTGAAGTTGCTGCGTTCATTGCTCGGGCGATTTTGGTGTTGTGGTTCGTTTTGTTATGTCAGCGATTGCCGTGAAAGTGCCGGCGTGGAGCTGAGCGTCAACCGAGTCTACTTTTGCGATCGCTTTTGCGGGAATGTTGCTCTTGAGACCTTCATTGTATTCAAGACGCACCACATTGTCCTTTACTCCGAACTCCACGAGCTCGCCCGTGAATTTGTCTTCTTTCACCATGCGAGCGAGATCCAGAAATGCCGTAGGCAGGTCAATAACCACGCTGGCCAGAATGTTGTCGGGTGCGATGCTGTTCTGGTTGGAGTTGGAGCCGATGGCGAAGATGCGCTTCTCCTTGACTGCCTGGAACACACCGAGCCCAGCGGCGTCGGCGTTCTGGAAAAGGACGTCAACCCCGCGTGCGATGAGGGCCAGGGCCTGTTCCTTTCCGGCGCTCGCGTCCTCCCAGTTTCCAATATAGGTGATGAAGGTTCTGGCTTCCGGGTTGCTGACTTTCACCCCGCGTATGAAGGCCTCGAAGCTCGATTTTACCGTGGGGAGATCGGTACCGGCAATGAGGCCGATCTGGTTGCTCCTGGTTACGGCTCCGGCAACTATGCCGGCTTCGTAGGATGCTTCCTCAAAGAGGAAGGTGGCGCCGGAGACATTGGGTCCGGTGATGAGCCCCGATGTCACCACGTACTTGGTATTGGGGTAACTGGGCGCCACCCGGAGCGCCGCATCCTGGAACTCAAATCCGTTGCCGATTACCAGACTGTAGCCCTGGGCACCGTACTGACGAAAGTTTTCTTCGAACTCTGCGGGTGTGCGGGTCTGGATGTGCGAGATTTCGGCTCCAAGGCTGTCTCTTATGGAGAGCAGTCCCTGGTAGGCGCTGCCGTTCCATGAATTGTCAGAAATGGGGCCGGGGGTGAGCAGTGCCACCTTAAAGCTGTTGTTTCGCTCGCCGCCGGCGTTGGGCGTACTGTTGTCACTTCCCGAACATGACAGCAGGAGGCTGGTGGTGACGAGGGTGACGATGGCGACGATGGTTTTTCTGAGATTCATGAGGACTTGACGTCTCTTGTATCGAGTGGTGCGATAGTGCTGCGAATATGGCGCTGCAATGGCGGGGGATAGTCAATCAATTGGTACACCGAATATTTCCATAAGACGTTCCAGGTCGTCATTGGAGAAGAATGAGATGTGAACTTCGCCCTTGTCTTTGTCCGAGAGTTTGAGGGAGACACTGGTCTGAAAACGACGGCGCAGTTTTTCCTCTATCTCTCTTACCACAGGATTGGATGCGTGCTGTGTGGCAGTTGTTCCGGTGGCTTGCGATGTGGTTTTACTGGCACCGCCTTTTCCCGGTCGGTTTGTTGCTGCTGCCACTCGACGTTCCACTTCGCGAACTGAGAGTTGCCGGGCCAGTGTTTCGCGTGCGAGGTCAGTAATGGCCAGTTCGTTGGCCAAGGGAAGAAGTGCCCGTGCGTGGCCTGCGGTGAGTGATTTTTCCTGGAGCATGCGTCTCACCGAGGCGGGCAACTGCCTGAGTCGTATTGCATTTGCCACGGTCGATCGATCCTTGCCTACCAGTTCGGCCACGTCCTGATTAGAGAGCTGGAACTCGTCTATGAGGCGCTGGTAGCCGTCGGCTTCCTCTATGGGGTCGAGGTCTGCCCTTTGGAGGTTTTCAATGAGGGCCAGTGTGAGCAGGGTTTGGTCGTCGACCTGCTTTACCAGTGCGGGAATGCTGGTCCAGCCCAGGTTGGATGCTGCGCGGAAGCGTCTTTCGCCGGCGATGAGTTCGTAGCCGGAGCCATTGGGTGCGGGTCTGACGGTGATGGGCTGGAGCAGGCCATTTACGCGCAGGCTGTTTTGGAGGTCTCTGAGATCTTCCGGCCTGAACTCCTGTCGCGGCTGGAAGGGGTTGGCGCGGATCCGGGCCAGTGGGAGTTCCGTGAGGAGGTCTCCAGGGCTCTGGCTGGTATTGAGTTTTTCTTCGCCGTGCTGGCTGGCCTGAGAGGCTTGTTTCGAGTGACCTGGAGTTGTGTGTTTGCTGCCTTCCTCTGTGCCGACGTTTCGTGTTTGGCGGTTAAGGAGCGCATCCAGGCCTCTGCCGAGTCGACGTGGTGGTTCGGGTGTCATGGTCGAGGTTGAGGGGCTGGGAGTAGTTGCTGCGAGCTGTGCATCTTATAGAAAGAGCGTCTGCAACGGGATGAATCCGTATCAACACGAGTTAGCATCAGGATAGAACGACAGGGCCCGCTATCACAAGCGAGGCGTATATCAGCCGGGCATGCCGTTGCTGTTTCTCGAGATGAGTTCTCTTGCTGCCGACATATATGATTGTGCGCCTACGGAGGAGATATCGTAGACGGCGATGGGTTTGCCGAAGCTGGGTGCTTCGGCGAGTCTGATGTTTCGGGGCACAACGGTGTCCAGGACTTTAGTTCCGAAGTGGGCGCGTGCATCGGCGGCCACCTGTCTTGATAGGTTGAGTCTGGAGTCGAACATGGTGAGCAGCACCGCCTCGATCTCCAAGTCCGGGTTGAGTGTGTCCTGGACCCTTTCTATTGTATTTAGCAACTGCGAGAGTCCTTCGAGTGCGTAGTATTCGCACTGTAGCGGTATGAGCACGCCGTCGGCGGCCACCAGCATATTGAGTGTTATGAGTCCCAGGGATGGCGGACAGTCTATGAGAATGAAGTCATAGCGATCGCGGATGGGTTGCAGGATGCTTTTCATTCGCATGAGGCGTTCCGGGTCATCCACGAGTTCAACTTCGGCGGCGGCCAGGTCTGGAGATGCTGGGAGGACGTCCAGGTGCCTGAAGTGGATGCCTCTTACAAGCGCTTTATCGACCGAAGCAGCTCCCAGGAGCACGTCATAGGTGTTTGGGGCTTCCGTTGAGGGCGTGATGCCGCTTCCCGAGCTGGCATTGGCCTGTGGATCTGCGTCAACGAGCAGAGTTCGCTGCTCTGCTACTGCAAGCGAGGCTGCGAGGTTGACGGCAGTGGTGGTTTTTCCTACCCCACCCTTTTGGTTGGCTATGGCTAGTATGCGTCCCACGGTGCTGGCTGTAGTTGTAGTGGCGGAACGATAGTATAGAGGAATCAGCGTCAGCTTACCATGGCAGCCCTGCGAATTAACGAACCAGCGGGCGTTTTTGTGATTGTTTCACGTGAAACAGAGCCAGAATTGTGGCCTTCCCGTTTCACGTGAAACAAAAAGGGCCCGGAGTTGCTCCGGACCCTGCCCGCGTTCGCCTTCTTCTGGGCTCCCACTCACCATTCCATCCACCTACTTCTCAAAACGCCAGCGCGTCGACACGCTCACGGAAACGGTGGACATTCCTTCGCTCACCGGCGCTGAAACTGCCTCAGCAGCTACCGATCTCATCGCCATCACCGGCCTGGTGGGCATTACCTGGTCATACTCGTTGATGGATAACTCGAGCAGCTCCGCCACTCGACCGCCCGCAGCCACTGCGGCTACCTCCGCCTGACGCCTGGCCAACGCAACAGCCTGAGTCAACGCCTCCTCGCGGGCCTTCGTACGATCCTTCACAAAAAACTCCAGCCCCGCCACACGGTTGGCCCCGTTGGAAAGACCAGCATCTATGATCTGACTCACCTGATCCAGCTTGTCAGTCTCCACTTCCACGATGTTACTCACCTGATAACCGTCCACCACCATGCGCCTGGTCTTATCGTCGTAATGCTGCATTGGATTCACGTTGTAGCCCATAGTGCGAATCCGGGATGCAGGTACCCCCAACTTGCGTATGGCAGCAAGAACAGCAGACTGCTTGCGGTTGTTCTCATCAGCAGCCCCCGCAGCTGTTGCCGCCTGAGTCTCCACACCCACCTGAATCCTCGCCCGGTCAGGCGTCACCTCCACCTCGCCACGAGCACTCACGTTGATCACGGATGGTGGCTGCGGAACAGCCGACTGTGCACTCAATACCCTGGGCAGCGAACCGGTCAATCCAAACGCAGCCATTGACCCCACTACCGAATACCTCAACAAACGACGCTGCATAATCCCACCTCCTCGATCAGAAAAATCAACACCGGCACAAACGGCAAAATACCACCAGCCGCAAAAAACAGAACTTCCTCTACTCACTTCACACCACACAGATCCCAAGGTTCAATCAGCTTGAACCAGTCGGCACATCGAATGTGATATAAGTCACTCATGCCTATAGCTGTACCAACTCTCTCAGCCAGTCAGCCACTGATGACCTGGGACAGGACGGATACACTCCACAAAAATGCATGATCAGCAGCGCCATAATGCCACCATTATAGCGCCATAATCCAATTCCAATGACAAAATGACGACGCCATGCCAGATACTGTCACCCGCTAACCCGTGACCGGCCATCCCAAAACCATCCCGCAGTCAGTCTTCAATAAGCAAAGCCAACAAAAAGCAAAACCAATCCGGAAAATATTAGTTCGTAACCGAACCGCTCCCAGCCGCCACCGGGCGCCAACGCCTCAACTCCAACACCAGATTCTGCAAATCCGACGGACTGATCCCCGGTATCGCCGCAGCCTCGGCCAGAGTCGCCGGCCGCTGCCTGCTCAACTTGTCCCTGGCCTCAATCGATATCGTATGCATTTCGCCATATGCCAGAGTAGACGGCAACGTTACCCTGCCCTGCGCTGCAAGCCTCGAAGCCTGCAGCCGCTCACGCGCAAAATAGCCCTCGTACTTGATCTCCAGCTCGGCGTTCGTGACAGCATCTGCCGCCAGATCCGCACCCACCCCCACAGCCTCAAACAGAGACCGCAATGAAACGTCGTTGCGCCTCGCCAACTCCTCGGCACGCACCGCGTGCGCAATCGGCCGGCTCTGAGCTGCCAAAAGAATTGGCTCAGCCGTGACGGGGGAAACGCTGGTGTCAGCGGCAAGCTTGCGGGCGCGCTTCACTTCCCCGATTCTCCGTTCCATCAACCCAAGCTCATCATCGCTCAGCAATTCCATTGAAGCCGCAATTGGCCCCAGACGCGAGAGCGCATTGTCCTGTCGAACGGTGAGCCGAAACTCCGATCGCGAGGTGAACAGCCGATACGGCTCGTCAACCCCGCGGGTCACCAGATCATTTATGAGCACGCCTATGTAGCTGGTCTCGCGCCCAAGCACCAGGGCCGCGCGCTCCTTCAACTTGCGAGCAGCATTCACACCAGCCACCAATCCCTGTCCGCCCGCTTCCTCATAGCCGGTTGTACCATTCACTTGTCCGGCAAAGAACAAACCCGACACCGCGCGTGATTCCAGTGAAGAGTGCAACTGAACGGGTGGATAGTAGTCGTACTCAATAGCGTAGCCCGGTCTGGTCATGCGCGCTGATTCGAGCCCGCTCACGCTGTGCAGAATCTCCAACTGAACCTCTGAGGGCAGGGAAGTAGAAAGCCCGTTCACATAGAGTTCGGCCGTGTCGTGTCCCTCAGGCTCAAGAAACAACTGATGCCGATGACGGTCGGGAAACTTGACAATTTTGTCTTCCACACTTGGGCAGTAACGGGGCCCGCGCGCTGAGATGGCACCGCCATACATCGCTGACTCGTTGATGTGTGCAGCGATCAGCTCCGTCCCATTCTCTTCCAGCCAGCCTGTCCAGCATGGCAACTGCTGCGGGTGCCGCGTGTTGCCCGACGCATCGACCCGGCGCTCATGCCAGAAGTGCGACCAGGAATAATCGAAGTAATCAATTTCGCTTTCCTGTCTCCCGAAGCGCGAAAAATCAACACTGCGACCATCTATGCGTGGTGGCGTGCCGGTCTTGAATCGCTTCGTTTCCAGGCCAATTGCGTCAAGCTGCTCACCAAGCAGCAATGAAGGACCCTCACCAGCCCGTCCCGCACTTATGCGTGTGCGTGTTCCAATGTGCATCACCCCTCTGCCAAAAGTCCCCGTGGTGAGCACCACGGCCAGAGCGCCAAAGCGTCTGCCCTCAGCCGTTTCCACGCCGGCGATAATGGGCATGCCGACACCACCCGGTCTGTCAGTTGCCCGCGCCCCCTTGGGATCGTTGAACAGCAGACGCGCCACCATCCCCTGAATGGTCATCACACCGGGATGGGACTCCACAAGACGCCTGAGTGCACGTCTGTAAAGACCCCGGTCGCACTGTGCACGAGGCGCCCATACCGCCGGGCCTTTGCCGCGGTTGAGCATACGGAACTGTATGCTGGCAAGATCCGTGGCGCGTGCCATAATGCCGCCCATGGCATCTATTTCCCGCACCACCGTGCCCTTGGCTATGCCGCCAATGGCGGGGTTGCACGAAAGCTGGCCGATCTGCTCAAGAGAGCCTGTGATGAGACCCACAGTGGCCCCGGAGCGGGAAGCTGCCACGGCTGCTTCCGTACCCGCATGACCGCCGCCCACCACGATCACATCAAAAACCGACTCGAAACCCGCAGAATCTGCCATTCTTTCCTTGGACTTGTCTCTGTGCGCGGCGGTAGCTTTAGTCCCATGCCGCTAAGGATACCCAACTCCGCGCCCACGCTGCTGATGCGTCGGAGCGCATTCGAACGCGTGGAGCTGACACGCAACTGGTTTGACGAACTTCTCAATCTCACACCGGAAGAGTTCCAGGTGGAGGGCGATCTTGTGTTCGTGGGTCCGCTGATTGGCGAAGACAGCCTGAGCGGGTTGATCGCAGCGCTGGAGTCGCTGGGGCTGGTCTACTACGACGACTTCTTCGAGCTGAGTGGGAACTGGCCCGACTGGATGCGTCTGTTCGTCATGGATGACCGGGAGCGGGAGCGTGACCGTGCGGCCAACGCCTGACGCCAGGCACGCCGCCGTTCACGATCGCGCGTCATCCATTCGTCACTGCGACGCAGTATTCCCTCCCAGCCGCAGTGAACACACCAGCTTCGTCGATTTCTCGGGCTCAGGTTCAGCACCCGCCAGAGACCGCGCGCTTCCAGAGCCTGTGTATCACCGTCACAGAGCGGACAGCGATCACCGTCCGGAATCATGTGGATGAAATACGTGGTGAGGAGGCTGAGCATCGCCAGCTTGAGTGCTACAACAACCACTATGAAAGTGGCGGCATCAGAGAAATGAATCGACGTCGTCAGGAAGTGTGATAATCTCATGTACATCTCCGCTTCATTCCTGAAAGAAACACAACTGAGCGGCGTTTCGACAGCCGCAACCGCAGCCCTTCTGGCGGTATTGGTCACTTGGGCTGTGGCCCATGGCATCCTCAGGATATTTCTGGAAGCTCGCGGTGTTCGGCCCTGGACGCGCCGTGATTCACTGGGTTCGCTGCCTCTGGTGCTGATCGGAACGCTGCTTACCTTCCTGGCCGGAATGCTCCTGGCCAACCCGGCCAATTCCGCTGTACCTGCCGCCGGCAACACGCCAGTTATTCGTTTGGTATTGCTGGCGCTCTTGCTTGTGGGCCTTTTCCTCATACGTCTGGGCATCTTTGCCCTCAAGAAACTGACCTGACCCTGTCGCCAGCAGGGTTTTACCCACCGCATATGACATTCGGCGCGAGCTCAGTCTATAGAAGAATCGCCCGCAACCTCACAGCTCAGGTTCTGATAGCCGTCGCCATCGGAGTACTCATTGGCGTCATCAGTCCGTCAACAGGGCGCGCTCTCAAGCCTCTGGGTGACGCCTTCATAAATCTGGTGAAGATGGTGATCACGCCAATCATCTTCCTCACCATAGTCCATGGCATTGCCAGCATGGCCGATCTGCGCAAGCTGGGCCGGGTGGGTGGCAAGGCGCTGATCTATTTCGAGATAGTATCCACCGTAGCGCTGGCCATTGGTCTGATAATCGTGAACATCACCAGGCCGGGCGCTGGACTTGATGCATCGCAGATGCCCACCGGCGACGTCAGTCGCTACACCGCCGCTGCGGTGGAGCAGAACTGGGTGGACTTTCTCATGAATGTGGTGCCGTCCAACATCGTGGCGGCCTTCGCCGGTGGCGACCTTCTGCCTGTGGTGTTCTTCTCCATCCTCTTTGGTGTGGCCCTTACGTCTGTGGGCGACGCCGGCCGTGACGTCCTGGATCTCCTGGTGCGGCTCCAGGCGGTTTTCTTCCGCATCGTCCACATCATAATGAAAGTGGCACCTCTGGGTGCCATGGGCGCCATGGCCTATACAGTGGGCACCTTCGGGCTGCGTACATTATTGCCGCTTGGCCGTCTGATGCTGGATGTCTACGCAACCATGTTCATATTCATTGGCGTTGTATTGGCGCTCATATGTCGTATGGCTGGCTTCAGATTGTGGACGTTTCTCAAATACATACGTGAAGAGATCCTGCTGGTACTCGGCACTTCCAGCAGTGAGGCCGTACTGCCCAACATGATCGAAAAGCTTGAGCGCTACGGCTGCCACCAGCAGGTGGTGGGCCTTGTCATTCCCACGGGCTATTCCTTCAACCTTGATGGCACCAACATCTACCTCTCCATGGCTGCCATCTTCATTGCTCAGGTGTTTCGTGTTGACCTGAGTCTGGGACAGCAGCTTTCTCTGCTTGGCATACTGATGCTTACCAGCAAGGGAGCGGCAGCGGTGACGGGTTCCGGTTTCATTATTCTGGCGAGCACCCTTGCGGCCACGGGGACGGTTCCCGTGGAGGGTGTGGCCATAGTGCTTGGAGTGGACCGCTTCATGTCCGAGGCCAGAGCCATAACCAATCTCATTGGCAACGGCGTGGCCACGCTGGTCATTTCCCGTAGTGAGGGGGCTTTCGACGATGCGCGGCGGGCGGTTGTTGAGGCGGAGATGTCGAGATCTCGTTTGGCGCGAGCGGGATAGATTGTCTCCATGCCCCCAACCGAGATTCAGGTTCAGATTTTTGGCACCAAAAAGAACGCTGACACGCGAAAGGCGCTGAGGTTTTTCGCCGAGCGTCGTGTGAAGACCCATTTTGTGGATTTGAATGAGCGGGCGGCCTCTTTGGGGGAGCTTCGGAGATTCGCGCAGAAGTTCGGGGTGCAACCGCTGGTGGATCGCGGTTCCAAACGATTTGCCGATCTGGGTCTGCGCACGGCCATGTACAGCGACGAGCGCTGGTTGGACCTGCTGGTTGATGAGCCACTGGTTCTGACCCAGCCGCTGGTTCGTATGCAGAACCGACTCTCACTGGGAATGGACGAGAAGCGCTTCAAGGAGTGGCTGGACCCAGCCCAGGCCGACCGCGTTGGCCGGTGACAGCCTGAGGTTGTGTATGACGATGTCTCGGTGGTGCGGGCTTTGTCATAACGGTTAAGATGATAGGGCTGAGTGCAGTAGAGTTCCTCCATCATCCCGCCTGTATCTCCATGTCTCGTCATAGCCCTGTCCCGCTGGCTGCCTTGTTCGCACTGGCTTTGGCTTTGGTACTTTCGCCTGTCCGAAGCCAACTGTCTGCGCAGGCTTCGTCCGTCACACCCATTCCATCCCAGGAAGATCAGCGCATACATGAACTGGTTGCTGATGCCTCTGCCGCGCGTGTGGAGAGTACCATTCGCACGCTGGTGGGCTTTGGTACCAGACATACCTTGTCGGACACCTTGTCGAACACTCGCGGCATTGGTGCTGCGCGTCGCTGGATATTTGCTGAGTTCGAGAAGATTTCCAAAGATTGCGGCGGCTGTCTTGAAGTGCGTTATGTGTCACAGATATGGAAGGGTGATCCGCGCGGCCGTATCAGGGAAGACGTGAACATCGTGAACGTGGTGGCCATACTGCGCGGGACCACGGAGCCCAATCGTTACTTCGTGCACACGGCTGATATTGATTCACGCGTGTCTGACGTAATGAACTTCACTTCTGATTCGCCGGGAGCAAACGACAATGCGAGTGGCATAGCTGCCATTCTTGAGGCTGCGCGTCTATTGTCAAAGCACAGACCCAATGCTTCGATAGTGTTTGCCGCGCTTTCTGCTGAAGAACAGGGTCTCAACGGCGGTGAGATACTTGCGCGTGTGGCGCAGGAAGAGGGCTGGCGCATGGACGCTGCCATCAACAATGACATGGTTGGCAACACGCGTGGGCAGGATGGAGTTTTTGAGAATACCAGAGCCCGGGTTTTTGCACCTGGGCTGCCGGCCAACACATCAGCGGCGGAACTGCGTCGGATACTGGTGAACGGTGGCGAGCTGGACACGCCGTCGCGTCAGCTTGCCCGTTATATAGACAAGGTTGCGGACAGGTATTTCCCCAACCTTGATGTGGACATCATTTATCGCCTGGATCGTTATGGGCGTGGGGGTCATCACACGCCCTTCTTCAACATAGGTGTACCGGCCGTGCGTCTCATGGAAGCGCATGAAGACTACACCAGGCAGCACCAGGATCTGCGCACCGAGAACGGCATCAAGTATGGTGACGTGATTGAGGGTGTGGACTTCCCGTATGTGGCGAAAATGGCGGCACTGGACGCTGCCACGCTCATCTCACTGGCCTGGGCGCCGGCGGCTCCTGATTCTGCAACCATTCGTGGTGCCGTGCAGCCCTCGCCCACGCTTCGCTGGAAAGCACCTGCCTCACCCGACGTCATTGGTTATCGCATCTACTGGCGCAAGCCCGACGAAGCAAACTGGACGCATTCGCGTTTCGTGGGGAATGTCACGCAGTACACTCTCGAGAATGTCATCATCGACAACTACTTCTTTGGGGTGGCGGCAGTTGGAAAGAACGGACAGGAAAGCCTTGTGGCTTTCCCGCGTTGAAGTACGGGATAGTTCAATCACCACACCCTCTCACTGATTTCCGTCATGCGCAGCAGCAGAAACATCAGCCTGGTTGCACTGGGTCTCATCGCAGCTCTTGGTCTTCTTGCAACGACTGGTGCGGAGGCACAGGACCGTCTCAAGTCCATGCCCGGCTACGCCCAGTACGAAGAGATGGCGCCCAAGCTTCAGGGTGCGATCAAGTCGGGTGCGATAACGGCCCAGTGGGCGCCGGACAGCAAGACCTTCGACTACATGTTCGATGGCAAGCGACTGCGTTATGACGTATCCAGGCGCAGCGCCGCAGATGCTCCCTCGGGCGCTGCGGCTCAGAACGGCATGCAGGGCCGCTTTGGCGGCGGAGTTGCCCGTGGCCGTCAGGCCACCGAGGCATGGACTGCGGACTCCTCGCTCAGGGCCTACTACAGAGATCGCAACCTTTACATAGCTGGTCGGAACGGTTCAGGCGACAAGCAACTCACCACCGACGGCAGTGAGGCTGACCGCATCAAGTACGGTACGGCCAGTTGGGTATATGGCGAGGAGTTGGGTCAGACCACAGCAATGTGGTGGTCGCCTGACGGCAGCAAGCTTGCCTACTACAGGTTTGATGAAAAGCCCGTGAGGGACTACTACCTGCAAACCGGACAGACAACGGTTGAGGGCTCGGTGATGATAGAGGGCTACCCCAAGGCGGGTACCGAGAACCCCATTGTTGATCTCTACGTGTACGACGTGGCCACTGGTACCACCGCGCATGTGGACGCGCGTGATGGAAAGCCACTCAGCGATGACGTTGTGGGTCACTACGTATACGGGATTTCCTGGACCGCCGATGGCAGCGAATTGCTGTTGCGTCGAACCAACCGCAGGCAGAACATCATGGAGATGGCTGCTTGTGCGCCTGACAGCGGCAAGTGCAGAGTGGTGGTACATGAAGAATGGTTGCCCAGTTGGACCAACAACTCGCCCACCATACGCTGGCTGGAGGACGGCAAGCGCTTCATATGGGAATCCGAGCGCAGTGGCTTCAAGAACTACTATCTGTATGATCTGAGTGGCAAGCTGCTGGCCACACTTACGAATCATCCCTTTGAAGTTGCGGGCATAGTGAAAGTGGATGAAAAGGCAGGTCAGCTTTGGTACTACGCCAGGAGCGGTGATAACTACATGAAGCTGCAGTTGCACCGTGTGGGGCTGGACGGCAGGAACGACACACGTCTCACAGATCCCGCGTTTCTTCATACCGTGTCGGTGTCGCCCGATGGCAAGTACTTCGTGGACGTAGCGCAGACTCACAAGGCGCCACCGGTGTCGCGTTTGATGGATGCCAGGGGCAGGGAAGTGGCGGTTGTTGCTGAGACGGATGCAAGCGCACTCACAGCGGCTGGTTTTCAGCCTGTGGAGCAGTTTGTGTATACAGCGGCTGATGGTATCACGCGTCATTACGGCATGCTCAGCAAGCCATCCAACTTTGATGCATCAAAGAAGTATCCCGTGATCTTCTCTGTGTATGACGGTCCCGCGACCAACGGTGCCAACGAGCGCTATTCGGCACCCAACGCGATGGCCGAGTACGGGTTTATTGTAGTGACCCTGGATACCAGGAGTGCGGCCGGATTGGGCAAGAAGGCATTGGATGCCATTTATCTCAAGCTGGGTGGGCCGGAGATTGATGATCTTGCTGCGGCCGCCAGGTATCTGGGGACATTGCCCTACGTGGATGCCGGGCGCATCGGCATTTACGGTACCTCGTATGGTGGGTATGCAAGCGCGATGGCATTGTTGCGTTATCCAGACGTCTTTGCAGCGGCATCAGCCCAGAGTGCCGTTACCGACTGGCGCCATTACGACACCATCTACACCGAGCGTTACATGTACACCCCGCAGGTGAACACCGAGGGGTATGACAAGGGCAGTGCCATGCCCTATGCCGACCAGCTTAAGGGCAGGCTGATGATTTATTACGGCACGGCAGATGACAACGTGCATCCCAACAACAGCATGCAGCTGATCCGGTCGTTGCAGCGTGCGGGCAAGAGTTTTGAAGTTCAGGTGGGCCCGGACCTGGGGCATACCGCGTTGAACGCGCAGCGTATGATGGAGTTTTTCATTGAGGCGTTGGTGTTGGATGGTGGGTTGGGAGCGCAGTGATTTCGCGAGCCGCCTAACACTCGTTGTATGCGAGGGATGTAGAGAGCCATATGCGTCAGGATGAAATCAGGGCCATGTTCGATCAACAGGCCGCGGGCTATGACACATTCTGGGTCAGGATGGCGCCTGTCAGAGACTGCCTGTATTTCATACTCGATTCTGTGTTTGCAGGATTGCCTGTTGACGCACGGATTCTCTGCATCGGGGTGGGAACGGGTGCGGAGCTGGCTCATCTTGCCAGGAAAAATCCAGAGTGGCGGTTTACCGTGGTGGAGCCCTCGGGCTCCATGCTTGACCTATGCCGGCAGCGAGCGGAGCAGGCAGGGTTTGCGTCACGCTGTCATTTTCACGGTGGTTATCTGGATTCACTTGCGGGCAGTGAAGCGCATGATGCGGCCACTTGCTTTCTGGTGTCTCACTTCATCCTTGATGAGCAGGAGCGCGCGGGGTTTTTTGGAGGAATATCCCTCAGACTAAAGCCTGGTGGGATTTTGGCGAGCTCTGATCTGTGCTCGGATGTGGAATCGCCGGAGTATCAAGTGTTGCTGCCCGTCTGGGCGAGAATGATGGGCGCGTCAGACAACACCGATGAGGCGATAGGTCGCATGACTGCGACCTATGCCAGAGATGTTGGTGTTCTCGCACCAGACACGGTAACGTCTATTATTGAAGCGGGTGGTTTTGAATCTTCTGTGCGGGTTTTTCAGGCCGGGATGATACATGCCTGGGTGTCGAGGCGAGCATCCCGGTATGGTTTCGGTACGCAAGATGTTGATGATGATGAATGCGGGCCTGCAACAGAAGAGCCAGGGTAATGATGGTGACTTGGGGTAGGTGTAGATCATTGTGTGCGGCGCGGCATGTGAGTGCCTGGATTTACTGGGGCCTCAGGCAACGGCCGCAGCAAAACGCGCAAACAGATCTCCGGGAATCGTGTGCGCAAGACGCCAGACAATGGCCATTGGACGCTCTCCCTCATGTCGCACGTAGGCTGCGTGACCAAGCAGCCAGAAGGCCTTGTCATCGTCATCAAGACGGACAAACGGTAGCACAGTGCTGCCTCGGGACAAGTGCTTGCGATAGCGTTGCCCCACCGGACTGTCTGCACGCGTGTTCGACTGGCTTTCCCAGTGAAACAGAGATTCACTGATCGCGTAATCGCGATAGCGCGTGGTGGGGGAGAAGTGCCCCTTGGATTTGTCGAGTGTGATGGTGAATAGGTCCACCTCATGGTCGGACAGCCACAGTACACCCTCGCGCCATGGTGGAAGCGCCAGTGTATAGCCGTCGGCAAATGCGGCGAGTATCTCACGTCTGGTATAACGTGCATGCACGTGTAACGGTACATCGGGGAAGTTGGCGAGCTCTCCAGGTAGGTGTTGCAGACGCGTTGAGAGCACAGCCATCAGTGCAGTAAGCTCTGCCACTACCTGTGGATGCTGCCACAAAAGCCGGGCGGCGCTTTGGAGGTCTGCCGCATCACTGGTGACCGTGTCCAGTAGTGTGGCAACCAACATGTGAAATACGCGTTGCTCACGCAAGGAAAGCGATGAAAGAACGGGTGTCTGCGTGCTGCCAAGCCACTTCTGCCATGCAGCGATTCGCTCTGGGTCATCAACGTGAAGCAACCGACCAATGGCGCGACGCAATGTGGCCTCGTGCTCTCCTGAATCCAGTGTCGCCAAGCCTGCCTTTTCCAGCAGGTCCGACCAGCAATGACCTCCGGAATATATGTCCTCCAGCTCCAGTCCGGACTCCTCAAGAAAACCCTGCAGCGTGATCTTCCCGCTTTCCTCGACAATCTGGCGCAACTCCGCTGCCTTGGCATTCCATGAGCGCGGCAGGTTCTTCTTGATGTTGTCCAATACCAACTTGCTTGCCACTGGATCCAGCTCCATTTGACAACCACTTGGCAGGAACGGGAAACCCTGTTCGATCTGCTGCTCCAATTGCCTGCGAGTTCCGCCAAACAATGCCATAAATCGTTTGTCAAAACGAAATTCATGCCGATGACGAGCCACGAAATCCAGGACGGTACAAACAGTTTTTCCTGGCTCCCGCCGCAGGCCACGACCAAGCTGTTGCAGAAACAGTGTAGGGCTGTCCGTGGGCCGCAACAGCAACAGAGTGTCTACAGTTGGTATATCGACTCCTTCATTGAACAGGTCCACAGAGAACACAACACGCAAGCGGCCCGCAGCCAATGCATCAAGGGCAGCCTTACGCTCAGTAGCAGGCGTTTCTGCCCAGACTGCCAATGCGGCAATACCGTACTGGTTAAACTGATTAGCCATGAAGCGGGCATGCGCCACTGAAACACAGAAACCAAGTGCGCGCATGGTATCTGGGTTGGGCACGACACGTTGAATGTTACTGATGATTCGTCGCGCCAGGATGGTATCACCGGTAACAAGATTGCTAAGCTCAACGGGATCATATCCACGGCCGCGTATCCAGGTCACTTGAGACAGATCTGTGCCGTCGGCAATGCCGTACCATGAAAACGGACTCAGACGTTGTTGATCAATTGCATCCCAAAGGCGCAACTCTGCTGCGATACGATCGTCGAACCAGTGCAGAATGCTCGCTCCATCACTCCGCTCTGGAGTAGCAGTCAGGCCCAAGAGCTCACGAGGCTCCAGATGCCTGAGCAGCGCTTCATATGTTCTCGCGGCGGCGTGATGAAACTCATCTATAATTACGACATCGAATTGGTCAGCGGCCAGATGTGACAGGCCCGAGGCGCTCAGGCTTTGGATTGAGGCAAACACGTGCTCGAAGTGCTTCGGTCGATCACCATCGACCCAGCGTTCGCCAAAGGCTGCGTCACGCAGCGCGTGACGAAAAGTTGCCATGCTCTGATCGAGTATTTCCTTTCGATGGGCAACAAACAGCAGCCGCGAGCGAGGCAATGTCTTGCGCAAACGTTGATAGTCCAGTGCCGCCATCACTGTCTTGCCGGTACCGGTGGCGGAAACCAAGAGATTGCGATGCCGACCTTGCAGACGTGCAAGCGCGATAAGCTCCAGCATACGCGATTGGAAGGGCTCCGGGCGAATCTCAACCGGACTCAGGTAAATGTGAGGGCCCCTATCCAGTACTTTAGTAAGCTCGCTGAACTCGGCTATATCAAAGGGATGAAAGTCGCCAGACTCCCAATAACTCTCAAATACTGCAGAGAACTTCTCCAGTAAATCGGGGTTCCGGGCTCCCGCTATGCGCACGTTCCATTCGAGACCGGAAACCTGTGCCGAATGAGTGAGATTTGACGAGCCAATATAGCCAGTGGAAAATCCTGACTCACGATGAAACAGCCACGCCTTGGCGTGCAAGCGTGTGCCGCTGGTATCGTAGGATACACGAATATCGGCGCCGATCTGCTGCAGTGCTTTGAGCGCAGCGAGTTCGGTCGAGCCAGTATAGGTTGTGGTGAGCAGGCGCAGACGGCGACCGGCTTCCACATGCCGGCGCAGTGGATCAATAAGAGGCCGAATCCCGGTCTGACGAACGAAGGCCATCAGCACATCAATGCCATCTGCAGAATCAATTTCCGACTTTAACTGGAAACCGATATGAGGCTCACCTGGTGCGTTGGTCAGAAGGGTGGTGTCAAGCAGTGGTGTGGCGGGAGTTTCAATCGATGCTGGCTCGCCATCAGGCCGGCGCGACAATATCGCCTGCAACAGCTCCACCGTGTCCAGCACCGCGTCAGTGTTGTCGACCGCGTCGCTTTGTTCCTGAAGCAGAGCCACAACGCGACGTACCAGGTCGGCACCAACATGACTCCTCGTCTTCTTGTCCAGACTACCAACGGCTCTACGCACGAGCGACGCCAGATATAGAGCGATACGATCCGGTGCTTCAGCCGAGTCCAGCTCACCGCGTTCGATGACATGGGTAGACCCCATCTCACGCAATTCCTTGCTGAGAGCGAGGGTGATGATCTGTTCGTAGAGTCCGGTGCGCAATG
>CAZWSJ010000010.1:0-68324 GCA_964636415.1 uncultured Gemmatimonas sp. | reverse complement strand
TACCTCGAACCGGAAGGCTATCGCTCACTCGCCAAACTGGTGGCCGCCAAACGCAATGAGCGCGAGGCACTCATTGAGCAGATGCGCGAGCCCATGCTGCGACGCCTCACGGAGGCAGGCATTCCCGACGTGGAAGTGACGGGCAGGCCCAAACACCTCTGGTCCATATACAAGAAGATGCAGCTCGGCGACCGCCCCTATGGCGACATCTTCGACCTGCTTGCCATCCGCGTAATAGTGCCGAACGTATTGGAGTGCTATCACGCACTTGGCGTCATCCACGATGGATGGACGCCTCTTCAGGAGCGCATCAAAGACTACATCGCACAGCCCAAATCCAACGGCTATCAGTCGCTGCATACCACCGTGTTCGGACCAACCCGACAGTTGTTCGAGATCCAGATCCGCACACACGAGATGCACAGAACAGCCGACTACGGAATCGCCGCGCACTGGCTGTACAAGGAAAACGCCAAAAATCAGGATGAGCTGGATCGCCACCTCACCTGGTTTCGTCAGGTGCTGGAACTGCAACTCGATGCGGAAACGCCGGGCGAGTTTCTGGAGTTCCTCAAGCTTGATCTGTATCAGGACGAGATATTCGTTTTCACGCCCACTGGTGACGTGATACAGTTGCCGCGCGGAGCCACACCCCTGGACTTCGCCTTCGCGGTTCACTCACAGGTTGGTGCACGCTGCGCAGGCGCCAAGGTCAACGGCCGCATTGCACCACTCTCACGTGAACTCAAGAATTCGGAAACGGTGGAAATTCTCACCAATCCGAACGCGAGGCCCAGTCGCGACTGGCTGGCTCATGTGCGAACAGGCAAGGCGCGCCACAAAATCCGCCAACTTCTCAGACTCGAAGAGCGCTCTTCAGCCATTCGGCTGGGCCGGGAAATGTTGGACCGAGAGGCCAAACGCCGGCGCATCGCCAAGCCAGACGACGATCAGCTCCGAGTGGCTGCGACCCAATTGAAGCTGAAGGACCCAACGCACGTCATCGCGTCAATAGGTGCCGGCGACATTCCCGTGTCGCAGGTGCTCCGTATCATCCATCCCGACCTGGATACCACGGTACCGGAAGCCGGCAAGGTCAGCACAACGATTGAGCGCATCTTCGATCGGGTGCGTGGCAACGGCAAGGGCGTGCGAATCCAGGGCGTTGACGGCGTACTGGTTCGTTATGCGCAGTGTTGCCAGCCCGTGCCGGGTGACAAGGTGGTGGGGTACGTAACGCGCGGACGCGGTGTGAGCATACATCGGGCTGACTGTCCCAATCTCCTCCTTCTGGCCCATGAGCCTGAGCGAAGGCTGGAGATAGACTGGCAGGAAATGGCTGGCGAAAGATTCGTGGTGCGGCTGGTCATGGAAGGCAACGACCGCCGAGGGCTGTATGCAGACGTGGCTGCGGCCGTTAGCGCCACGGGCACCGACATCAAGAGCCTTGAGCTGAAGACCGTGGATGGCAGGGTGAATGGTGCCGCGCTGGTGGAGGTGGAGAACCTGGCCCACCTTGAGCGCATCATGAAGGCCGCCAGGCGGGTGAAGGGCATTGCAGTTGTCAGCCGTCGGGAAAAAATCACCACCGACGAATAAGAATTTCGCCGCTGAGGGGAACTGGCCTCAGGCCGCCTCGCCGCTGCCCCTCAAACTCTTGCCACCCGCCCCGGTGACAGCAACGGCTCCGGCACCGCCACCGGAAGCGGACACCGCCCCAGGCATCCAGGCGCAATCCGCAATGCTGGTCTTGTTGAGTGACTCAAGAAAAGCCTCATAGGCCGACGCCAGATGCGACCGTAGCCGGCACCGCGGAGTGAGCACGCAGCAGCCACCATCAGAGCGAAAGCACTCCACCATGGCGTATTTCTGCTCCAGATAGCGAGTGGCATCACCCAGTCGTATGGACTTCGCGTTCTGCGCCAGACGAATGCCACCCTTTGCGCCACGCTGCGTACTCACGAAACCACCACGCGCCAGATCCTGAACCACCTTGGCCAGGTGGTTGTATGGGACCTCAAACTCCTCGGCGATTCGGGCCGTAGTGAGTGACTCATCCGGCGTTGCCGCCAGCCGCATGAGTACGCGCAGACCATAATCGGTAAATGCCGCGAGACGCATGGATACTCCATTCGCAGGGTGAATTGCACTTGGCAACTCTTGTTTGATACACGAAGAACAAGCCCCCTCCGTCGCCCAGTGTCAAGATCAGAAGCAAAAGCCAGTCTCTGATTTTGGAATCTGGCATTTACAATACCGATTCAATCTGCTAGAAATCTACATCGCGAATTGCGGGCCAGAAACCCGACGCGACAAAACATCTCACACGCGGAGAGCTGAGGCACATGCAATCCCTTATCCGGCTGGCACTGGCGGTGGTCGCGAGTCTGGTCAGTATGGCGCTCTCGTGGCCATACTGGCGCGATTTTTCCTATTGGCCCGAGTCCGAGGCCATGTGGTTGGTGTATTTCATTGTCGGTTTCGTGCTTGCTGTGGCTGTCTTCTATCTCTTCTTTGAAAGTCTGGGAACACTTTTCGAGCACGACGCGATTGAAAAGGATGCCGCCCGGGCGCGCAAGGCTGTCTCCGCCTGTGACTGTGACGACGGGGAGGCCGACAAATGAGTTGTTCTCCCGGAAAACCCTGTTGGGAAGGTTTCAAGAGGCGGCGGGCACTGGCACTGCTGGCCCTTATGGGAGCCATCTTTCTGGCTCTTTCCGCTTTCTCCTTCCTGGATTCGCGCGGGCAGGTGGTGCCCAGAGAGGTGCATTACGCCGGATTCGATGCCGTGGCCGGGAAACGCGTCTTTCAGTCGTTCAACTGCATGGGTTGTCACACCATTGTGGGCAACGGAGCCTATTTCGGCCCCGATCTGACCAAGCTCTACGACAAAGTGGGACCCGCGTGGCTTGAAGCTTTTCTCCCCTCCGCCGGCGGCTGGCCCACTGAAGCAGCCGTGAACCTCAAGTTGCAGGACGCCGACATTGCAGCCGAATCCGGTGTTGGCTCGATCAAGGAATACCTGGAGAGATATCCCGCGGCCGCAGAGCGCATAACCAGAAGGGGAGGCCATCCTACGGCCATGCCCAACTTGCCGCTCACGCGTGACGATGTTGCCATGCTGATTGCTTTCCTCAAGTACACCTCTGCAATGAACACCGAAGGCTGGCCGCCCAAGCCCAAGGTGGATGGCCTGGGCTTCCCGCAGGCGGTGCCACTGCCCGGTGCCGCTCATGCACTTCCTGACGGATCGGGGGCTGAGGGCGCTGCGGCTCCTCTTACGGGCGTGGCACTTGGCAAGGAACTCGCTACCAGCAACGGCTGTCTGGCCTGTCACTCCCTGGATGCTAAGCGCGTTGTGGGGCCGGGCTGGGGTGGCCTTTACGGCAGCACCGTTAAACACACCGACGGAAGCACCTCCGTGGTTGATGATGAATATCTCGCCGAGTCAATACTCGATCCTGATGCAAGGATTGTTGATGGGTATGTGGCTCATACCATGCCGTCTTTTGAGAAGCTGCTCGATTCCGCTCAGGTGGCAGCAATCGTGGCCTACATTCGCAGCCTGGGAGGGAAGTGAGTCATGGCCCGGATTGAATACGAAACACAGCGTCTGAGCTTTCGCTTTTTCATGGTGATGCTGGTGCTGTTCTTCTTCCAGGCAGCCTTCGGTCTGCTGCTTGCGGCTCAGCACATTGATCCCTCTCTTCTGGCAGGCACGCTCAATTTCAACGTGGTGCGCGCCGAGCATACGAACCTGGGCATACTGTGGGTGTTGTCGGGCTTTATTGGCACCATTCTGTTTGTGGGCCCGCTACTCTCAAAGCGCGAACTGGTTGCACCATGGCTGATCAAGGTGCTCTTCTATGCACTGATTGCCGTGGTGGTCTGGAACGTTGGCACGCAGTTTCTGGCTCAGAGTGGAGTTGCAGGCTGGTGGATGGGTCAGCCCATGTTGCAGGAGGGGCTGGAATATCTGGAAGCCGGTCGTATCGCCGACATAGTAATCTTTATCGGCTTCGCAATCCTCTGTTACGTGGTATGGCGCTCCTTTCCGCCCATCTCCCAATGGAACGAAATCCATTGGGGTTTGGGCATTGGGGTTCTGGCACTCACGACTGTATGGCTCTTTGGAGTGTTCTTCACCGAGCGTCTTGATCTGCAGGAGTATTTCCGCTGGTATGTGGTTCACTACTGGGTGGAAGGTGTTTGGGAAGTCATACACATCTCGCTGGTGGGCTTCCTGCTGGTGCTCATGTTCAAGGCGGACATCAAGGCTGTGGGCTATGCAGTGTTCTGGGGCGTGTCCATGGTCTGGCTTTCCGGCCTTCTGGGCAACGCGCACCACTATTTCTGGATAGGCACGCCGGAGTTCTGGCAATTCTGGGGATCATTGTTCAGCGCACTCGAACCGTTGCCGCTCATCTTCTGTTTCTGGCACATCTATCTCGATGCACACCAGGATCACCAACCCATATCCAACGTGCCCGCGTTTGCGTTCCTGCTGGGCTCAGTAGTACTGGAACAAGTGGGTGCCGGCATACTTGGCTTCTCCATGACCTTCGCTCTCACAAACGTGTGGTCGCACGGCACATGGGTGACGCTGAGTCACGCACATCTCGCGCTCTTCGGCACTTTCGGCATGCTCGGTCTTTCGGCTGCCTATTACGTGGTGCCTCTCATGCGCAAGAAGCTCGACTTCGACCAGCGACTTGGCCGGCTGGCCTTCTGGCTGTCGTTCAGCGGCATGCTGGGTCTGGCCTTTGCCTTTGCCATTGGCGGCACCGTTCAGGTGTTCGTGTACCGAACACTTGGCCTCGACTGGTTTGGTGGAGATGTCGGGCCTGCCATGCTCTTCTCCAAGGCGCTGGTGCCGATATTCGGTTTGGTGTTTCTCTCGGGTGTGGGACTGCTGGTCTATGACCTGCTTACCATGGGCAAGCGCACGCAGCTTCTCTCAGCCGAACAGACCGCCATTCCCGTGCCCCCGCGTGAGGGCTGGGGTCGCCAGTTGAGCGGCTGGGAAACGGGCCTCTGGCTGCTGGCCATGTGGATCTTTGGCGGCATCATCACCATTGGTCTTCTCTCTTTCAACCTCAACACGGTGCAACAGGGCGACGCCACACTCCCCTATGTGATGGGCAGCGTTGGTTACACGGGTCTGTTCCTTGTCACCGTTCTGTTCGTAAGGCGTTTTCTGCGCTCGCTGGAAGCGCGCGGGCACGCCGTCGCGTGAGCTGATGAGCAAGGGCCGGATCGTCCTCCTGCCCTTGCTCCAATCACCGGCATCTCTCGCATTCGCAACTCGAAAGTGCGATATTTCCAAGTAGTTCTGTCAACATTCCGCATGGAGAAAACACCATGACTGTACATACAGCTGACAACAGCCTGCTCAATCACTCAGTTGGAGATCTTGCCGCCACCATCCCCGGTGCCACGGCGGTTTTCCGCGAGCATCGCATCGACTTCTGCTGCGGTGGTGAAGCCCCGCTTGCTGAGGCGGCAGAGCGCTTTGGCGCCGACGCGAAGGTGGTTGATGAGAAGCTTCAGGAACTGGCTGCGAATACGCATGGAGCCGTTGCTGCCAGCTCCATGAGCAGTGACGAGCTGATTGACCACATTGTCAATCACTACCACGCCTCACACCGTCGTGCGATACCGGAGCTCGTAGCGCTCTCGCGCAAAGTTGAGCAGGTACACAGTGCGCACCCGAAGGTGCCGGCCGGTCTCGCAGATCTTCTCTCCAAAATGCAGGTGGAGATGGATGAGCACATGGGCAAGGAGGAGGCAGTAATGTTTCCGGCCATGCGCCGCCAGGCAGCCGGTTCGCAGAACGAGGGCATAGGTGAGCTTCGCCATGAGCATGACGACCAGGGTGAGATCCTTCACGAGATGGAGCACCTTACCGACATGTTCGCCGTTCCTCCCGAAGCATGCAGCTCGTGGAAGGCGCTCTACATGCAGACCGGCCAGTTGGTGGAGGACGTGATGCAGCACATCCATCTTGAGAACAACGTGCTGTTCCCGCGCTTCACGGCAGCGGCTTGAAGCTGATGGGGGCAGAAGCGGTGCGTGCGCTCTGGTTTGCGCTGGGCGGAGCGAGCCTGGTGCTTGGAATCCTGGGTGCGCTGCTGCCGCTTCTGCCAACCACGCCGTTCATAATTCTGGCGGCGTTCTGTTTTGCGAAGTGCTCACCGACGCTTCATGCGCGGCTATTGCGAAGTCCAACTTTTGGTCCGGCAATCAGGAACTGGCGGGAACGCCGCGCCATAAGTAAACGCGGGAAGATCGCGAGCGTGGCTGCCATGAGCGTCTCGTTGATCCTCTCGTTTGCCCTGGGTGCCGAGCTCGCCATAGTGGGCGTGCAGGCGCTGGTGCTCTCGGGCGCTGCATCGTTCATACTTACCAGGAACTCGATCTAGCAAAGCCGGGCCCGCCACTGTGTGCTCCCATGGCGAAGAAAACCCGATAGTGTATTAGTTTTACAGAATGGGTTCTCAATTCAAGCTGCAGGCCCCTTTCAAACCGGCTGGTGATCAGCCGAGAGCCATCGCCGAGCTGGCAGCCGGCCTGGCACGAGGGGACAGATATCAGACCCTGCTGGGCGTTACGGGCTCTGGAAAAACCATGACCATGGCCAGTGTCATAGAGGCATGGAAGCGGCCAACACTGGTGCTCTCGCACAACAAAACGCTTGCAGCACAGCTCTACGGTGAGATCAAATCCTTCTTCCCGGCTAACGCAGTCGAGTACTTTATATCCTACTACGACTACTACCAGCCGGAGGCCTATGTCCCTTCCAGTGATACCTACATTGAGAAAGACGCCAGCATAAATGAGGACATAGACCGTCTGCGATTGCGGGCAACCTCTTCGCTGATGGAGCGTGATGATGTGGTCATCGTTTCCACTGTGTCAGCCATATACGGCCTGGGCGATCCGGTGGAATATCGCGAAAGAATGGTTTCGTTGAGTACGGGGCAGCAGATAGCCCGTGATGACGTATTGCGCGCTCTCGTTGGCATTCAGTATCAGCGCAACGACGCAGCCTTCGAGCGTGGCACTTTCAGAGTTCGTGGCGACACTGTGGAGATATACCCGGCCTATGAGGAGCAGGCTGTACGTCTGGAACTCTGGGGAGACGAAGTAGAGCGCATTTCCAGGATCGACCCACTCACTGGCGACACCATCACGGTGATGGACAGAATGGCCATTTATCCGGCCAAGCATTTCATCACCAATCGTCCCACCATTCTGCGTGCAAGTGCCGCCATTAGGGAGGAGCTGGCCGAACGTGTTGGTGAGCTGCGACTCGCAGGCAAGTTGCTCGAAGCACAGCGTCTGGAGCAAAGGACGCAATTCGATCTTGAAATGCTTCTTGAGATAGGTACCTGCGCAGGCATTGAGAACTATTCGCGCCACCTGAGCGGCAGAGCTGCAGGTGAACGACCTGCCTGTTTGCTGGATTATTTTCCCGACGACTATCTGGTCATAGTAGACGAATCACACGTCACGCTGCCCCAGTTGCGTGGCATGTACAACGGTGACCGTGCGCGCAAGTTGACGCTGGTTGACTACGGTTTTCGTTTGCCCAGTGCCCTCGACAACCGTCCGCTGGTGTTTGAAGAGTTCATGGAGCTGGTGCCGCGCCTCATAAACGTGTCTGCAACGCCGGGCGATCTGGAGCTTCAGTTGTCAGAGGGTGTTGTCGTGGAGCAGGTAATCAGACCCACCGGCCTGTTGGATCCGGAAATTGAAGTGCGGCCAGTGCGGGGGCAGGTAGACGATCTGTTGCATGAGATTCATCTGCGCGAGCGTCGTGGTGAGAGGGTGCTGGTAACCACACTCACCAAGCGCATGTCGGAGGATCTCACCGACTACCTGCAGCAGATGGGTGTGAGAGTGCGCTACATGCATTCTGACATAGACGCCATTGAGCGCATGGAAATTGTGCGAGGATTGCGACTTGGCGAGTTCGACGTTCTTGTGGGCATCAATCTGCTGCGTGAAGGCCTGGACATGCCAGAGGTTTCACTGGTTGCAATACTTGATGCCGACCAGGAGGGTTTCTTGCGCAGCGACCGTTCTCTCATTCAGACTATCGGGCGAGCGGCGAGAAACGTGAACGGCACTGCCATACTTTACGCCGATCGTATTACCGGATCCATGCAGCGGGCGATGGAGGAAACATCACGTCGCCGCAGCTTGCAACACGAGTTCAACGTGGCGCACGGTGTTATTCCGCGGAGCGTGAAGAAGAGTGTCGAAGAAGTACGCTTCATCACGCGCGTGGCTGATGCGCGTATCGAACGCGACGGTGAGGCACAACCCGCGCTGCGCCGTCTTTCCGGCGAAGCCACTCCGAGAAGCAGGGAAGAACTGGAAGCTCTGGTTTCCGAATTGGAAACAGCGATGAAGGAAGCAGCCAGCACACTCGATTTTGAATCTGCTGCGCGACTTCGCGATCAACTCTTCGACGTGCGCACCGCGCTGGGCCAGGCACCTGCGCAGGCCAGAGGAAACGTGCAGGCGGGAAGAAAGCCACCCGGAACGGTGGCGCATCGTGCAGGCAAGGCTGGCAGGGGGCGACGTGTCCGCTGAGGAGACAGCCGCCACACTGCAGTGGCTCCTGACTACCGGTGCCCCCCGCAGCCCCAACCTGGACTCTCTGAACGCATGGGGCAGAGCGGTTGGCAAGGCGCTGGTGGCTCCGGGGGTGATAGCGCTCGAGGGCGACCTGGGAGCGGGAAAAACAACTCTCGCGCGCGCGATCTGCGCGGGGTTGGGAGTTGAAAACCTGCAAGCTGTCACCAGTCCGACTTTTTCACTAATACAGGAATACCAGAGTGCAGGCGGCAGGGTCTTTCACATTGACCTCTACAGGCTCAAAGGGCCTCAAGAGGTGGAGGCACTGGGCTGGGATGAACTGCTGAGCCAGAAGGCAATTTTGCTTGTGGAATGGCCTGACAGGGCAGGCGATCTCTTTCCGGATGATGCCATTTTCGTGAATCTGGATTACGACCAGGAGCACAATGAGAGGCGGCTGTTGCGGGTCAGCACCAGAGATCGGGAGCGCTGGAAGAAGCCGGTCAGGGAAGATGACAGCGCACCGCACGATCTCTCCTCCCAGGCCGATAGCTCGCGGGTGGGTAGATGAACGGGACGAACTCATTGAGGGAGTCGAAGCATGTGAGTGTGCCGCTCCCGCTTGACAGGCCCGTATTGGTTCTGGAGGCCGCCTGTGCTCATGGTTCCGTGGCGGTGGTGCAGGGCACCCGCTGTCTGGCTGCGCTGGAGGTTCCTGTTGGTGTCGGCTCTGGAGATGGCATGCTGCCTGCCATTGTGCAGGTGCTCGCCCAGTCGCAAACAGACAAGGACATGCTGGGGGCGATTGTCTGTGGCGAAGGACCCGGGAGCTTCACGTCATTGCGCATCGCGGGCGCATTGGCCAAGGGTCTGGCTCATGGTCTTGCAATCCCCCTTTACGCAGTCCCGTCGCTGCTCCTGGCAGCCGCAGCGCTTGATGGCGGTGCATCGGGTGAGCTGCTTGTCCATGCAGATGCCCTGAGGGGTGAACGCTACCTGCAGCGGGTTCATCGAGGGCCAGGGGGCAGGGTGTTGCCCTTGTCCCCTGTTCTGCGCCTGTCCGTGAGCGAACTCTTAGCGCTGGGTCCGGCATCGATGCGTGTGGCGGTCCTGGAAAGCACGGTAGAGCTGAACGGTTGCCCGGTGGTACTGCCGGACGCAGGCAGGCTCCCGCTCGTACACGGAAGCTGGCGGGAGGCACCCGTGGATCTCGCGTCATGGGAACCGGACTATGGTCGCCTGGCAGAGGCGCAGGTCAAGTGGGAGCTCGTTCACGGCAGGCAGTTACCGGCACCGGCTCCAGTCACCGCTTGAATCGTGACGAAGCAGAGGAAAAAGAAAGGCTCTCCGGACACCGGTCCAAAGGCTCCCCCAAAGACCTCCACGGATGAGGGAGCGCGACAGGATGAGCGGCTGGTGGTGGTTGTTCGTGAAATGCTGCGGGGTGATGTTGATGCCGTTGCAGCAGTAGAGGCTCAGGGCTTCAGCGACCCGTGGCCGGCCGCGGCATTCAGTTCGCTGCTTTCACGCAGTTTCACCCGCATGTGCGTGGCAGAGTTGGATGACGAGATTGTGGGTTACTGTGTATTGCTGATGGCTGGTGACCAATGGGAGGTTGGTAATATCTGTGTGAGCACCAGCGTGCGTGGTCGCGGCGTGGGGGCACAGCTTCTCGATGAAGCCATTGCGGCGGCAGACTCCGAGGGGGCTGAAGCGATGTTTCTTGAGGTGAGAGAATCAAATTTCCCTGCGCAGCGGCTGTATGAAGCCCGGGGCTTCTTCGAAGTTGGACGACGAAGGGATTATTATGAGCACCCCGTGGAAGATGCGCTCTTGATGCAGAGAGCGGCACGAGGTCAGACCATGCGAGACGGGCAGGCTTTGTCCGGGGCGTAGTTTTGGCAATGGCTGCGCTCGCAGGGTGCAGTGGCCGGGTACTTCGGGTACTAGCTTCTGTACAGCAGATCGGCGCGGCGAAAGCCGGCAGCATTTCTAAAAAGAGCACTTCACAAGCAGCATCGACATTTACCAACACTGCAGTGCGCTTTGCGCGCGAGGAGGCACAGTGAGTCGCAGCCTGAACAAGGCCATCCTTATCGGTAACGTGGGTGGCGAGCCCGAGGTACGTAGCGTTGGTACCGGTAGCAAGGTTGCCAGCTTTTCGCTTGCCACCAGCCGCAGTTGGAACGACCAGACCGGCAACAAGCAGGAAAAGACGGAGTGGCACCGTTGTGTGGTATGGAACAATGCACGCGGCTCAGGTCTGGCCGATGTGGTGGAGAAGTACGTGCGCAAGGGTGAGAAAGTGTACGTGGAGGGCGAGATTGAGTACCGCCAATGGCAGGACAAGGAAGGCCAGACGCGTTACACCACGGAGATTCGTGTACGCGATCTGATGCTTCTGAGCGGGCGTGGTGGTGGTGGCGGTGCCGGTGATGACTTCGACTCATCGCCGCGTCGCGGTGCGGCTGGTGGTCGTTCCAAGCCAGCGGGGGCAACTGCGTCGGCTGGGGCGGGCTCAGACGACTTCTCGGATTTCCCTGGTGCGCTTCAGGATGAGGACGACGATTTGCCCTTCTGAGGCATCTTGTGCCGGTGCAGTGACAGGTGTGGAGTTACGGGGGGCATCCGGGTGCGTCTCCGTAGTGGTAGCTGGTGTGTTGGATTCTCTTTTCCCGGGATTTTTCGAGATGCGTGGTGTCAAACAAGCGCCTGCAGCGTCTACGGTGGCTCGACCCGCGGCGGCGGCCAATGTGTGGATCAGCATCGTGGTGTCCATTATCAGCGTACTGGCGCTGCTGTTCGTCTGGCGGCCCACGGTTGTACGTGCTCAGGGGAAGCCCGCCGTAGCGGCTGCAGCCTCGTCGGCCGCCACAACAGTCCATGTCGTGAAGCCCGGTGAGACGCTGTGGAGTCTTGCCGCTCGCTACTATGGGGACGGGCACCAGTGGCAGGAGCTGGCCCGGCGCAACAAGCTGGCGACGGAGGGTCCAAGCCCCTTGCGGGTGGGGATGAAGCTCACGGTTCCGGTGCCACACAGCGCCTCCGATGACGCCGAAGGCCGCAAGGCAGCCATCGTTGCCGCGGCACCGGCCGACAGCTCGGTTCCGCGCAGCGCGGTGACTCGTGCAGGCGAGGGAACTCTGGAGAGTCCGCCGCCCGCGGCTGCTGCTCCCCGGGATGCTGCCAAGGCTGCCGCAAAGGCTGCAGCCGCCGATACGCGCGGCGTGGCAGCGGCCAGCTCTCTTGCTTCGCAAACCGCCGGCAAGAGCGACGCGGCCTCAGCAGGCCGTGATCCGGCTGCCGCGGCCGCCGCGGTGAAGCTCTCGCCCGGCAGCCTGGCAGTGGACCCCGCAAGCGACACCACTCGCCTTAACCTCACTCCCTCAACGGGCCGCTTCATGGGCGGTGAGCCCGGAAACGACTCTACCGTCAGAATCGGCCTGGTCACTCCGGCCGATCAGAAGGCCGCACGAAAGCCGAGCGAGGCGGAGACGGTATTCCACCGCGACATACCGGATGCAGAAGAGGCTGAACGACGCGCTCAGGAGCTTATTCAACCCAACCGTCCGGTGCCTCGTCAGGCCGAGTACGAGACGGCGCCGTTTCTGCTTGAAGAGCTGGCGGCGGGCAATGCCGGCCGCGTGGGAAGCCGGCTGGGCACCGGGGCCAGGGGTGCTGAATCGGTGGGCCACAACGGTCTGATCCGCACCGAAGAAGTGGAGGTTGAGGCGCCACAGGGCAGGAGCTACGAAGTTGGCACGCGTCTGGTGTCTTACACCCTTTCCCGTACCCCCGATGGCAAAAAGGAGGTAGCGCTGCCAACCGGTGTGCTTGAGGTGGTGGCGCAGGGTGGAAGCGGACAGGGCACGCTTGCGGTGGTGAGGCAGCAGTCAGGTCGTATTGAACCCGGCCAGCCTTTGCTGGTTATTGAGGGCAGTGCTGCCTCCAGAGGCGAGTCCGCGCTGCTGGACTCTCCCGATGTGAACTCCAGAATCATCTGGATGGATCGGAAGTCGCTGCTGCCTACGCTTCAGAGCTTCCTGATTTTTGACGGAGGCAGCACGCAGGGACTCAGGGCCGGTGACGAGATGGCCCTGTACGACCGGGCCGGAGCCGGCGGTGCGGAGTCTCTCATCGCAACCGTGCGTCTGGTACGAGTGGGCGAGGGCTGGAGCACTGGCATAGTGGAGAAGCAGTACGATGCCAGGATCAGCAGTAACCTTGTGGCACGTCGCTTCTCGAAGATGCGTTGATTCCTTGATGGCGTCACAATTTGCGCGCGCCGGAAGCTACATAGCTTCCGGCGCGCGTTTACATTTCGAGGTTACTTTGGAAACCTCAACCTCGGACATTGGACAGCATGACAAGAACGGTGCTGGTCACCGGCGGCGCCGGATTCATCGGTTCACATGTAGTGGATCGCTTCGTCTCGGAAGGCTGGCAGGTAACTGTGCTGGACAATTTGTCCAGCGGCCACGAAGACAACCTTCCATCCTCAGCACGCCTTGTGCGCGGTGACATTACGTCACCCGAAGCAGCAGAACTGGTAAAGACCGGCGGCTTTGACGTGCTTTGTCACCTTGCAGCGCAAATCGATGTTCGTCGCTCGGTGAATGATCCCGTGTACGACGCAACGCGGAACATCCTCGGCAGCCTCAATCTGATGGAAGCCGTGCGTGCCTCCGGTCATGCAACACGCACCGTTTTCTCCTCAACCGGTGGTGCGCTCTACGGAGATTTCGAGCCGCCACCAAGTGGTGAGGGGACGGCCAAGGACCCGGAGGCCCCCTATGGGATCGCCAAGCTCTCCGTCGAGTATTATCTGGCATACTATGGGCGCGTGCACGGGCTCGACACCGTCGCACTGCGCTATGGCAACGTCTATGGTCCCAGGCAGGACCCTCATGGCGAGGCGGGCGTTGTTGCCATATTCTGTAACCGGCTTCTCGAGGGACAGACACTGACAGTATTTGGCGACGGTGAGCAGACGCGTGACTATGTCTACGCCGGTGATGTCGCGGGCGCCAACTTTGCTGCCGCCACCGCATCGCTCCCTGATCGCGGGCGTCTTGATGCGCGTGCCTTCAACATAGGCACAGGCACGGAAACCTCGGTTAACACACTCGCGAAGACCTTGCAGCAGATCAGTGGCGCTTCCACGCCCATAGACTACGCCCCTGCGCGTGCAGGTGAGCTTGCCAGATCGGCTCTTCAGATCGACAAGGCACGGAAGCTGCTCAACTGGGCGCCATCGGTTACCCTGCCTGACGGACTGCGCGAGACCTACAGGTATTTCGGGGCCAGGCGGTCTGTCGGGGGTGATGTCGCGTGATTCTTCCGGCAGGTGTAATGGCCGCGATGCCATTGCTTCAGTTGTCAACAACCGGTGGCAGTGCGGTGGTGGCGGAGTCGCCATTCTCCATTCTGGCAATGACCGACACCGTGACTCGCCTGGTGGTGGGTCTTCTGGTTGTTCTGTCCCTGATGTCGTGGGGAATCATGTTTGGCAAGTGGCGCGCCTTTGGTGCCGCCGAACGCAATGGCAGACATTTTGTGCGTGAGTTCCAGCACGTGCGTCAGATGGACGAGGCATTGCTGTTGGCGCAGAGGGTCAAGTCCAGTGCTTTCACTGCCGTTCTTGCCCGCGCCATGCAGTTTCTTCACGAGACCAAGCCGGCAATTGGCGCCACAGCCGACCGCAGCGCGCGGCTGTCCGGGTCTCAGGTGGAGGCGCTGCGTCTTGTGCTTGATGCCGAGAGTGGTCGCGAGCGTGAGGACCTTGGTCGGTTCATTCCGTGGCTGGCCACTGTTGGCAACGTATCTCCTCTCATTGGACTCTTCGGAACGGTGCTGGGCGTGATAGACGCCTTCAACGGCATTGCACTCAAGGGTTCAGGTAATCTGGGTGCAGTTGCCCCTGGTATTGCAACAGCACTTGTGGCGACGGCCGCGGCTCTTGCGGTGGCAATACCCGCTGCTTTTGCATACAACGTATTCGCAGCGCGACTCAATCGCCTCGACAGCGAGCTTGAAGGCTTTGGCTCCGAACTCATCGCACTTCTTGTGCGTGAAGGACGGATCTGACAAATGCGCAGGGGCCGTCGCGGGGATCGCATGGGTGTCGTGAGCGAGATCAACGTGGTTTCGCTCATCGACGTCATGATGCTGCTCATGATCATTTTTATGATCACCGCTCCGATCATGCAGGGCGGGGTGGACATCGCTCTGCCAACGGCGGATGTGAGGCCCCTTGAACCAAAGAGTGGCCTTGTGGTGACGGTGGACCGCTCGGGTGAAATCTTCGTTGATGACACCCATTTGTCCTTTGAGGAGTTCTCGGGCAGCATCAAGGCCCTGGCTGACAAGAAGGGTGGCAGCGGTGTGTATCTCCGGGCCGACGAGCGGGTGCCTTACGGCAGGGTGGTGCAGGTGGTCGCCGCCATGAAGGCCAGCGGCATTACTGACGTGGGGCTGGTGGCGGAGCCGGAGTCTGCCAGATGAGTCTGGCCAGGCCCGTGCCGGGATCATCCGGGGCCATGGTGCGCGGAATGGCGGCATCCGTGTTTGTTCACGGTGGTTTTCTGGCGCTTGCGCTTTGGTGGGCCACGCGGCCGGTTCCTTCCCACCCACCTGTGTACCGGGTGGAGCTGGTTGGTCAGGCCGGCGTTCGTCAGGCCGGCGTCGAGACACCAGCCAAGGGAGAGGTTGCCAAGGCCGCGGATGTGGCCGGTGCCGAACGGGTGGTCAAGGAAGAGAAGGTTCTTCCCACAACAACCAGAGCTGCCAAACCGGTACCCACACCCAAGGCCACGCCTTCCACCGAACGAACCCGCGCGGCTGGCTCCAAGACTGCACCTGCCACGGAGGCCAAGGGCACTGCGGCACCGCGCTCGGGCGCCGGTGCAACAGATGGCAAGGGTGCCGACGTTGCAAACCTGCGTACAGACGGGATCGTGTTTCCGTTTCCCGGGTACCTGAGCAATATCGTCCGGCAGATCACGCTCAATTGGTCACCGCGCCGCACGGCCGCCGCGCTTGTTACTGAAGTGAAGTTCATGATCCGTCGCGATGGATCGGTTGCCGGCATCGAGGTTGTCAAAGCTTCAGGCGACAGGCTCTATGATCTTGATGCAATGGGAGCCATCGAAGCCGTGGGCAGAACGCGTGACTTCGGTGCACTGCCTTCCGGCTGGTCCGACGACGTTCTGGTAGTCTACTTCACCTTCGATTACGCCCTTCGTCCGCAATAGATAGATGTTTGAACGCATGACTCGACCCGGCGTGCTCTGTCAGGCCGTGTTAGGATTGGCCCTCTTTGGTGCACCTCTGGCCACTGAGCTCCGGGCTCAGGACCAGGGCGTAAGCCTGTCCATTCAGTACAGGCCGGGTCAGAAAACCACACTGCTGGTGCTTCCGGTCAGCGGGCCTGCGGGCGACTCAGTGGCTCGCATCCTGAGTCGCGATCTCGACTACAGCGACAGGTTTTCGCTTGTGGCAACCAGCGCGGTACCCGCCGTGACAGGTCCGCTCAACTATGAGCTTTTTTCCAGGCTGGGCGTGGACGGCGTGGTGCAAGCCACAATGCTGCCGTCGGGCTGGGTTCGGATTGCGCTGCACGACGTGGGCCTCAAGTCGATCAGAAACACCCATGATTTCCAGCTTCCGGCACCGGTTCTTTCTGCAGGCTGGAGACTGGCCCTGCACGGGGTCTCCGACGCCATAGAGGAGTGGATAACCGGTGCTCGTGGAATCGCGCAGACACGAATTGCCTTCACGCGTGGTGGGCGCGTGTGGACCGTAGACAGCGACGGAGCCAATGTGACCGCTGTGTCAACAACTGGCATGTCGCCACAGTGGCTGCCAAGCGGCAGGGCCATAGTCTACAACGTGCTGGATGGTGCCAGGAACCCGATCATGCTCACTGATCTCTCCACCGGGGCACAGCGGGCTCTGGTGGGCGAGGCCGGCGTGGAGCACTCAGCGCCCGTGGTGTCGCCCGACGGCAGAACTCTGGTCTACGCCCGCGGTACAGACACGGGAACCGACCTCTACCAGCAGCCCATCAGCGGTGGTGCGGCGCGGCGGATCACCGTGGGGAGAGGCAGGGCCAGCACACAGCCCAGCTTCAGCCCCGACGGACAACGTCTCACCTTCATGTCCGATCGCTCTGGGCATCCGGAGGTGTATATTGTAGATCTGGATGGTACGAACACCGAGCTTCTGACGGCATCTGCTTTCGGAGACAGGGATTATCGTGCCGGACCGGATTGGTCACCCGATGGTCGATTGGTGGCATTCCAGTCACGGAACGGCGGCACCTTCCAGATCATGACCATCAACCTGCGTGACCAGTCGGTGCGACAGGTCACCAATGATGGTCGCAACGATGACCCTTCGTGGGCTCCGGATTCGCGGCACCTTGTGTTCACCTCCACGCGCAGTGGCACACGTCAGCTTTGGGTGGTGGACATTGAGACCGGCCGTACCAGACAACTCACGTTCGGGCCTGAAACCAGACTTTCTGCCTGGTCGCCGCGCCTGCTCGCTCAGTAACGGCAGGACAGTGCCGGCAAGGCAGTGACGCAGTAAACTGGAACACACTCGCAGTAAACCCGCAGCAAGCCAAAGGCGCGTTGCAGTTCTGTTGTTGTCCAGCGACAGATGTCATCTTTACCCTCTCAATTCGTTCCGGAGTAGCCGACATGATACGTGGTTCACGTGTGCTGATGGTCGTGGTGTCCACCTCCCTGTTCCTCGGAGCCTGCAAGAAGAAGCAGCCGGCACAGTTGCCTGAGCCAGTGCAAACAACACCGGCTCCTGAAACGCCGACTCGCACCGTACCGGATGCTGCACCCGTTGATACAATGGAAGCCTATCGGGCCAAGGTGGCAGCAACACGTGCCCGTCTGCTCGAGACCATCTATTTCGACTACGACACGGACGAGCTCCGCAGCGAGGCACGTTCTTCACTTGATGCCAAGCTCGCCGTGCTCAACGCCAACCCCGGGCTGCAGATCCGCATCAATGGTCACTGCGATGAGCGTGGCAGTGATGAGTACAACATCGCGCTGGGCCGTCGCCGCGCGGAAGCTGCAAAGCGCTACCTCACTGATCGCGGTGTGAGCGCATCACGCATTGAGACCGCTTCATTCGGTCGTGAGCGGCCGGCCGTGATGGGTGACACCGAATCAGCATGGTCACAGAACCGTCGTGATGAATTCGAGATCACACTTGGTGGTGATCAACTCCGCGCTACCCCCTGATGCCAAAGATGCAGTCAAGAGAACGGCGCGGACTCCTGTTCCGCGCAATGCGGCTTGTCCCTCTCGTGGCCCTCGCGGCCACGGGAGGCTGCTTTGCCACGCGGGGTGATGTGCGCATAGTGCAGGACGACGTACTGTCACTGCGCTCGGAAATGCAAAAGCAGGACCAGAAGCAGCAGGAGGCGTTGGACCGCACCCTGCAGTTGTTGCGTGTGACAAGTGATTCAGTCGCAGCCGTGAGCGCCCGTACTGTGAACATTCAGGGCGATGTTCGCGGTGAAACGCGTGCCATAAGAGAACAACTTCTCCAGGTCCAAACCCTCCTGGGTGAGAGTCAGGCAACGATAGCCAGGCTTCGCTCCGAACTGGAAGCCAGAAGCGCTCCGCCTCCCCAGGCTCCACCCATTGCGGATTCCACGCGGGCCACGGCACCAGCCGCCGGCTCACCGGCCGGCTCACCGCCGCGCACGCCGCCATCAGGCGCGCCCCCACCGGTTGCCACTGACTCGCAATCCCTGGTCTCTGCACCTGAACCCGGACCCAGCCAGTTGTTCACCAACGGCATGGATCAGCTTACGCGTGGCAGCACATCAACGGCGCGTACCCTGTTCCAGGAGCTGATCACCAACTACCCAACCTCGGACCTCGTTCCTGACGCACAGTACTGGATCGCCGAATCTCTGGCCAGGGAGAACAACCTCGCTGCGGCCGATGCGGCCTATGCCGCCGTGGTCAGCGCTCACCCGGCGTCTGTGAAGGCTCCAACCGCGCTCTACAAACGTGCCCAATTGCTGCTTCGTCAGAACAATACCGCCCAGGCACGTCAACTGTTCGAGCAGGTCATTGCGCGATACCCGCGGAGCAATGAAGCCGCACTGGCGGAAGAGACCCTGAAGACCCTGCGCTGAGCTGCTGCGGTTTAGCGTCCGCACTGGTCACCCGGTTCATGCCTCCTGAAAAGACTGATGAGATGCCGTTCCTCGAACACCTCGAGGAACTGAGATGGCGGCTGTTCAAGTCGGCCGTGGCGATAGCCGTGGGCGTCATAGCAGCCTTTGCTCTTCTGTACAGCCAGAAGGTTGACATCATCGGCATCCTGGCACAGCCCATTCTGCCATACCTCAAGCAACCGCTGATGGTGACGCACGTGGGCGACGTGTTCGACATTGTCATGCAGGCTTCGGTCATCCTCGGCGTGATTGCAGCATCGCCTGTGATCGTGTGGCAGGCCTGGGGCTTTCTCTCTCCGGCCCTGTATGGCCACGAAAAGAAAGTCGTGGTGCCAGCTCTCGTCGTAGCAGCGCTGCTCTTCCTGGCCGGCATGACGCTGGCGTTCAAATACGTGCTGCCCGTTACTCTCAGGTTCTACATGAGCTTCGAGAGTGAATCGGTCAATACCATGCAAACTGTCGAGGCCTACATCTCCTTTGTTACCTCGATGTGCCTGGCGTTTGGAGCAATCTTTGAGTTGCCGGTGGTTATTGCCCTGTTGTCAGCGCTTGGCATAGTGAAACCCAAGTACCTCACCAAGTTCCGGCGTCATGCCATGGTGGGATGTCTCATTGCAGCAGCGCTCATCACTCCGGGCGGTGATCCGACGTCGCTCTTCCTGCTCACCATCCCGCTGTATCTGCTTTACGAAGGCTCCATTACTGTCTCGCGTGTCATAGTCAATCGCCGCGAGCGTCGCATGGCGGCAGACGACAGGTGAGGACTTCGGGGCTCCTGTCAGGTCCCGGTTATCGCATCCTGACAGGGATCGCGATGCTGCTGCTGGTTGGCGTTGGCCATGCCCATGTTGCCGCGGCACAGGAAACACAGGAGACTCCTCCCGGGAAAAAAGCCGACTCGCTCCGAACGCTCAGCAAAGACCGGACCATCTTCAGCTGGGCCAACCCGGACTCCATAATGAGGTCCCTGCTGGACCGGGAGGGCTATCGCAAGGTTCGTTATCAGGGCGATACGGTTCGCTTTGATGCCAGCACTCGCATACTGACTCTTTACGGCCGACCCTCGGGTGTGCAGCGTGATGAGACCATGCTTGTGGGCGATTCCATTGTGTACAACGACTCAACCAAGAAAGTGGTGGCACGAGGTGACACGGTTCTCCTGCGTGATGCGAGTCAGCAGGATGCGGATGATTTCGTTGCCTCCGGTTACATAGAGTACGATCTCACCGACAAACAGGGTGTAACCGGTGCGTTCTCCACGTCCATGACTTCGGGACAGCGACTCTACATAACGGCACAGCGCAGCGCACTGATGAGCGACACCCTCATAACGGGCAGACATATCATCTTCGCCAGGGACGGTTCGTTTACCTACTGCGATCACGTGGAGCCTCATTTCCATTTCACGGTTCGCGAAATGAAGTTCGTGTCTGAAAATGTCATGATTGCGAGGCCGGGTGTTCTCTACATCGGCGAGGTCCCGGTGTTCTGGATACCGTTTTTCTTCCAGGACGTACGGTCGGGACGTCGCAGTGGATTGCTCACGCCCAACTTCGGGATGGCTGAGTTCTTCCGAAACAGTCCGTCGTACCGCAGAAGCGTACAGAATATTGGCTACTTTGTGGCTCTCAATGACTACATGAACCTGGAAACATCCTTCGACTGGCGAAGTGGTGCACGCAGCACAACCAGCGACCCGGGCTTCATACGTGGCAACGCTGAAATGCACTACAAGTGGCTCGATCGGTTCATCACGGGCGAGCTGGCGATGAGTTACATGGCGCTTCGCACAGGCACCACCAATACTTCGTACACCTGGAATCATAATCAGGACTTTTCACGGAACACACGACTTACTGCGCGTATGAACTGGGTGCAGAACACCATGGTTCAGCGCTCCACCACTGTGAATCCGGTAATCGCCAACGCCACCATCAGGTCGCAACTCAATTACCAGACGAAGCTGGGACCGGCGCAGCTCAACCTGGGTGGGTCCCGGGTACAGTATCCGGGTCGCACACAGGTGGACATGGATTTCCCGTCACTCAACGTGACCGTACCCTCGCTTGAGGCGGGTCCGGCAACCTGGACTCCGGCACTCAGGCTCGCCATCTCCGGGCAGAGCCGAATAGATCAGGGCATTCAGTTTCCCTGGGTCTATAACACTCTGTCCAATGGCAGCATTGACAGCAGTCGCTTCAATGCCAGTCGTCGCAACATGCAGTTCCAGTTTGATACTCCCATCAAGCTCTGGGACTTCCAGTGGCAGAACTCCATCAGCGTGAACGAGCAGTTCCGCGACTACCCCGAACAGCGTCTCATTGTGGGTGTACGTGACACATCGCAGAAGCTCACTCGGGTGTACGCACGTACCTTTGAAACCAATGTTGACTGGCAGACCTCATTCAATCTGCCGCGCTTTTTTCAGGGCACCTGGAATGTTTCTCCGTCTGTGAGTCTGAGCAATGTGGAAAGTGGTGCCGGCATGCTGCTTCGCACCGAGCGCAGTGGTGGCCAGTGGGTACAGCAGAGCAAGCGCCTCAACTATGCCATAAGCTCGTCGCCCACACTCTACGCAATGCTGCCCGGAATCGGCCCCATAGCCCGGCTCAGGCACTCCATTACGCCCACGCTCAGTTACTCCTATTCGCCCGCCGCCTCGGTAAGCGACGAGTTCCTGCAGGCCATGGGTCGCACGCGGGTGGGTTATATCGGTGCCCTCAAGCAGAACCGCGTGGCACTCAATTTTTCCACCAACCTGGAAGCCAAGCTGCGCTCACCCTCTGATTCACTGGGTGATGAAACTGCGGGCCGCAAGGTGAAGCTGTTCTCGCTCGACTTTTCCCCGATTTCCTGGGACTTTGTGCGAGCTGACACTCTTGGCAACGGTATCGCCGACAGGACTTTCACCGTGGGCGGCCGCACCGATCTTTTGCCGGGTTTCGATTTCCGTCTTACCTATGATCTTTTTCAGGGTGACATAGCCTCGGATACCGCCACCTTCGATCCCTACCGCACCAACTTCGGCATGACCTTCACGCTTGACGGTCGTTCCGGCATTGTGGCGCTGCTTGGCAGGTTGCTGGGGAGAAATGGTGATCTGGACACGGACAGCGCAACCGCCAGCGATCGTCGTGCAGCGAACGACAGGATAGTCGACGTCCAGTCGCGCAATATGAATGCCGCTGGAGGCAGCAGTATGCGCGGCACACAGATAGCACTGCCGTCTGGCAAAGGCTGGTCGCTCAGCGTGCAGTACAACGCCGCCCGGCAGCGGCCCCCGCGGGGTGGCACGCAGATCTTCAATGACCCGGCGTCCCTGTGTGAGGGCCAGCGGGTGAACGGCATACTGGCCTACGATATGTGTATGCAAAACGCGCTCAGCGCACCTCCCACGGGAGCCAACTCAGGGCAGAGCGCCATTGGAGCACCGATTTTTATCCAGCCGGCAACGCAGAACGTGAGCGCCACCATGTCGTTCAATATCACGCCGAACTGGGCTGCTCAGTGGTCAACGCAGTATGATGCAACACGCCAGCGTTTCTCCAGTCAGCAGATTGGCCTCCAGCGCGCAATGCACGACTGGAATGCCGTATTTTCCTTCTCTCAGACACCCAACGGCAACTTCGCCTTCAACTTCTTCATAGCTCTCACGGCTCAGCCCGAACTCAAGTTCAATTACGACCGCCAGACCTACCGGTCCAGCAGTTATTGAGCAGGGGTAGGGTTCGGCTTACAGCTTAGCTCACTCGTACATGAGGAGTTTTCAGTGCTTCTTTTGAATGGTCGTTCGCTGCGAATCGCCGATGTGCTCGCCGTAGCCGGGCAGCATGAGGCGGTTGGCATTGCCCCCGAGGCACGGGAGCGCATGCAGAGAACCCGGCAGGTGGTACAGGCCGCTGTCGATCGCGGCCTGCCGGTTTACGGTGTCAATACCGGCTTTGGAAAACTCTCTGAAGTCACCATTGAGGCACCGCAGCTTGCTGCGCTGCAACGCAATCTGGTGCGCAGCCACGCGGCCGGTGTTGGCGACCCACTGCCCGAGCGCGAGGTGAGAGCAATGATGCTGCTTCGGGCAAATGTTCTCGCCACGGGTTACGCTGGAGCGCGACCCATGGTGGTGGAGCGCCTTCTGGCCATGCTCAATGCGGGCGTGCTGCCCGTGGTGCCGGAGCAGGGAAGTGTGGGGGCGAGCGGTGATCTGGCTCCGCTGGCACATCTCGCGCTTGCCCTTATTGGCGAGGGACCGGCAAGCCTCAATGGGCGCGAGGCGCCCTCTCTGGAGCTGCTCCGGGAGGTGGGCCTTGAACCCGTGGTGCTGGAAGCCAAGGAGGGCCTGGCACTCATTAATGGCACTCAGGCACACACAGCCGTTGCGTCTCTCGCAGCGGCGGAACTCACCACTCTCTGGCGGGCAGCGCACGTTGCCACGGCCATGAGCCTGGAGGCTCTGCTCGGTACGCCGGTTGCATTTGATCCACGCATACAGGAAGCCAGGGGCCAGCCTGGCCAGGCTGAATCAGCGGCTCTCATGCGTGAACTGCTTGAGGGCAGTGATATACGTGAGTTGCATCGCTACGGTGACCCGCGTGTTCAGGACGCCTATGCGCTGCGCTGTGCGCCTCAGGTGCATGGCCCCGCTCTGGATACGCTGCGCTTCGTGAGGGGCATCATTGAGCGGGAGCTCAATGCCGCCACGGATAATCCTCTGGTGATAGAAACAGGCGAGATGCTCAGTGGAGGCAACTTCCACGGACAGCATGTGGGGATGGCCAGTGATTTCATCGCCATTATCTGCGCCAATCTTGCGGTAATCAGCGAGCGGCGCATTGATCGCATAGTTCACCCTGACTTCAACGAGGGACTACCCCCGTTTCTGGCCAGGTCGGCCGGTGTCGAGTCGGGTCACATGATGTCACAGGTAACGGCTGCCGCACTCGCGAGCGAGTGCAAGGCGCTCGCCTACCCGCGCAGTGTTGACAGCATTCCCACCGACGGCAACAAGGAAGACATGGTCCCCATGGCCATGGGCGCTGCCGTGCGTCTGCGCCGAAGCGTGAGAAACCTGAGACACGTGCTGGCCATTGAGCTTCTTACGGCCGCCGAGGGCATTGAATACCGCCGACCGCTCAAGAGCAGCGTGCCCGTTGAGCGGGCACATGCTATCGTACGTCAGTACGTGGAGCCTGCCAATGGTGACCGTCCGCCCGGACCCGATATAGCCCGTCTTGCCGGCGCCATTGAAGCCGGCGCATTCGATGAGCTGACAAGTTCAGTTGTCATCTGATTCGCCGGTTTACCTGAATACTGCAAAGCAAACTCCGAAAGCATACACCGAGATCATCATGACACAGCATAGTGGGCCCCGTCCGGTTCGTGCGCCGCGTGGTACGGCACTCAACTGTCGCGGTTGGGAGCAGGAAGCCGCGTTGCGCATGCTTATGAACAACCTCGACGCGGAAGTTGCGGAACGACCAGACGATCTGGTGGTTTATGGTGGCACCGGGCGTGCCGCCCGCTCCTGGGACGCGTTTGATGCGATCGTGCGAACGCTCAAGACCCTGGGCAATGATGAAACGCTGCTGGTGCAGAGCGGCAAACCCGTGGCGGTTTTCCGCACACACACTGAGGCCCCGCGCGTGCTCATCGCCAATGCGAACCTTGTGGGCCGCTGGGCGAACTGGGACGAGTTCCGTCGGCTCGAACGCCTTGGTCTCACCATGTACGGCCAGATGACAGCCGGCTCCTGGATCTATATCGGCAGTCAGGGCATAGTGCAGGGCACCTATGAAACCTTCGGTGCCGTGGCCAGCAAACACTTTGGCGGAACACTCGCCGGACGTCTGGTGGTTACGGCAGGCCTTGGCGGCATGGGTGGCGCGCAGCCTCTTGCCGCTGCAATGCATGGTGCGGCCATCCTGGGCGTCGAAGTGGACCCCGCGCGTATAGCCAAGCGCATTGAAACACGCTACTGCGACAAACAAACGGAGTCGCTGGACGAGGCCCTCGCGTGGCTGCGCGAGGCTCAGGAAAAGCGCACCGGTCTGTCGGTGGCACTGCTTGGAAATGCTGCCGACGTACTTCCCGAACTCGTGCGGCGTGGCATCACGCCCGATGTGGTCACCGATCAGACCAGTGCTCACGACGTTCTTGTGGGTTACGTGCCCCAGGGACTCGACCTCTCGACGGCCGCAGCGCTGAGAACCAGTGACCCGGCTGAATACCTGCGCCGCGCCACTGCCAGCATCGTTGAGCACGTCAGGGCCATGCGCACCATGCAGGACCGCGGAGCCATTGCCTTTGACTATGGCAACAATATCCGCACCGTGGCTTTCGACGCAGGCGTCGACGATGCGTTCCGCATCCCGGGCTTTGTGCCAGAGTACATCCGTCCGCTCTTCTGCGAGGGCAAGGGGCCGTTCCGCTGGGCCGCGCTCTCCGGTGATCCCAAGGACATAGCCCGCACCGACGAGCTGGTTCTGGAGCTTTTCCCCGAAGACCAGCACCTGAAGCGCTGGATCACACTTGCACGTGAGCGTATTGCGTTTCAGGGACTGCCAGCCCGTATCTGCTGGCTTGGGCAGGGCGACAGAGCACGCTTCGGGCTTGCACTCAACGACCTCGTGGCAAAGGGTGAGATATCGGCTCCCATAGTAATTGGCCGCGATCACCTTGATACCGGCAGCGTGGCCTCGCCCTTCAGGGAAACCGAGGCCATGAAGGACGGCAGCGATGCAATCGCTGACTGGGCGATTCTCAACGCCCTGCTCAACGTTGCCAGTGGTGCGAGCTGGGTGTCTTTCCACCACGGTGGCGGCGTTGGCATAGGCAATTCGCTCCACGCTGGCCAGGTGATCGTTGCAGACGGAAGTGAGCGCATGCGCCAGCGTCTGGAACGCGTGCTTACCAACGACCCTGGCATAGGCGTGGCGCGTCACGCCGATGCGGGATACGAAACGGCCGTCGAGACCGCAATCCGTACCGGCATCCGGATCCCCATGCGAGAGTCCTGATGCTCTCCAGCAGGTATCGGCCGTGGCACGTGCCGATCTTTCTGGCAAAATATGCGTGGTTGCGTGCGAGGCACCGTCCGGTGCTTCTCAATCTTGAAGTCACCATGCGTTGCAACGCGCACTGCAATTTCTGCAACTACTGGCAGACACCGGCATCGGAAAGGGCGCGCGAGAACGCTCCGTTCGCGAAAATCGCGCGTCACTTTTCGCCTATGATCGTCACCCTCACGGGTGGTGAGCCGACGCTTCGCCGCGACCTTGAAGACATAGTGAGATCGCTGCGCGCCGCAGTGCGTTTCATGTACATACAGATGATCACGCACGGGGGCATGCTCTCGCTCAATCGAGCCATGTCTCTCTGGGAAGCGGGTGTGGACCAGTTCAACATCTCGCTCGACTATCTGGACGGGCGTCACGATACCGCGCGCGGTATTCCGGGCCTCACTGCCAGGATCATGGATGTCGTGCCACGCATGCGTGACGCCGGAATAGGTGGGGTTCGTTTTAATTCGGTGATAAAGAACGACAATCTCGATCAGATCATTCCAATCGCGGAACGCGCAGCATCATTCGGGGCCGGCGTGAACTACTCTGTGTACACCGCTTCCAAGAACGGGAACACGCAGTACCAGTTGCAGGACATCGATCCCGCGGCGGTGGAGCGTGTTGTTGCCGAGCTGCTCGCTTACAAGAGGCGACACCGTGGGGTGATCACAAACTCGGAGTATTATCTGGAGCAGATACCGCGCTACGTGCGTGGGGAGATGAATGAGCCCTGCCAGAGCGGCAACACAACAGTTCACGTGGATCCGCACGGCCTTATTCGGCGCTGCCCCGATTTCAAACCGGATGGTCCATGGACGGAGTACAAGGGCTACGAGCCCATAGACTGCAATGCCTGCTATTATGCCTGTCGCGGCGAGGCCCAGGCGCCTCTGCGGCTGGTGTCCAGAGTACGTGATGTCATGGCCACAGTGGAGAAGCCATCATGAGTGAATCAACCAGTACGCTGCTCTTTGTTAATGCTGCACAGACACTTTCGGCACAGGGCCCGGGAAGGGCGAGACGGGGCGCCGAGATGTCGGATGCCTCTGTGCTGCAGGGAGTTGGCGTGGCCGTGCAGGACGAGCGAATTGTGGCCGTTGAGCCTGATGACACACTGAGGCGCAGCTACCCCGGGGCACGCGAGATAGACTGTCAGCGTGGTCTCCTTGCTCCGGGATTTGTGGACTCGCACACGCACGCTGTTTTTGGTACAGCGCGTTACACCGAGCAGGAACTTCGAGCCACCGGTGTGCCGTACATGGAGATCGCGCGCCGTGGCGGAGGTATCCACAGCTCAGTTCGGGATCTCAGATCCCGGTCCAACGATGAACTCTACGATCTGGCCATTCCCCGTCTGCGCAGGTTGGTGTCCGGTGGTGTGACGACGGTGGAGATCAAGTCGGGCTATGGCCTCACCGTGGCTGATGAGCTGCGCACCCTTGAGGTAATCAAGCGACTGGCTGCGTCACAGCCCTTTGAAATAGTTGCGACCTGCCTTGGCGCACACGAGATCCCGCTGGAGTTTCGTGAACTGCCCAACGGAAGGCATGAGTGGCTGGACATTTTGAGCAACGAGCTGCTGCCACAGGTGGCGGAGAAATCGCTGGCCGGCTTTGCCGACATCTTTTGTGAACCGGGAGTGTTCACTGTTGAGGAATCGCGCGGCCTGCTCAGGCACGCACAGAGCCTTGGACTCAGGGCCAAGCTTCACGCTGATGAATTGAAAGACGGCGGCGCGGCGGCACTGGCGGCCGAGATCGGGGCGGTGAGCGCTGACCACCTCGCTGCTGTGTCCGATGAGGGTGTGGCGGCGCTGGCTGCCAGCAATACAGTGGCCACCCTTTTGCCCGGCACCATGCTTTTTCTGGGTACCGGCAAACAGGCACCCGCACGCAGGCTCATTGAGGCTGGCGCGGCTGTGGCGCTGGCCACCGACTTCAACCCCGGAACTTCTCCCCTGACCTCGTTTCCGCTGATTATGACTCTGGGCATAAGTGAGCTGAGGATGTCGGCCAGTGAGGCCTGGATTGCGGCCACTGTGAATGCTGCAGCCGCGCTGGGTCTGGCGGGCGAAACAGGGCAGTTGGCGCCCGGCTACCGGGCCGATATCGCCATACATGCAGTGGACGACTTCCGCGAGTTGCCTTACTGGTTTGGCGAGCGTCTCTGTATCGGATCGTGGGCCCGCGGTCGGGCGTGTCATTCCATTGACGTGACGGGATGATGGCGGCAGGAATGCCCCGTGTTATCCTTCGCCAATAACCACGCCACATGGCCGTCATTCTTCGACCGGAGCCCGATTCGACCGCATGTCCAATGCCGCGAAATACCGTAAGAAGGCGGTTGAGTTCGAACAGCTCAAGCAGATAGATCGTGCGATTGCATCTTATGTGAAATCCATTGAGGAGAGCGAAGGCGCGGGCGAAGAGGTGGATGTCGCTCTCTTCAACAAGGTGGGTGATCTGGCGCTGCGTCAGGGGCGCGTGCCCGACGCAATCACCTACTACGAGCGGGCTGTCGAGCACTATTCCAGGGCCGGGCTTACCAATAACGCCATTGCCTTGTGCAACAAGATTCTGCGCAACGCTCCCGGGCGATCGAATGTCTATTTCACTCTGGGCAGGATCTGTGCAAGAAGAGGCCTGAGGGGTGACGCCACGCGTAACTTCCTTGAGTATGCCACGCGGATGAAGCAGGAGGGTCGCGTGGAGGAAGGCATGAGGGCTCTGGCCGAGGCGGCAACGGTCATGCCTGAGCTGACCGAAGTGGCAGAACTGGTTGAGAGCTATGCACAGCGTGCAGGCATCGCGTTTCCACACAAGCGCACGCCTGTGCTTTCAACCGCCATTGCTGGCGATGCGGGCCTGCTCGAGGCCGCAGTCAACGGTGAGGGTGAGGCCAACGGCAACCTGGTTTTTATTGACATTGACTACGGGGATTCGCAGAGGGGAACACCACGTTCCACCACGCGGGTGGCCACGCCAGTGGCCACGCCGGCCGCAGCTTCAAAGTCCCTCAGTCCGGCCGGCGGGGTGCCGCATCAGGAAGTCAGCAGTGATGGCATTACCAGCATCTCATTTGTTGAGATACCTGTCGAAGACGATACGAATGACAGCGTTCCCTTTATTGAGCCGCTGGAATTGGAAGATCTGCCAGAGGCTCCCGTTGCCTCTGCAGCCCCGTTGCCTGGTCTGGAGACCACGTCTCACTTTGAAATGGAGCGAGCGGAAGAGGTCGAGGTCGAGGCCGAGGTCAGTGCAACGCCAGAGAGGCCCCGGCATCACCTGGACCCGCATCAGTTCGTACAATCCGGCGAACTGCCGCCGCTGCTGCTCGCAGACACAGAGGTGGAACATGGTCTTGCCACAGCCCACACACCGGCGCCCATCGCTTTCATTGACCTGGACGAGGCAGACACAGATGAGAGCCAGCCTCATGCAGACACGGGGATAGAGCTTCTCGATCTGGACGTTTCCTGGGTCGGAGAGGAGGGCACCGTTGAAGCGGCCTGGGCTGGGCCGTCGATGTCACCGCAACACGAAGGCATTTCCGATCCCGGATTGGACGTCGAGATCGTCACGGAGCCAGAGGCCGAGGCCGAGGCCCCGATTCGTGCCCCTGGCGCTGACGAGCCAGAGGCCCCGATTCGTGCCCTTGGCGCCGACGAGCCAGAGGCCGGGACAGCCACGGAGAGAGAGCCTCAAGTCCTGCTGGAGGTGCCCCGTGTACCAGAGCCAGAGCCGGAAGTCGAAGAGAGGGCCGTTTCACCGCGTACTACTCCCACCCTGCCCACCGCAGCGGTGGCCGCCGAGGCCGTTGTGGTGGCGGCGTCGCGGGTAGAGGCCATGCGGGCCGCGGTTGCGAAGCTTCCCCAGAACTGGCTGCTGCGCCGCAGGCTGGCCGAAGCTCTGCTGGAGTCTGGTGAGCGCGAGGCTGCACTTCATGAGATGGAGACCGCTGAGCAGGGACTGGCCAGGAGCGGTGAGGGTGAAGCCGCGGCAGCGATTGTGGATGAGCTTGTGCATGTGGCGCCGGAGCGTATCCCCTACCACCAGCGCAGGGTAGAGCTGGCGGTGAAGATGGGCAACAAGAATCGTCTTCAGCTGGCCTATCTGGATCTTGCCGACGCACTGGTTCGGCTGGGTGAGGAAGGCCGCGCTCATGCTGTCTACGCGCGAGTCCTGGAGCTTGACCCCTACGACGACAGGGCTCGCACCGCCCTTGGCGCATCCGCCCCACCGCCTCCGCCACCACGCCCGGCCACCACCGCTCCCACAACTGCTGCCCAGGGTATTGCGACGCCTGCTCAACCGGCCCCGCATGCCGCCCCCGCCGCTCACCACCCAACTACGGGCGTTACAGGGTCCACATCTTGGGCTTCTTCCGCGACAGGCGCCCCTGGCACCACTCCGGCAGCAGCGGCACCCGCGGCACAGGGCAAAGCTGGAGCCTACGTGGATCTTGCCACCTGGCTCGAGGGCGATGGCGATGGAAGCTCCACCCGCATGCGCATGCACGAGCCTGTCATCACAGGCGATGAACAGGCCGATTTCGAGACCTTGCTCGAGCACTTCAAGGAAGGTGTGGCCCGCTCGCTCGGTGAGGACGATTTCGACGGGCACTACGACCTGGGTGTTGCCTACAAGGAAATGGGCCTCCTTGACGACGCCATTGGTGAGTTTCAGCAGGCGCTGCGCAGCCGTAATCACAGGCTGCCCGCCTATGAGGCTCTTGGGCAGTGCTTCGTGGAACAGGAACGCTACCAGGTAGCGGTAACCGTGCTCTCCAGGGCGCTGCATGAGCCGGGACTCACAGACGAAAAACGCATAGGCGTTCTGTATCTTTTGGGGCATTCCTGTGAAGCCCTGCAGCGCAAGGACGAGGCGCGAGGTTATTTTCAGCGTGTGTACGCAACCGACATCCGTTTTCGTGACGTCGCCGCTCGTCTCGCGGCTCTCGATCCAGCTTCATGATGATGATTCCGACGCGGACTCCGTCCGCGCTATCGGCAGTCCTGCGCGATATCCAATTCCCGGTTCAGGAAGAACTCTCTCGGGTTCCTGCTGAATTGTGGCGCATTGTCGCTTCCGACGTACCGCTGGTGCGTGAAGTGCAGGAACATCTTGTGGGTACGAAGGGGAAACTCTTCCGTCCCACATTACTTCTGCTTTCCAGTTCACTCGCCGGGAAGGTTCCGGAACAGGCAATTACCTATGCCGCTGTTGTGGAACTCATGCATCTGGCAACACTGGTGCATGATGATGCGGTAGATCACTCCGTGCTCAGGCGCGGCATGCCCACTGTCAATGCCCTCTTCAGTCACCAGGTGTCGGTGATCATGGGAGATTTTCTTTACCTTCGGGCATTGCGCGAGCTTGTTACAATTGGTGACCTGAAAGCCATGACCTCAATTACCGACGCGTCCAATGAGATGACGCTCGGCGAGGTACGTCAGTTGAGTGCCTACGACGCATTGGCTTTCACACAGTCCGATTACGAGACGCTTATCCGCGGAAAAACGGCTGCGCTGTTCATGGCCGCCTGCGATGTGGGGGCACTATGTGGAGGCAACCGGTACCGCGAGGCCATGACGCGCTATGGAGAGCGGCTTGGAATGGCCTTTCAGGTTGCTGATGATCTGCTGGACTATACGGAGGCGCAGGAAATGACCGGTAAGCCACGCGGCCTCGACCTGCGGGAGCACAAGGTTACTCTTCCGCTCATCGCCGCGCTGCGTGAGATGTCCGCCTCTGACCGGCTGGAAGTGGAGGCGCTCTTTGCGTCTCCGGAGCCCAGCGATGAAGCCATCGCCGGTGTCATGGAGATCGTTCGCGAAAACGGGGGACTCGAATACGCACGACAGCGGGCCGAGCAGTTTTCGCGCGAAGCGGAGGAGGCGCTTGCCGGTATCCCGGATAATGCCTCCCGTACGGCTCTGGTCGACGCTATAGCCTATTCGGTTGACAGGCGCTGGTGATGGCGCGTGGACCTTCCAAGTACAGGCCGTGGTATCATCTGGCGGTGCTGGCGTCTGGGTTTGTGGCCGGAGGCCTCATCACCCAGGTCGCGCGCCGCTTCCTGCCCGCGGGTGCCGTCAAGGAGTTTCTCACGACAGGAGTTACGCCGGCCATGGGTCCGCTGCCGGTAGATCTTATTATATTGAAATTTGCGGTTGGACCAGTAGCCCTGGATGTCTCGCTTTTGAGCCTTCTGGGAGTATTGATCGCCTACTTCATCGCGCGGTCCCTCTTCTAGGAGCATTCTCTCATGAACTTAGGAAACTTTGGATTCGGCGAGATCCTGATCATTCTGGTGATCGTGCTGCTGCTCTTCGGAGCCAAGCGCATTCCGGAAATCGCAGGCTCGCTCGGCAAGGGAATCAACGAATTCAAGCGCAATATCAGCGATGCGCAGCGGCAAATCACAGAGATGCCGCGTGAGGAACACAAACTTCCCGAGGGCGCCCAGGCCCAAAAAACAGCAGTAAAAGAAGAAGAGCGCCCCGAGCCCAAGCGGCTGCTCAACTGAAACGTTTTTGAGGGCAGCGCTGTAAGCCAAAGCGCCCTCCGCGATTTCACGCGGAGGGCGCTTTTTTAGGCTCATTCACCGATTGGAAAGAGCCGTGGAGAAACCTGATGTCACGCTCTACGGCTCAGGCGTTGATGCATCAATGCATCAAGGTACCGACTGTCTGCGCAACTGGGCCTGCACCTGCACGCGCTTGTCGCTGATCTTTGCGTGGTCGCGGAGGTTGGCGAGATAGGCGTTTACCTGCTGTTGTCTCAGGGCCTGCAGTACCTGCGCGCGCTGGATGTCCTTCTGGATGTCAAACGCTGCGCGATCTGCTTCAACCCGGTAGTCAACACGCATGACCGTCAGTCCGTCGAGTGAACGGAACGGGCCTCCCACCTGGCCGATTGGCAGTGAGAATGCAGCTCCTATGGCGGGCGTGAACTGGCCCAGCCCTTCCACCGCGTCGGCGCGCGTCACACCGACTGCGTGATCTACTTCCAGGCCCTTGGCGCTTGCTGCGGCTTCGAGAGAGCTGGTCTTTGCCGCGGCCAACAGGGCTTCTGCCTCAGGGCGCAGCTTCTCCACGCGAAGATCACGGGCCAGGCGGCGACGTATTTCATCCTTTACCTCCGCAAGCGACTGCTGGCCACCCGGAGTTATGGAGTCGAGGCGCGCGAGGTAATATGCGTCGGGTGCGTCGAAGAGATCGCTGGTTTCACCGGTCCGGACGCCCGAGAAGGCCCATGCGCTTACGCTGGGCACGTAACGGCCACCGAAGCTGAGCGGCTCTCTTTCGGTCACTGCCATCTGTGCCGCAACGAGGCCAAGCGCCTTGGCCGCCTCATCAAACTTTCTGGCGTCTTCCTGGCTCGCACCGATGTTGGCCAGTGAATCGGCCCTGCGGTCGGTGATTGTGGCGCTGGAATCGGTCTGGACAACCGGGATCAGTATGTGACGGAGGTCCAGTGTGTCGCCCTTGTGTTCGTCAACGCGAATCAGGTGCCAGCCATCGGGTGCCAGCACAGGCTGGGAAACCTCGCCCACCTTGAGAGCGTAAGCGGCTGCCTCGAAGACGGGTGTGAAGCGGTTGCGCACACCGCGCCCGAGCTCACCGCCGTTCTGTGACGACTGCATGTCGGCCGATTCGCGCTCAGCCACGTCTTCGAACCTGGCACCCTCGATGATCTCATTACGCAACTGAAGCACGCGTTCGTGTGCGGCTGTCGAGTCGGCCGCCGTCACGATGCGGGGCACCGTAAGGAGAGAAACGATGGCGCGGCCCGGACGCTCGAAACGCTTCTTGTTGTTGTCGTAATATCTGGAAATATCAGCGTCGCTCACCACCACATCGGAGTCGCTCTCAAGACTGGGGCGGAGCACTACATAACTCAGTGACGCGCTGTCGTTGCGATCACGGTACTGCTGCCAGAGTTCGCCGTCGGATACATAGACACCGCTGGCGATCTGGTCGTAGAGCTTCTGCTTTGGAATCTCGGTGCGGTAGTAAGCTTCAAGGCTTGTCAGCATGCCCGACTGTCTTGCCGTGGGGCTGGCAAGCAGGCGCCGGTACTTGTCCATGTCGAACTGCCCGTTGGTTTGCAGATCGGGCGAATAGAGCAACTGTGGTGGTGGAGCCATGCTGGCGGCCTGAACCACTTCGTCGTCAGTGACCGTTATGCCGCGCCGCTTGTACTCCTGCTGGAGCAACACATCGGTTACCAGGTCATTGAAGGCCTGATCTTCGAGGATCTGCCGCTCATCGAGCGTGGTGCTTTGTCCGGTCTGCGACTGCTGCTGCTGCTCCAGCGCATTGACCATGTTTTGCCACGAAGTGAGGAGTATTTCCTGTCCGTTGACGGTGGCAATGGATGTTGTGTTCGTCACTGGAGCACGACCGGCGAGGCCGGAGGTCTCATACAGCAGGAAGCTGCCGATGAACGCCACGACGATGAAAATCCAGATGTACTTCGCAGCGCTCCGCATCGATTGCAGCACGGGGCGAGACTCCTTGACTCGAGAGAACAGGCAAAAGGCGGTATACGCGCCGCCATCGTTGGGGCGCGAAACAGTAGACAGTCCGGAAAGCTAGCGATTACAAAGGTATCAAGGCAAGGCGAAGCAGCACTTGGAAGTTCAACCCGGGCCGCCGGGCTGGCATGGGCCAGTCCGGTCCACTACGGGGTGCCTGCCAGACCTCTGGCATGTCTCTGACATGTCTCTACAATTGACATGACGGTCCATCATGGTGAGTAATAGGCAGGCAGTTTCGGGCCTGAGAGAAACGGTTGATGGTGCTGAAGCGTCGGATGTTTATGAAAGTCCGTGCGGGCAGAGGTGGCCGGAAGCTCCGGTTGCCAGCGGTGGTTGTGCGCACGGGAAACCCTGCGATTCCTTGCGGCAGATCGCCGCGAACATCGCCAGACAGGCCGGATGGAACGTGAGACCGGGAATTCATAAGAGGGTATTGCACGCATGAGCACTGCCAGCCGCATAGACGAACTCCGGAAGAAGTTCGAGGAGAATCCCCGGCGCTACTTCGCGCCGCTTGCGAACGAACTCCGGAAGTCGGGTGAGCTCTCGCAGGCAATCACTCTCTGCCGTGAGTATCTGCCCAAGCAGCCGGGCCATATGAGTGGTCACATAGTTTTCGGTCAGGCTCTTTACGAGGCTGAGGAACTGGACGAGGCGCGCCACATTTTCGAGGCTGCCCTCGCGCTGGACCCTGAAAACCTTATAGCGCTGCGGCACCTGGGCGACATTGCACGCCGCCAGGGCGACCCTCAGGCGGCACGTCGCTGGTATGAACGGGTGCTGGATGCCGATCCGCGAAACGACGACATAGCGGCTCAACTGGAGGCGTTGACGCGCTGGCGCAATACGCCCGTTCAGGTGCCGAGTGTGCTTAGCTCAGGCAGCGGGTTTTCCAGTCCCGCGCCCGAGCTCCGGGCCGGCGTGCAGCCGGTCGAGCCACTGGATGAGTTCTTGCCCACTGTAATTGACCTTGGTACCACTCCGGCCGCCGGGGTGCCAATTCCCGTGGCGGAGCACAGCACACAGGAGATGACGCCGGTATCGTTCACTCCGTCGGTACCCGTGCCCATAGTTGCCCCGATGTCGCCCACACCCGACGCGGCTTCACGCGCGGTGGAGCTGGACGTCTTCAATACCTATACACCTCAGCCAATTCCGATCGAAATACCTGACGCGACTGAATCTGTCGATCCTGCCGCTCACTCACTCCCGGACCTTGACGAGCTCGAGGGCGTGGCCCAGGCGGCCGGAGAGCCACAGGTGGCCGGTGAAGCAGTGTTGGAGACCACTGCGTCTAATGTCGGAGAAGGAACATCTGCCACCGTTGTGGATGAAGTGCCCGCAGATCTTGCACACCTTGCAGACCTTGTTGACGAGGTATCCGGGACAGTCGTGAAGGACGCGCCTGTTGAGCAATCCGCTGGTGCACTTTCTTACGAAGATGTGATCGACAGCGTGGGTGACGATTGGGATTCGGACCCGTTTGCCTTTGATATTCCGGACGAAGACGGTGTGGCAGCGGAGGACGCGGAGATCGCAGGGCTGCTGGAAGACGAGAGCAGTTTTGAAGAGGGGCTCATTGCTCCGGTGTGGCCGGATACCAGCGATCTCGTGGCCCGTCTGGCAACACCCCGCAGTCTCACCCCGATATCGGTGGAGTTCACGGCGGACGCAGCCGAAGCCTTCGGCAGGGAAAGCGGCGACCCGATTGCTTCGCCCCGCACGGAGTCCCACACGGAGTCCCACACGGAGTCCCACACGGAGCCCCACACGGAGCCCCACACGGAGTCCCACACGGAGCCCCACACGGAGCCCGACGCGGCGCCCGATCCGGCAGTGGCAGGCGCGAATGTCGATCAGGTTTCTGAGGAGTTTCCTGTGGCAGACCCGCTACCGACATACGATGAGTTCTCGCCGCACCCTGAGCTGCCGGTATCGGACGCTGAGCCCGTGCTCAATGAGCTGCACGGGCCGGACAACCAGGAAGAGGCGGGAGGTATTCAAGCGCAGGACGACCTCTGTGAGCTGCCCGCTGATGAACCGGAAGTACCTGTCGCAGCAAACACTTTCGTGACGGAAACGATGGCAGAGCTTTATGTGTCGCAGGGCTTCACTGATCGAGCCATCGGAGTTTACCAGGAGCTGGTACGACTTCACCCGCATGATCCCCTGCTGGCATCACGTCTTGCTGAACTCTCTGACCATGCCGCTCAGGTCTCTCAGTCAGCCGATGTGCAGGAATCAATGAGTGATGTGGCGGAGCCAATCGCAGATGTGATGGTAACGCCACCCGATGGCAACGAGATCTTTGCACAGTCGGTGTTGGCAGAGCGGATTCAGGAAGAGGAGAGCGGGATCGAGGGTCATCGTTCACACGAAAGCACGGAAATGGTATTCACCGCACGCAGTCGTTTCGCCGCACTTGCTGCCCGAAGGGTGGAGCGGAGAACGCCCCGGTATCCCATGCCGGCCATAGTTCCTGCCCAGGCAGATGATGTCGAAGCGCCGGAGTCAGAAGGTTCTCTCTCATCTCTCTTCGCCTCCGGGAACGTAGAGCCCGCCGACGATGTGGCGGCACGCAGTATCGCCGATGCATTCGGGCCACAGGGAGTGGAAGGCTCTCATGGTGAGGATGATGACTTCAGTTCGTTCTTCGATTCTGTTGATAGCGAACCCGATCACTACGAGCGTGTTCTCACTCCTCTCAGCGCACCCAGCATGGAATTGTCGGCTGCCCAGGATCAGGACAGCTTCGATCGCTTCTTCCCCGATCCGGCCCGACCACACTCACCTGCCGCGGACAGTCCAGTGATCCACGCGTCGGATGAAGACACGGGCTCCTCTCAAGCGCCCCTGCCGCCTCCTCCCGCTACGGATGATCTGGCGCAGTTCTCTGCCTGGCTCAAGGGGCTTGGACGCTCGTGAAAATCGGTGTACTGAACGGTCCCAATCTCAATCTGCTTGGTATCCGTGAGCCGGAACTCTACGGTGGCAAAGGTCTCGCCGAAATCCTGGCTTCCCTGGAGACCGTGGCCAGGGAAATCGGTGTCGAACTCGTGAGCGCTCAATCCAATTCTGAGGGTCAACTCATAGATATCCTTCACGGTTGGCGCGGCTCGGTGGATGGCGTGGTGGTGAACGCTGGCGCCTATACTCACACAAGTCTTGCCCTGCGTGACGCATTCACTTCAACCAGCCTGCCGTTCGTGGAAGTCCATCTCACCAACATCCACGCGCGCGAAAGAGAGAGACGCCACTCAATGCTGGCGTCCGCATCCATCGGCATGGTTACCGGGCTTGGAGCTGATGGCTATGAGTTCGCACTGCGCGGACTGGCAAGGGCATTGAAGCAGCGTGCATCATCTGCCAACGCTCTCTGAGCGGCAGCGCCAGCCATGCAGCAGCCTGCGGGAGTAGGGCCGGCATCTGACATGCCCGCTCAAAGACTTGGTCTCTTGCGTGACGCGTTGGCGCGAGAAGATCTCGACGCTCTGCTGGTAACAGCGATCCCCAACATACGCTATCTGACCGGATTTTCCGGCAGCAGTGCCATCGTTCTTGTAACCGCTGTCGACTGTGTGCTTCTCACAGATTTTCGTTATGCCGTTCAGGTGACCAGTGAGGTGTCAGCGGCGGTGCAGGTTCACATTGAGACATCCAGTCTCTGGGATGGTCTCTGGGATGCGCTGGGCCGTTTTGTGCCTCAGGGCCGTGTCGGTTTCGAATCGGCGGCGCTGACCCATGCTGATTTCACCCGCCTGCTGCACCATGGGAGCAGATGGCAGTGGCGGCCTTGCACGGGCCTTGTGGAGGATTTGAGGGCGCGCAAGGATCCGGGCGAGCTGGCTGCCATTGAGCGCGCGGTTGAAATAGCGGAAATTGCCTTGACGGAGACCTTGGCTGGTCTCCGTCCCGGTCTCACCGAGACCCAGGTAGCGGGCGTGCTCGAGCGAAATCTCAGAGAAGCCGGCAGCGAGTCCTATCCCTTTGAGACCATTGTGGCCTCCGGAGAGCGAAGCGCGCTGCCCCATGCCCGACCCAGTTCACGCAGGCTGGAGCATGGCGACTTTGTGCTTCTGGACTTTGGTGCCGTGTGGGGTGGTTACTGCTCGGACATAACGCGCACCGTTGTGCTGGGTACCGCCACCGATCTTCAGCGTGAGGTATATGCGATAGTATTGGAGGCAAACGAGCGCGCTTCGGGTGCGCTTCGGGCTGGGATTGCAGGAAATGCTGCAGATCGCGTGGCAAGAGAGTACATTGACGCCCGCGGGTTTGGTGAAGCGTTCGGGCACTCACTGGGTCATGGCATAGGCCTGGAGGTACACGAGGCGCCTCGTCTGGCCCGTACAGCCGAGAATCTCCTCGCCTCCGGAATGGTGGTAACCATTGAGCCCGGGATCTACCGGGCAGGCTGGGGTGGTGTGAGAATCGAGGATGACGTAGTTGTGGAGGACACGGGGGCGCGCGTACTCACGCGCTTTCCGCGCGCTCTCTGCGAGATAGTCTGATTCGTAACCGGCGTCTGGCCGGTGCTGTTTTTCTCCAGCCTCACAAGCCTCATGATTGACCTGCGTTACGTGAAAAAGCTGATCGACATGATCGACGGCTCCACGGTGGATTCCATCGAGATTTCCTCTGACAAGGGAATGAAGCTGCGCATTTCCAAGAGCCCGCAGCAGCGCGGAGCTGTGGCTTTTGCGCCAGCAGGCATGCAGCCGGGCCTCGCTCCGGTCTCTGCCGTGTTGCCTGCCGCCATGGCGGCGCGTCCTGCCGAGGAGGGAGGGACAGCGGCGCCGAAGGCCGAGGCGCCCAAGTCTGCGGCTCTCGAGATCAAGTCGCCCATGGTGGGAACGTTCTATGCAGCACCCGAACCAGGCGCGAAACCCTACCTGGCTGTGGGGGATCGAGTCAGCAAGGGACAGGTCGTTTGCATCATCGAAGCGATGAAGATTATGAACGAGCTTGAGTCCGAGTTCGATGGTGTGGTACGCGAGGTGGGTGTCGCGGACGCACATCCCGTTGAATACGGACAGGTGCTCTTCCGCATTGATCCGACCGGCTGAGACATTAACCCATGACGATGGTCTCCGGCGCTTTTCAGGAAGCCTCACACGAAGTGGTAACTGAGCCAGGACCTGAGAGCGCCAGTACGGTGACAGCCTCACCGGACAGCAGACTGGATCTCAAGGCTGCATTGCAACGCATGGTGCTTGAGGGCGCCTCCGACCTCCATCTCAAGGTCGGCCGCCCTCCAACATTGCGCCTGCACGGGGCCCTCGTTCCCCTTGACATGCCACCGATGCGTCCAGAGGTACTGCGGGCGCTCGCTGAACAACTGCTGCCACCGGCCCAGCTCAGGGAATTCGTCGAGGTTCGTGAGTCTGACTTCGCCATCAATGTCCCGGGAATCGGCAGATTCCGCGTAAACGTGTATCAGCAGAAAGGCACAGTGGCATTCGCAATGCGAGCCATTGCGCATGCAGCGTCCAATGTTCATGACCTCAATCTGCCCGCCGTCCTTAAGCAGATTGCGCTTCGCCCGCGCGGGCTGGTACTGGTTACAGGGGTCACGGGTTCGGGCAAGAGCACAGCACTGGCGGCAATGATTCAGCACATCAATGAGAGTCGCAGCGCCAACGTAATCACTATTGAAGATCCAATAGAGTTTGTTCACCGCGATGTACGCTGCCACATAAATCAGCGCGAGGTGGGCACAGATACGGCTTCCTTTTCGCAGTCGCTGAGGCGCGTACTGCGCCAGGATCCCGACGTAATCATGATCGGTGAGATCCGAGACCTTGAAACGCTGGACGTTGCGCTCAAGGCCGCTGGTACGGGACACCTGGTGTTCTCCACGCTGCACACCACCGATGCCACTCTCACCATCAACCGCGTGCTTTCGTTCTATCCACCCCACCAACAGAACGAAGTGCGTTTTGCGCTGGCCAGCGCGCTCGCCGCAGTTGTTTCCCTCAGGCTGGTGCCCAGGGCCGATAAACCCGGCCGCGTTCCCGCCTGCGAGATACTTGTCAACACTGAGGCTGTGCGCGACCAGATCCGTGATCTGTCTTCCACACTCAATATTCCTGAACTGATCCGGGAAGGCAGCGTTGCCTACGGCATGCAGAGCTTTGACCAGTCATTGATGAACTGGTACAGCCGCGGCGTCATCTCTTATGAAGACGCATTGTTTCACGCTACCAACCCGGCGGAGTTTGCGCTTCGGGTGCAGGGTGTGGATGGTGCCAGCGATACCTCGTTCGACGGATTCAGGCCGGGCAGCAACGCGGCCTGACGTGGGCTACCGGGCCGCGGCGCGGGCAGGCCGCCGGCATCCCTGACAGTCACTGAAACAGGGCCGGGACTGGCGGCGGGGCTTTGCTGTCGCCACCATACGGGATGTTCAAAAAGGTCCTGATCGCCAATCGTGGTGAAATTGCTCTGCGTGTCATACGTGCCTGCCGCGAGCTGGATATACAGACGGTTGCCGTTTACTCGGAAGCCGATCGTGAGTCGCTGCACGTGCGTTTCGCTGATGATGACGTCTGCATTGGCCCGCCCGCCAGCCGTGATTCCTATCTTAAGATCCCCAGGCTTATTGCGGCCGCGGAGATCACCGGTGCTGACGCCATCCATCCCGGATACGGATTTCTGGCGGAGAATGCGGAGTTCGCTGAGACCTGCCGGGCTTCAGGGATAGCCTTTATTGGCCCCACCCCGGAGCAGATACGAACCATGGGCGACAAGGCGTCCGCGCGAAGTGCCATGAGCGCGGTGGGTGTGCCTATCGTACCCGGCAGCCCTGGGCCGGTTGAGGACCCGGAGGAGGCGCTCTCATTCGCTGAGACCATTGGCTTCCCCGTAATCATCAAGGCCGCCGCCGGCGGTGGCGGAAAGGGCATGCGCGTGGCTCGTGACCCCGACGACTTCCTTCGTTCTTTTCATCTCGCACGCTCCGAAGCCCTCTCGGCTTTTGGCAACGGCGACGTTTACGTAGAGAAGTTTCTCGAACGCCCGCGTCACGTGGAGTTCCAGATCATGGGCGACACCCATGGCAACCTGATTCATCTGGGTGAGCGTGATTGCTCCGTTCAGAGAAGGCATCAGAAGCTCATTGAAGAGGCGCCCTGTCCGATCATGACTCCGGAACTTCGCCTCCGAATGGGCGAAGCCGCCGTCCGTGGTGCCAAAGCCATTGGGTACATTGGTGCGGGTACCATTGAGATGCTGCTTGACCAGGACGGGTCGTTCTTCTTTATGGAGATGAACACCCGCATACAGGTGGAGCATGGCGTAACCGAGCAGCTCACGGGTGTGGATCTGGTCAAGGAGCAAATCCGTGTTGCAGCGGGATTGCCGCTGTCCGTCAGCGAGGTACCGCCGTTCCGTGGGCACGTCATTGAGTGCCGCGTGAACGCAGAAGATCCTACTCGCAATTTTCAGCCCTCGCCAGGGCACCTGGATGTCTTCCATCAGCCCGGCGGACCCGGCGTGCGCATAGATACACACGCCTATGCAGGGTACACGGTGCCCCCGTACTACGACTCCATGATCGCCAAGCTGATAGTGCAGGGCAACACGCGCGAAGAAGCGATCAAGCGAATGGAAATTGCTCTCGAAAGTTTCGTGATCGAGGGTGTCAAGACAACCATGCCATTTCAGGCGCGCCTCATGCAGCACCCCGACTTCCGCAGCGGTGCAGTGCACACCAAGTGGCTGGAACAGGAGGGAGCAGAGCTGCTCAAGGAGCCGGCGTAGTGCGGCTGGACGTTCTGCTGGGTGAATCCAGGCCGGTCGATGTACAGGGCAGAGTCGTGGTGGTAATAGACGTGTTTCGTGCTGCCACCACGGTGGCCACGGCGCTTTCCAATGGTGCAAGGGCGGTTATTCCCTGCGAGACACTGGACGAGGTGGCGCGTCTCGCTGCCACCATCGGTGATCGCGCGGCTCGCCTGGGCGGTGAAAGAAACATGCGCGCGGCAGACGGTTTTCACTTTGGGAACTCCCCCGGTGAATACAGCGCCGAAGCCGTTGCCGGACGCACCATACTGTTCTCCAGCACCAACGGCAGCCGTATGCTTGTGGCTTCGCAGCAGGCGCGGGCATGCTTCTTTGCAGGTTTCGTAAACGTATCGGCCACTGTTGGGGAGCTTGTCGCCACATTGCACGATGCGAGCGGTGTGCTGGTGGTCTGTGCCGGTCAGGATCAGGGAGTGGCACTTGAGGACGTGGTACTGGCGGGGCGGATTGTTCGTGAGCTGAGCCTTTCGCTTAGCGGAGAACAGGGAGCGGGCCCCGGCGGTGGTCCGGACGCGGTCGAAATGGACGATGCTGCGCGGATTGCCATGACGGTGGAGGAACCTTACAGGTCTCACATAGGCGCGCTCGCACAAGACGCAGCACACGCACAGTCATTGCGAGCCTCAGGTTTTGAGGCCGATCTGGATATCTGTCTCTCACTGGACCTTTATGACCGCGCGGTTCGCTATCAGGATCGTCAACTTCGGCTCGCGGATCCCAGACCGGCTGCTGGTGGTTGATCCGTGCAAGAGTCAGTTTGGATGAAGTCTGGGCCTGAAGGCGCACAATATCTCTGGCGAAGTTGCAACTGCCCGGAGCGGCCATGATGGGCGATCGTGTGAAGCGCGAGTTCAGCGGAGTGGTGCTGCTGCTTTTCGCGGCTTTCCTTTTTGGGGCGTTGATTTTTCAGTGGCCCGAGCCAGGCGCGGAGTGTTGGAGCGCCGCAGGCCCGTTTGGACCCACAGGAACCTTTGCCCGCTGTGTACTGGTGGCGGCCGTGGGCGTGCCCGGCACGATCGTAATCGCCCTTGGCTGCGCCGCGGTTGGCCTTGCACTCTTTGGCTGGCTGCGCCGCGGCGGAGAGGCCAGCGACTGGGCCGTGCTCACCGCTGGCGCCGTGGCGCTGCTTCCCGTTGGCGTCGGTCTGGCTCTCGGCGGAGCTCCATCGGTTTCTGAGCACGCGGGGCTCTGGGGTGGGTTACTGGCTCACTACCTCCAGAAAGGCTTTGGTGTGGCGGGTAGCTGGATCGTTTTCCTGCTCATTGCCACCACCCTTACCGTGTTCACAGTGGGCTGGCACCCGTTCAAGCGCCTGCGCCGCGCCAACGAAGGTGACGCTCCTGATACCGGCAGTTCTGATTCGGTCGCCCTCCCGCCGCCGGGACTGAAAGATGCAATTGCCGGTGGCTACACAGATGAATCAGACGCGGGCTCGCAGGCCGATTCAGGAGAAGTGGAGCCCTCAGTGAGTTCTGCGGCAAACAATAAGTCGAACAACGCCTCCGCACAGCCCCCGGACAAAGAAGACCGCCAGGAAGACTCTGAAGAAGACCTTGATGACGGTGAGGAGGCGGACGCCGAGTCGTTCGCCGATTCTGACCCGGATGAATTGCCGCCAATCACGCTGCTGCGTGAAGCAGTTGCACAGGCCACCTGGGCCAGTGCCGAAGAGCTCAATCAGAAGGGTGAGAAGCTCATGGCGACGCTCAGAACCTTCAAGATTGACGGTCGGCTGCTTCAACCCACTGTGGGCCCAACAGTTACTCAGTTTGCAATTGAGCCGGCTTCTGGCGTGAAGGTACGTCAAATCGCAGCGCTGGCCGACGATCTGGCACTTGCAATGCGTGTGCAGAGCATTCGCATAGTGGCGCCCATACCTGGCCGCGGCGCGGTGGGAGTGGAAATCCCCAATCCGTCGCCAGTGGTGGTTCAGCTCCGCGAGGTCCTGGAGTCGCCGGAATACCGCGACAGCAAGGCCGCGCTGCCTGTTGCGCTGGGTAAGGATCTCGAAGGCAGACCCGTGGTGGCCGACCTGGCGCGCATGCCACATCTCCTCATCGCTGGCGCCACCGGATCCGGCAAGTCGGTTTGCGTGAACACCATTATCACCAGTCTGGTTTACCGGCACACTCCGCGCACTCTGCGGCTGCTTCTGGTGGACCCCAAAATGGTGGAGTTGAGTGTTTACAACGCTCTGCCGCACAGACGTCACAAGGTGGTTACCGACAACCGGGATGCGGCCGCTGTTCTCAAGTGGGCAGTGCACGAGATGGATCAGCGCTATCGGCTGCTTGAGGTGAACGGCTGTCGCAACATTGCTGAGTTCAACAGGCGCGTAACCGAGTTCCGGAGCGGTGAAGGGCGGCCGGTACTGGCGCCCAGAAACCCCGAAGTCGCCTTTGAGCGCAATGATTACAAGGGAGACATTCTCCCCTATCTGGTGGTTGTGATCGACGAAATGGCCGATCTCATGATGACGGTTCAGGCAGAAGTGGAAACGCCAATAGCCATGCTGGCGCAAAAGGCCAGAGCCATTGGCATTCATCTCATCCTTGCCACTCAGCGTCCCAGCGTAAACGTCATCACGGGACTGATCAAGGCGAACTTCCCCTGCCGCATCGCATTCCGCGTGGCCTCGTCCATTGACAGCCGCACCATTCTGGACGGATCGGGGGCAGAGTCGTTGCTGGGTAATGGTGACATGCTTTTCATCCCGCCCGGGAAATCCGAGCCAGCGCGTTTGCAGGGAGCATTTCTGGCCAGCGAGGAGACAGAGCAGTTGCTTAAGTGGTACACGGAGCAAGTGGCGGCGCGCGAGGCTGCACTAGCAGGTGCAGGGGTGGGAGCGATCAACGAAGACCCGGAAGACGCGGAAACCGATATTGTGGAACTGGGCTATGCACTCGGACGTGAAGAGAACGGCTCGCCGTCCGAAGATGACAAGGACAAGCGCGACAAGCGCTTTCGCGAAGCTGCACTGGCCGTGATTCAGCAGGGGAAGGGTTCCACGTCCATGCTGCAGAGACACATGGGGGTGGGTTATGGCCGTGCCGCCCGCATCGTGGATCAGTTGGTTGCTGCTGGCGTACTGGCCCCACGACCACCCGGCGTGAGCCCAAGTATGCCGCTGGAAGTGTTGGTTGGCACGGAGGATCTGGAGCGGATTTGTTCCTGATTCCGACGCTGGCGTCAAGTTTTTTGCCAGTTTGGGGCTCCACGTATTGACTGTGTGAAGAGGCCTTGAGACATTGGAGCGAAGGCCCTGCCGGGTTGCTTCAAGCGGCTCGCCCATAAGCAGCCTGGGCAACTCCGGGTTGTGTTCTGGTCGGTCTCCTCCCCCGCCGACCAGTGAGTGTTGGCGTCCTTCACAAACGACTGAGGTGCGTGATGCCCCTGTTCCTCCGACGAATGTTGGTCCTCACGATGTCTGCTTTTTTCCTGCTTCCGGTCTCAGCGCATCGCCTGGCCGCGCAAACAGGAGTCATCACAGGCACCGTGACCGATGTCGGCACCGGCCAGCCAATTCAGAATGCGCAGGTGCAGGCACAGGCGCCCGGCGGGCAGTCGTACGGTGCCATCTCCGGCGCTGACGGCAGCTTCCGCTTGGTCAACCTCCCGGACGCCAGCTACCGGGTGACCGTTCGAATACTCGGCTACGACCAGAGAACTTTTACCGATGTGAGGCCGGGTGCCAACCTCGCCGCTGCACTCACTGAGCGGCCAACTCAATTCAATGAGACAGTGGTGACGGCGAGCCGCAGCCGCCCCGAGAAAGCCCTGGATGCACCCGCCCAGATCTCAGTGATCTCCAGTGAACGCATCGAGGAGCGACCGGCAGTCACGGTCACAGATTATCTCGCCGGCACTCCCGGTGTGGATATCAGCCGCGGCGGTGTTGCACAATCAAACGTCGTGGCGCGCGGTTTCAACAACGCCTTCAGCGGCTCCATGCTGATGCTTCAGGACTACCGCTTTGCGGGCGTCCCCTCGCTGCGCGTGAACGTGCCACTCATGTTCACCGGAACGGGCGAGGACATCGACAGAATCGAAGTGCTGCTCGGCCCAGCCTCGGCTCTCTACGGACCGAACAGTTCCAACGGTGTGCTGCATGTCATTACCAAGTCTCCCTTCAACTCACAGGGCACCACACTGAGCATCGACGGAGGCGAACGCTCACTCATGCGTGTGGCAGGACGCCATGCGGCCAGACTCAACGACCAGGTGGCGTTCAAGCTCTCCGGCGAATACATGCGTGCCAAAGACTGGGAGTACAAAGATCTGGCCGAACCCGCCAAGTTCCCCGACATCCAGAACGTACCCACAGCCAGGCGCGGTCAGGACAACAATCGCGACTTCAACCTTGAGCGCTTCACGGGTGAAGCACGCCTGGACCTGCGTCCCAGGGAGGGCGTGGAAGCTATCTCCACACTTGGCTTCACCGACGTCATGAGTGCCATAGAGCTGACCGGCGCAAACGGATCAGCACAGGTGAAGAACTGGACCTACATGTCGCTGCAGCAGCGCTTCAGTTGGAACCGCTTCTTTGCTCAGGCCTTCGTGAACATGAGCAACGCCGGCAATGACAACGCCAGCTCCAGCGATGGTACCTACCTGCTCAGATCGGGTCAGCCCATCGTCGACAAGTCAAAGGTTTTTGCCGGACAACTGCAGCACGGATTTGATCTGGGCGAAAAGCAGAGCTTCACATACGGTGCCGACTTCATTCAGACCAATCCCGAAACCGGCGGCACCATCAACGGCTCAAACGAGGCTGGCGACAACGTGAGCGAGTATGGCGCTTACATCCAGTCGTCTACCCGACCCAACAAGTACTTCGAGTTGCTGCTCGCAGCCCGCGGTGATGCGAACAACGTGATCGAAGGATCGTTCTTCTCTCCCCGCGCTGCGATCATTTTCAAGCCCAGCGAAACGCAGAACATTCGTTTCACCTACAACCGCGCGTTTTCCACTCCTGCCAACTTCTCCTTCTTCCTTGACCTTATCCAGTCAGCCAACATCGGCGGCTCGGGTTTTAATCTCTACGCTCGCGGCAATCCGCCCAAACAGGGATTCCAGTTCAACAGAAGCTGTGGGTCGGGCAGTGCATTTGGTGAGTTCTGCATGCGCTCCGTCTTTGCCAATCAGGGTCAGTTCACGGGCGCATCAGCCGCAGCTGCTTTCCCGGGAGCTGTGACCGCGCTCGGGCCTCGCCTCGTGCCGGCCGTGGCCGCCGCACTGCAGGGCCAGGGTTTCCCTGCCGCGCAGGCTACTGCATTGGCAACCGGAATGGTTCAATATCTGGGTAGCCTGAGACCCACCAACGCCGACCTGGCAACACGCGTCTCGCTTATCTCCAGCGCCACCACTCCCATTGATCCCACTCAGCTTGCTGACATCAAGCCCCTCTCAGCCTCTTACAACAACACCTACGAGGTGGGCTACAAGGGAATCGTGGGCAACCGTGTTCGCTGGGACGTGTCCTTCTGGGGGCAGGAACGTGGTGATGTGGGTACCTCCGCAGCACTTTCCACTCCCAACGTTTTCTTCGGTAACCCCACGCAGTTGGGTGGCTACCTTGGCAACAACCTCGGTGCCTTCCTTGGCAGCCAGCTTGGTGGCATGCTTCCACCCGCGCAGATCGGTGCGCTGGCAGCGGGCCTCGCGCAGGCGCTCACTCCCTCGGTGGCCGCTCTTCCGTTGGGCGTGGTTACCTTCGCCAATGGTGAGACCGCCGCTGATGCGATATACGCCACCTACCTCACCAACCCCGGCAAAATCTGGGTGCGCGGCCTGGACATGGCTGCCGATCTTGTCGCCACGGATCAGCTCACCTTTGATCTCTCCTACAGCTGGCAGAATCGCATAGTCTTTGATGGCATTACCGGTGGCAACAACCTGCCACTCATGTCCAATTCGCCAGGATCGCGCGGCAGCCTGGGCCTGCGTTACCGCAACGACGGTAACGGTATCGGATTTGAACTGAGAACACGCTACAACGATTCCTATCCGATCAACTCGGGCGTTTATGCGACCAACTTCGCCTTCCCCATCGCGGCAGGAAACCCGGGCGCCGCTGCGAACCCCCAGTCGGGTGCAAACAAGTGCTCTCCCCCGGGAGCCGGTACCTTCTGCTACGAAACCGTGCCTGAAGCATTCCTGTTCGACGCACAGGTTTCCAAGCGATTCAGGCTTGGTGGCAATCAGCAGATTCTCTGGTCCATCAACGCACAGAACATGCTCGACAATCGCGTCCGCAGCTTTGCCGGTGTACCCGAGATCGGTCGCATGCTGACAACCCGAATCCAGTACACCTTCTGATTTCGGTGTTCGAGGCAGAGCAGTATGTTATCACACCGTGTGGTGCCGAACAGAACGGCATCACACGGTGTGAGGCGTTTTGGGGTGTCGTCAACCGCAGTACTGTGCCCCGTTCTCTGGCACAGTCCAGGATGGTGCAACGTGATACTGCTTGATCCTCTTGCGAGGCCGGTAATCGGGCACCGCGGCAATCGCGCACATGCTCCCGAGAACACCATCCCTTCGTTTCTAGAAGCGGTGCGTCTTGGCGTTGATGCAATTGAGCTGGATGTTCAGGTCTCGCGCGACAACCAGCTAATGGTCATCCACGACGGCACTGTGGACCGCACCACGGAGGGGCGTGGTCGCGTGGCTGACATGACGGCAAGTGAACTAAGGCTGCTTGATGCCGGTGCGCGATTCACCCGCGATGGAACTGCATTTCCATGGCGGAGCAGGGGGGTCGCAATCGCGACCTTCGATGAAGTAGTGGATGCGCTCCCCGATAACCTGCCGCTGATTGTGGAGCTCAAGACTCCACGTGCCAGTGTGCTCGTGGAGAAGGCGATTACACGACACCGCATGGTATCACGAGTGATCGTGGCGGGGTTTGATGAAAGGTCAACTCTGCCGCTGCTTGGCAGTGGAATCGCATTGGGAGCCAGCAATGCAGACGTGGCGAGACTGCTGCTCCCGGCAATACTTGGGCGCCGCGTAAGCCAGGTGTCGATTCAGAGTCTTTGCATTCCGCGTCGTTACCGCGGAGTGCCGCTGCCGCTTGGTGCACTGCTGAGAGTTGTGAAACCACACGGGGTTACCATGCACATCTGGACGGTAAATCAGGTCGAAGTTGCACAGAAGCTCTGGCGCCAGGGTGTGAACGGAATAATCACCGATGACCCGGGTTTGATACTGGCCAGCAGAGCTTAGGCTGAGTGCGCATGATGGCGTGAATGGAACGGAATGCCAGCGAATGTGAGCGAATGCGGAGAATGCGGAGAATGTGAGAGAATGCGGGGGAATGCTACCGGCGCTGAAGATTGGATGACACAGTAATGGAGCGTTGCTGTCAGACTCCATCCATGACCAAGGCCAGACAGGAATTCGGATTGCTGGGCGAGCGCATAGCTGCCCGATGGCTGCAAAAACAGGGATGGCAGCTCGTGGCCCATCGCTTCCGCAGCGGACACAGGGATATTGATCTGGTGATGCGGCGGAACGATGAGGTGGCATTCGTTGAGGTGAAAGCCAGGCGCGGTGAAAGTTTTGGTTCACCGGTTGAGGCTGTTAACTCAAGGAAGCAACGTGAACTCAAGCGTTCCGCACTGGTATGGGTAGACCGGCATGGCGTTTCAGGTCACAATTACCGATTTGATATTGTCGGTATTTTGGTAAACGGTCAAAATGTCCGGGTTCGTCATATCGAACACGCTTTCGATCTGTCCTGAAAAAGGGACAGAATCGGCAGTTGTCCACATCGGTGTTATTTCGTATTTTATTCGGGCCTTGGCCACGCTCGTTCCTACCCTAGATTTTCGCGTGCCAGGGCTGGTGCTCCACAATCTCACTACGGCGGATCTATGGCTGGTACGGTTATAACTGAAGACAAGCGCAAGGCCCTGGCGCTCGCAGTGGCGCAGATCGAAAAAAGTTGCGGAAAAGGTTCGATCATGCGGCTCGGTACCGATGCCAAGGTTCGTGTGGATGCCATTCCAACCGGTGCGATCAATCTGGACGCGGCTGTCGGTGTGGGTGGCATACCGCGCGGCCGTATTACCGAGATCTACGGACCGGAGTCGAGCGGCAAGACTACGCTTTGTCTTCATGTTGTGGCAAATGCCCAGGCGATGGGTGGAGTGGCCGCCTACATCGACGCTGAGCATGCGCTGGATACGGAATACGCCAGAAAGCTTGGTGTAGATGTTGAGAACCTGCTCATCTCTCAGCCCGATACGGGAGAACAGGCCCTTGAGATCTGTGAAATTCTGGTCCGCTCCGGAGCTGTAGACGTCATAGTCATAGACTCGGTGGCCGCACTTGTCCCTAAGGCGGAAATCGAGGGCGATATGGGCGACTCGCACGTGGGCTTGCAGGCCAGGCTCATGAGTCAGGCACTGCGCAAGCTTACCGGTGCGATTGCCCGTTCCAACGTGGCGGTGGTTTTCATCAATCAGCTCCGCGAAAAAATCGGTGTGATGTTCGGAAACCCGGAAACCACCACCGGTGGCAAGGCGCTCAAGTTCTACGCTTCGCTCAGACTCGACATTCGCAGAATCGGGCCGGTGAAGGACAAGGATGAGGTCACGGGCTCGCACGTCCGCGTAAAGGTTGTAAAGAACAAGGTCGCACCGCCGTTCAGGCAGGCTGAGTTCGACATCATGTACGCGGAAGGAATAAGCCACACTTCGCTGCTGGTTGACATAGGTGTGGAAGCGGGCATCATCGACAAGGCCGGTGCATGGTACAGCTACGGCTCCCAGCGTATCGGTCAGGGTCGCGAAAACGCGAAGTTGTTCCTCAAGGACAACCCTGCACTCATGGCCGAAGTTGAGGAGAAGGTTAAGGCAGTGCTCGGCATGAAGGAGCCCGACACCGCTGCATCAGAAGAGGCAGCAGAGTAGATCGGCAGGGGCAAGGAGCAAGGGGCAGCAGCGCTCCGCGTAAGATGTCTTACGGTGTTTATGGAAGGCGAGCCGAGGGGTTGCTCGCGGTGGGAAGTGGTGCCCGGATCGCCACGGCTCATCGTGAGCTGCCCCTCGGCTCTTTCCGTATAACGCCATACCAGCCGGTGTGTCGCCCGATACGCGGCCAAATACGCGGCCCAATACGCGGCCCAATACGCGGGCCAATACGCTCCCTGCACGCTCCGCTCCTCGTGGCCCACGCGCTTCACTCTTCACTGCCCGCTACGAGGGGCGACATGCCGCAACGGGAGGCTGAGCGGTGAGCGAAGATTCAATGACCCCGGTGGTTGTAACAAAGCTGCTTGAGTCTCACCGCCGACCAGGTCGCTATGTGGTGTCGCTCAGCGACAACCGGGTCTTCACCGTCACCGCCTCGCTGCTCTCCACCCTGGGCCTTACCCGCAGTGGCGCCGCTTTGCTGCCCGGACAGTTGGCGAAGTTGGAGAGTGAGTCCGTGGTAATCGATCTCATGGACCGGGCGCTGGATGCCATGGCACGCAGCAGACGCAGTCGCCGCGAGCTCGAGCTTCGCCTCCGCAAGCGTGAACCAAGGCAGGAACTGGTGCGTGAGGCACTCGATCGGCTGGTAGCCTCAGACCTCTTGTCCGACCACGATGTGGCGAGGGCAGAGGCCTCAGCACGCCTCAGGCGAGGCGAGGCGGTGGCTCAGGTGCGTCGGCGTCTCATTGCAAAAGGAATCGACATCGGCGTCATAAGCGACGCGCTCAGCTCGGCCCTTGAGGATGCTAAGGCAGAAGGCTTTGACGAGATCGCTGCCTGTCGTGATCTGGCCGTACGGAGAATCAAGACACTGGGCTCACTGCCCGCGGACGTGGCAGCACGCAGGTTAACGGCCTTTCTGGCGAGACGGGGGTTTGCTGCGTCACTGGTACGAGAGGTGGTGAGTGAGGTGATCAGCGCTGAGCTTCCGGATGAACCGCCGGACCAATTCTCTGATGAATTTTCCGATGAACGACGGGTCTCGGAGGATGGTGGGGTATAGCTATATTTCCCGGCTATGCTCGCGTCTGAAATCCGTGCCCGATTCCTGGCCTACTTCGAAAAACACGGCCACACCATTCGTCCCAGTTCCTCGCTGGTGCCCGCAGATGACCCAACCCTGCTGTTCACCAACGCCGGGATGGTTCAGTTCAAGAGAGTCTTCCTTGGCATGGAAGATCCGCCCGACGGCAACCGCAGGGCCACCACTTCGCAGAAGTGCGTGCGTGCGGGCGGCAAACACAACGATCTGGAGCAGGTCGGACACACCGCCAGGCACCACACGTTTTTCGAAATGCTCGGCAACTTCTCCTTTGGCGACTACTTCAAGCGCGATGCAATATGCTTTGCCTGGGAGTTCGTAACCAAAGAGCTGAAGGTTCCGCGCGAGCACCTGCGCGTAACGGTTTTCCATGAAGACGACGAGGCGCGCGAACTGTGGAAAGAGGTGGCCTCGCTGCCCGACAGTCGCATTTATGGTTTGGGCGCAAGGGACAACTTCTGGCAAATGGCCGATACCGGACCCTGCGGCCCATGCACAGAGATCTATGTGGATCTCGCGAAGATCGCTGACGACTGGGCGTTTCCGGCCGATGCCTCGGGTGAGTGGACCGATCTGAGTCTGGATGATTTTTCGCTGGACGCATTCGTTGAGGGTGCCGAAGCGGGCCGCTTCCTGGAAATCTGGAACCTTGTCTTCATGCAGTTCGACAGACAGGAAGATGGTACACTGCTGCCACTGCCAAGGCCGTCGGTGGATACCGGTGCGGGGCTGGAAAGACTCGCGGCCGTGATGCAGGGTGTCACCAACAATTTCCACACAGACCTTTTCCGTCCGCTTCTCGCGCGAGTGGAAGAGGTTGTGGGAATAGCCTACCCGTATCGCCCCGGTACCGGCGTTGGCAGGGCGTTCGACAAGTCCGGGCGCGAAATCGACCCGGCGTCATTCCGGGTTCTTGCGGACCACGCGCGTGCCGTTGCTTTCCTGCTTGCCGATGGTGTCTTTCCGGCCAATGATGGACGCGGCTACGTCCTGCGTCGCATTCTCCGCAGAGGCGTGCGTCATGCCTGGCTTCTGGGAAGACGCGAGCCCACACTTGTTCACGTCGTGGAAGCCCTCATTGCGACCATGCGCGACGTGTACCCGCAGTTGGATATACGCAGCAAGCACATTCTCGAAACCACGCGCGCCGAAGAGGAACGCTTCCTCGCAACAATCGACGCCGGCATGTCCAGGTTCGACGAACTGGCGCCCATCGCCAGCACTCAGGGCAGCACGGCCGTGCGCGGCTCCATTTCGGGAGACGAGGCTTTCAAGCTCTACGATACCTTTGGCTTCCCACTCGATCTCACGGATCTCATGGCGCGCGAGCGCGGCTATCTGGTTGACATGGCCGGATTCGAGCGCGCACTGCAGGCCCAGCGCCGGCAGTCGCAGGAAGAACGCAAGGCCCGCCACCTTGTGGTGAGTGCTGATGATCTGGCCGATCCCACTCAGTGGACACACGACCGACAGCACGCCGAGTCCATGGGCCGCTTTGTGGGCTACGAAACCACTGAGACCGAGACCGTGGTTACAGCCGTGCGACAGCTGCCCGATGGGCGGGTAGCGGTGATGCTGCAGGACACTCCGTTTTATGCTGAATCCGGCGGACAGGTTTCAGACACGGGCACCATCACCGGCGATGGCTGGTCGGTGGAAGTAAATGAGGTAAGGAAGCTCGATGGCAGGATTGCAGCCATGGGCTTGCCGGAGGGTGAGATTACTTTCGGTCGCGCACATGCTGTGGTACCTGCTGAGCGTCGTCACGACACGGAGCGTAATCACACTGCAACCCACCTGCTGCACGCGGCCCTGCGCAAGGTTCTGGGTGAGCACGTGCACCAGGCGGGCTCGCTGGTGGCTCCCGATCACCTGCGATTCGACTTTACTCACCATGGCCCCATGACGCCTGATCAATTGGCGGCTGTCGAGTCGGATGTAAACACTGGTATCTGGCAGGCTGTTCCCGTGGTTACCCGTCAGGAATCACACGCAGCGGCCGTTGCACAGGGCGCCATGGCGCTTTTCGGCGAGAAGTATGGTGACGTGGTGCGTGTTGTACAGATCTCCTCGCTGTCGATGGAACTTTGTGGCGGTACGCATGTGCGCAACACCTCCGAAATCGGATTGCTTCGCATAGTGTCCGAGGGCGGTGTGGCGGCCGGTGTGCGGCGCATTGAGGCGGTGACGGGTCCGGGAGCGTTTCACTTCCTTCGCGGCCGTGAGCAAACACTTCTGAGTGTCGCATCCAGGCTCAAGGTGCCCATGTCCGGGACCACCTCGGGTGCAGAGCAGATTGAGCGCAAACTCGATGCCCTCATTGAAGAGCGCAAGCAACTTGAGAAGAAGCTTGAGGACGCATTCCGGGGGACTGGATCAGGCGGGGGTGTTGCACACAGCCTGCTTGAAGCCGCAAGAGACGTGGCGGGTATCAAGTACGTAGCGGCCAGGGTGGAGGTGCCTGACATCAAGGCGCTGCAGGCACTGGGTGATGCCGTGCGCGAGTCGCTGGGCAGTGGAGTGGCGCTGCTGGGTGCCTCACTGCCGGATGGCAAGGCAGCACTCCTTGCTGTTGCCACTGACGATGTTCGTGAGCGCGGGATAAGAGCCGATACCGTGGTGCGCGAGGCTGCCGCTTCCGTGGGTGGCAGAGGGGGTGGCAAGCCACATATGGCCCAGGCGGGTGTGGATCCATCCATGCTGGATGCGGCCCTGAGCGCTGGCGAGGAAGTAGTGGCCAGACTGGGAGCCAGAGCTGACTGAGCGCGAAGAGACGGCCACGGCCGTGCCGCGTGGAACATCTCCGGTAACGGTGGCCGACTGGCTATCGCAGCATGACCCGATGCAGCCCACGGCCCTGCGTGAGCGACTGCAGGAATTGCTCGCTGCAGACGCCGGCAGGCCGGCCGCTCAGGTACCCGAGGTCTTCATTGCGGTCGGGAAAAGATTGCTGGAACAGATCGTCAGTGCTCACGAGCCGGGGGACAGGAGCAACGCCGCCGATCTGCTGGCTGTTGATGCGCTGGTAACCTATGCCTTTCAGGCGGCTGCAGAGTTGCCGGCAGAGCTGGATGAGAAAGCAGGTAATGCCATGACCCTGCTTGCAGGACTGTCTTTGGGATTACATGGAGTGCATGGATCGCAGGGTACTGCGTGATGCGGAGCGCCTGAGAAGGAGGCTGATCAGTGATAGACATTCACTCGCACCTGCTGCCTGGAGTAGACGACGGTTCACCTTCGTTTGAAGTATCCGTTCCTGTAATCCAACGCTTTGCTGCTCAAGGGGTTACCACACTTGTGTGCACACCTCATCTCAACGCCGCTCAGCTCGCTGCAGCGCCTTATCAGGCGCATCTCGCGCTTATAGAGGAACTGCGTCTGCGCGTAGCCGTGGACCTGAGGCTGGAGCTGGGCTGGGAGATTATGCTGGATGCTCCCAATGCCGATCTGAGCAGTATGGACCTGACTCTGGGCTCTTCCCGCGCATTGCTGGTGGAGTTTACACGTGGTGGCCTGCCGCGCGGTGCGACGGCCGAGCTGCGACGCATTGCGCGCATGGGTCGCACGCCGGTTCTGGCGCACCCGGAGCGTTACTTCGGTTGCACTGTGGATATGGTTCGTGAGTGGCGCAGTTTTGGTGTGGTGATACAGACAGACGCTTCGGTGCTTATGGGCCGAGGCGTGCCGGCACGCTTTGCGCGCCAGATGCTGGAGTTGGGGCTGATTGACCTGCTGGCTTCAGATAACCATGGTGACAATCGCTCACTGGCCACGGCCAGGGAGTGGTTGCTTGAGCAGGGTACTGATGAGCAGGTAGAACTGCTCACCAGGGTGAACGCTTCCAACGTGCTGGCGGATGAAGAGCCGCTGCCTGTGCCGCCGTTTTCAACGGGCCTTCTGGGCAAGCTTAGAAGGATGTTCGGTGCATCCTGAGCAGGCTCGTGTGAGAAGCGTGCCGGGATCGTAGCGGAGCGGCGCCTGGATCGCAGCGGGATTACAGCGGGATTACAGCGGGATTACAGCGGGATCGCGCTGAGTTTCTACCGGGACCGTGCACAGATAACACCCGAATCGGATTTTTCACCCTTACATGACTCGAAATGACTGACCCGGTTGCTCAAGGTGTTGCAGGTATACAGTTGGCGTTGAGCGAGCTTGCCGCCACGGCTCAGCGTACGGCAGCGCTTCTTGAGCATGAGCTTGCAGCGGCGCTTGAGCTTGTACGCGACACGGTTGCGAGCGGTGGCACTCTTTTCTTCTGTGGCAACGGCGGTTCTGCGGCCGACGCCCAGCACATGGCCACGGAGTATGTGGTGCGATACATGCGCAACAGGCGGGCTTATCCGGCTATTGCACTTACCACCGACACCTCGCTCTTGACAGCAGCGGGCAACGATCTGGGGTTTGATCACATTTTTTCCAGGCAGGTGCAGGCATTGGGAAAAAACGGCGATTTGCTAATTATCCACTCGACGAGTGGTCGGTCACAAAATGTGATCTTTGCAGCCAGGGCGGCTCGCGAAGCAGGGCTTCGGGTTTTGTCGCTGACCGCGCGCGACGGTGGAGATCTGCCGGCCTTGAGCGATGTGTGCGTGGTTGTTCCCACCGATAGAACTGATCGTGCTCAGGAGATGCACATGTGTATCGAGCACGCCATTTGCGATATTATCGAAGCTACTCTGTGAGCATGGAGTTTTTGTGATATCTCTGAAAGGAAAAACTGTACTCATTACCGGTGGCTCGCGGGGTATCGGCGCAGCCTGTGTGCGGCTCTTTGCAGAAGCCGGCGCCCGCATTGGCTTCACCTACCGCGAGCGTCAGGACGCGGCCGATGCCCTGGCTGCTGAAGTCACAAAGATTCACGACGCTCCATTTGTGTATAAAATGGATGGCGCTGACCCACATGAAACCCTACGCTTTGTAAACTCCGCGGTCACATTTTTTGGTGGTGTTGATATCTTTGTTGGCAATGCCGGCTTCTGGCCGCCTGAACCCATGCCTGTTCAGGACATCCCGCTCGAACAATGGCGCAGTACCATGGCAACCAACATCGACGCGCTGTTCTACGCCGCACGGGCAGTCATACCGCAACTCTCCGACGGTGGGCGGCTGATCTTTGTTTCAAGCACAGCCGGCCAGCGTGGTGAGGCAGGGCACGCCGACTATGCCGCAGCCAAGGGCGCCGTCATTTCCCTGGTCAAATCATTGGCCGTTGAACTGGCACCCAGAAACATCACTGTAAACGCAGTGGCTCCGGGTTGGGTGGCGACCGACGCCGTGACCAAGCCCTTCGCCAACGACGGACTGAGTCGCATCGAGGCTGAAATACCGCTGGGGCGTGTGGCCCAGCCCCGGGACATTGCGGGCCCGATACTCTTTCTGGCCAGTCCACTCGCACGACACATCACGGGAGAAATCCTCAACGTCAATGGCGGGAGCGTACGCTGCGGGTGAGCAGACTGGATGAATCACGCCTGAGGCCACCCGCTCCGGTGGTGGAGCTTGCAGCAACACTTGCCGCGGCAGGCTACCCCACCTGGTGCGTAGGTGGTGCCGTCAGAGACGCACTGCTTGGCGTGATCCATCAGGACTGGGACCTCGCAACGGCAGCCACACCCACCCAGATGCGACGCCTGTTCAGGCGCACCGTGCCAATCGGGATAGAGTTCGGTACCGTGGGAATACTCGACTCTACGGGGCGCATGCATGAGGTAACCACTTTCAGGCGTGATGTTCAAACCGACGGAAGACACGCCGTTGTTGAGTTTGGTGCCTCGCTTGACGAAGACCTCGCTCGGCGCGACTTCACCATCAATGCCATAGCCTTCGACCCACTCAGGCAGGTAATACACGACCCCTGGGACGGGCGCGGTGACCTGCAGCGCGGCGTGGTTCGCGCGGTTGGGGTGCCGGGTGAACGCATGAGAGAAGACAGGCTGAGGGCGCTCCGAGGCATCCGTTTTGCCAGTCGCTTTCACTTCGTTCTGGACAACGCCACATGGGAGGCCATCTGCGAGAGCGCCCCGCATCTCACACGTCTCTCACCCGAGCGGGTCAAGCAGGAACTTGACAAAACCATGGAGCAGTTGCGCCACCCGTCTGCAGCATTTCGACTGTGGCGTGAATCGGGCGCTTTTGCCTCAGTTGTACCTGCGCTAAGCCATGTGAGTGATTCCACACTGCTTGCCGTGGATCGCCTGCCGAGGCCCGGAGTGGCCACGCGCCCCTTGCGTCGGGCTCTCCGCACCGCCGTACTGTTTTCCGAGTGTGATCTCCGCACCGCTGAAAGTGCGATGCGTGCACTCAGGGCTTCCAACCATGAAACCAGCGTAGTGCGATCTCTGGTGGAGAGGTGGAGCCTTGCCGGGCCGGAACTGAGCGCGTCACTGAGAGCAGGCAGGGTGCCTCCCGACAGCAGACTCAGGCGGATCGCAGCCGACATAGGCCGCGTACGCGTAAACGGGTTTCTGCGTTTCGCTGCGGCCCACTGGGGCGGTGATGAAGCCATCTCCGCGTCCAACGTGCGCGTGCTGTTCAGGCGACTCATGCACATCGCGTTTCACGATCCCATTGAACTGGCCGATCTTGCGCTTGATGGAGACGATCTGCGGCAGAACGGATTCAAGCCCGGTCCCCAGATCGGGCAGGTACTTCACGCGCTGTTGGACGCAGTGGTTGACGACCCTTCGATCAACACGCGTGAGCAACTGCTGACCATGGCCAAAAATCATCACTGGCCCGAGCCCGAGTCCGGGCCCGGGTCCGGGCGCTCCCGGCTCTCCTGATGACCCAGCCCAGGGGCCCGTCGCTTTTTGCCTCGCAGGTGCCCGAGCCGCTGGCCTCGCGCATGAGGCCCCGTGTGCTGGGCGAGTTCCTGGGCCAGGAGCATCTGCTGGGTCCGGGCAAGCCCCTGCGTGAGGCCATCTCAAGGGGGCGTATAGACTCGCTTATCTTCTGGGGGCCGCCCGGCGTGGGAAAGACCACGCTCGCTCGACTCATCGCACAGTCGGCCGATGCTGCCTTCGTATCGTTTTCAGCCGTTAACGACGGCGTGGCCCGTGTACGCGAAATCGTGGCAGAAGCCGAACGCCGCCGCAACGGCGGCCGCGGCACCATACTCTTCGTTGACGAGATACATCGCTTCAATCGTGCGCAGCAGGACGCCTTTCTGCCTCATGTTGAAGCGGGCACAATAGTACTTATCGGTGCCACCACCGAGAACCCCTCGTTTGCACTTACCGGCGCGCTCCTTTCCCGTGTGCGGGTGCTGGTGCTGGAGCCCATACCCCAACAGGCCCTCAGCGTCCTTGTAGACCGCGTGCTGGGAGATGCGGAACGCGGACTGGGTAGCAGGTCGCTTACGGTTTCGGCTGCGGCCAGAGCCATGCTGGCGGAGCTTGCCGACGGTGACGCCCGCAGACTGCTGGGTGGGCTCGAAGCCGCCGCGGCCCTGGTGGACGACAACGCCGAGATTACCGAGAAGGTGGTTGAAGCCGCCTGGCAGCAGCGCATGCCACACTATGATCGCGCCGGAGAAGAGCACTTCAACCTCATCTCCGCCCTGCACAAAGCGCTGCGTGGAAGCGATCCCCAGGGAGCGCTCTACTGGCTGGCACGCATGATTGAGGGCGGGGAAGACCCACGCTACATAGCGCGGCGCATGATACGCATGTCCACAGAAGACATAGGACTGGCCGACCCCCAGGCTCTTACAGTTGCCATGACCGCCGCGCAGGCCTTCGACCGACTCGGCTCGCCTGAGGGTGAGCTGGCCCTGGCTGAGGCAGCCGTGTATCTGGCCACCGCACCCAAGTCATCAAGAGTGTACGAAGCCTGGCGAGCCGCGCTCGACGCTGCGCGATCCACACCCGCAGCGCCGGTACCCATGCATCTCCGCAATGCGCCCACCGCTCTCATGAAGGAACTGGGCTACGGCGCCGGGTACCAGTATGCCCATATGGTTCCAGAAGCCTATCTGCCGCAGTCCTATCTTCCGGAAGTGCTTGGCGAGCCTGCATTCTACGAGCCGGGGCCTTTTGGCTTCGAGAAGGACATCGCACGCCGTCTTGCGTGGTGGGCATCTCTGCGCTCGCCAGGTGGTGATGCCGCAGACCGTGACTCCGGGGAAGGCAAAAGTGCTTCATCTCAACACGCTTCAACGAACAAGGGAGATACCCAGTGATGTGGTCTGAATCCATCCGTCTGAGACTGGTCGTTGCAGTGTTTGCAGTGGGTCTTCTTGCGGGATGTTCAACCCTGGGCCGCGCCACCTTCAAAGAGCCCGTGGTTACCCTGCAGCAGGTGAGCGTAACAGGCATAGGGCTCACTGGCGGTAGCATTAACGTGGTGTTGCAGGTTTACAATCCCAATGGTTACAAGCTCGACGCGCTCAAGATGACCTATCAGGTGGATATAGGTGACATCAAACTGGGTGATGGCGAGCTGGATGGTCGCTTTGTGGTACCTGGGAACGACTCCTCACTGGTGCACCTGCCGGTGCGCTTCACCTATGCCGGTCTTGGCGCTGCCGGGCGTTCACTGCTCAACTCGGGCTCGGTGGACTACCGGGTTCGCGGTGACTTCAGCGTGGCCACTCCGCTGGGCAACTTTACGCGTCCCTACGACCGCAAGGGCAACTATTCCACCATCGCAGGAAGCGACAGATAGGCTCTCACGCACATGAGCGCATCCGGCAAGGCAATAACAGGAGCAACTCATACCTGGTGAACTGATTTCACTTCTCCCGCCCGTGGAGCGTGCAATACTTGTAAGTGCACCTCTCAAGCGCGGTGCCGGACGGCTCGCAATGGACGAGCATCTCGAAGAACTTGCGCGCCTGGCCGATACTGCCGGCGCCCAGGTGCTGGGCACTTTCACGCAGCAGCTCGACCGGCCTCACCCGGCCACCTACCTGGGCTCGGGCAAGGTGGAAGAACTGGGTGATCGCATCCGCGAACTCGATGCAACGCTCATCATTTTCGACGATGAACTCTCTCCCGCTCAGGCCAAGAACATAGAGGATGCCGTTCATACGCGTGTCATGGACCGTGCTGAACTCATTCTTGACATCTTTGCCGTTCGTGCTCGCTCCAACGAAGCACGCATGCAGGTGGAGCTGGCGCAGCTCGAGTACATGCTGCCGCGTCTCACACGCATGTGGACACACCTCGAGAAGATGCGTGGCGGCATCGGCATGCGGGGGCCGGGTGAAACCCAGTTGGAGACGGACCGCCGTCTCATACAGCACAGAATCCGCGTGCTCCGTGACCGGCTGGCTGAGGTGGAGCGCACGCGCAGCATACAGCGACGCGGGCGGAGTTCGAGATTCAGAGCCGCGCTGGTGGGTTACACCAACGCAGGCAAGTCTTCCATTCTGCGTGCCCTGGCGTCGGACCGCGACGTGTTTGTTGAAGACCGGCTTTTTGCCACGCTGGACCCTCTCACACGCGAAGTGGACATTGGTGACGGGCTTTCAATCCTTCTTACCGACACGGTTGGTTTCATACGCAAGCTGCCGCACCATCTGGTGGCTTCGTTTCGCGCCACTCTTGCCGAGGCGCGCGAGGCCGATCTGCTGCTGCATGTGATTGATGCGAGTCATCCTTCGTGGGAAGAGCAGCGCGACGTTGTGGATGCTGTGCTGGCAGATCTGGGTTTGAGCGAGCGGCCCGTGTGTCATGTCATGAACAAGATGGATTCGCTGGACACCCATTTGCGTGCCGGGCTTGAAGAGCGTGTTGCCAACCTTGTGCCGGACAGCGTTTTCGTGTCAGCGATTGAGCCTGATGGTCTGGAAGCGCTCAAGACGGTGCTTCGCAGCAGTGTTCGCAGCCGCAATCCGCTGTTGGAGGTTCGCGTTCCGGCTGGCAATGGCAAGCTGCTGGCTGAGCTTTACCGCGAGGGTGAAGTACTGGAGCAGCGTTCTGAAGACGACCGGTTGGTGCTGCGTCTGCGCCTGGACGAGCGCATGATAGGGCGGCTTCGTCGCGAGGGGGTAGGGGTGGGTGTGGTGGCAATTGAAAGCCGGCCTGCAATCCGTGAGGATCACAGGCCGGCTGTATAGAACCTGGCTTACATAAGCCTGATGTTCGTAGTGGGCGCGCAGGGACTCGAACCCCGGACCTCTGCTGTGTGAAAGCAGCGCTCTAACCAGCTGAGCTACGTGCCCTTTTTGTTGTTGAGATGTGGCATTCACTGGACGGAGCCAGAGTCTTGCCGCTCTCACGATGGAACCAGAACGTAACCGGGCACAGCGGGCGGCGGTAGTCCCTCTGGTGATCAGCAAACGAACAGCCAGCAACCCACCAGCGGTGAATCAACCATGAGTCAGCGGCGGATCAACGCTCACTCAAAGATGAAACAGCTCTAAACAGTGGTCCGGGTGGGACTTGAACCCACGGTCATTCGATTATGAGTCGAGTGCTTTAACCGACTAAGCTACCGGACCTTTGGGTGATGACACTCAAGCACCAGCTTAACCTGAGCAAGCCTGTTCTTTTGTGCCGAAACATGCCCAAACTTGAAAGATGCAACATCCGCGCGCGCTGCGGGAGTGCCTTGTGACGGATTATTGAAGCTGCCGGCTGTGGTAGTCGTCGTAAGCTGTAAGAACCTCGGCGGCTGAGACCGTGGCGGCGCCCAGTTTCCCCACCTCGACGCCTGCCGCAAAATTGGCTATGATGGCCGCCTCAAGTGCACTGGCACCTGCTGCGAGCATGGTGGCCAGATAAGCCGTCACCGTGTCGCCGGCGCCTACCACGTCGTATACCTCACGGGCCGTGGTGGGCACCCTGTGAGTGCTGCCGTCTCCCGAAATGAGCGCCATGCCCAGCTCGCCCAGAGTGAGCAGCAGTTGCTCAACGCCAAGCCGTTCGAGAATGCCGGGCAGTGTACCCGCGTTGTCTATGTTCACATCCGCGCCCAGCGCGCTCTCAAGTTCCTTGCGATTGGGCTTAAAGACAGTGGCGCCGCGGTAAGCGAAGAAATTGTGAAACTTGGGGTCGACCACAACAGGCAGATTGCGTTCGCGTGCCATTGCAATGCTTTGCTCTATGACGCGGGGTGACAGAACACCCTTGTTATAGTCCTCAAGTATGAGCGCCGAGGCGTTTGGCAGCGCGTTGCGGATGGCCTTGAGCACCAGCGCTTCCTCGGCTCCGGTAAGCTCATTGTCGTCTTCCTCGTCGAAGCGAAGAAGCTGCTGCGATCTTGCCATCACTCGGGTTTTTGTAGTGGTGGGGCGGCCAACCGCCACCAGCGAGCCCGAGTCGCCCGACTCACCGCCCAGGTGTTTGCGAAGCGTGTGGCCGGCATTGTCATCGCCAACCACTGCCACCAGATCAAAGCGTGCGCCAAGGGACGCCACATTCTGCGCAACATTGGCGGCGCCGCCCAGAGCCAGCTTTCGGTCTCTCACCCGCACCACCGGCACCGGTGCCTCGGGGGAAATGCGATCTACATCGCCTCTCAGGTAAACGTCGAGCATCGCGTCGCCCACGATCACCACGTGCTGATTGCGGGCTCTGGCCAGCAGCGTTTCCAGGCGTTTTCTGTCTATGGTAGGAAACATGGGGCTCAAGCTATATCCGTGGCGCGGTATCCGGCATTAGCTTCGAGCCCATCCCAGCCACCTGCCAGTGACATCAGTCCAATCCGCCACCACACGCACCCCATTTGCCGTTCTGGCGCTGGCCCTCATAGGGCTGTCCTTTGCGGCGCCTCTTACCCGGCTTTCCACAGCTCCTGCGCTGGTGATCGCCTCATGGCGGCTGGGCTTCTCGCTTGTCATTGTTGCAGCGGCATTGCTGGCTGGTGGCGGCTGGCGCGAGTGGCGCGGGCTTGGCGTGTTCGATTTTGTGCTGGCCTCGGGAGCGGGCGTTTTGCTGGCATTGCATTTCTGGTCATGGAATGCATCGCTGGAATACACCAGCGTGGCCGCGTCTGTGTCGCTGGTGAACCTGCAGCCGGTGATAATTGCTGCCGGTTCGGGGTTGTGGCTGAACGAAGCGCCACGGCGATCGCAGTGGCTGTGGATACTCGTGGCGGTAGTGGGTGCTCTTGTGGTGGGACTGGGTGATGTACCCGGTGGCCTGCGGGGGCTGGGTGATGCGCTGCTGGGTGGCGGGGTAGGGGGTGATGGTGCGAGCGGGAGTGGTGGCGGAGGCGGTAGCGGAGGCGGTAGCCGTGCGTTGTTTGGTGATGCACTGGCCTTGCTGGGAGCAGTTACTGCGGCCGGCTACTACCTGATCGGGCGGCGTTTGCGACAGCGTTTAGCGATCTGGCCGTATGTGGGCCTGGTGTATGGTGCTGCATTCGTGGTGTGCGTTGTGCTCTCAATACTTACTGGCGCTGCGCTTGCTCCGCAGCCGCCTCGTGAGCTTGCAATATTCGCCGGACTGGCGCTTGGTCCGATGTTGCTGGGTCACACGGGCATGAACTGGGCGCTTGCACATCTGCCCGCTTTTGTGGTGAACCTTACCGCGCTTGGTGAGCCGGTTGGTGCCACATTGCTGGCGGCGGTGTTGCCGGGAATACGGGAGCTGCCGGGGCCTGCAACAGTGCTGGGTGGGTTGTTGGTGTTGATGGGGGCTGTGATGGCGGCGCGGGAGGTGAAGAGCTGAGCCGGCTTTCCAGAAGGCCTCCCGGTTTACGGGGGAGCTGGCCATTGGAGAAAGTGCTGATTCGATTATCTCCCTATTCGGCTTCTCCCAACCGATGACGTGGCCGATGACCGTAATGCTCCACCAGGAACTTGCGTGACCACCAGTGATACTTTAGTATCACATTATGCGTACCGAATTAGTTACCACGCTCAAGCGGCAAGCCACTGAACTCCTGAACGAGTTGGAGCGCAACCGCGAACCCATCCTGATCACCCAGTATGGTCTTCCCAGCGCCTATCTTGTCGATGTGGAGAGCTACGAACTGATGCAACACCGCATGAAGCTGCTTGAAGGCATCGCCCGTGGCGAAAAGGCGATTGAGGAAGGGCGCACTGTCACGCATGCCCAGGCCAAGGCGCGACTCTCGCGATGGCTGAAGTAATCTGGACCGAGCCAGCACTGGCCGATCTTGATGCAATTGCCGACTACATTGCGTTGGACAACCCCGAGGCAGCTCGCCAGCTCGTGCAGGACGTGTATCAGCACGTGGGGCAGCTTGCCGATCACCCTCTCAGTGGTCCCAGGGTGCCAGACCTTGAAGGGTGGCACTATCGACAGATCGTGGAAGCGCCTTGCCGGGTGATTTACCGGTATGGGAAGGGGAAAGTGCATATCCTTCACGTGCTTCGGGGTGAGCGACTGCTCGACCAACATCTTCTTGAGTCCCGAAACAAGCGCGACGGGAAGTGACGTATCTCCATTCGTTTGAAAATGTTCTTCCGTAAATACTCCCCTTGTGAACCGGCCCGCCTGGCAGCGCCCACTCGCACGCTTTTCACTGCGCCACGCTCTTGCCTGAAGCTGCTGGCACTCGTGTTCGTTGCTGCTGTAGCCGCATGTTCCAACAGCATCACCGAGCCAGACATTACGGATGAACTCTCAATCCGACGAGGCGGTGTCTCGGCAGCCCCAGACGGCACTCTGTTTGCACAGATCGTGTTCACCAACGAGAGCGACAGGACCTGGACCTTCAATTACTGCGAGAGCAAAGTAGAAATACAAGCTGCCGGCAAATGGATTCCCGTCAAGCAAGCTTTCGGCAGCAATTTGGCCTGTGCACTCAGGTTTTGGAGCCTCCATCCATCGGCAACAAGAGACGACTTTTCTGCCGCGTTTGTCTCCCAGGCTCCGTCGGGTCCGTACAGAGTGGGTGTCATGGTGGAGATGCAGGCTTCCAGATACTACGTCTACTCGGAGCCGTTTGATCTTTACTGACACGTCGGTGAGCGTTCAGGTATGGCACCATCGTGTTCATAGCGACCCCGTTCCTCGGAGATGGAGGCTGGTCAATCGACGACGTTCAACTCCCTCCTGATCTTGGTGAGTAGCTCGCGTAAGGTGTGCAAATCCACTTCTTTCATGGGCTTGATGATGAGATTGTGCCTTCGTCGCATGCAGATCCCTATGCACGCACAATCCCGCAAGCCCATATTCATCTCCTACCGGGGTGCGACCATCAGCTCAACAATGACTTGCGCGAGGTGGCAACCGAGGTTCTGTCTCTAGCTGGCATTGGTAACAGTGAAGGAGTTTGAAACATGGTTTCCTCTGTTGTGTCGCGGATTAGTGCACTGATCCTTTTTGTCGCCGGGCTTGTTCTGTTGTTTGCCCCCGACGTAGTTCTCCCAGCCATCGTCTCTGGTTTCCCGGTTTCTGGTGCATGGCTGGGCCAATTGCTTGCTGCGGCCTGGTTCGGCCTGGCAGCGTTAAATTGGTTGCAGCGGCGCGTTGTGTTGGGTGGTATCTACGGACGGCCTACGGTCCTCGCCAATGTCGCGCTGTATTTCATCAGCGCCCTCAGCCTGCTGCGCGTGTTGCTGGGTCATGATGCTCCGCCATCGCTGTGGCTTGCATTTGTTGTCGCAGTGGCGTTCGCAGTGGCGTATGCTGCACTGTTGCTGCGCGGACCGTTTAGGGTTCCAGAGCGTTCCGCCACCTAACAACTCTTCCCGGCGTAGCAGATTCGACGCGGGTATCCCTCGCGAGTCTCAGGGGTGCACCGCTCGACTCGGCCCTTCGGGTAGCGCCGTGGTGGGACGCGACTCCAGTTAGTGGAGGACATTCGGGACAGCTTCGCGCGATCGCCCGGGTCGGTCTCCGTCCCCGACTGGCAGCGTGAGGTCTTGGGCGAATTGTTAGGCGCGTGTGCGAGTGAAACCATCGCGGATCACGCGCTTCAGAGTCTCTACGTCTATGTCTTTGAGTGCCTTAAATTTGATGCAATAGCCAGTAACCGTCGCCTTACCGATTGCGGCGCCATAGGTGTCTTTAAGGTATGCCTTGTCAGCGAGGCCCATGATGTAGACGGATACTCCCGTGCTATTTGCACTAATACCAACTTGGTAAAACTCTCTGGAGTTCCCATTGGCATACTCTTTCTGCAATTTGCCATAACCAATATTGGGATTGGATACCACTTTGCCATTCTCGTCCCGGCCATCGAGAAACCACAGCTTCGACTCGGGGGAGAGGGCTAAGATCATCTCGTGCAACCTTCGAATGTCTGCCTGTCCAGGGGCTGGCAAGGATGCAATGTAGTGCTCGATTTGCTCTGTAGTTGTCATACAGATCTCCCAGATCTTTCCAAGCGTGCCTAACGCTGAGCTTATGCAGCGGGCGCTCACATCAAATACGCGCATAGCGCGCTTCCGAATATGCGCCCGACTGCAGCAAGCATCGTTAGGCTTTGCGCGCGATGGGACTGGTGTGCAACTCCACCCCTAACGCGCGAATGAGCTTCAAGACCGTGTCGTACCGCGGCTTTGCTCCGGGAGCCAGCGCCTTGTAGAGACTCTCGCGCCCCAAGCCCGTGTCACGCGCCAGTTGCGCCATCCCGCGCGCCTTCGCCACATCCGCGATGGCTTGCAGAAACAAGTCGGGATGCTCACTGGCCAACGCCACGTTGAGGTACTCCGCGATCACCTCTTCACTATCGAGATAATCGGCCGCGTCGAACGTCGCGAGCTTCTTCATCGTTCAGCCTCCAGGCTCGTACGCTACGCCTTCGCGCGTCGGATATCGCGCTGCTGCGTTGACTTGTCGCCCCCGCACAGGAACCAGTAGGTCACCGTGCCGTCCCGCCAGTAGTACACCCGATAGCCGAGCCCCGCGTGAATGCGCAGCTCAAGCACGCCATCACCGACGGCCGCGTGATCACCGAAATGCCCCAGCTCGGCGGCGCGCAAGCGCGCCAAGATGCGAGCCTTCCCGATCGGATCGCGCAATGCCCGTAGCCATTCGTCGAACTCGTCCGTCCGGAGAAATACGTGCATAGTTCAATGTATCCGTGTGGATACTATCGGTCAAGCGAGCAATACGGTTCGAAAGCCTAACGAGTTAGCGTTCTGCTGCAAGGCGGCAAATAGGAGAACGCGCGCGTTCAAACAAAACCGCCTTGTCAGCAGCAATGCTTGTTATGCCGCTCCGCGCTTG
>CAZWSJ010000009.1:68881-70763 GCA_964636415.1 uncultured Gemmatimonas sp. | reverse complement strand
CAGAGTGTGCAATTCTTGTTGGTAAAAGTGTGCAATTCTTATTGGTGTTGACAGCACGAGCAACGCCGAGTGTTCCCCGCACACGCGGGGATGATCCGTACTTCGAGTAGACCGGCCGACGTGAGGACCAGTGTTCCCCGCACACGCGGGGATGATCCGAGAAGCTCCAGCGTATCGAGGCTGAGCAGGCCGTGTTCCCCGCACACGCGGGGATGATCCGAGAAGCTCCAGCGTATCGAGGCTGAGCAGGCCGTGTTCCCCGCACACGCGGGGATGATCCGCGCGCGATCATCCGCCCCTTGAGGGTAGTGGCCGTGTTCCCCGCACACGCGGGGATGATCCGGTTGGCGCAGTGCCGCCCGAGGCCGCGCCGTGGCGTGTTCCCCGCACACGCGGGGATGATCCTGCCTCCCGATCTGGCTAGCCCCCTCCATCAGCGTGTTCCCCGCACACGCGGGGATGATCCTGCCTCCCGATCTGGCTAGCCCCCTCCATCAGCGTGTTCCCCGCACACGCGGGGATGATCCGTTTTCGGTACACGCGCCAGAGAGCGTGCATGTCGTGTTCCCCGCACACGCGGGGATGATCCGTCACGCGGAGCGGGAGCAGCACAGCTTACGGCGTGTTCCCCGCACACGCGGGGATGATCCGCCGACATTCCACCTGGCGACGACTGGCTCCAGGTGTTCCCCGCACACGCGGGGATGATCCGAATGAGGGAGCGTGTGAGTAGGAACCTCAGATGTGTTCCCCGCACACGCGGGGATGATCCGCGACGACCGCCAGAGTCGAGTTGTCGATTGGAGTGTTCCCCGCACACGCGGGGATGATCCGCGGATGGGTACGGACTCGACGAGTCTGTTGTGGTGTTCCCCGCACACGCGGGGATGATCCGAGCTCGACGGCTGCGCAGCGTGCTGTGGCTGAGTGTTCCCCGCACACGCGGGGATGATCCGTGCGCCAATCGGGTGCTTGCCTGGTGACGTACGTGTTCCCCGCACACGCGGGGATGATCCGCGAGACCTGGACGGTGACGGCGTGCGTGAGTCGTGTTCCCCGCACACCCCGGGGTTGATCCCCAACAACCGCTCCCAGGAAAACCAATCCGCCCTCACGTCCTGCAGCCGCAATAATGCCATTTTAATCCCCTCACCTCCGCTGCGAATATAGACAGACTCTTCTGCCAATCCGGTCCCAAACATTGGACAACCCGGCATCCAGGCTCATACCTTCAGTAAACGCACGCGATGGGTACGTCCGGAACCTCAGGAAATGAGAACCGAAACCATGAGATATAACCTGCCCATGGCACATGCCGTCCTCACGCGCACCCCATCGGTGTTCCGCTCAATGTTGATTGGCCTGCCACACGAATGGCTGACTTCGCCCGAAAAACCAGGCGCCTGGAGCCCGCACGAGATCGCCTGCCATGTCGCCGATCTGGAACACGATGCATGGCTGCCAAGGATCCACGCCATCGTCGACAGCCAATGGACCGACAGCCTCCCCAATGTCAACCGCGAACGGTTCCGGGAACGATACGCAGGAGTGTCTCTGGAGGAGGTGCTGCACGACTTCTCAACTGTCCGCGCTGCAAACCTGGTCGCACTCGGGCAACTCCAGTTGGATGATGCCACACTCGCCACCACAGGAACTCACAGCCAGCTCGGCACTGTTCGACTGTCACATCTCCTGAGTACATGGGTCGTCCACGACCTCACCCACATGGCACAGATCAACCGTACCATGGCTTCCCGGTATCGGTCCGAAGTTGGACCCTGGGCCGACTTACTGTCCATTCTTCGGCTCAACCCCACCACCACGCCACAACTCCCTGATCATCCCTCACCACACACGCCAAACAATCACTGAGATGTAGGAC
>CAZWSJ010000009.1:64563-68781 GCA_964636415.1 uncultured Gemmatimonas sp. | reverse complement strand
GAAACCATGCTGCAACACGAAGTCGAGTACCACACGTCCAACGGAGCCACCTTCCGAAACTCAGTTGCAGACATACTCACTCACGTCGCACTCCACGGCAGTTACCATCGGGGCCAGATTGCACTGGTGACCCGCGAGGCAGGACCCACTCCCGTACCTACAGACTATATAGTGCGCGCCCGCACAGCGCCGGAGCTGCTCTGAGCCATCAGCGCCCCTTCAATACCCGCGAACACGCGCTCTTACCGCCAGGATCAGGCGAGGATCGCACGAACCGCGTTGCAGTCATCACAGGCGGTAGCCGCGGATTTGGCGCTGCATCCGCCCGACTCGCTGCGCAGAGCGGCTTCGCTGTCTGCGTAAACTTTTTGAATGAGAAGGCAGCCGCAGAAAGTGTGGTTCACGATATCGTCAGCCAGGGTGGGCGCGCACTCGCCGTACAGGCAGACGTGTCCCATGAAAATGAATGGAAAACGCAAACGCCACACCAACCCCTTGCTTCAGAAACCCAATTCGATATATACTGAACCATATGGTTCAGTATACACAGCCCATCCCACTCGATCCGTTCGCCGCCATCGCTGACTCCACACGACGCGGCATACTCGATCAACTCACACTCAGCGACGCATCCATCTCCGATCTCGCCCACCGCTTCAACATGACCCTCACCGGCATGAAAAAACACGTCGGCCTGCTCGAACTGGCCGGCCTCGTTACAACACAGAAATTCGGCAGGGTCCGTACATGCAGCATGGGTCCCTACCGACTCGAAAAGGAAATGGAATGGATCTCAAACTACCGCTACCTGTGGAACGCCCGCTTTGATGCGCTCGATCAATTGCTCAATGAGCTGAAACCCGGAAACCGTCTCAGTCACAACTCCACGAAATGGAGAACAAAATGAAAAACCGCACTACCGTTGAACGCAGATCGGACACTGAAGTGGTTGTCACGCGAACCATCGATGCTCCCGCAGAACTCGTGTTCAAAGCCTGGACACAGCCTGAACTCTTCAGACAATGGTGGGTGCCAAAATCTATGGGCATGACTCTCCGCTCCTGCGAGCTCGACGCGCGTGTTGGCGGAGGATACCGGCTGGTGTTCGGCTCCGATCCCGCCAACACTATGGCATTCTTTGGAACATACCTCGAAGTGCTGCCACCATCACGACTTGTGTGGACCAACGAAGAAGACGGTAACACCGGACCCACAACAACGCTCACACTCACGGAGAGCAACGGTCAGACTCTCATGGTGCTCACCGAACGCTACCCCACAAAAGAAGCCCTCGACGCGGCTGGAACCGGCGCGCAAGACGCAATGCACGAAACTTTCAGTCAGTTGGACGAGCTGCTCAACTCCATAAGCACTTCTGCCAACTGAAAATCATTCAATCAGACGGTCACGATGCAATAGCCGACTCCGGTGGCTTTCCGCAGTGACCGACGATGGACACTGCCCGCGTGGCACCCACACGATCTGCGAACTCAGTCTGAGTCGGCAGCCCCCACAAATGTCATGAACGGAGGGTTCTCCGCCGGGCTTGTGAGCTGGGGGCTGCCATAGGCCACTACCTGCACCGTCACTGCGCCATCGTTCACGCTGAGAGTCGTGTGATAAATGCCGTCGGGCCTGACAATTGCATATACGTCAGCAGCCAGATAGAAGAGTCGAAAGTGCTGCTCATCACTGCCACCAGCATCTACGATCAGTTCGGATTTTTCGCCAGACAGTATAAGCTTCCCGGGCCGGACTTTCTTGTCACCTGACACGGCAACCACTTCAACGCTGCCGTCAAAGGCCCCCTCCGGTTGTGGCTGCTGTGAGGCGGTTGTGAGGTACGGAAGCGCAAGCATGTGCGCGGTCTCTTCAATGGTGCTGGACCACCCTCGGTTGGTCATGAGCGCGATCACCAGACTGTCATCCGGATAGATGCTCACCACGGAACGCGCACCCTCCATCGAGCCAGCATGCTCCAGTGTTCGCCGCCCCTCAAAATCGCGACCGTTGCGCCATGCGAATCCAACACCCGTCTCTTTGCCGGATATGAGATGCTGACTGGTCCACAGCAGAGAGACTGTGGATGAATCGAGATAGGTACCACTGAGGTAGCCGTTCGCCAGGCGTGTAAGATCTGTTGGTGTACTGATGAGCCCTCCGGCACCCCACTTGTAGCTGGGAACCTCGGGAGACTGAACCCGCGCCAGAGATCCATCACGCATTTCATAAAGCGTCGCGACCTGATCCTGCGAACCGGCCCTCATGTCAGGACCAGTGGAGACCATACCCAGCGGTACGAACACTTCCCGCTGCAAGTAGTCAAGGAACGGTGTGCCGGCCGCGCCTTCGATCACAGCGGACAACAGCGTGAACCCGTGGGTCGAGTAGGAATACCGCGTGCCGGGTTCAAAGAGTAGATCCTCGTGCGCGAATACGCGCAAGGCATCAGTCACAGATGGGTAGAACCGACGCTCAATCGAATCAGCAGACGAATAGTGGGAAATTCCGGACAGGTGACCGGCCAGTTCCCTGGCGGTTATGGGCCAGGCCTTTACAGGAAACGCGGGCACATACTGCTGCACGGGGGCGTCCAGTTGCACTCGCCCATCCTGCCAGAGTCGGCCCAGTGCCGTGACGGTAATAACTTTTGCGACCGAGGCGGTCCGGAACCGGGTGGCAGGCGTAACTGGCGTCCTGCTGTCTATATCCGCGTATCCAGCGCCTTCCGCAAGCAGTAACCCGCCATCCCGGCTGACTGCTATGGAGATACCCGGCAGAGGTGCAGTGTTGAGAAGTTCATTGATCATCTCATGCACCAAACCGGAAGCCTGCTCTTCGGTGAGCCCCGCCCCGCGCGAAGCAGCAGCCGGCGGAGATGAGTGACTGGAGGTACATCCCACTGCTACAAGAATCAACGCGAGCAGTGATTGCACGGCATGATGGACTGCTCTACCGGAGTATGATCTGTTCATGTGAGTACCTCTCTGTGTGGTGGCGTGAGTACGCACAGCCTGACCTCACCCGACCAGGCCACATTCAGCAACCTGATCCGCCACGTTGGCCCTCACACGATCAACCTACCCGTTCACCCGCCGAGTCCGCAATCGCTCCCACACAACCAAGCCGGTGCCACGCAGGATCGCATACACCGGCTCGTTCGGTCACGGCAGATGTGCGCAAACCACTATGAAAACATGGACGTCGTTGCCGTTGGCCTGCGCAAACGCCAACACAGCAGCAGAACACCCGCCAGCAACAATCCCAACTCCGCAGGCTCGGGAACCGGCACTGCCCTGTCATAACTGAAGTTCCAGTCGCTGATCAGCGAGTACTCCGCTGCCGCACCCGTGGCTGAGGTGAAGCCAATGCGCGCGTTCTGCGCCCAGGAACCCAGCGCCAGGTCCGCGAAGTCCTGGTCAACTGAAATGCTGCCGTTGGAAATGGACGTGGACAGTATACTCGTCAGGGCATTGTACGAAAGCGAAACGGTGAAGGTGCCTGTATAGTCGGCATCCTCGGTTCCGAATGGGCTTGCGAGCGTATTCTCCCAGTTCCCTCCTTGGCCAAGATATACCTCTTTCCAGAATGTCTGAAATCCAAAGGCCAGACTGTTTTCAAACGCTCCACCTGCCACTTCCGGGATGTACCCAAGCGCAGCTCCACCCATTCCCACCTGCGTATCAGCCCCACCGGCTATCACAAATGCAATTCCGTCGCCGGGACACCACGGATCGTCCAGGGGAGTCTCGCCGACCACACCATCGCAACTGAAATTCATGGTGTACGATGTGCTCCAACTCACTCCGAACAGGTTGAAGGTACCGGTGCTCAGCGCACTCCGCGCAGAGTCGTATTCGCCATTCGACATCTGCAGACTGCTTCCTGCCATCTCAACACTGCCGGTTGCCGTATGCGAGGTGTTGATGTTGGTCCTGAGTTCATGACCCGCGAAGTTGACGGTCCGCGCGTGCGCAGCGCCTGTCATACCCCCCAGAGGTGTTGCCGCCAAAACCACGGGAATCGTGGAGGTCCAGCCCGATCGTCGCATATGGTGCTCCTGTGAAGGGTTTCAGCAGGTCTGACCTGCCCATTTCTCCACGCGCAGCCACGCGCTGAATCTTCTCACGTCACTTCAGGCCACCTGTCTGGTGCCCGCCAGGCTCGCGTCAAGTCACCCGTCAGGGCAACCGCGCCACTCGCCGCCCGGCGTACAGG
>CAZWSJ010000009.1:1272-64463 GCA_964636415.1 uncultured Gemmatimonas sp. | reverse complement strand
TACAGGTAGGCATAAGACATCACCATAGGCGACCTCGAAGATGCCAGATCGGTCACGGTGCGCTGCGCCACACGCCGCGCATCAACCACCGCACCACGCGCCAATGCGTCATCAACAAAAGTGTTGCTGATGAGCAGACGATCCGATACCCGCAGCAAAGGCGCAGCGTTGGCAAGCATCAGGGCAATGGCGGCCTGCTCGCGTCGCGTCGCCGTGTCCCCAATGACTGCTGCCAGAAACGCTCTGTCCCGTGCAATGGCTGCACCAATCCACGGCGCGTCTCTCGCCAGATGTGTGATGGCCTGGATGTACTCCTCTTGCACGACAGCCGCCTGCTCCGTGCGCCCAAGAACCAGAAGCGCCTCGAATTCGGCACCCGTGGCCGTGAGCTGCTCGTTGGTATGCGTGAGCCCAAGGGAATCACCCAGCACACGCACCGCCCGCGCCCTTCGCAGGTAGTCACGTGGATCGCGACTGATCCAGCTCGACGCCAGCATCCGTATGGATTCGGCACGCAATGATAAAATTGTCCGGCCATTCTGCCTGGCATGCTCACGCTGCGCCACATTGGCTGCCAGCGAATCCGCCTCGTACACACGCCCCAGCGCCATGGCACGCGTGGCCGCCACCAGATCTATGCGCGCGTGCAGTTCATTCGCTGCCGGCAATGCACTCGCCGCACGCCGCGCGGCCGCGATCTCACGATCCGCTGCATACGGACCTTCCAGTTCAAGACGCAGTGCAGCGCCCTCCAGACAGGCGCGCGCGTACTCTGCACTTGTCAACCCGAAACCCCGGGCAGCAAGTACCTGCGCCGAATCAAGAACAGTGCGAGCAAGCCCGAACCTTGATTGTGTCGCCACGTTTGCGCCGATGGCAGTGTAAAGCCGGGCACGAATGCGTGCGTCGTCAGCAAACTCGCGAGGCACTCGCACCAGTACGCTGTCAAGCAAATCAGCCAGTGTTCCGGAGGTGGAAAGGCGCACAATTGGATCGTAGGACGTGGCGTTGGTTCCCGTAACGATCCCCGAGAGAAACGCCGTGGCCCGCTCTGCACGTGCGGCTTCAGCCCTTGCTGCAGCGGCCTGCTGCCACGCAATTACACCGGCGCTGCCCACCAGAAGAAAAGCGCCCGCCACCGAGACCGTCAGCGCACTCCGACGCCGGATGAATGTTCGCACACGATATGCCGTGGAGTCGGGACGCGCGAGCACCCTCTCTCGCTTGAGGTAGCGCAAAATATCATCACTCAACGCCTCCGCGCTGGCATAACGACGCATGGGGTCTTCGTGCATGGCCTTGCCAGCGATCGCATCCAGTTCGCCACGCAGTGTGGCCACAAGGCGACGCACGCTCGACAAGCCACGTGCCCTTGCCCTCCGGTCTCCCTCACCGGGCTCAGCGCCATCTTCCGCCTGCGCAGCAACTTCACTCGGAAGCCGCACCCGCGCACGCCGGGTCTCCTGCCATCGACGCACTGGATCGGGTGATGGCGACGACACCAGTGCCCGCGGAGCCTCCCCCGCCAGCAGTGTGGTGAGCAATGCGCCGAGCGCCCACACGTCAACAGCCGTGGAAATGTGCCCTCCGTCCAACTGCTCTGGTGCCGCATAGGCCATGGTGAACGGCGCCAGACCTGCATCCGTGAGAGTACCATCACCCATGCCATCCTGGGTGAGTTTGGCTATCCCGAAATCCAGCAGTGACAGACGGCCGTCGGCAGTCACCAGCAGATTCGACGGCTTGAGATCACGATGAATCACGAGAGACTGGTGTGCATGATGCACTGCACGGCATGCCTGTCGTACCAGATCAAGACGCGCCGTGATACTCACGCCATGGCGGTCACACCACAGGTCTATGGGCTCACCCTCCACGTACTCCATGGCCAGCCATGGAGTACCCTCGCCGGTGCTGCCACCGTCAATAAGTTGCGCGATATTGGGGTGATGCAGCGCTGCAAGAATGCGACGCTCAGTGCGAAAGCGTTGCTGCAGCACATGGCTGTCTGCACCTCTCCAGAGTGTCTTGATGGCAACGCGTTGCTCAAACTGGCCATCGAAACGGCTCGCCTCATACACGGCGCCCATGCCGCCACGCGCGATGAGCCGCGTGACGCGATAAGGGCCAAGTGGACGGCCCACCAGCGTGGGAGCTTCGCGGTCGTACTCCGAAACCTCAACAACTTCATGATTGGACCTGCGAGTCGCACCCGGCTCAAACCGCTGCGCCAGCGATGACTCGGCAGCCATCATGTCCCGCAGTGTGCTTAACACACGGGGAGCGAGAACCAGTTGCTCAAGCACACGCTCACGCTCTGCCCCGGCAAGTACGGTCACCTGCTCCCAGGCAGTCTTGAGTTGCTGCCAGTCGCCCGGCGTGAGTTGCTGAGTCATGACTCCAAGACACGCGCAATCAGTCGATGACTTCTCTCATGTGTACTCATCTGCCCAAGTCATCCGGCACGCAGGTGCTGATGCAGCCAGGCGCGAGTGATCCACCAGGAGGCGGCGCATTATGGTGGCTGCAATGCCGAAAAAGTGAGCCCGGTTCTGCCATGGTGCCCGCTGGTCCATCAGCCGAAAGTAGGCCTCATGCACGAGCCCGGTTGCCCCAACCGACAGTTCCATCCGTTCCCGCGCCAGATAAGCATTGGCCAGCGAACGCAGTTCTGCATAGACGAGGCTGGCGGCCTGGTCTGCTGCCTGCACGTCACCTGACTGTGCGGACTGGAGGAGTTGGGTGAGGGACGGATTCGCGGTGGCCACAAGTCGAATATGGGGGGGAGTGGCATGAAATGGCGATGCGACGCCACTCCCCTCATATCAATCATTCACCGCCTCTCCACTTCATACCCCACCACCCGCCACACATCCAGCGAGTCTTTCTCAGCCGTCACATACCTGTCATTGCCGAGAAACGCCAGCGGAAACGCAGTACCCTGCGGCAGCGACCCCTCATAAGCACCGCTTGCATCAAAAACATCTATAACACCCACGTCCGCACGCTCAGCACCAATCTCCGTGCGCTGCACCCACAACTCCCCATTGGGCGCAATGACCAACTGCGCTATCCACGGCACATAATCCTCAATACCACGCTTGGTCGCCACCTCCGCCGCAGGCACGGTACACACACCCCTGCCAAAGCTTACCCGCAACCCCTCACCCAACTCAGCCACTGCATCTGACATACTGGCCGACCTCAATCTGAAATCACGACTCGCGCGCCTCACCAGCCTGGTGCCATCGTAGATGTCAATTGAATAGGCAGGACCAGACACCACGACAAGACTGCTCCCCCTGACATCCCAGAGAAGCGCAGAATGAAAGACCGGCGGCAGGGCCATGCCACCACCACATACGGAAAAGTCAGCCATCTGAGGCCTGGGATAATAGCGCTCCGTTATCAGCGTTGTGTCACTGGCAGTGGCAAGCTGGAGAACCTCGTGGATGTCTTCAGCATCCTGATCTGCCACCTGCCAATAGCCCATCAGACCACCCTCCACCAGTGCAAAGCGTCTGGACAACTCCAGCGCCGATGAAAAACGGAAGGGTATCTCGCGCAACACCTCTCCACCCGCGTCAAAACGCACAATGGACGCCTTGCGTATGTCCAGAACATTTACCGACGCATCGGCACCAATTGCGAGAAACTGTGGAAAGCTCAGCTCGCCCGGCCCCTCACCACTGCGGCCCAGCTCATCCAGCAACTCGCCATCTCTGTTAAACCGCACAACCCGCCGGGCCCTCAGGTCAAGCACGGCAAAGCGACCCGAATCATCGGCCGCAACGTTTCCGAAACCCACGTAATAGAAAGACTCGGGACCCTCGTCCTCGCCACCCACCCTGAAAAGGGGCGTGAGCTTCCAGTCAAGCTCGCGGTCGCTGCTGCCTGATTTCACGAGTTCCACGCCGGCCGAGTCGCTGCGCACTGCCGCTGAGCCGGTACGGTTCGCATCGCAGGCTCCAAGTAACAATGCAGCAGCAAGTGCCACACTGCTGCATGTAATGCATGGAATTACAGCCATGGAGGTGCGATTTCTGTTCATGTCCCACTCCGGCAGCGATTGAAAGTCGACGATCTTTGGCCGCGCACTTCACTTGCAGACCACATGCGCAAGCTCCCGCGCACGGAAAACCGCCCGCGTGAGAGGCACTACGCAATGTTTACGCCTCAGGTTTCACAGCCTTCCGGGGTGACAGCGCCACCGCAGAAATGGTTGCACGCGAAATCAGTCGCCAGCACTCTTGACATGTTGTTGTCATCGCCGAGAGTATAGACAGGCGGGGCTCGTCGCAGCGAGGCCTCGCCGCTCTTCCCGGATCGTGAGCATGAATCGGAAGAGTGCTGCCCTTGCACCCCTTCCCACCACTGCCCGCTTGGTCGTGCGGGTACCCGGAGCGAGCATGTACCATCGATCCATGCGTACAATCGCCACGTTGTCCGTAATTGCCCTTATCGGTTGCAGTTCACAAGGCAACGTCACCACTCCAAAGGAGTTCTTCGGACACGACATTGGTGCCGACTACGTCTTACCGAACTACACAGAGTTCACTGCCTTCATCCAGAAACTTGATTCCGAGTCCGACCGCATCAAGGTTGTGGATATCGGCAAGACTTCGGAAGGGCGCTCGCAGTACATGGCGATAATCACGTCGCCTGCCAATCATCGCAACCTTGAGCGTTACCGCGATATTTCCAATCGCCTGGCACGCGCTGAAGGGTTGACTGATGATCAGGCAAGAGACCTCGCTGCCGAGGGCAAGGCCGTGATCTGGATTGATGGCGGCCTCCATGCCACCGAGGTGCTGGGAGCCCAGCAGCTTACCGAGACCATTTACCAGCTTGTCTCGCGCAACGATGCCGAGACCATGCGCATTCTTGATGATGTAATCGTGCTCGCAGTACATGCGAATCCTGATGGCATGGAACTGGTATCCAATTGGTACATGCGGAAGGCAGACACACTGCAGCGTAACAGTAGCGATATCCCCGTCCTGTATAACAAGTATGTGGGCCACGACAACAATCGTGACTTCTACATGGGTAACATCGCGGAATCACAGAACATCCTGAGACAGCTCTATACCGAGTGGAATCCGCAGATCATGTACAATCATCACCAGACCGGTCCGACTGGCACTGTGATGTTTGCACCACCGTTTCGTGACCCGTTCAACTACGTGTACGATCCGCTTATTGTGACCGGCCTCGACATGGTCGGAGCAGCGATGCACAACCGCTTCGAGACCGAAGGCAAGCCGGGTGTCACGATGCGAAGCGGAGCGAACTATTCCACCTGGTGGAACGGGGGACTGCGCACCACACCCTATTTCCACAACATGATCGGCTTGCTCACGGAAACCATAGGGAATCCCACACCGGAACGAATCCCGTTCGTGATCAACCGTCAGTTGCCCAAGGGAGATCTGCCATATCCCATCGAGCCACAGGTTTGGCATTTCCGTCAGTCAGTGGACTACTCGCTCACTGCGAACTATGCGGTACTGGATTTGGCTTCGCGCAACAAGGATCTCCTCCTTTATCGCAGATACGTAATGGGCCGCAATCAGATCGAGCGCGGAAGCAGGGATAATTGGACCGTCTACCCCAGAACCGTGGAAGCCGCACGCCAGGCCATGGAGGCAGAGAACCATGCCACTGATGCGACCTCCGGTGTGATGGCAGTGGGGGGTGGAATCAGCCGGGACACTCCCGATTCCGCGGCCTCGCAGAAGTTTCTCGGCGTCATGCGGCAACCTGAGAATCGTGATGCACGTGCCTACGTACTGACATCGGACCAGCCTGATTTCCCCACAGCAGTACACTTCATCAACGCATTGCTCATGAATGGGGTGGACGTTCTTCGTGCGACATCATCGTTCCAGGCTGGTGGTAAGACATACCCGGCGGGGTCGTTTGTCGTGATGACCGCGCAGGCATTCCGCGCACATGTGCTTGATATGTTCGAGCCGCAGGATCACCCGAATGACTTCCTGTATCCGGGCGGCCCGCCGATTCCACCGTACGATGCAGCCGGATGGACACTTGCTTACCAGATGGGAGTTGAGTTTGACCGGATCCTCGATGCAGTGGACGGACCTTTCGAGAAGATCAGTGACTGGACTATCAAAGCTCCGGCAGGCACAGTAGCAAGCGGCAACGCGGCAGGTTATACACTCTCGGCAAGCTATGTGGATTCCTACGCGGCAGCACTCAAGCTCATGACGAGTGGCGAACAGGTTTATCGACTGACCGGAAGCGGCAACTACTACATTCCATCAGGCGCTGACACCCATGCTCAGCTCGAGTCGGTTGCCGGTGAACTCGGCGTAAGTTTCGAAGAAGCAGCATCGAAACCTGCAGGCGAGCAACTCAAGCTCAATCCGGTACGCATAGGGCTCTGGGATAAGTATGGCGGCTCAATGCCATCCGGATGGACTCGCTGGTTATTGGAGCAGAAGGGCATACCATTCACATTGGTATATCCTCAGGAGCTTGATGCCGGAAACCTGTATGCCAAGTATGATGTGCTGGTCTTCGTCACCGGAGCAATCAGCGCACCACGACCAACCGGCACAGGAGGCGATGCTCTGGCCCTGCTCATGGATCGCTTCAACCAGCAACCCAAGGCGGAAGATATCCCCGAGGAATACCGGAAAACGCTCGGCAGCATTACCCCAACCAGGACCATCCCGCAGCTCAAGGCCTTTCTTGATGCCGGTGGTACGATCGTAACAATCGGGACTTCCACGTCGCTGGCACAGCATCTGGGACTGCCCATAGGCAACAAGCTGGTAGATGCATCCGGCAAGCCACTCACAAACCAGCAATACTACATTCCCGGATCCGTGTTGCGGGTGCGCGTGGACAATACTCAGCCAGTGGCCTATGGGGTACCTGAGCAAACCGATGTGTTCTTCGACCGATCTCCAGTATTCACCCTGGGCGCCGGCGCTGCGGCTCGTGGCATAAAGCGAGTAGCCTGGTATGACAGCGCCAAGCCATTGCGCAGCGGTTGGGCATGGGGTCAACAGTATCTCGAAGGTGGCGCCGCCATCGTACAGGCGCCGGTTGGCAGAGGGACGCTCTTCCTGTTCGGACCTGAAATTCTCTATCGCGCTCAGCCTTATGGAACCTTCAAGTTCTTCTTCAACAGCCTGGCCAACAGCACCGCGACATCTCAGGCCATTCCATGATTAGCAAGTTGACGTGAACAGAAAAGCCCCCATGCAAGCATGTGCAAGCATGGGGGTTTTCACATTCTACTGCTGAAACGTCGGTCCTGCATCACATATTGTCCCTACAGATACACTCACTCATCCACCAGAGCGTGCATTCGGATTTGTCTCACGCTCATCCTTCGGGATCTCGTAGCAGAGCGAACGTTGCTCGGAGAGTCGCGAGGCCGCACCCGGAATTTCAAGCTCGCTCAAGGCTCCCGGAGTGTCCGTCTTCTGCCATCTTCTGAAGTCACCCATGCGCCGCCCTTCGAGCCACAGTTCAATGCCGCGTTCCCGCTTGAAGAGTGTCCATGCCTCATCAAGACTTGCCGCAGCAATCACAGGTGCGCCCACCGAAGTACGAAGTTCGTTGATCCTGGAGATCGCATCTGTGTAGTTGCCGCCGCGCAGCAGGCCTTCCACCTCTATCAGCCGCATTTCTCGCCCCGATGAAAGATTGATGGGCGAAGCGCGATCGGTGTATTTCTGCTGCTGATGAAATGGCACTTTACCAAGATCAAGAACCGCCGCGTCACCCTGCGACTGGGTAGGATGCAACCCCCATTTCACACGTGGATCCTTCGTCTGGGTGTAGTATTCATCGTACATGGTGCGCCACACAGTATGAGCGCGGTAAGGAGTGGAATTACCTGCCCAGAAGATGGCGTTGTACTGATCGGTGGCCGCGGCTGCGTACTTCATCTGGAACTTGAAAGACGTAGGCACCTGGGCCGCATCAGCCAACGCACCCGACCAGTTGCCCAGTCCAGCTCTCACCGATGCACGGCCGGCAAGCGCCGCATTCTTCACCTCGGCGATACTGCCGGCCTCTGCTATCGATAGTGCCTGGGTGAACCAGTACTCGGCACGCTTGAGCGCTGAATCACCAGGAACAGGAGATCCTCCATCGAAGATCACCTGGCACCAGTTCTCACCAAGAATGCGATTGGCATAGCCAGCCCATAGTGCAGCGCGTGCGCCAGGCTCATAACTCTCGAAGGGCTCGCCCGCCTGGCCACGCTCGGCCTTGAACCTTTCATAGGCCTGCTCAGCCACAAAACGAGCTCTCTGGTTCGATGTCCAGCTCACGTGTTCGTCATCGAAGGCCAGAATCCCGGTCTGCTGGCGCGGCGTGATACCGAAACTGGAAGTCGAGCCCCCCGGGAAAAGCTCACGAGTGATCGCAGCCGTGGTGTAAGCCACCTCGTTCAGGCCATCGGACAGAAGACGAGATGAGCCATTAACCACCGCGGTATGAGCTGCCGGCAGATCCAGAAATTTGTCCTCGTACCGCCCAGGGTTGGTGACCTTGGTATCACAGGCGAGAACAGATGTACCAAGCAGAGTCAAAACGACTATTCGCGGGAAACGACAAGGCTGCAGCATGTGGTTCTTCGTCATACTGGCCGTCCTCTCTCCCTTGTTGATTGGTTCTTGCGTCATCGTGTGGTCTCCTCAGAAGCTGACACGAAGTGAAGCCAGGAAGGACGCAGGTGGCGGAACCTGTTCCGTGATCGCGGTATTCTGTGAACCAAAGCCACCGTCACCTACCATCTCTGGATCGAACATGAGGAAACGGCTGGTCTTCCATGTAAAGAAATTGCGCGCTGAGAGTACAAGACTGGCATTCCGCGTACCCGGAACAACTCCGGTGATCGGTACTCGAAGACTGACTTCGCGGATCTTGAAAAATGTCTTCGGATAGTTGGTCAGATCATTCTCGAAGTTGCGGGATATGCACATCTTGCGCTCCCATGCTGTCATCTGAGAACCCTGATTTGCGTCCAGCAGTGCATAAGCGTTAGTACATGTTGGCCATATCACACCACGGGCCAAGGCCTGGGCGGAGGCGCCATCGGCGATCCACCCGCCTGACTGGTATTCGCCCCTTGCATCGAGCCGCATCCCCCATGGCATACCGAGAGACATATTCAGCCCGATCACCTGTGAAGGATTCTGCGGACCGAAGATGAAGTCGCGCTCCAGGATCGGATCGGCCTTTTCATCCTGATTCACAATCCGGATGCCACGAAGTGCCATTACCGGGGAGCCCACCTTGTTCCAACCACCACCAGCGGCGAATTCCACCGCGCCGCCAAGGTCGAGAACCTCGCTCTTGTTGGTGTAGACGCTACCACCCAGATCAAGACTCCATGAATTGGTCTGGAAGATGGAGGCGTTGAGTCCGAGCTCGATACCTTTGTTCTCCAGTTTGCCGACATTCTCGAGCTGCGATGATGAGAACCCTTCAGATGGTGCATGACGCACTGCGAAGAGTGCATCTGATGTGGTGGAGTGGTAGTAGGTGAACTCTGCAGTCAGTCGTTCGCCCAGAAACGATGCATCAAAGCCCGCCTCGAACTCGGAAGTGCGTTCAGGGCCAAGGTTGGGGTTACCAAGGTTGCTGGGTAGAAATGCTGACTGGCCGGCGTACTGTGCGGCATTCCAGGTCTTGACGGCATCGAAAGCACCAGGTGCACGGCCCGACTGGCCGTAAGCCAGGCGTAGCTTGGTGGTACCGAGCACGGAAGGCCAGAACTCCTCATCAGATATGACATACGATCCGCTGATCTTGGGATAGAACTGCAGGCCAAAATCCTTTCCGAAGGCACTGTTGCCATCCACTCGTCCACCAACCGTCACGAAATAGCGGTCCTTCAGATTGAAGAGAGCCTGACCGAAGAAGCCGGCATTGACCAATCGGGTACGCTCTTCCACACCAGCCTGAACGGCGGTGTTACTGACTGTCGGATCACCTGGGCCAGGAAGATTGTCTCCCTTTGCAATCGTATTGACCGAGGCGCTGGTCGTACTCTGACCACCGAAGGACAGAGTCGTCGATAGCGCACCTGACACGTCCAGACGATAGCTGCCCACGTAGTCCAGCGTGATCAGAGAAGTGGTGTACTGCTGGTCAGAAATGATTCCGGCAGGTGCGGCCACAAAACCATAGGGACGCATGTTCCGATTCTCTTGTGCAGCCAGATCATACCCCACTGTCAGCTTGTTGCTGAACCTGTCATTGGGCTGGAAGGTCATTGTACCGCCAGTGATGAAGCGATCTATCCAGGTGTTCAGCTTGTAATCGAGAACTTGCCTGACCACCGTCGGATCGCCGGTACTGAAATAGTTGCGTTCCTGCCGAAAAGCATTGAGCGTGAGACCGTGTGCATTGTTACCGGACGGCGTATTCTGAATGCTCGTACGACCGTATGACGTGTTCCATGTCATGATAACGTTCGGCAACGGACTGAACGTGAAGTTCCCACGAATGCTGGTTTTCCCTTCCTCATCAAGAGGCAGAACGCCCTCGTTCGCATCAATTGAACCGGACACGAAGTACTGCATCTGATCTGAGCCACCGGAGACACTCAGCGAGTATCCCTGACGTCTTGCAGCACCGTTGCCCGGGAAGAGTCCGTCGAGACTGCCGCCCGTTCGACGCGTGTATTGATCAAGATTGAGGTATTCACGCGGAGCAGGTGCAAATGACATCAGAGTGGAGACACCCTGATCCATTGATGCACTCCACTGGGGCGCACCAGCTTGTCCACGCTTGGTAAAGATCTGGATCACACCTGCTGAGGCTTCAGTGCCATAGAGCGTAGTAGCCGCTGCACCCTTGATCACTTCGATTCGGTCAATGTCACCCGGATCGATATCAGCCAGTGGGCTCGCTGTGACGTTTCCGCTGCGACCGCCATAATCTCCCGGAGGTACGTTCTTTGCGTATGCATCGCTCTTCACGCGCACACCGTCTACATAGATGAGCGGCTGGTTGGACTGCGAGATGCTGACCGTGCCACGCAGACGGATCTGGGAACCGGAGCCTGCCATGCCCGATGACTCAGTGATAACCATGCCTGGGACTCTCGACTGCAGCAATCCACTCACCCCAACGGAAGGCACAGCAACGTCGCCCACATTCACCTGAGCAATGGAGTTGCCCACCTCTCTCTTGCGTGCCGCACCGGCAGTACCCGTTATCACTATTTCATCCAGCGAAATGGCCTGAGTGGCAAGCTGAAAGTCCATCGTTGTTACCTGGCCAGCCATAACGGTGATGGGCTTATCCAGTCTCGCGTAGCCGATCATCTGTGCACGCAAACTATGATTGCCGGCCGGTGCGTTGGTGATTGTATAGACCCCCTCGGCGTTGGTGATGGTACCGGTCCTCGTCCCCACAATCACTACAGTGGCACCCGTAATGGGACGATCTCCCCCGCTTGTCACTCTGCCCCTTATGGTACCCGTGGCCTGCGCATCGGCCAGAAGAGGAGCCAGGGTAAACAGCGGAATCAGTGGTACAGCCAACTTCATACTGCGCAGCCGAAATGCCTGTGTCATATTTCCTCTGCTTAGTGGTTTGCTGTGGGAACTGGTTGGTACTGTCATTCGGTATGCAGTTGGTCAGAAGCCTCCGTTGTGGTCGGTCAGATGAAGGAGGGAGTGAAAGCTGTACTTGGGTCAGGCCATGATATGTATGATCCCCATGCTCGCTTACGAACATGGAGAAATGATTAACGGAATCGAAACCGCAGCAACGGAGTCAGAGATTCCGCTGGCCCAGGCAATCCAGGAGTGATGGAACTGCCGGTCTTGCCAGTGAGTGAGCGGTATAGGAGAACTCCGACCGCCGCCCCCACCCCACCGACCAATAGCCCGGTCTTTGTTCGGTCAAGCTGGCGCCGCTCGAGCCTCGTCACGTCTTCGAACGGAATCCGAAGCTCCTGATAAAGAACAGCGGTTTGAAATCGAACCATGGAGCCAGACGGGATCTCCACAACCAGGCTGTCACGCTCGGCCCTGACGAGCTGAGCGTCCAGGGCTTCATCCACATTTCTTCCCAGCACATTCGTCAGTCGACTGGCAGCGGAATCTGCAAGATGAATCCGTACCCGTCCTGGATCTATTCCTCTGTCCATTCTCACCGGCGTGACCGTAAAACATCCGCCAAGGAAAACGCATGCGACAAGCACACACAGTGAGCGGAACACCGCTACGACCTCCGCATATCGCCGACAGTTCAATGAACCGCCAGCGAAGACTTGGCGGCGATGGCGAATATCCCACATGGAAAGGATCTCCCGAAGCAAAACGGACAGGTCAGCATTAAGTCGGACATGGGTCGCACCAAGTACTGGATGCTTATCTAAGTGGGCCACAATAAGCTACGATACACGCTGCACTGCGGCTGTCAATGCTCCGTCCTACTATGGATTCAATGATCAACAAGGGGTCTTGATCCTGAATCCTGGTCCCGCAGGTCCCACAAGATAGCGGTACAACAGAGGCTGGCCATGAGCCCCGGATCACCGGGACGCCAGTGGAGGAGATCTGCCGCCGGTTCCAGCACCAGGTGTGTCTCGGCTTCACCTGGCCCGGCAAACCAGCCGACAACGCAGTCATCGAGAATGTTCACAGCAGCTTCCTGCGTGAGAAGCACTACGCAGCGCAGAAACGAACATTTCCTTACCCGGATGAACGACACAGGTGAAGCCCGGATGGCTGCAATTTGACCCTCGACAGCCGGAACTTGCGCGTTTGGACATGTGGGAGTCCCGGCACACCGTGGAAATCTGCCAAGAAACAGCCTTCACCCGCCAGAAGAAGCCTTTTCCAGAGGTCCGATATGTCTCTGTCCACTCTGAAACGCGCGGCAAGCGTCCTGATTCCCTTGCTAATCATCGCCTGCGGCGGAGGCGGCAGCGATAATCCGGATCCGGTCGGCCCACAGCCACCAGAGCCCCCCGCCACCGTCGCAACGGTCGAGGTCTCCCCCTCCTCCGCCACGCTCGCTCCCGGCGGCACCACCCAGCTCCAGGCCACTGCCAGGAACGCCAAAGGTGACGCCGTATCAGGTCGCGCGATTGCATGGACATCGTCCGCACCCGACAAGGCCACGGTGAACAGCTCAGGATTGGTAACAGCAGTCGCACCAGGAACCGCAAGCATCACTGCCACCAGTGAAGGCAAGGCCGGCAGCGCGCAAATAACCATCATAAGAACGGCTGCAAGTGTTGCGGTGAGCTCCCCAGCGTCAACACTGGTGCCATCGCAAGTGGTGCAATTGACGGCGGTTGTAAAGGATGCAACGGGTCAGGAGTTCACCAATCCGTCGCTCGTCTGGAAATCAGCCAATCCAACTGTTGCTACGGTAAACTCAAGTACCGGTGAGGTGACCGCCATCGCAGTTGGAAGCACCAGTATCTCGGCCGAGATGGACGGAAAGTCCGGAAGCGTTATCCTCTCCGTTGTCGACGGCACAGTCGTGGGTAGCAGCGGCGGTATTGTGGCCGACCCCGACAGCAATGTTGTCATAAGCATTCCCTCCGGTGCACTCGCAAACCCCACGGTCATCAGCATCAGCCGCCTGGACACGCCATCGCTGCCTGCACCTGACAAGGTGGAGTTCAATGGAGCTGCATACAGCATCAGCCCCCAGGGCGTCGTTTTCGACAAGCCGGTAACCGTAACTCTGAAATACGATGTGAACACACTGCCCGGCTGGACTATGACGGGCGATCTGGGTGTGTTCCTCTCCAACGGCTCGCAGTGGACAGAACTTGCAAACGCCACGGTGGATGTGGAGAAGGGCACCGTGTCGGGCAGTTCCAACGGCTTCGGTGTGGGTGCAGCCTCATCAGGATTCCGCATGGCCGGAGCCGATGAAAACGAAGGTCCACAACTCGTATCGGGAGTCAACTACGCCCTCGTGCAACTCTCGCCCGAGTCGGGCAGTGTCAATTTCCAGACGCGATGGGTGGACTTCAGTGTTTCTCTCACTCCTAGTGGAGATCCCATACCAATGCCCGCTCCTTCCGCTCAACAAACGCCATTGTGGAAGTTTCGCTGGCGCACCACGGGTGTGAATGGCGGGTTCACTTCTGCCAGTGGCAATTCCACCGGTTGGACCACCCAGAAGGAAATGGAGTATCTGGCAACCAATCCCAATCTCGATGAACTCCGCGGCGAGATAGATAAGGTTTATGTAGACGTGTTGATGAATCCCTCGGAAGAAAACAACCCGTCAGCCTGGAAGATCATTACCCGCGAGGCATCAATCAATGCCGATCTGAAGGTCAGCTTCGATGTTTCACCCGATCGCAAGACCATAAAGGCGGGCAAGAACGGCACTCTGCAAGTGGTAATGCGCGATGCAGATGGCCAGATACTCGAACCCTCGTCAAACATGGAAATCCTGTGGAAGACCACGGGAAACTTTGGACATCTGAGCAACACAGACAAGCAGGAGGTTACCTACGAAGCTGATGCAAAGCCCCAGGGCCAGCCACCATACATGGACAAGGTGAACGTTGAAGTATCCGGCGTAACCTTCATTGAGGAGCGCGACGCCTATTGGGACTTTTCCGCCTTTCCACCTCAATACGTTGTGAGACGCAGCATGCGGAAGGAGACCAGGTTCACGGGCAAGGCTGAAGGTTTCGTAACGGTAGAAGTTGACTACGAGGTGAGCATCAGTCCCGAAACCGTCGAGCTCAGTGGAGGTGAGCAACAGCAGTTCACGGTTACTCTGAAGCCTGAGTTTGAGGGCACCGGTATTGAATACAAGTACAGTGTTGTTGGTGACCAAGGCCAGATAACCGACATGGGTACCGGCCGCACCACAAGCAACAAGGTGACTTACAAGGCCAAGGACGCGCCCACTGGCGGCACGGACAAGCTCAAGGTTGAGGTGGTGTCAGTGCTCGCCGGCGTGGAGCTCACAACCATCGGTACGGCAGAGGCCACCATTAAGGTGGACAACTGGCGGGCGGGATCGGTTGGTGTTTACCTGGGCGACAACGGTTACGGAGGGTATGAGGTTCTCTCGAGATTGCTGATTCCCAAGGTAAGCGGAGCCAGAAGCTACCACGTGATAGCCGAGCTGCCCGACCAGACAATAAACAGGACTTTCAGCGGAGCCACGACCGACTCACCTATTGCCGTTGGTGAAATTGTGGATCTCGGCAGCAATTGGGGGCTCACGCTGTCGTCGTGGACAGGCAGGAGTTATGAAGCAGCCACCCGACTTCGCGACAATCTCCAGGCACTCTATCGAGGATCCAGTGTGAAGTACAAGGTTACGATGTAGCGAGTACAGCACCAATCGGTACAGCGCGGGGGCCGCATTCGCGGCCCCCGCCAGAGGCTGGATCACATGCCACTGCCACCCACCCGGGGCTTGCTGTACTCAAGTGTTACCGGATAACCCATGTACCACCGAGCTGTCTTTCTCTGCTCGGGAGTAATATCCGCCAACATTTTCAGCATGGCCATGAAGTCAAGCTGCTGAGGCGTCAGTACATCAAGCGCAATATCCGCCTGCTCCCAGAAAATCGGCCAGTACAGGTCGCTTGTGGCCTTCACGCTGTCGAGCGCAGCCTGGCTCGCCTTGCCTTCAGGCTCCTGTGCCAGAAACTCAGCCAGTGGAACGTAGATCGCACGTACACGCTCGGCAAAGACACTGTCCGCCTGTACAAGCCGGTTTATCTGATCCTTGCTCAGAAACAGCGAATCGCTCTCCGCCAGCAGCACACGGTGCAGGGTTGATGTGTTCTGCCTCAGATAGAGCGCGGCAATGGAATCAACACTTCTGCGCTCCCACGTCACCTGCCTGGTTTCAGGATCACGCCTCTTCACAGGCTCAAGTGCGCGCCGCAGGGTCTGCAGGTCGTAGGGCACCGATAGATCCATGGAAATGTCGATGACAACACGGAATGGCGTGCGCAGCAATGTGCGCGACGGACGCGTGTCACCGAATCGCGGATTCACGTCGTAGTTGAAGCGCTGGTTTGCAGCATCAAATCCGCGTGGCACCAGAAGCACCGGATCGGGCATTGCAGGTGAACCCCAGCCCCGCATGTTGTTCGATCCGTGCAGCATCTGATCAAGACCGGCCAGTGGGTTCTCGAAAACAACGCTCATGGTCGTGTACCTGCCGGCAATTCTCGGGATGTTGGGCCGGTACATGAAGTTCATCTGCTGGGTCCATGGGCCGCGGCAACTCTGCCGAAGCGCCACCTGCCCAAGCTGCGACTCAAGACACGAGCGCACGTTGCCGGGCACGGCCGCAAGAAGCGCCTGCATCTGTTCACGCGTGGACAGGTTAGTCTCACTCCGCGGATCGGGTATGAATGCCCTGTCGCCCCCTCTGCCATCACCGTCTATGTCGCCCTGCACCACGGGCGTGAACGGCAGGCCGGACTGGAAACGCGTGAACAGCGTGAAAGCGCCCACCTTGGGCACACTCATACCAGCCTGGAAGAGAAACGCGTGCCGTGCATCATTTGCGCCTGCGGCCCACTCCACTGCGCGCGGATCTCCGAAGTTGGCACCGTCACTGCCCCGAAACTGCTGCCGCACGTCCTGAACGGTATAGGACGCAGAAAACATAAGGCGTGAAAGAAATCCCTTCTGCGTCCGGAATATCTCCGGCCTTACAGTAGTGGTGAGCTGTGCTCCCTTGCTCCTAAGGTCGCTGGTGCGGAGAGAAACACGTCCGTAGTCGGTGCTGCGGCGTGACTCCAGTGTCGAAATCGCGCCGGATCTGGCATCAATGGATGCTGACGAGACATACATGGGCCGACCATTCTCACCCGGAAGCGTAAATCGCTGCGATCCGGAAAAGTTGGCATCGAGTGTACTGGGCTGCGACAGATCCAGAGACGCGAGTGCATCCATACTGAGTGTGAAGTTGCTTATGGAAGACGCCCAACCCAGCGACGCGCGCCAGCTCCTTGGCACGTCAAATGACGGATCCACAAGGCTCACCGTTGGCGCACGCTCGGCAAGCACACCTGAGCCGTCAACGCAGGTACCCGGCAGAGTTGCACCACCGCTGCTGAGCGCCTGCCAGTCTGGGATGGGCACTGCCGCTCCCACACAACTGAGTGAAACACTGCCTCCCGAAAGCCCCGCGTTGACCAGTGCATCGGCCAGAGTACCGGGCTTGTAAAGGTCTCTGAACTCGCCTATGCCGCCCCGCACCACTCCCATGATATTGCGATACCAAGTGCTGTAACCCGACATGGTCACACCGCCACCGTTGTCGCGGCTCCTTGAGTAGGTGTAGCTGAAGCCGGCACGCGGTGATAGGTGCAGTCTGGCGGGCGCGATTCCCGTTCTTACACCCAGCGCCTGCTCAAGCCCTGTGTTGCGAGGCGGAGTATCGCCAAAGCGGTTGCCTTCCAGGCGCAGGCCCCAGAGGCCACTGAACCAGCGATTGGGATTCCAGAAGTGTGAAAACGCCAAGGCACCGTTCCAGGCACTCGCATCCCGTATGGGTTGTGAAAGTGTGCGAGTGTAAGACGAGGGTCTGTTGTCTTCAAAATCCGACAGCGAGGCGTAGCTGTACTGGCCCAGTGCATTGGATTGTGGCTCCTGCCTCAATCCGTCTCCTCGCAGCCAAACGGCGGTTTTGAAGCGGTGCTTCCTGCCCCGTGCGGCCCAGATCATATCATTGCCAGCTTCGGCGGTCCACTGTGAAGTGCTTTCAGCCAGGAACTGGTTTCCACCCAGTGTAAGCGACGCGACATCGCTTGCGGCGGCGTCGGACGCCGAGCGCACGAGCACCGACGCTCCCGGCATGAGCAGGTAGGGTGTATTGTTGCTGCTCGTTCGGCTTCCGGAGATGCGGTTCTGCATGATGGTAAAGTGACCATCGCCAACAAACTGCTGGTGCTGGAATTGCATACCGACACTGCTTTGCGACTGGCGGCCGGATGCTGCCGGTGCACTCAGCGGACCGAAGCCCACTGCCCCCTGTCTGTTGACACTTCCGAAAGCCAGCAGTGAGAGCGTGCGCAGAGAATCACGCACATCATCCAGGCGGCCAATGAAGCTCAGATTTTCACTCACGCGAGATGCTGGCACACCGCTGCCTGAAAGCGGAATACCCAGTGAGTTGGCCACCGATTGCACGCGCAGTGCAGAGTCGGGAGAGAGCCCTGCACGCAGGAGGGCCGCATCGTTGTTGCCCAGGAGCGTTGCCGGATCGCTGCTGCTGCGACTCAGGTCAACAGCAACATTATAAGTGAGTATCTCACGTACCGCCTCGCCATCAGCACCGAGACTGGCGCGGAACCCTCCATTGAGCATGCCCATTGATCGGCCCACTGCATCTGTGCTCTGCAGCCATGGTGCGTTCAGTGTCAGGTAGGCATTTCGTCTCTGGAAATCACGTGTTCCGCGCGCCATTCGCACGTCTGTATTTGCACCGGAGAAGCCGCCACGTGTGGCATCGTAGGTGGCACCGGTCATTCGCACATCCACATTTGCCGCGCGGGGAAGCGATCCGCCAGGCAGGGACATTCCGTTCAATGTTGTGAGGTTGGACCCGGGGCTTGAGCCCAGAATGGATGCGCCTGATGAAGTCATTGTAACGCCGGGCATGGTACCCACCAGGGCACCCAGATCACCAGCGAGGTTGGGGCTGACCCGGCCGACCATGCCTTCGTCCCAGGTTTCGGATGCGCCTGTTTCGCGTGTGCCCGGACTCGCGATTGAAATCTGCGGACGCTGAGGCTTGTCGGCCGTGACTTTCACGGTTTCCAGAACGGTCTGGTCAATCTGCAGAGTGAAATCGGCCACCAGCTCGTGCTGGCCGGAGTCGGCCTGGACTCTGCGTCTTACGGCCTTGTAGCCCGTGGCGGCCACGTGCACCAGATAATCGCCCGTGCCCTCCTCAAACCTCACACTGTATCTGCCGGCAGAGTCGGTAAGCGTTTGCTGCACCAGCCGGTCCGGACCACGGGTGACGCTCACTGTTGCGTCAGTCACCACGCGTGTCGAGTCGTCTGTGACGCGGCCCCGAATAACGTCGGCTGTGCCCTGGGCATGAACTGCCAGGGGAAAGGAAGCGGCGAGCAGGCCTGCCAAAGCAATGGCCAGCCTCACAATGAGATTTGATCCCGGACGGAATGATTGCATACAGTAATGACACCGGAAATATGAAAATGGTTGCAGCCCGCACATGCCGGGCCCACCTGCCGTCCCCGCTCTGTGGTCATCTCTCATCTGTTGTTTCAACACAGGCAATCTCAGCGTTTGCCACCAATGGCAGGCCTCCGGTACTCAAGGCTCACCGGATAACCCACAAACCACTTGGCTGTTTTCCTCTCCTCGGGCGACACCTGAATCATATCGACAAGGAACGGCAGCATGCTGATCTGCAACGGCTTGAGAACTTCCACAACAACATCTGTCTGCTCCCAGAACAAGGGCCAATAAAGCCTGGTGGCAGCGTTCACACTGTCCAGCGCTGCCTGGCTCGCCTTGCCGTCTGATTCCGTTGCAAGAAACTCCGCCAGCGACCTGTAAATGGACCTCACTCGTGTTCCATAAACGCTGTCGGCCTTTACGAGTGCGTCAATCTGGTCCTTGCTCAGGAACAGTGAATCACTATCAGCCAATAACGTGCCGTATATGGAACTGGAACTCCTGTTGAGGTAGAGAGCTGCGATTGAATCAACACCGCGACGTGTCCAGGTGGTTTGCCGGGTTTCAGGATCACGGCCCTTGATTGGCTCCAGCGCACGCCTCAGTGTCTGCAGCTCAGACGGAGTTGACAGATCAAACGAAAAATCCAGCACCAAACGGAAGGGTGTGCGAAGGAGAGTGCGCGATGGTCGCGTGTCGCCAAACCTCGGGTTCACGTCGTAACTGAATCGCTGATTCACTGCATCAAAGCCGCGCGGCACCAAAAGCACGGGATCGGGCATGGCAGGCGAGCCCCAGCCGCGCAGGTTGTCTGATCCGTGCATGATCTGGTCAAGACCGGCCAGCGGATTTTCAAACACCACACTCATTGTGGCGCGATGCCCCGCAAGGACAAGTGCGTTGGGCCTGTACATGAAGTTCATTGTCTGGGTCCAGGGACCACGACAACTCTGCCTGCCCGCTACCTGGCCAAGCTGCGACTCAAGGCATTCACGCACGTTGCCCGGAGCCGCGGCAAGCAGTGAGAGCATCTGCGCACGTGTTGCGGCATCCTTCTCTGCCAGCGGATTCGGCACAAAGGCCCTGTCACCCGCACGTCCATCGCCATCAATGTCACCCTGTACAATTGGCGTATACGGCAGCCCCGACTGAAAGCGCGTGAACAGTGTGAATGCACCCACCCTGGGTACGCTCAGCTCAGTCTGAAAAAGAATGGCATGACGTGCGTCATTCACACCTGCAGCCCATTCCACCGTACGCGGATCGCCAAAGTTGGCACCGTCGCTGCCCCTGAACTGCTGTCTCACATCCTGTATTGTGTAAGACGCCGAAAACATCATGCGCTTGAAAAGCTTGTTGCGCCGCATAAAGAAAATTTCAGGTCTCAAGGTGGCGGTGAGCTGATTGCCGCGAGTCTTGAGGTCACTCTGCCTGAGCGACACACGTCCGTAGTCGGGGCTCAGCCTCGACTCCAGCGCAGATATCGCACCCGAACCCGGATCTATTGACGCCGGCGACACGTAGATGGGTCTCGCGCCCTCACCGGAAAGTGAAAAACGCTGCATGCCGGAAAAATTCGCATCCAGAGTGCTGGGCTGCGACAGGCTGTATGATGACAATGCGTCCACGTTCACAGTAAACCCCGGCAGCATACCCGACCAGCCAAGTGTGGCCCGCCAGCTCCTGGGCACATCAAACGATGGATCAACCAAGCTCACAGTTGGGGCACGCTCGGCCAGCACGCCAGAGCCATCAGTGCAGGTTGCGGGCAACATACCCGTGCCTCCACCACCGCTCGCCATGGCCTGCCAATCGGGTACAGGCACCGCAGCACCAACACAACTCAGCGAAACAGCACCACCAGACAAGCCCGCATTCACCATTGCATCGGCCAGCGTGCCCGGCTTGTAAAGATCCCTGAACTCGCCTATGCCGCCGCGTATTGTGCCCATCGTATTCCGGAACCAACTGCTCTGCCATGTGCTCACGAACCCACTGCCATTGTCCTTGGCTCTCGAATAAGTGTAACTGAAGCCGGCACGGGGTGAGACGTGCAATCGACTTGGCGCAATGCCGCTTCTTACGCCCAGCGCCTGTTCAAGCGCAGTGTTGCGCGGCGGTGTATCACCAAAACGATTGCCCTCAAGCCTTAACCCCCAGATAGCAGAGAACCAGCGATTGGGGTTCCATAAATGAGAGAATGCCGCAGCAGCATTGTATGCACTGGCCTCCCTGTCGGGCTGAACAAGCGTGCGCGTATATGACGAAGGCCGGTTCAACTCAAAGTCTTCAAGCGAAGCATAGCTGTATTGCCCGAGTGTATTGGATTGTCCTTCCTGTTTCATTCCATCGGCACGCAACCACAGAGCAGTTTTAAATCGATGCACACGACCACGTGCATTCCAGATCATGTCATTACCAGCTTCGGCGGTCCACTGCGAAGAGCTGCCTGCAAGAAACGGATTGCCGCCCACGCTCACTGATGCCACATCACTCGACGCAGCATCCGATGCTGAACGCACCAGCAGCGATGCACCAGGCAACGTCAGGTAGGGTGTATTTCTGCTGCTCGTGACACTGCCCGAGGCGCGATTCTGCATCACAGTGAAATGGCCCGGGCCAATGAACTGTTGATGCTGAAACTGTACGCCCACACTTGTCTGTGATGACTTCCCTCCGGATGCGGGCGAGCTAAGCGGGCCAAAGCCAAGGGCTCCCTGCCTGTTAACGCTGCCGAATGCCAGAAGGGAAAGCGTGCGCAGCGTATCACGCACGTCATCAAGTCTGCCAATGAAGCTCAGGTTCTCACTTACTCGCGCCGCGGGCACGGTGCTGCCGGCCAGAGGAATACCAAGTGAATTGGCCGCCGACTGAACCTGCCGGGCAGCATCAGGTGAGAGGCCCGCACGCAAGAGAGCGGCATCGTTGTTGCCCATCAGCGTTGCCGGAGTGCTGCTGTTGCGACTCAGGTCTGCGGCCACATTGTAAACCAGGGTCTCGCGTATGGCTTCGCCATCTGCGCCCAGGCTGGCACGAAACCCGCCATTGAGTACGCCCAGCGAGCGACCCACAGCATCGGTGCTCTGAAGCCATGGCGCATTAAGCGTAAGGAAAGACCGCCTCTGCTGAAAAGAACGGTTGCCCGCTCCAAGCCGCACTTCTGTATTGGCGCCTGCAAACCCGCCACGAGTGGCGTCAAAAGTGGCGCCAGTGACCCGAACGTTCGCAGTTGCAGCGCGCGGGAGTGAGCCACCCGGCATCGACATACCATTGATTGTGGTGAGATTGGATTCCGGACCGGCTCCAAGCATAGAGGCACCACCAGGCGTCATTGTCACACCCGGTATGGTACCCGCCAGAGCACCCAGGTCACCTGCAATGTTGGGGCTCAGCCTTCCCTCAACGCCCTCATCCCAGGCCTCGGAAGCACCGGTTTCCCGGTTGCCGGGACCGGCAATGGAGATCTGTGCACGAGCAGGCTTGATCGCCGTGACTTTTACGGTTTCAAGTATGGTCTGGTCAATCTGCAGAGTGAAATCGGCCACCAGCTCGTGCTGGCCGGAGTCGGCCTGGACTCTGCGTCTTACGCTCTTGTAGCCCGTGGCAGCAACATGCACCAGGTAATCGCCGGTACCCTCTTCAAATCTCACACTGTATCTGCCCGCAGAGTCGGTAAGCGTTTGCTGTACCAGACGGTCGGGACCGCGAGTAACGCTCACCATGGCATCTGTTACCACGCGCGCTGAGTCGTCGATAACGCGGCCGCGAATAACGTCCGGGGTGCCCTGCGCACAAAGCGCGCCTGGAATGAGTACGGCTGACAGACCCGTCAAAACGACACCAACGGCCAGCGTGAGCCTCGATACAGTGCGGTATTGTTTCACGGTGAGCCTCAACAGAGTGCGATATTGTTTCACACCACGTTGACACCGGCACCAATAAAAGGGTTGCAGTCTGACAGGCACTTACTGCCGACGGCGCGCAAGAAAGCTGCAGCTTCGCCGCGAGCGCCCCGCAGCAGAAACGCAGTTCGTTGGGTGCCGTTAATAGTGGTATCGCAGCTGAGCGATAAGCAATGCGCCATCCGCAACTCTGTAGACGATTCTGTGCTCGTCATTGATACGGCGAGACCAATAGCCAGAGAGCGCATGCTTCAGCGGCTCAGGCTTTCCAGTTCCTTCGTATGGCGTTCGTGAAATTTCCTTTATCAAGGCATTGATTCGCTGCACCAATTTCTTGTCGGTCTTTTGCCAGTACAGGTAGTCTTCCCACGCCTGCTCAGAGAAGACGAGATTCACTCTGTCAAGCTACGGACCTGACCACGACCCGCCTCGAGCCCCGTAATGCTCTCCAACAGCCGCCTCGCATTCTTGGGGCTGCGGAGTAGGTAGGAAGTTTCCTCAAGCGCCTTGAAATCATCGAGCGACATCATCACAACGGCCTGCTCACCATTGCGCGTGATGATGACAGGCTCATGGTCTTCGCAGACGCGATCCATGGTGTCGGCGAGCTTTGCTCTTGCAGTGCTGTATGTAATTGTATCCATGGCCTTCTCCTATTGTACACATATTTGTACAATATCACCCAAAGCATGTCAAGGCCCGGCATCTGACAATTCGTTCAAGCCGACCGCCGATTCACGATGGTACCCGCCAGGGCGCCCGGAGCCTACATGCCGTCGCCCACCCTGGGCCTGCGGTAAACCAGCGTAACCGGATAACCCACCAGCCACTGCATGGTTTTTCTCTGTTCGGGGCTGCGCGACGCCAGCATGAACAAATAGCTGGAAAGCTCGGCCTGCTGTGTACTCAGCACCGCACTTGCAGTATCAACCTGTTCCCATGCCAGCGGCATGTAGCGTTTCGTTACATCTGCCACACTGTCCAGCGCAGCCTGGCTTACCTTGCCCTCGGGCTCCTTTGCGAGGAACTCACCCAGTGGTACAAAAAGCTCCCTTACCCGCTCAGAGAAAATGCTGTCAGCGTGTATGAGTCTCTCTATCTGGTCTTTGCTCAGAAACAGCGAATCGCTTTCGGCCAGCAGGCTGCGATTAAGACTTGAGGTGTTCTGGCGCAGGTAAAGCGCCGTGATAGAATCCGCGCCACGACGGGTCCAGGTTGTTTCACGCGTTTCAGGGTCGCGACGCTTTACCGGCTCAAGGGCACGCCTCAGTGTCTGCAGCTCGTAGGGAACCGACAGGTCCACCGAGAAATCAAGCACCAGGCGAAATGGCGTGCGCAGAAGAGTACGCGCCGGCCGCGTGTCACCAAACCTCGGGTTCACGTCGTAACCGAATCGCTGGTTCACTGCGTCAAAGCCACGCGGCACCAGAAGCACGGGATCAGGCATGGCAGGCGAGCCCCAGCCGCGCATGTTGTTTGATCCGTGCATGAGCTGGTCAAGACCGGCCAGCGGGTTTTCAAACACCACACTCATGCTGGCTCTCCGGCCGGCAATACGCGGCAGAGCGGGCCTGTACATGAAGTTCATGCTCTGGGTCCAGGGCCCGCGACAGCTCTGACGTGCTGCCACACTACCAAGTTGTTGCTCAAGGCATGACCGCACGTTGGTCGGCGACGCCGCCAGCAATGCCTGCATTTGCGCCCGCGTTGCAGCGTCTGGCTCGGCAAGAGGGTTGGGCACAAAAGCCCTATCTCCGGCACGACCGTCGCCGTCAATATCTCCCTGTACTATGGGCGTAAACGGCAGTCCCGACTGAAATCGCGTGAACAGTGTGAAGCTTCCAATCTTCTTTGGTGCGTCGTAGCTCAATTGCAGCACAATGCCATGCCGGGCATCGTTTGCACCGGCAGCCCATTCCACCGTACGTGGGTCGCCAAAATTGGCGCCATCGCTGCCTCTGAACTGCTGGCGTTCCTGCTGTATGGTATAGGAAGCCGAAAACATCACACGCGCAAAGCGGCTCCGCGTCATGTAGAGGTCGGGCCTTATTGTTGCAGTAAGCTGACTGCCGTAGTTCCTGAGGTCGCTCTGCCTGAGCGATACGCGTCCGTAGTCGCTGCTGAGTCTTGATTCCAGTGCAGATATTGCACCCGAGCCAGGATCAATGGATGCCGGACTCACATACACGGGTCGGCCGTTCTCAGCGCCGAGTGTGAAACGCTCACGTGCAGCAAAGTTCGCATCCAGTGTGCTGGGCTGTGAAAGCCCATAAGACGTGAGCGCGTCCAGGTTTACTGTGAAGCCCTTCATAGAACTGGCCCAGCCCAGGGTTGCACGCCAGGTTCTGGGCACGTCAAACGACGGATCAACCAAACTCACCGTTGGCGCACGCTCGGCCAGTACACCGGAACCATCAGTGCAGGTCGCGGGCAACATACCGGTGCCGCCACCGCCGCTCGCCATGGCCTGCCAATCGGGTACAGGCACCGCAGCACCCACACAACTCAACGAAACAGCACCACCAGACAAACCAGCATTCACCATTGCATCGGCCAGAGTGCCGGGCTTGTAAAGATCCCTGAACTCGCCTATGCCACCACGCAGCACTCCCATGGTGTTGCGATACCATTTGGCAGTACTGGACATATTTGCCGCATTGCCGTTGTCCTTGGCCCTTGAGTAGGTGTAGCTGAAGCCGGCTCGCGGTGAGACGTGCACTCGACTTGGTGCAATGCCGCTTTTCACACCTAATGCCTGTTCAAGCGCAGTGTTGCGCGGCGGTGTATCACCAAAGCGATTGCCCTCAAGTCGCAAACCCCAGATTGCAGAGAACCAGCGATTGGGATTCCACAAATGAGAGAATGCCGCGGCAGCGTTATATGCACTGGCTTCCCTGTCCGGCTGAACAAGTGTGCGCGTGTACGACGAAGGCCGGTTCAACTCAAAGTCTTCAAGTGATGCGTAGCTGTATTGTCCCAATGTGTTGGATTGTCCTTCCTGTTTCATTCCATCAGCACGCAACCACAAGGCAGTTTTAAAACGATGCACACGACCGCGCGCATTCCAGATCATGTCGTTACCAGCCTCGGCGGTCCACTGCGACGAGCTGCCTGCAAGAAACGGATTGCCACCAAGACTCAGTGATGCCAGATCAGCGGCACCAGCCCCAGTGCCCGCACCGCCACCAGCGCCCGCCTGAGCCGCTGAACGCACAAGCACCGATGCACCCGGAATCGCCAGATAGGGTTCCACCACATTGCGCGACAAACTGCCTGAGATGCGGTTCTCCATTAGCGTGTAGTGGCCCGCGCCAACAAGCTGATGCTGCTCGAACTGAGCACCCATGCTGCTCTGCTGCTGCCGGCCCGCGGCTGCAGGCGCCGTGAGCGGACCAAAGCCCAGAGCCCCCGAGCGATTCACATTACCGAAAGCCAGCAGTGTGAATGCACGAAGTGAGTCGCGTACATCATCGAGTCTGCCCAAGAAACTCAGGTTCTCGTTCACTCTCGCTCTGGGCGCTCCGCCGGCATTGAGCGGAATACCCAGCGAGGACGCAATACTTTCTGCGCGCCGCGCCGAGTCGGGGGAAAGGCCCGCACGCAGAAGTGCTGCACTGTTGTTGTCCAGGAGCGTGGCCGGGCTGCTCGTGCTCCGGCCCACATCCAGGGCCATGTTGTAAACCAATGCCTCACGCACCGCCTCACCCTCGGCGCCCACGCTGGCCCTGAAACCGCCGTTCAACATGCCCAGCGAGCGGCCCACAGCGTCGGTGCTCTGAAGCCAGGGCGCATTGAGTGCAAGAAACGCCCGTCTCTCCTGGAAAAAACGATTGCCGGGCCCAAGGCGTACGTCTGTGTTGGCACCGGCAAAGCCGCCACGAGTGGCGTCAAAAGTGGCTCCGGTAACACGCGTGCTGAGGCTGGCCGCCCTGGGCAGCGCGCCCATTGGCATGGACATGCCATTGAGAGTGCTGAGATTGGAACCGGGCGTGGCACCCAGCATGGCCGGCCCCGATGGGGTCATGGTGACGCCGGGCATGGTGGCGGCCAGAGCAGCCAGGTCGCCCGCGATATTGGGGCTCAGGCGCGCATCCACACCCTGATCCCAGGTTTCCGAGGCCCCCGTTTCCCGGGCACTCTCATCCGAGACCCGCGCCTGGGCCCGCTCGGGCTTGTTGGCCGTGACCTTTACCGTTTCCAGAATGGTCTGGTCGATCTGTAGGGTGAAATCGGCCACCAGTTCATGTTGACCCGGCTCGGCCTGAACCCTGCGTCTCACGCTCTTGTAGCCGGTGACGGCCACGTGTACCAGATAGTCGCCCGTGCCCTCTTCGAATCTCACGCTGTATGTGCCGGCCGAGTCGGTAAGCGTTTGCTGCACCAGCCGGTCGGGGCCCCGTGTTACACTTACCAGAGCATCAGCAACCACGCGTGCTGAATCGTCTGTAACGCGGCCACGAATCACATCGGCCGTCTGAGCGTGGAGCGGCGTCCAGGAAAGACACAGAGCCAGGATAGTGGCTGCTCCACCAACCGTTTGCAAATGAACATCGGGCACTTGTTTGCGTCTCATAGGTCTATGACAGAGCTCACTCGGGGAAAGGCCGGCTGGTCTGCCGGCCAAAAGACATGCGCAGGTGTGCGCAAGGTTCCGGCGGCGTCAGTTCTGGCGCTGGCAGCACTGGCAGTTACGGTTGTGGTTGCAGTGCCTGCCGCTGCACAGAGTGCTGTCGGCAGCGGCGTCACCACTGCCACTGCCGGCACCAGCGCTGCCATAAGCGCAGCCGGCAGCGTTACCAAGAGCGCCGACAGCCTGCCGTCAATAAAGCCGGGTGACCCCCTGCTGGATGCCGACCGCATAGGGAGCGACACCATACAGTACTCGCTCACGGTGTATCGCGAGAACTCACGCGTGCCCGTGGGCCGCCTTACCGACGAGCTACTGAGGGATTCTTCCTCGGGCAAGGTTGTGCTTCGCAGAGTGAGAACCGTGACCAGCCAGTCGTCACGGATAATAGACTCCACGACCACAGACGCTCAAAGCCTCGAGCCTCTGTGGCACCGCTCTATACAACCTACGAGACTGGTGTCGGTGGAGTTTCAGGGAAAGAAAATCCGGGGCACCCTGGGGCCGGTAAATGCACCGCCCGTACGCGTGGATACCACGCTTTCAGAGACGGTATTTGACTCGGGCAACTGGGACCTGCTGCTCCGTACCATTCCGCTCACCAAGGGCTTCGCGGCCCGGTTCGACGCCTGGGACGCGGAACTGGGCCCGAGCACCTACCGGATCGCAGTGACCGGCAGCGCTGTGGTACAGGGCGAAGACGCCCATGTGGTCGTGTTCAAAATGACCAGAAATCGCGACTCAGTGGTGTGGATTGGCAAGGAATCCGGCGTAATACTGCGCATAGAAACCATGCTTGGCAGGTCTATAATGCTGCAACAGGAACGAATCATAAAAGCGCCATCACCAAGTCAGTGAGGCAGTAACTACCGAATCAGACCGTGGCCATATCATGACCGGAATCTGACCGGGGCATGGCCGAAACCCCGGCCGTATTATCCAAACCCGGCCCTGGTTATTTGGCTGCGCGCACCCGGGCCTTCGCCCTTTCCAGTGGCTTGGACATGTCAAAAGGCTCGATGGCGATATCCCGGATATGGTCTATGGCATCGAGATAGTACTGACGCCAGGTCTCCACTATGTGGTTTTGCTCCGCGGCGTTGCCGCCGCGAGCCACGGAATCCCGGCTCAATTGACCCTGATACCTGATGGCTTCTTCGGCCACTCCGGCAAGCTCATCCAGAGCCCCCAGCGTGATTTCCGGTGAGCCGTCGGCCAGAAGGAAGCCGGTTGTGAGCGCACAGACACTCACGTTGGCCAGGGTCTTTGCGCTCACCATTTCAATGCGGTCGGCATCTGTGTGGTAGTACTGGTCGGTGAAGTGCCAGAAGAGTACCGCCGGAATGCGTGCGTTCAGGAAGGGTGTGTGGTCGCTGCCGCCCTCGAAGGGGTTGGACTTCACGACCCAGCCACTGCTCCGGGCCTGGTCAAGGCAGCGCTGGCGCGTGAAGTCGTTAAGCCAGTAGGCCCAGATGGCATCTTCCTTCAGCGGGCGGCCGCCCCACTCGGAGTGCTGGTCTTGGCCGCGCACCCAGACGGCGCTGGGGTCGGGCATCTTTTCAATCAGAAACGTACCGCCCGTGAGCGCCGTGTTCTCGCCCACCATGTCCATTGAAAGACCCCACTTGATGTCCTTGCGGCGCAGAGAGTCTTCCTGGATGAAGCGGTTGGTTGATGCAATCTCGTTTCCCCAGAGAAAGGTCATTGTGCGCCTGGGATTGCTTTGGCCGGCCCTCACCATGGACGCAGCCACACGAGCCACTTCAGCCAGTGCACCCACACCGGTTGCGTTGTCATTGGCACCAGGCTCCTGAGCGTGCGCCGAGTAAACGAAGCGCTCTTTGGGATGCGTGGCTCCCCGGATTTCGGCCACCACGGTTCGCTCAGGCCGGTCTTCAAAGAGGGTCTGCACATTCACATGAATGCGCAGCGCGCGCGCGCCCTCTGGCGAGGCAGCCCCAGTGCTGACCGGTACCCTGGCCAGTGCGGCCTGGAGGGAGTCGTGGGTGGCAGAGGAGATAAACAGCAACCAGCCGTTTCTTATGGTGTCGCGCTGTACGCTGCTGAACTGGATTGTGTTGGTGTTTATGGCCTGCCGGTTGTAAGCGGGCAGGCGCTGGGTGTTGAGCACACCAATGGCTCCGGCGCGCATGGCCCGTGGAAACACCTGTCTGGCATTGCCCGTGGACATCACCACGCGGCCGGCCACCTGAACATTTTCAAAGTCGGCGTCAGAACCGGCGCCCACGTCCACCAGGTCAACTCCAATGCCATCAAGTGGAGTGGAGCCCGAGTTGGTGGCAATCATGTTGAGATTGGTGGAGAACTTCTGTAGCGGAGTTTGCTGGCCGGGAAGAAAGATGGCCGCTGTTATGGGAGTCCATGCCGGTCCCGACATGGGTCGCGACTCCACTCTGTAGGTGAAGCGGTCCGAAGGCGTGGCCTGGGCTTCGTTCACATATCCCGCAGCTTTGAGCAGGCCCACCACCGTGTCCAGCGCGGCATCAAAGCCCCGGTTGCCGGGCAGTCTGTAGAACTGCTGTACATAAGCCGTGGTGGCAAAGGCCCTGAGGCCGTCAATCTCCTTATGGACTGTGGCGGTGAGAGCTGAAAAAGCCGGCTCCTGTGCCGCCAGCGGTTGCGCTGGAAGGCAAAGCAGCAGGGCGCCAAGCCCCAGCGCTGACAGTGTTGATGACGCCACAAGGCGTCTGGATGCTGCTCTGAACAGAGATCTGAACGCAGCTCTTGATGCAGTTCCTGTTTCCATGATGTTCATTCTGTGTGGGCAGCGGCTTCCAGCACGAGGAAGCGTGTATAGTTGTGAGCCTCGTCCTGAATATCTCTGGCGAGGATTTCAAGTCCATAGTGTTGGGCTGCGAGAGCAGCGGCAATGGCCGCACGCGTGGGGTCGCCCAGCGTTGACACATCATGAGCCGCACCGGCAGTGTCGGCATGAGGCACGGCGTGCATGGCGGGATGTGCCGCCAGAAAGCGACCGCACTGGGCCAGCGCCACGGGGTGGCTCTCTACAACTCTGATGTCCCCGATGCCCGTACCCGGCAGGGCCATCAGGCACTGCCTGACCGCAAGGCTTGTTTCACCGACAACCCGCAGTGCCGCGCCCGCATCGGACACCGCGTCACGACCGGCTTTCACCACGCCCGCTATGCTGTTCTCAACGGGAATCAGGGCAAAGTCGCACTGCCCGCTTACTGCCAGGCCCAGCGCATCGGAAAAGGTCTGACAAGGCACGCTTACTGCTCCTGCGGGCCAGTACTGGCCTATGGCCATCTTGCTGAAGGCACCCGGCTCCCCCTGAAAGGCCACCCTTGGGATTTCAGCAACCTGCCCTTCGTTGAAAAGCTGTGATGATGATGTCACTGTGATGAGATCACTCCAGCGCTGCCACGCCCATAAGAAAGAAACGACTTCGTTCAACAAATGATATGAACAGATATTGACAAGTTATCCCACCCGCGCTAGCCTTGGATCCCATGTCACTGTTTGTCGCCAGCACCTACGCATACCGATTTTATTACGTGCCGACCCGCATGGGTCCCGGCGCTATGGTATCGCGTGGCTGAAAGCTGACGCTCCATCGCCGAGAGGCCCGTGCACTGCGCACGGGCCATTTTTGTTTCCGGTCCGGCGAGCGGTGCGACGGGGCTCTCGAAATCAACCAGACTTCGAGAGGATTGCATGATTATCGTTACCAGGGCCGGTATCTCACCTGCGGCACTCGACCGTATCGTCGAGCATGTCGAGGCAGCCGGCTTGCGCGCCCATCTCATACACGGTGAGCAGCGCACTGTCATAGGCTGCGTTGGCGAAGACGGGAACCTCAGCGAACTCGGCCTCACGCAGCTCGAAGGTGTTGAACGCGTGATGCCCGTGCTCAAGCCGTATCGCCTGGCTTCGCGCGAGTTCTCGATTGGCAGAACGGCCATACGTTTCGGCGACCCGGCAGACACCATCATTGGCGGACACGACGTAGTTGTCATGGCCGGCCCCTGTTCGGTGGAAGGACGCGACATGCTTCATGAAACTGCGCGTCAGGTGCAGCGTTCGGGTGCACGCATATTGCGAGGCGGTGCCTTCAAACCCAGGTCTTCTCCCTATGCGTTCCAGGGAATGGGTGAAGACGGACTCAAGCTGCTCGCCGAGGTTCGTGCGGAAACCGGCATGCCGATAGTCACCGAGGTAATGGATCCGCGTCAGGCCGAACTGGTGGCCTCGTACGCCGATATAATGCAGGTGGGTGCCCGCAACATGCAGAACTTCCCGCTGCTTACCGAGCTCGGCAAGTTGCGCCGGCCTGTGCTGCTCAAGCGTGGGCTTTCGGGCACCATTACGGAGCTGCTCATGGCCGCCGAGTACATCATGGCGCAGGGCAATGGAGACGTCATGCTTTGCGAGCGCGGAATACGCACCTACGAGACTGCCACGCGCAACACTCTAGATGTGGCTGCCATACCAGTGCTCAAGCGCGAGTCTCATTTACCGGTGGTTGTGGATCCGAGTCATGCTGCCGGTCAGGCGTCTCTGGTGGCACCGCTGGCCATGGCTGCAATTGCAGCAGGCGCGGACGGTCTCATTGTTGAAGTGCATCCCGATCCGGCCTCTGCGCGCAGCGATGGTGATCAGTCGCTTGAGTTCAACGCCTTTGCCACCATGATGGATATGATCAGGCCGGTGGCGGCAGCGGTTGGCCGTGGTTGTGCCGCAGTGGAAGGAGTACCGGCATGAGCACTGCAGCATCTTCAGAGGCTTCCCTCACTTCAGAGCGAATGCAGGAACTCAGGCACGAGATTGATTCGGTGGATGAGGTGATCATTGGTGCCATCATCCGCCGCGTGATCCTTGCGCGCGAGATTGGCGAACTGAAGCATCAGAGCGGCCTCCCGGTACTTGATCCGGCCCGTGAGGCGGCTGTGGTATCGAGAGCTGCGGCACAGAGCAGGAGTGTGGGTTTGCCGGAGCAGGAAATGCGTACGCTTTACTGGCAGATCATGGCACTTGCGCGTCACGCGCAGATGCAGCCTGGTGTGGCTGTCTAGCAGATCTGGCGGGTAACCGCAACTCGAACACGGCACCAACATCCTGTGCTGAGTGGGTATCAAGCAGATCTATCGTGCCGTTGTGCGCGCGAGCGATGGCCTGGGCAATGGACAAGCCCAGGCCTGCGCCTGTGCCAGTGGCGCTGTTGGCAGTGTCCTCGCCTGCATGCGCCTCATGAACAAACCGGCCAAACAGTGAACCCTTGATTGACTTCGGCACGCCCGGACCCTGATCGCCCACCCGCAGTACAATGTCTGAATCACTGCGGGACACGCTTACCCGCACTGTGCCTTCCCGCGGTGAGTGCTTGAGTGCGTTGTCGAGCAGATTCACAACCAGACGTCTCAGCAGATTGGAATCACCTGTCACGACAACATCGGGCAGATCGGGATCGATTCCATCAGCAAGCGTGCACTCGATATTCACACCCCGGACCAGTGCTATGGAACGCACACTGCGTACCGCATCAGCAGCGAGTTCGTAAATGTCAACTTCCTCGCTCGACGCTGTCGGACCTGCGGCATCAACGCGTGCCAGCAGGAACAAATCATCCACTATTCGTGTGAGCCTGCTGGACTCGCCCTGAATCACGGTGAGAGCTTCACGATATTCATGCTCGTCACGCGTGCTGCGTCTCAGCGTGACATCGGCCTCACCGCGTATGATCGCTATTGGTGTGCGGAGTTCGTGTGACGCATCGGCCACAAGTTGTCGTTGAGTGCGAAATGCATGGTCAACGCGCGAGAGCAGACCGTTTATTATGCCTGCAAGCCTGCCCAGTTCATCGTGGGCATTTGTAACGGGCAGGCGCTCATCGAGATTGGCAGCGGTAATTGATGCTGTTCTCGTATTGATTGCCTCCAGTGGTGCCAGGCTTCGTCTGGCAATAATGAAACCGGCCAGCACAGATACGAGAATTGCAAGTGGGGTGGCGAGAAGCAGGGTATTTCGCACCTGCCTGAGTATCAGCATGTCGCCCGCGCCCGGGCGCAGAGCCGTTATGAGCAGAATTGGCTCGTCCGGATCATCGTACTCCTCGGGCAGCACGCGCATTAATGCAACGCGGGCGGGTCCCTCGGTCAGCTCCACGCCGCGCACGGCAATGCCATCGGGCGTTTTGAGCACGTGCTCCATTTCGGGGTCTCTGCCATCGAGCATGTTGCGCAGCAGTGCGCGCACGGGATCGGGCAGAATTGAGGACTGCTCGTTACTCTGTGTTTCGGAGGTTGGATCAGGCGGATAGAGTGGCTGCCTTGCGGCCATCAGATGGGCCGCATCATCGGTGATGAAAATGTCGAGGTTTCCCGCCCGCAGTCCACTGAGCACGGCCTGTTCGGTGGATCCTCTTGAATCTTCCACTTCGCCACGCACCGCAAGAGCCTTGCGTTCAGCACGAACTGCACTGGCTACCACCTGCACTGTTTCACTTACCACTGCATTGGCGCGCTCACCCACCACGCGTGTGAGAGTGAGCCAGCCGGCCATTACGAACGCGGCCAGCATAAGTGCCATTATGGCCGCGTTGGAGAAAGTGAGACGCCAGAGTATTGACAAGCGTGCCGGCAGCATGGGCTGGGATCAGATGGGAGGATTGTCGGTAAGCATGTATCCGGCGCCTCTTCTTGTGTGAATGAGGGGTCGCATTCCGGGTTTGTCTATCTTTCCGCGCAAGCGATTCACATACACTTCAAGCGCGTTTGTGAAGGGATCGTGATTGTCATCCCATACATGGGCCACTATGTCGCTGCGCGACAGTACATGTCCCATGTTGCGCGCAAGAATCTCCAATAGCGAGTACTCCTTTGCCGTGAGCGACACCACGCTACCGCCACGCCACACTCCATGTGATCTGAAGTCAATTTCCAGATCGTCAATGCGGAACCGCATGGGGAGAACACTCTCGGGTCGGCGAAGCAGTGCCCGCACTCTTGCCAGCAACTCACCAAAATCGAATGGCTTGACCAGATAGTCATCGGCTCCGCTGTCGAGACCGGCAATACGGTCGGCCACGGTATCACGCGCGGTGAGCATCAGCACCGGCGTGCCCACGGACCGCTCGCGCAGGATGCGCATCACGGTAAAGCCATCCATATCAGGGAGCATTACGTCCAGGATCAACGCATCATAGTTGTTGAGCACAGCCTGAGCTATGCCCCCCTTTCCGGTATCGCTGGTATCGACCGCGTAGGATTCCTCCCGGAGTCCGCGGGCCAGCACCCGGGCAAGCCTGGGATCGTCTTCGACAATAAGAAGGCGCATGGTGGCGTGGTGAGAAATTTCCCCGCGTTAATCGGGCTGAAAGGTGAGCGTGCTTACAATACCCTTGTCATACTGTTACGCGAACCCAGGGGCGGGACCCGAAGCAAACGTACAGTTGACCAAGACAGCGTGTCCGGGGCAACTCGGGCACGTTCGTCATTTTCGGGCGCCGCCCGGAGAAAGAAGCTGCTGCTGAGCGCTGGCTATCCGTGTGGTGCGCTGCATTTCACCGGGGTGACGCCTGAACCAGCTTGCAACCAGATGAAATTCATCCAGGTCGTGGGTTGGCATGTCCACGCCCGTTGAATCCGGACCGGAATATACCCTGTCAATCAGTGCACTGAGCTGCTGATTCTCTGCTTCGGTGACGGGTGCGGGCGTCTCAGCACGAATCGTTCCGCGACGCACGAGATAAATCCACTCTTTTCCGTCACTGGCGCGAGCGTCGTAGCGGAATGTGAGGCGATCCACGTTGGCATGGAAGTGTCGTACGCGCTCATACAACCAGCGGAGAAGACCAAGCTTGTCCCGCAAAACCGATGCGCGCTCAAATGCCAGCGATTCCGCTGCTTTCACCATGGCCTGCTCCAGACGATCCAGCGGTTCTCTGCTCTGCCCCTCAAGAAAGGATCTCACTTCTTTCACATCTGTCAGGTAACCCGCAGTATCGTGCAGGCCTATGCATGGGGCCGGGCAGCTGCCTGTCTCATGGCGTATGCATCCGGTCACGCGACCAGACGCTTGGCCCCTCGCCTTACCGTGCGCCGGCATGCTGCGATCACAGTCTCTTATGCCCATGGTTTCAGCTAGTATACGAACGGCGTCCCGGAGCTGATGTACCTTGCGAAACGGACCGAACAGTGCCACGGCTTCCCGATCGTCGGAGGTGGATACGACCCTGAGACCCGGCACATCACCACCAGTGAGTGAGACGTAAGCGCGCGGCCAATCGTCTGCTACCAGCATACTGTTATAAGGTGGACGATATTTCTTTATGAGCCTGAGTTCGCGCAGCAGGGCGGCAAACTCTGTGGCTGTATACTCCCACTCAATGTGGAAAGTATGGCGCAGAATCCGGACCGACTTGTTCCGTCTGCCACGCCCCCGAAAGTGCGACAGCAAACGGGTACGCAGCGCACGCGACTGGCCAACATAAATCACCAGCCCGTGCGCATCCAGCATACGGTACACACCCGGCTGATTCTCGCACCCGGCACGCACCAGCGCACGAAGTTGCTTGCGCCCTGCCGGCGTGGACCTGGCCGGCCTGCCGTGCTGTAGCTGTATTGGAACGTCAGGCATATGAAAAAGCTAGTATGGAGATGGCCATACGGGCGACAAATCCGGACGAGGCTGACGTTGGCCGTATCCAGAGAGGCGGTTTACAGGCTACAATTTCATGGAACAGTCCGTTCTTACTTCCCTGCCTCAGCACACAAGCCCGGCAACACTGTGAACCACGACCCCACTCGCGACACTCCTGAGGGCAGCCACGAAGTCACCCGCTTGCTGGATGAACTCCAGAACGGCGTGGACGGTGCCGCGAATCAGCTCATGCGCGTGGTCTACGATGAGTTGCACCTTCTGGCAGAGCGCTACATGCGGAGCGAGCGCTACGATCATACGCTGCAGCCCACTGCATTGGTGCACGACGCCTTCCTGCGCCTTATGGATCAGCGCTCAACAACCTGGGAAAACCGCGCGCATTTCTTTGGCATCGCAGCACAGGTGATGCGGAGGATTCTGGTGGATCACGCAAGACGAACCCGCGCCCAGAAGCGCCACGGCGGAGAGCGAGTCACACTTGATGATAATCTGGCCTCGGTGCCACCCGTATCTGTTGATGTGCTCATCCTGGACGACGCACTCAACAAGCTGGCAGCGGTGGATCCCAGACCCGCCCGCGTTGTGGAACTGCGCTACTTCAGCGGACTGGACATCAATGAAACGGCCAGCGTCCTTTCGGTATCTCCAGCCACGGTAAAGCGCGACTGGACCTTTGCGCGAGCCTTCCTTCAGCGGGAACTGGAGCGTGCCTGATTCCGCATCCGGCGACGGGCAAACGCCAGACCCGGACCGCCAGCGCGCCCGGCGCGCGCAACGCCTGCGGGAGTTGTTTGACGCTGCAGCAGAGCTGCCGGTTGACGAGCGTGAAGCATGGATCTTTTCCGCCTGCGGTGACGACGAGCCTCTGGGCAACGAAGTGCTGGAACTGCTGGCCGCAGGTGAGCGCAGCGGCGGTACATGGACTCACCCTCTCGGCAGCGCGATCGCCAGCGCACTCGGCGACGGGATCACCAGGGGCCGGCATGTGTCGTATGCAAGCGGAAGCCGCATAGGTGTGTACGAACTGATTCGCCTCATAGGTACCGGTGGCATGGGCGCCGTGTACGAAGGGGTTCGCGTTGACGACCAGTTTCGCAAGCGAGTGGCACTAAAGTTCCTCCGGCGCGACTCGGAAGGAGACCTCGCAATTCGAAGGTTCCGCTACGAAAGACAGATTCTTGCCAACCTGAATCATCGCAACATTGCAGCACTGCTGGACGGGGGTGTGACCGATGACGGTCAACCCTATCTGGTCATGGAGTACGTAGAAGGCGAGCCTCTCACCACCTGGGCCAATGAGCGCAAGCTCAGCCTCAGAGAACGTGTCAGGTTGTTGCGTCAGGTATGCGCAGCCGTGCAACACGCACACCAGCACTTCGTGGTACATCGCGACCTCAAGCCGGGGAACATACTGGTCACCGCTGAAGGCAGCGTGAAGCTGCTGGATTTTGGCATAGCCCGACTGACCCGTGCAGTTGAAGACTTTGAACAGCTTCCTGTGACCCAGTTGGGTGCTCTGGCCTTCACGCCCGAGTATGCAAGCCCCGAACAAGCCAGGGGTACGCATGTCACTGTGTCCAGTGACATTTATTCGCTTGGTGTGGTGACTTCGGAGCTGCTCTCGGGGAAGCGTCCCTACTCCACCGAAGGCATGCTCTTTGCCGACATGCAAAGAGTAATTGCAGAATCTCCCGCCATAGCGCCATCGGCACTCGCAAGTGAGGAAAGCGCAGCCAACTGTGGAACAAGTCGTTCACGCTTAAAGAAGCTGCTTTCCGGTGATCTGGACGCGGTGATACTGCAAGCTCTTCGCAAGGAGCCCGAGCGGCGTTATGGCTCGGTGGAGCAGTTCTCAACTGATCTTCAGCACTTTCTTGACGGCCTGCCAGTTTCAGCCAGACGTGACACGCTGGCCTATCGCACGCGTAAGTTCCTCGAGCGACGACGTCTGGAAGTCGCAGCTGCATGTTTGGTTGCTGCGTCTTTGGTGGGCGGAATAGTCACCACCAACCATCAGGCCAGGCGCGCCGAGCTGGAACGTCGAAAGATGGAGCAGGTGAACACCTTCCTCACCAACATGTTGAGCTCCGTTGATCCCGAACTGGGCGGACCCAACGTGACAGTTAGTGAAGTTCTGTCAGATGCCGCGAGTCGTATTCGCGAGGGGAATCTGGAGCCCGAGGTTGAGGCACAGATACGTCATACCATAGGGCAGACATTTTACGCACTGGGGCTTTTTGATTCTGCCACCACTCATCTGAACCGGGCGCTTGAACTCCGACGCAGGCTTTTCGGAGATCTGGATCAGCGCACAACTGCGAGCCTGTCTTATGTTGCTGCCCTGGCTGAGGTACGCGGTGAGTTTGCGGTGGCTGAATCGCTTGCGCGTGTGATTGTTGATGATCAGCGAAGAATGCCGCGCGCTCAAGCCGACTCAACAGAACTGGCCACCGCGTTGGATAATCTGGCTCGCATCATGGAGCAGCAGGGGAAACTCAGCGAGGCTCTCCAGATCAAGCTTGAGTCCATTGCAATACGCCGACTCCTACCCGCTGATTCGGCCAGCCTTGCTGCCCTGCCATTCACTCTCCAGAGCGTTGCCACTTCCTACATGTATGACGGAGATATAGCACGCGCGGATTCGCTTCTCAAAGAGGCGGCTCAAGTTGAAGAGCGGGTTCACGGCCCTGAGTCGTTCAATATGGGTGGTATACTGCGCAGCTATGCAAACCTCCTTGGTGAGTTGGATCGCTACCACGAAGCTGATTCGGTCATCAACAAGTCAGTGAGTATTCTCTCGCGCACAGCGGGCCCCAACCACTACGAGACACTACGCTCCAAGACCATGCGCGCACAGCTTCTGTTTGAGGCGGGCGACATGCCGGCCACCGTACAGGCAGCACGTGCGGTCACTTCACATATTGGCATGGAAATGCCTGAATCGGACATCACATCCAGCGTCATGCTTCAGGTGCTTGGACTTGCGTTGGATTCATTGAAGCAGTATGCGGCGGCAGACAGCGCATTGCTGCGTTCACGTGAACTGCGTTACAGGTTTCTGCCTCCCGATCACTGGGCAACAGCAAGCGCGGAGGCTGTTTACGGGAGGCACCTGTTGCGTGGCGGAAGATATGCTGAAGGTGAGAAAATGATGCGTGAAGCATATGACAAGCTGGTGGAACTGCGTGGCGGTGATGCAGTTCCAACCAGGAATCTCGCAAAGCAGCTTTCTGAGTTCTACGAAAGTCGCGGCAACCAGGCCCAGGCCAGGCACTGGAGGGATCTGGCGCGTTGAGGCCTGACGCGGCGCTATCGGTGTCGCAATGTCAGTGCCGGACCTGAGCCTTCAGGGCTGGTCCTTTCCAGGAGAAAACTGCCTGAGTGCAAGCGCCGAAAGACACCAGCCGAGGGTGAGGGCGACCAGCAGGAACTTGCCGCTGGCCATAACTCCGGCGCTCAGCGTAAATGCAGTGCCGGGAGTTGAGTCCATCATGAGCCAGAGCAGCACATTTTCCGTGGCATCAAGAGGGATGCAGAGGAGCACCAGCCACCGGAGAACGCCTCCGCTGCGGATGAGCATGCGCCTTGCGGCCAGGCGTGTGCTTCCGAGCAGACCTTTTACACTGATGCTCAGAAAGAGCGGATAAACCACCAGAAAAATACCGTCAAAGCCCAGGCTCACCCGCAGGGTTTCGAACAGATCACGTGATTTCCACACCCCCAGCATTCCGGCTGCCCGTTCGGGTGTAAAGGCAAGCTGATAGCCAATCATGCCCCATGGTGTTTCGGGGGTCCTCAGGGCGGTGTCCATACTGTTGAGCTGCAACAGCATCACGAGGGTGAGAGTGGCGGGAAACAGCCAGCGGAAGAAGCGCATGCGAAACACGCTAGCACCGGGGATTCGCGCAGGGAACGGCGAGGTGCTATCCTCTTCCGGATGATTGCGGTGCCATCGATTCCGGGAGAAGCACTCATTGGAGTGGCCGTGGGCCTGGGTCTGGCTTCTGCGGCCGGGTTCAGGGTTTTTGTTCCCCTGCTCATTGCCGCCGTGGCATCCAAGTGGGGAGCCCTCGAGCTTGCACCTGGTTTCGAGTGGCTGGGCTCCACGCCGGCACTCGCAGCCTTTGTCACAGCCACGCTGCTGGAGGTGGCTGCCTATGCTGTTCCATGGCTGGATCAATTGCTGGATCTGGTGGCCACACCGGCTTCAATGCTGGCGGGCATGCTTGTAAGCGCGTCGGTACTCGTGGATCTGCCGCCCGTGCTCAAGTGGGGCGCGGTTCTGCTTGCCGCGGGTGCCGCAGGAGTCACCCAGGGAGCCACTGTCTTCACCCGATTCAAGAGTACGGTGCTTACCGGCGGCAGTGCCAACCCTGCTGTGGCAGCGCTGGAACTGCTTGCAGCCACGGTTACCAGTGTGCTGGCCATCTTCCTTCCCCTGTTGACACTGGTTGCTGTAGTCCTGCTTTTCGTATTCTTCACACGACGGGTCCATGGCATTCTCTTCGGCAGAAAGCGGGCCCGGGAGGCGGCCTCCGAAGAAGCGGCAACCGGGCCCGCCAAGCCGCCCCGCGTACCTCGAAGACCCTGAGCCGCTCATTCGTTGTCGAACTCATCACAATCCGTGTCATGAAACGCCCCATGCAATTAGCCCGTTTGCTGCTCCCTCTGTGCACCTCTGCTGTGCTGCTTTCCGCCTGCAAGGACGAGCAGGATCGCGCCGTTGATGCTGCGGCAAGATCCGTGAAGAGCGCACAGGTGCTGGGTCCGGGTGACATGGAAATCATGAGTACTGATCAGTCTGTGGGCCTGCAGCTGATGGGTGATTCGGTCAGAGTTTTCATGCCCAACAGTGTGATCAGCGTACCTGCAACTCACATTCAGAACATCAAATACGAAAACAACAGATTACGTTTCGACATAGATGGTTTCGGCATGAAGATCTTCGATGTGGGCGACGGCACGGAAGGTGCCGTATTCAACCAGCTTGATGCACTGGCTTTCGTGGCGGCAGTGGTTCAGCGTCAGGCCGACATGGAGCAGCGTTAATGCGCAGCGTTTTCAAGTCTCTCGCGCCCGCCTTTCTGGCTCTGGCAGTGATGAGCGCCTGTTCATCTCCAGATACCGCCGGTGACAGTGCTTCCGGAACCAGCGTCGAGGCAGCATTGCAGCCGGGCAACGTGCAAGATCAGGTCAATGTTCCCGGCGTCACCATACAGGCCATTGCACCGGCCAGCTATTCCGGTACACTGCCCTGTGCAGATTGCCCGGGAATAAGCGCCACTCTCAGCGTGTGGCCAGACAGCATTTACAGACTGCGTTATGTGTATCAGGAAAGAAGCGTCACTCCTTTTGTCAGTACGGGGCGCTGGCACGTGGACAACAGGGAACTGGTGCTCGAAGGTGAATCCGATCAGCCACAGCGCTGGGCCATGCTTGGCTCCGACACCCTGCGCATGCTTGATATGGATGGCAACGCAATAGAGAGTGATCTGCCCTATTCTCTTACCCGTCTTGATTCGCTTGACGACATTGCCGACGTGGCCAATTTCATCGGCACTTTCATTTATATGGCCGATGCGCCGACTTTCCGCGAATGCGCTTCCGGGCGAACGGTCCCGGTGCTCATGCGCGGAGATTACCTGGCACTTGAACGCGCATACACCCGCTCCAGGCTGCCTGCCGGCAGCGGGCAGCAGGTTCAGGTGGATGGTCGTTTCCTGCCGCGGCCGGCCGACATGGAAGGACGCGAGCGCGAGGTCTTTGAAGTGCGGCGCTACGTTGGCCCCTCGGCCAACCTGAACTGCCGTTGAACACAGGAGAAGTTATGGCACAAACAAACAATACCGAGTCGCCGGCCAGTCTCAGGCAGCGCCTCAGTGAAGAGCAATACAGAGTGACCCAGGAGTGCGGCACGGAACCGCCATTCAACAACGCTTACTGGGACAACCACGAGGCCGGACTGTACGTGGATGTGGCAAGCGGTGAGCCGTTGTTTCTTTCCGTTCACAAATTCGACTCAGGCAGCGGCTGGCCCAGTTTTTCCAGGCCTGCTGCCAACAACATTACTGAGCACGAAGACCTGAGCCATGGCATGCGGCGCGTAGAAGTGCGCTCGCTCCATGGTAACTCACATCTGGGTCATCTGTTCAACGACGGCCCAAGAGAAGCCGGCGGAATGCGCTATTGCATCAACTCGGCGGCCATGCGCTTTGTTGCACTCACAGACCTTGAGCGGGAAGGTTATGGAGAGTTTCGGAGTTTCTTCGAGAGTAAGTAATAATGGGTACCAATGAAGGTGTGGCGGTAAACGGATCAGAGGAAGTTGCCATACTCGCGGGCGGCTGCTTCTGGGGCATGGAGGAACTGATCCGTAAGATCCCTGGCGTGCTTGATACAGAGGTGGGCTACACGGGCGGCTGGCTTGAGCACCCCGGCTACCACGATACGCACGACAGCAAGAGCGGGCACGCCGAAAGCGTCAAAATCGTATTCAATCCGCTGGTTCTGAGTTACGAGAAGTTACTGGAGAACTGGTTCTTCCGCATGCACGATCCCACAACACTGAATCGACAGGGAAACGATGTCGGAAGCCAGTACAGGAGTGCCGTTTTCTACACCAGTGAAAGCCAGCGAACCACCGCGGAAAAGGTCCGGGAGCGTGTGGGCAGAAGCGGTCTCTGGAAATCGGAAATCGTGACTGAAATTGTACCGGCTGCAAAGTGGTGGCCTGCAGAGAGTAACCATCAGGATTACCTGCAGAGAAACCCCGGCGGTTACAACTGTCATTACATGCGCTTTTGATTGATTTTATGTTCCAGTCGGACTTTATTCATTGACGATTGCTCGGCACACAGCGTGCCACCGGCTGCACCCCTGCGGCTGACCTCCCAGGGGTGCAGTCGGCAGCGAACGGGCTCTCTCACTTTCTTCGGAGAAAAGATGGTTTCGCGACTTGTCTTGATGCGTTGGCTGACACTTCTCATTACAGGAGCCGGGCTGTGTGTCGTTGCACCGCTGTCGGCACAGGAGTCGCCAGGACGCATCACCGGTGTCGTCACTGATTCCTCCACGGATCAGCCGCTGCAGATGGTACAGCTTTTCATCTCTCGTGGTGCCATCCGTCTTGAAGCACGAACTGGCGCTGACGGGCGCTATACATTTACCTCTGTTCCAGCCGGCAACTACACACTCGAAGCAATCCGTCTTGGATACCGTCGCGTGGAACGCGCAGGCGTTACGGTCAGCGCAGGTGGCACGCTCAACTACGACCTGCAAATGAACGCCACAGCTCTCAGCCTGCAGGCCGTCGTCACCACGGGTGTTGTTGACCCGGCAAGCGGAACAAGAGTGCCGTTCACAGTTGGTCGCGTGAGCGCTGAAGACGCACCCGTTCCTTCTTCCAACGCACTGGAAACCATTCAGGGGAAGATCGCCGGCGTGAGCGTTGTGCCAACGGGCCAGGCCGGCAGCGGAACCAACATCCAGTTGCGCACACCAACGTCAATTTCAAAAAGCAACTCACCGCTGGTGGTTGTTGATGGTGTGATTCAGTCGGCTTCATTTGATGCAGCCAGCGCCGATCTCGAGTCCATGGACATAGAGAGCGTTGAGGTGGTAAAGGGTGCCGCAGCAGCGTCACTTTACGGCTCACGCGCGGCCTCTGGTGTTATTCAGATCCGCACACGCCGCGGCAGCGATCTCGCTGAGGGCACAACCAGATTCACCGTGCGCAGCGAATACGGGAACAACTCGCTGGGCAACAAGGTTCACTGGGCTCAGAACCACCCCTACGTGGTTGACGCACAGGGTAACTGGCTCAACGCGGCCGGTCAGGTCGTGCCTCGTGAACAGCGCATATTCAAGCCGGCTTACGAGCTCTTTCAGGACGGGCAGTACAAGGCCGGTACCGTATACGACCAGGTGGATCGTTTCTTCCATCCAGGTGGCACCACGCGCAATTCACTCAACATTGCGCAAAACGGAGCCACAACCAACTGGTTCTTCTCTTACGTCAACTCACGTGAAGATGGTGTTGTTCTCAAAGCCGGTGCCTACGAGCAGAATGATTTCCGCCTGAACCTTGATCACCGTCCGCGAAGCGATCTGAGCCTTGGCTTCAGCGCATATCACAGCCGATCCACGCGACAGAATCTCTACGGCGATACCTTTTTCGATCTCATTAACCAGGCCCCTGATGTTGATCTGCTTCAGCCGGATCCTGATGGCACCCGCTACATCTATCAGCCTGATTTCGAGGGACGTGAAGAAAATCCACTTTATGTTCTCTCAACAGAACAGCGTCATCGGAATCGTGCACGTACGCAGGGAAGCATCCAGGCAAAGTATACTCCGAGCTCCTGGCTTACAGTTGACGGTAACCTGAGTTATGACCGCTCAGATCGCGACAACGATTATTTCCTGAATCAAGGTCTCAAGACAGAAGGTTTTGCCATGGGTGGTCCGGGCGAGATTTCTCGCACCAACGGACAAACCAATGCTCTGAACGCATCGCTGTCAGCCAACCTGCTCAAGCGTCTGGGCAGCTTCACACTGAGATCAACGGTGCGCGGTCTGCTTGAGCGCGAAACCAACAACACGACAACTGCTAGCGGCAACACCTTTGCCGCGCCCGGTGTGAACACACTCGACAACGCCACCATTCGTTTCGTGTCGTCCAACAGTGAGACCATTCGTACCAATTCGTTCTTTGTGAGCGGTGCCGCAGACTACCTCGGCAAAATCATTGTGGATGCGCTCGCACGAGAAGATGGCAGCTCACTGTTCGGCCCTGAAGAACAGGAACACTGGTACTATCGCGGCAGTGCCGCATACCGGCTCTCACAGGAAGACTGGTGGCCCTTTGACAACTCGATCAACGAGTTCAAGCTCCGCGTCTCACAGGGCACGGCCGGTGGTCGCCCCAGCTTTTCTGATCAGTACGAGACATACAACTTCGTGGAAGGTGGCGGCCTGGTGAAAGCCAATCTTGGCAATCGCCGCCTGAAGCCCGAGTATTCGAGAGAAACAGAGATCGGTATCGATGCCATCATCAAGGACCGCTACTCACTGCAGTTGTCTTACGCCAGGCAGAAAACCACCGACCAGCTCATCCTGATCCCACTCGCAGGCTTCTTCGGATATGCCAACCAGTGGCAGAATGCCGGTACGGTAACCGGCAACACATACGAGGCCACTTTCGAAGCACAGATAATCCGTACACCCAGGTTCACCTGGCGCTCGGGTCTCGTGTTCGATCGCTCACGCAATACCATCACCGAGTTCGACAGGCCCTGCTACACTACCGGCACCATTGGATATCGCTGTGCAGGTGAAACTCTCGGTAACATGTACGGCTTCTCCTGGGTTCGTGATATCAACCAGCTACCTGAAGCTGCTCAGGCACGAGCCAGCGAGTTCCAGGTAAATGACGACGGACTGGTGGTTTACGTGGGCTCCGGCAACAGCTACAAAGACGGTGAAACCAAGAAGCTTTGGGGAAGCCCGGCGGTGGCAATCGGCAACTCGAATTATCAGTGGGGCATGCCCATTAGCCTTAAGGATTCCAGTAACAGTCCCGCGGTGGTTCACATTGGAGATGGTAACCCGAACTACCGTCTTGGCTTCTCCAACACGGTCGGCTGGGGCGGACTTCAGTTATTCATGCTGTGGGATGCACAGGTGGGCGGCAACGTCTACAATCAGACCAATCAGCGCATGTACCAGTATGGTCGCAGCCGCGACGTAGACCAGGCAGGAAAGGCGCAGGACTTAAAGAAGACCACCGCCTATTACGTGGCTCTTTACGCAGCTAACAATCCCAGCGACTACTTTGTCGAGGATGGTGGCTATGTCAAGCTGCGTGAGCTCTCGCTCAAGTACAGGCTGCCGAGCAAAGTCATGAACCCACTTGCACGCTTTGGCGCCGAGCAGGCATCTCTCTCGCTCATTGGACGCAACCTGCTCACCTTCACCAAGTATAAGGGCTACGACCCGGAAGTCGGTTCCATACTGAATCGTCTCGACAGTTTCGCCTATCCGCGCTACCGCACGTTCACCGGCGGCATCGAGATCACCTTCTGAGCGACGAGCCCTCAACCATGAATTACAACTTCGCGAAGTACATCGTTTCGGTGGGGGTGATCCTGTCAATGACAGCATGTCAGGATCTTGATGTCATCAACCCCAATGCGCCCGATGCAAACAGGGCCACATCACAGCCTTCCACCACGGAATCTTTCGTTGCCACGTCGTTCAGAACGTGGTGGCCCGTGGCCGGACATGACGACTACCCCTCATGGGCCTTCTCAACGATGGCCCGAGAAATAACATCCGGCTTCGCCGACTTCGGCCAGCTCGAGCTCTCAGCCGAGCCACGGTCGGCATGGAACAACAGCCCCGTCAATGCCCGACGCGCCGTGGCTGAGACACCCTGGTATGGACTCTATCGCACTATCTCCGCTGCAACGGATGTGGTCACGGCTATCGACAATGGCCTGGTTATAGAGAACTCCATGCGTACAGCCAGAGCAAAGGCCATGGGCAAGTTCATGCAGGGCATCTCATATGGCTACGTGGGGCTCTATTTCGACAAGGGACCGATCATCGACGAAACTACTGAGCTCGACACCATCAAGACTCCTGTGTTTTCCAGTTACAAGGAGGTGAACGCCGCAGCTCTCAAGTACCTGGATGCCGCCATCGCCACCGCCAATTCCGAACCAACGATGACGTTCCCGGTGGACGCATGGATGTTCCAGTCACTCAACAAGGATGAATTCGTTCGGCTGGCCAACTCTTTCGCCGCACGTCTGCTTGTCTATTCAGCGCGCAGCTGGGAAGAGCGCAAGGCAGTTGATTGGAACGAGGTCATTCGACGTGTGGATGCCGGAATAACCACAGACTTCGCACCGGTGGCACAGCCCGACATTCTCTGGGATGACTGGAAGCGTCTGATAGCGCGCCTGCGCACTGCCGGCAGACCGTCCGACTTCGGGCGCCCAAGCTACTGGCTTGTTGGGCCGGCAGATTCCACCAACGGATGGAAGAACTGGGTTGCTACGCCCAACGATCAGCGTCAGCCCTTCCAGATGGTCACCAAAGATCGCCGTATCCAGGGCAGCAGTGGGCCCAGCTCACCGGGCAAATACATCGGCTACAACAAGAACAACATCTTTGCCGCAGACCGTGGCACATACCGCTGGTCACACTATTACTATCTCAGAGCCGGAACCGGCCTGACATGGCAGACCGGAGAGGAAGTCGCAATGACGGTCACCGAGATGGATCTGCTCAAGGCCGAAGCACTGATCAACCTTGGGCGCGCCAGTGAGGCAGTGCCGCTGATCAACAAGTCACGTGTAGCGAACGGTCAGCTTCCACCCGTCACCGTGGATGGACCGCCGGATGAGCCGGGTTGTGTGCCACGCAAGGAGTCCGGAGCCTGCGGTAGTCTCTGGGATGCCCTGCGCTACGAAAAGAGCATTGAGGGAGTGGGTGTGAGCGGTGTGGTTGGGTTCTTCGATGCCCGCGGTTGGCAGACACTGCCGGAGAACACCCTTATTCACCTTCCGATACCCGGACGTGAGCTCGCCACGCTGCGGCTACCGCTTTACACCTTCGGTGGACCAGGCGGGGAAGGCAGTGCACCACCACGCAACCCGGAGCACTGCCCGGTGAGCGGCCTGGCCCGCTGCTTCTGATTACCGGAGAGCGCAGCAGACAGTCTCTCGAAGCCGACAGGCAGGTCTGATTGTCACGGACCTGCCGACAGGCAACACTTCAATCAGTGCAGCAAATGCAAGGGCGGGCCCGGGAGTTTTCCCGGACCCGCCTTTGAATTGTGCTTTGAATTGTGCTTTGAATGCTGCTTTGAATGCTGCTTTCAATTACCAGTGTAGTTGCGTCTTACGTGCGCTCAGGAAGCAGCAACCACCAGCTTCCTGGCCTCCCGGGCCACGTGCTCTGCAGTGATGCCAAACTTTTCGTATACGATCTGGTAGGGAGCGCTCGCACCGAAATGCTCGATTCCAACAACTGTGCCGTTGTCACCCACCCAGCGGTACCATGACATGGGCTGCGAAGCCTCCACCGCCACACGTGGTGTTCCCGGGGGCAAAATCCGGTCGCGATACTCGCGCGGCTGAGCTGCAAAAAGCTCCAGGCTCGGGCAACTCAGCACCCTTGAACTGATACCCTCCGTCTGCAACTGCGCGTGCGCGGCCAGTGCCAGTTCCACCTCCGAGCCACTGGCCAGAAGAACCACACTGGCCGGTTTGCCATCGGGAGCATCGGCAACGACATAGGCACCGTGCGGTACTCCCTCGCGTGCCCGCTGGGCTGCATCCATGTACGCAAGCTTTTGCCGGGTAAGGACCAGGGCGCTGGGTCCGGTCTTGTGATGGAGTGCCACGCGCCAGGCTTCGCTAACCTCGTCGGCATCAGCCGGCCGCAGCACCAGAAGGTTGGGAATGGCGCGCAGGGCGGAGAGGTGCTCAATGGGCTGGTGCGTTGGGCCGTCCTCGCCAAGTCCGATGGAATCGTGGGTGTACACATAGATCACGCGTATCCCCATGAGTGCCGCCAGGCGAATAGCGGGCCGCATGTAGTCGGTGAATACGAGGAAGGTACCTCCGTAAGGAATAACGCCACCATGGAGACACATTCCGTTCAGTATACCGCCCATTCCATGCTCACGTATGCCGAACGCCACGTTTCGCGACGAACGGTCATCTGCGGAAAAATGCCCGGAACTCTTGATGGTTGTAAGATTTGAGCCCGAAAGATCGGCGCTGCCACCGAACAGTTCCGGCAACACGCCGGCAATGGCATTGATCACCGCACCGCTGGCCGCGCGGCTGGCAACGTTGCCTGTTTTGGCGTCAAAGCTCGGGAATGAGCCTTCCAGTTCTGCCGGCAGTGTGCCGGCCATGCGCCTGGTGAACTCAGCCGCCAAGTCCGGGAACGCTGCTTGGTAGGCCTCCCACTTTGCGTTCCACTCCGCGTGCGACCGGGCTCGCTCGGCAGCACGGGATCTCCAGTGCTCCAGCGCGCTGTCGGGAATAAAAAACGGCTCCACGGACGGCCAGCCATAGGCCTTCTTGGTAAGCAGAATCTCCTCGGCGCCAAGGGGCTCACCGTGAGCCTTTGAACTGTCCTGACGATTTGGTGAACCGTAGCCAATGTGCGTAGTGGTGATGATGAGCGACGGGCGCCCGGTGTCGGCCTTGGCCTGCGCGATGGCAGAATCGATGGCCGACTGATCATTCACATCGGCTATGTGCAGCACCTGCCAGCCGTAAGCCTCGAAGCGCATGGCCGCGTCATCACCACAGCTCAGCGAGGTGTGGCCGTCGATGGTGATGCCATTGTCATCAAAGAAGCCAATGAGCTTGCCCAGCTTCTGGTGGCCCGCAAAGCTTGCTGCCTCGTGAGAGATACCCTCCATGAGGCAGCCGTCACCGGCTATAAAATAGGTATAGTGGTCAACAATCTCGTGGCCGTCCCGATTAAAACTGGCGGCCATGTGAGCTTCGGCCACGGCGAAACCCACCGAATTGGCCACACCCTGGCCCAGCGGCCCGGTTGTGGTTTCCACCCCCTTGGTGTGGCGGTATTCAGGGTGTCCGGGCGTGCGGCTTCCCCACTGCCTGAAGTGCCTGATTTCATCCAGCGGCAGATCGTATCCGGAAAGGTGCAGCGCTCCGTAGAGCACCATGGACGCATGTCCTACCGAGAGAATAAACCGATCCCGGTCGGGCCAGTCCGGATTCCCGGGGTCGTGCCGGAGATGGCGCGTGTAGAGAGCATAAACCAGGGGCGCCAGAGCCATGGGCGTTCCCGGGTGCCCGGAATTGGCCGCCTGCACCGCGTCCATGGCGAGAGTGCGAAGCGTGTCGACCGAGAGCCTCAGCACCTCGGGCGACACGCCCGCCAGGGATGAAGCACCTGAACCGGCAGAAGAAGCGGCAGAAGAATCGGTATGAGTACCAGAGACTGACACAGACTGCTCCAGAGAAGATCAGAAAAAGTATCCAATTCTGAAACTTAGCAGATTCGAGTCGATCTCACCCGCAGTGTTCACTTCGAGGCGCTATAACCCGCCAGATAAGAGTCACGGGTGAGGACCAGGTGGTGCTGCATGTGGCCCGCTATGAGCCACACCAGTGCCCGTGACGAAACCGGCTTGTCCGATGCGGTACCGATCTGCGAAAGCGCCGTTTCATCCAGCGAACGAATGAGACTGAGGCTGGCTCCGCGCACAGCATCCATTTCATCAAGTATGTCGGGCAGCCTGCGCCGACCGCTTACCCGGCACTCAGGCATCCACTCGTCCTGACTGAATCCCATGAGCGGACGCTTGTCGCCTCTGGCTATGTGCACCAGACGAAAAGCAAAAACCCGTTCGGTGTCGGAAGTGTGTACCAGCGACTCGGCAAGTGTCCACTTGCCAGGACCATAGGAATACCCCTCCGCAGCCTCTGGAATGTCTTCCAGCAGCGCACGGAACATGCCCACCTGTTTGCCCATGAAGGCGACCAGATCGGTTTCTCCGGCTGCCCGCATGGCAGCCTGAGTGAGGTCAACGTACTTCTGCATCCACTCTGCGTATTCGGTACTGGCTGGCAGTGAAATTGACATGTCGTGTCTTCTGTATCTGATGTTGGTGTGAACGAGCTGTGAACGAGCTGTGAACGGGTTGTGAACTGGCCAGGAACTGGTTGTGAACAAGCCTGGCACAGCCTGGAATGGAATTGCGATAGTGTTTCGATAGTATTGCGATAGAATTGCGAGAGAATTGCAGTTGCCGTCAATCACGAGGCCAGTCACCTGAGCCATAAGCAGCGCGGCCAATGCTCTCAGCTGAAGCCCAGCCTCTCCCTGAGCCTGGCCAGTTGGCCCTCCAGTGTCTGGCCCTCGGGAACCACGAGCGCTCCCTGTGCGAGGCTGGAAGAGCCGCCTCCGCGCCCTCCCAACTCCTGAAACACCGACTTGAGCAGCTTGCCGGCATCCAACGCCGTGTCGGGTGAGCTGGCCAGCATTACGGAAGATGTGGAAGCGCTCGTGACCAGCACCTCACAACCGCCACGATTTGTGAGTTCATGAACCATGTCTTCCGCTCCCTTCACGGCACCTTCCACCGTCAGAGTCACTCGCCGGATCCCGTCCCTGCCCGGCACTGCGGCCTCCCAGTGCTCGCGTGCCTCGCGTGAAACCAGCTCCCGGCCAAGCCTGCGGTTCTCCTTCTCCAGACCACCCACCCTGTCCCTGAGCGCCGCAACCAGATCAGGCAGTTCCACAGGTGCCGCTGAAAGCAGCCGAGCCGCACGGGAAAGCAACTCAGCATCCCTTCGTGACTGCTTCAGCGCTCGTAGCCCACAGACAAACTCTATACGCAAATTTCCGCGCGTACGCTCCGCGCGACGCAGCAGGATGACACCTATCTCAGCCGTGCGCGACACGTGAGTGCCACCGCAGGCGCTCCTGTCCAGACCCTCGATGGTCACAATTCGCAGCATGCCGCCCCTGTCGCTGGCTTTGCGCAATCCCGTGGCCGATGCCGCGTCCTCGTACCCCGTGCTGACAGCCAGGTCAGACATAGCCAGCTCATTTGCCTCATACTCTATCTGGCCAAGACTCGCCGCCAGCGAATCCGCACTTACACCGGGCGCGCTCACGTCCAGCGTGGAACTCTCGGTACCAAAATGCACACTCACCGTGGCCAAGCCGTGCCGGTCAGCCAGGAGCGCCGACAAGAGATGCTGTCCGGTGTGCTGCTGCATGTGGTCAAAACGGCGGGACATGAGCACCTCACCCGTCACCACGGCACCCGGTTGCACCCGGAGTGGCTCCGAAAGACAGTGCGCCACCCGTTCGTCCTCGTCCACGACGTCCACAACATCAATGCCCGCCAGCAACCCCAGGTCATGGGGCTGACCACCCGACGTGGGGTAGAAGGCCGTGCGATCCAGATACACTGTCCGTCCGTCGGATGACAGATCGGTGACAGTGGCGCTGAAGTGGCTCAGCCCGGCGTTGTCGTAATAGAGTCTCTCCGTACCAGCCCTGTCCGGGTACGATCCTTCGCTGTCTTTCATGAACCCGCTAACCCCCTTTGCACCGCCTTTATGCCGCCGCAACGCAGATATCTTTGGAAGATATGACATTCCGCCCGCCAAACGCGATGCAGCGCGCGCTGCTGCCGGCCCTGCTGTTCCTGCTCTCGGGGTGCCAGTACCTCACACCCAGGCCGGTGCAGCAGCAGTCGGCCGCGACTCCGGTGTTCGAAGCGCCCTTTGAACCGGCCCCGCTGCTGATACCCGAGGCACCAGCCGATCCCGAGCCCGATCCTGCGGCCTCTGATTCCGCCGGAGTTGCCCGCCTCATGGAGCTTACGCGGGTATGGCATTTGGTTCGCCTGCACCACCCGGCTGTGGCTGTGCGGGGAGCCCCGCTGGACTCGTCTTTCATTCGTGCGGTGACCCTGGTGAGACGTGCAAGTGAGCCGGCAATGCTGGAATTGGCCTACACAAGGTTTCTCGCAGTACTCAATGACCCGCTCACCAGAGTCGAACAGGCGAACGGCAGCAGTGAAAACCAGAGCACTCGAGTCGCTGTCACTGGTGAAGCAACAGGTGAAGCAACAGGTGAAGCAACAGGTGAAGCAACAGGTGAAGTGACAGTGGAGCGCAGTGCCGACAGCATTCTCGTCATCACCATGCCAACGGCCACCAGATACTCCGAACGCGCGGCGGTGGCCATGCGCGAAGCACTGTCGGACGTGCCGAACAGAGTGATCCTGGATCTCCGCAGTTCCAACGCAGGAGCTGACCCCGACAGCGTTGATGCCTTTGTTGCCCGGACCTCGCTGGCTGCCCGACTCAGCGACATCACCTTTACCACAAGCAGCGTGCGAGTACGGCGCGTGGGCGGCGCTCGCGAGAACCGGGGCGTCTGGTTCTTCGACGACTCGTGGCTTATGAGTGACGGGTTGCTGGTACCGGCCCAATCAGCAGCACCGGTAAATGTGGTTGTACTGGCAAATGCCCAAACAGTGATGCCGCGTGCCATCCTGGGTCTTTTTGCCACTGGACGTGCATCTCTCATTGCAGAAAACGAAGTTCACGATGATGGGCTGGTGCCGAGTGTGCTTGTGCCGATAGGATCCGGCCTTTCAGTGCGCATTCGCACGGGCGAAGTAGTGCATGTGGATGGCACGAGCGGCGTGATTCCGGATACCGTGATCACAGGCAGTGGCATCAAGGAGGGCACTGAAGGCGCTGAGAGCTCTGACAGCAGCACAGTCAACGAACACTCCGCGCTTGCCACGGCTCTATCTATTCTTCGGAGCGGCAAACGCATACACGCCTCTCGCATGCCCGTTGTGCGCGCACCGGCGCAACTTCCCGGCTATTACGACAGTGATCCTTATCCCTACATGGGTTCACGTGTGCTGGGTGGTGCACGTATCTGGAGTGCCATGCGTGCACGCCATTCACACAGAGACCTCTACGATCAGGACATAGACGCGGCGTTCGAGCGCGCCATACCGCGTCTGGAAGCAGCGCGTTACGCGCACGAATACGCAGCAGTGTTGCGCAGTCTTGTGTCTGCCTTTGACGATGCCCAGACCAGCTTGAGCGGTGCGTCTGCCGACACCGTTCGTGGCATAGCCAGCGCTCCATTCCGCGTGCGGTGGGTGGAGGGCCGCGCCATCATCAGCGACGTGGTACAGGACAACGTCACCCAGACTCTCTCTCTTGTGCCCGGCCTCGAGATCACCGCCTTCGACGGCTACCCAATGGCTGCATGGATCTCCGAACACCGCAGTGACGTGTCGGCGCCCAATGAATGGAACCGCATGTACCAGCTAATGCAGCGCCTGCCCTATGGCCCACGGGGCAACGCTCTGATGCGCGTGCGCGACCTCATGGGACGGGAGCGCGAACTTGAGGTTCCGCGTACCGAGGCCTACATACCGCTGCTCGCGACAGTTGAACGGCCGTGGCAGGCCACCTCGCGTGAGCTTTCAGCGGGAATTGCCTACATAGATGTCAACCGACTGACTGAGCAAACTGCTGAGCCGGAGTTGGCGCGTCACCGAAACGCCAGGGCATGGATTCTGGACTTGCGTGGCCCGCTGGCAGACAGCAGCAGGGTCTTCAACATTGTGCTGAATGCCATACGTGCACGTCCCACGGCGGTCAGCGCCCTGGAGCTTCACCGTTACCAGAGTGAACCCTGTCTTGCAGAGGCACTGCGCGCGGCCGCGCAACAGTGTACCGACCAGCGAGAGCTGCGCTCAAGAATCATAACGGGCGACACCACGGGCCATTATGCGGGACGCCTTGTAGCATTGCTCGACGAGCGCACTTCGGGAAACATGGAAAGACTCGCAGCAACACTGGAAGCGGCAAGCGATGTGATTTTTCTTGGCAGCACTACCGCTGGCTCACCTGCAGAAGCAGTTATCGTTGAACTTCCCGGTCAGCTTTCAATTGCTGTACCCGCCGCAGAGCTTCGCCGTCCCGACGGGGCACAGTGGCAGCGCATAGGCATCACACCCATAATCGATGCCAGACTCACCCAGCGCGCCTTCAGAAGCGGCGGTGATGACGTCGTGGTGCGCGCAGAGCAGTGGCTCACAGAGCAACTGGATGGACCCGCTCGCCGACGTCGCTGACAGCACAGTGGCGACAACTCCGCACTTTAAGCCCGCGCTGCCCATAGACGCCGTATTGCCGCAGTTTCTTGGCGCGCTTGAGCAGCGTGGACTGGGCGTTCTCGAAGCTGCCCCCGGTGCGGGAAAAACTACACGCGTACCGCTGGCGATGCTGCACGCCAACTGGCTTGCGGGTCGTCGCATCATCATGCTTGAGCCCAGGCGGCTGGCCGCTCGTGCCGCCGCGCGTTTCATGGCCTCGCTGCTTGGTGAAGAAGTTGGCAACACAGTGGGCTACCGCATACGCGGCGAAACCAGAACCACACAGGGCACCCGCATTGAAGTTGTAACCGAGGGCGTACTTGCACGCATGCTCGCATCAGATGCGTCTCTTGAAAACTGTGGTGCAGTAATTTTTGACGAGTTTCACGAACGATCACTGCACTCCGATCTGGGTCTCGCACTCACGCTGGAAACCAGGCGGTACCTCAGGCCCGATCTCCGGCTGGCGGTAATGTCGGCCACCATGGATACTGCAGCCGTGGCCGCACTGATAGCTGACGAGCAGGGCAGCGCGCCGGTTATACAAAGTGAGGGAAGAGCTTATCCGGTTGTCACTCATCACCGGGCTCCCAGGCGCGATGAGCGCATTGACGCGCACATCTCGCGCATCGTGCGCGAGGCACTGCGCGAGAGCGAAGGCGACATCCTCGTGTTTCTCCCCGGTGCCGCCGAACAGCGCCGTGTTGCAGAACGACTGTCCGACATCACATCGCCTGCCGACCCTCATTCTCCCATAAAGCTGCACCTGCTGCACGGCAGTATGTCACTCAGGGAGCAGGACGCTGCACTCGCCTCCTCAGTACCCGGCACGCGAAAAGTCGTGCTCAGCACCGGCATCGCAGAAACCAGCCTTACCGTGGAAGGCGTGCGCGTGGTAGTGGACTCGGGGTTGGCGCGCATTCCACGCTTTAATGCAGCCGCAGGTCTCACGCGTCTTGTAACCGTTAGTGCCAGCCGCGCCTCCGTGGATCAGAGAAGAGGACGTGCCGGGCGCACAGCCGCAGGGGTGTGTTACCGACTCTGGGATCTTCAGGAAGAATACCTGCTGCCCGCCAACAGCCGTGCTGAGATCCTGGATGCAGACCTTTCCTCGCTGGCCCTTGAGCTGGCCGATGCCGGGGTTACCGACCCCAACACACTGCGCTGGCTTGATCCGCCACCCGGCGGCCCGTTTGCGCGTGCGCGTGAGCTGCTGTCTTCTCTTGGCGCTCTTGATACCAGTGGACGCATAAGTACACACGGCAAGCGCATGGCTGCCCTGCCTCTGGCACCCCGTCTCGCGCACATGGTTCTTGAAGCGGCTGCACATGGACAGACCAACACGGGACTGGCCATGGCGGCCCTGCTTGAAGAACGCGACGTGCTGCGCAGCGATGACACAAGTACGCCGGCTGACATGGAAATCCGTTTGGAGTTGCTTCAACACAAAGCAAGAACCAGGACTGAAAACGAATCTCCCGTTCAGCATTCCACGCTGCTTCCACCGGGTACCAGCATCAACCGCGACGCACTGCGACGGGTGCAGCAAACCATTCAGGATCTGGCCCGACGCGTTGGCGTTAACAAAGCCGCCGGCAGGGATGCCAGGGAGCACGGACCGCCGCACCCAGCGGCGCGGCGCTCGGCCGGGCACGCTGTGCAATACTCATCACAAAACCACGAATTGTCAGCCGGTGCCCTCATTGCACTCGCCTTCCCCGATCGCATCGCACAGAGGCGTGCCGGCGCGGAGCCCCGCTTTGTGCTTGCCAGTGGCGCCGGTGCCGTTCTCGACAAACATGATCCACTGGCCAATACCGAATGGCTCGCCGTGTCAGAGCTTGGCGGACAGCCGCCTGAGTACCGGATCATTACCGCTGGGCCAATCACGCGTGATGAACTCACGTCCATGTTTGGCCATCGCATTCAGGAAACACAGCAGCTCTGGTGGGATGAGTCTGCAGCAGGCGTACAGGCCATAAAGCGCAGAATGCTCGATGCCCTGATGCTGAGCGAGCAGCGCTGGCGCGATGCGCCTCAGGAAGCAATGCGCAACACAGTTGCAGCTTACCTGGCAGATCAGGGAGTGGCTGCCTGGCCCCTGCCCGACGCTGCACTGAGCCTGCGTGAACGCATGGCATTTCTTCATTACCACGACCCCTCCTGGCCGGACGTGTCTGATGAAGCACTGGTTGCACAAATCGACCACTGGTTGCTGCCATCGCTGAGTGGCGTGCGCACGCGCGAGCAGCTTGAGCGCCTGGACTGGCGCGAGGCACTGCTTGGGCTTCTCGATTGGAAGCAGCGATCAGCGCTGGACACAGTGGCGCCGACCCATCTTGCAGTTCCCAGTGGCTCACGAATTGCGCTCAACTACAGCGATCCCCAGGCACCTGTACTGGCGGTAAAGCTACAGGAGTGCTTTGGCATGAACACAACACCCGCATTGCTTGACGGCAGAGTGCCGGTGCTCATGCATCTTCTCTCTCCGGCGGGCAGGCCGGTTCAGGTAACCCGCGACATGGCGGGCTTCTGGCAGCAGGGCTATCAGGAAGTGAGAAAAGAATTGAGAGGTCGTTATCCGCGTCATCCGTGGCCCGACGACCCCATTGCTGCCATCGCCACACGCAGAGTAAAACCGCGTGGCCAGTAGCACCGCTCGCATCCCGGGCCACAAAAAACATCGCTGGCTTTTTACCCTCGTCTCCTTTGGCCTCATGCTGGGTATTTCCGGCTATGTAGTGGCGAGGAACTGGCCAGCGGGAGGCATGCCATGGCTGGCCTGGCGTGTTCATGCAGTGGCACTCGCAACAGTGGGCGCGGAGATCCTCACGCGTGCCTTCAAGATCAAGGCCTCGGCGCGGAGCTGTGGTGAAGAACTTTCGTTTGCCACAGCGCTCCGCGTGTGTCTTGCAGGCGACTTCGCCGCAGCGGTCACACCGGCCCGGTCAGGTGCCGAGCCTGCGAGATTTCTGGTGCTGGGTGAAAGTGGAATGCCGGCTGCATCGCGCGTGCTGGTGCTATTCCTTGAGCTTTTTCTTGAAATGTGGTCATTGCTGCTGGTGTGCCTCTTGCTGGCCTGGCTATTTCATGGCCGCGGCGCATCAACGCTGGGGCTTTTGAGTCTTGTGGCCGGGTACAGCAGCTTCGTTCTGGGTCTGGCAGCGGCGGGATGGCTTCTGTCGCGTCACAGCACCCATGGCCCGCCGCCGGACTGGCTCAGAAAATTTGGGCTTGGCGTCGGAAGCTGGCGCAGACTGCAGGGCACGCTCAGGGAATTGCGCAGTGCTTTGAGAGCCATGAAAACAGCCAGGCCCTTATGGATACTCCTGGCCTTTGGCGGCTCAATTCTGCACGTGCTTTTCAAAGTGTCTACGCTTCCCATACTGGTCTTCTTGGGTGATCCGGGCTTCGCGCTCAGCAGAGACAGCCTTGCGCCGCTGGTGCTCTGGCCCCTGGCCCTTTTCTACGGCGGCGTGGTTGTGCCCGCTCCCGGCGGCGGCGGATTTATTGAGGGTGCCTTTGCGGCAACACTGAGCAATGCCATACCGCCCGGCCTCTTTGTGGCGGCACTTCTCTGGTGGCGTTTTTACACCTTTTACCTCTACCTGTTGATAGGCGGGCTGGCTGCCGGGGGGGCGGCGATGCGGGCTATTGGAGGGGGTTCGCGGGGGGAGGCGGTACGCAGTGATTGAGGCCTTATAGGCCAGTATTTATGACTTACTCGTGTTGGAAACACGCGAAAGTTAGAATTCTCTTGTATTTAAAATATCTTTTGTCTAACTTTTCCGTATCTAAAACACGAGAAAGTTAAAGATGCCTCTCGAACTCGTCGGCGAAACAATTGAGAAGGCCCGCAGCCATTACCTGGCGCGAACGGGCGAACTGATCCAGCTCATGCGGGGCGTTTACGTAAGTGCGGAGGACGACATCGACCAGACGGTCTTAAGGCACGCCGTCCGCATCGCCCGCTACCTCTATCCCAAAGCCTATCTGTCGGGCGCAAGTGCCATTCTTCTTGGTCCCACCCGCGATGGGCGCCTGTACCTCTCGGGCCGGCGTGTCCAGAGAACACGGATACGCTCCCTGGAGATTGTCCAGAACAGGGCACCTGCGCATCCCTCCGTGGCCAATGCTGCGGTGGCGGACAGCATGGGCGAGATGAGTGTCAGCGTCGCGGCTGTTCGTCAGCGCTTCCTGGAAGCCTTTCGCCTGCGCAGCGAGCATGCGGCCTCAATCGACCTCGACATGAGGGAGGCGCTTGCGGCACGTCTAGTTGAGGAATACGGCAGTGCCAGGGCGGCCAGTGATGCCGTATGGGCTCTTGCCCGGGAAAACGAGTGGTATCGCGAGGGCGAGGGAGCCGAGCGGTTCCTGCTGAATCCGCCTGCGGCAGTTGTCACAAAGAACGAGGCCGCATTCGAGCTTCAGGTGGCATGGCATGGGAGCAGCATTGGCGTGTTGGGTCATGACGGCTTCGAATGGCGCTGGTCAGCCCGGCGGGATGGTCCCGTATTGCCGCGGGTGCTTCGTCAGACAATGCCCGGGAGGCTGCCGCCCTTCATCGTGTCATTGTTGCCCGAGGGTTGGCTGAAATCCGTACTTAAGGACAGCAGCGATGACCGCGCGCTCCTGCGATCAGGCGAACGTTACATGTCCAACATCACCATAGCTGCCACGGCCGAGGAGCTGGCGGTGCTGCCGGCCGACATCCTTGAGCACAGGCTGGCGGGATTCAGCACGGACGGCGTGTTCACCGGAGACTATGCGGGACCGGGAAGAAGCGACATAGAGCGCGGTTTCGAGCACCGGCTCGCCGAGATACTCAAAAGCACTCAGACACCGCGCCTCTCCGGTGTTCAGATCAAGGCTCCGATGTATCTGGGCGCTGATGGCAGACTTTCGCCGAGTATAGAGCTGCCATTCACGCACATTCTCAAGCCTGCGGGAACCAGCGGCTTTGAGTCGCTGCCGCTGGTGGAGTGGATCGGATTGACGCTCGCACGCGGCGTTGGTTTTGAGGTTCCGGATGCAGTGCTTCTGCGCATGCCCGACGGTATGTCGCCGGCGCTCGTAGTGGAGCGCTTCGACATCCGCAGTGAGAGCGACGATCCCCGATGGCTGGCAATGGAGGACATGTGCTCCGTTCTGGATCTGGAGCCCTTCAGCAAATACACGGGAACAATTGAGAGCGTGGCCAGGGCAGTGCGCGCCTTGTCTACGTCGCCGGATGCGGACCTGCTTGTGTTGCTGCGGCGGGTGTTGTTCGCCTGGCTGATTGCTGACGGCGACATGCACCTTAAGAACCTGGCGCTGCTCAAGACCGGCTACAGTGGCGAGACCACATTCCGCAGGGTGGCGATTGCTCCGGTCTACGATACGCTTACGACGCTTGTGTTCCCGGGCCTAGAGCACGATCGCATGGCTTTGAAACTGGGAGGCAGGGACGAGCGCCTCCGCCGGGCAGACTTTATGAGGCTGGCAGCGTTCTCCGGCCTGCGTGCGGGCGATGCCCGGGCCACCATCGATGAGATGCTTCAGCGCATGTTGGTTGCGCTGGATGCGCTTGTGCTTCCACCGGCACTGCAGTTGAGCCGGGATGCGCGTGGTACGGCGGCAAGGGTAATGGAGATCTGTCGGGCCCGGATTGCGAGCTTCAAATAGGGCGGGAATTGCGGCAGGGCGTTTTTCCGGGTGCGAAGCGCCAACCTGGGGCAGCACGGCATCGCCAACGTACGCAGTCTGTGACGCCCGCCATGCAGCCCTATGTGCCCGATGCATTACCCCTGACCGAACTGGATTGCCTTCTTCCTGCGCGCCACCACTGGACAGGCCAGTCAGAACATTCGCCGGGTGGAAGCCATCAAGTCGCTTTACGACGAGATGAAGACGGCGATTCAGGAAACCACCCGTCCCCAATATTCGGTGCACTTGCTGGACGCCACTTTCAGCAAGCCCATTTTCCGCACCTCGGATCTGGCGCAACAGATGGCGGCGGACTACTGCATTCACGACAAGACCGCTCCCGCCTTGCTGCGGCAGTTGCGCAACGCCGACATTTTGCGCGAGTTACAGCCCGGCAGCGGCCGCCGTGCCGCCATTTTGTGCTTCCCCCGTCTCATCAACCTCGCCGAAGGCCGGGAGGTGCTATGACCACCTTGTGTAGCGGCTGTGCTCCATAAAGGTATTTGTGGAGTCTTGTTTCTATTTCACACTCCCCAAGCACATTTGTGTCGTTTGCGGACTCCGCAGCGAACAGGGTGACCCATGAAGCTGCCCGATGAGGTACAGACGTCGCTGGAAGTGGCGCAGTCTGACCTTGGCGTTGGCAAGGGTTTGACCCTGCTGGACGATGAACTGTTCAAGAACCTCGTGGACATCCAGTTGCGCGGTGGCCTGCCGCCCTCCGACTAGCTGGTCTCCGGCGATTTCACGGTGGAAATGGAAACCGGCACCCGCAAGACCTATGCGGCCCTGCGCACATTTTTTTAGCTGGACAAGCGCTACGGCTTCAGCAAGTTCGTCATCGTGGTACCTTGGGTGGCTATCAAGGAAGGCGTTTACAAGACCCTGCAAATCACCGGGAAAGCACTGGATGCGCACAACAAACCTTTGGTGCGCCTCGTGAAGGTGGAAAATAGGCGCGGGCGCATAAGCGCCAGGATCGAGTGCGGCAAGGCGCACTTCACCGCGCTGGCAGTTGGTGAGAGCCCTGCCCGGTGGCTCTTCAACCTTTCTTGGTCTGGCCGTTGGCCTCGCCCTGCACCCCCGCTTGCACTTTGAATCCTTACCACAATCTTCTGCGTAGTGTCCAATGAAATGCGTTAACCCTCGCGAACCCGAACCCGGAGCCATCTCGTGCGCACTCATGTCAAAATCGTCGGGCTGCTGAACCTGCTCATAAGTGCAGTGGGCCTGCTGGCTGCGGTGGGCACCCTTTTGGGTGGCATTTTCAGCTCGCTGGCAACTTTCAATCCCTTCGTGATAGTGATCGGCACCGTCACCAGCCTGCTCATGGCCATGATCATAGGACTCTTCAGTCTTTTTGGTCTTATCGCCGGCTTTGCCCTGCTCAACTACCGGCCGTGGGCACGCTATGTAATCATGGCCGTATCGGTGTTCCGGCTCTTCAGGTGGCCGTTTGGAACGGCCTTTGGAGCCTACTCCATCTGGGTGCTCATGCACCGCGATACCCGCGCGCTGTTCGGTGAGATCGGCTGAGCCGGGGGATACACCCCGGCACAAAGGCACTCCGCCTGCACGGCGGCTAGATTCGGAAAATGAAGAAGGGGGACAAAAAGCGCCGCCGGGCCCTCGACGCCTACAGCACTCTCCAGCGAGCCGCCTCACTGGCGGCCGCAAGGGTGGATGCCACCGTACACAACTACGGGCTGTCAGCCTCGCAGTTCGGAACCCTGGAAATCCTGCAGGAACACGGTCCCATCCACCAGCAGGAACTGGCCGATTCGCTGGGTAGAAGCAAGGCGCAAATAACTGCCATCATCGATACACTTGAGCGCCATGCTCTCGTCAGAAGGGAGCGACATGCAGACGACAGGCGCTTTATCTCGGTGTTTCTCACCGACGCCGGACGGCTCCTGCTGGCTGAAGCCGCACCGGCCCGAAGCGATGCGATCCTGTCGCTCATGCGGGAGCTGGACAGCGAACAGCGCAGCCGCCTCGTCAAACTCTGCAAGCGCCTCCTGCGCGCGCTGGAAGACGAACGCGCTGACCAGCTCAGCGAGCGGGCCGATGATCAGGCCAACCTCCAGCCAGACAACGATACCGACCGAGAGCCCGACGACGGGCCCGACGACGCCCCCGACGAGTTGGACGACGAGCCCAACGACGAAAGCGGTGACCAGCGCGATAGCCCCAAAGCCAGTCCGACCAGCCCGGACAGCCTGAGCCTCTGATGCTCCCCGATCCACAAGCCCTCACGGGCTCGCTCTTGCACTTCCCCGACGTGGGATCACGCTTTCTGGCGCGCAGCCACGACCTCACCGTCCTCCTCCCGCCCAACTACCACGAGAACCCCGGTCGGCGCTATCCGGTGCTCTACCTGCACGACGGCCAGAACGTGTTCGACGACCTGCCACTCTCCCCCTTTGGCGTGCAATGGGGCGTGGATACCACCTCACGGGCACTCA
>CAZWSJ010000009.1:0-1172 GCA_964636415.1 uncultured Gemmatimonas sp. | reverse complement strand
CCACTCTCCCCCTTTGGCGTGCAATGGGGCGTGGATACCACCTCACGGGCACTCATACACGCAGGCATCATCGAACCCCTGATCGTGGTGGCCATTGGCAACGCGGGCCGCGAACGCATCGACGAATACACGCCCACGCACGACCGCATCCACGACAGCGGCGGCGAAGCCGATCGCTACGGGCAAATGCTGGTCTACGAAATCAAACCCTGGATAGACCGCCACTGGCGCACGCGGCGCGGGCCGCGCGACACAGCCCTGGGCGGCAGCTCGCTGGGCGGACTGCTCTCTCTCTATCTGGGACTGGTCCACCCCGCCATTTTCGGCAAACTCGCCCTCCTGAGCCCCAGCGTGTGGTGGGACGACCGCTGGATTATCAGACTGCTGGTCAATCAGCCCGGACAACGACCCAATTCCAAAATCTGGCTCGACGTGGGTACAGGCGAAACCCGAATGCTCCGCGGCACAAGACTGCTCCACCGCATTCTCCTGCGCCAGGGCTGGCGAAGCGGTGTGGACCTGCAATACATGGAAGCACCCGGCGCACTGCACAATGAAAGGGCATGGGGGGAACGCACAGGCCTCTTCCTCCGCTTCCTCTTCCCGCGCATCAGCACGCTGCGCAATGGCTCCAACCTCGGCACCGGCGCAAGGAGCCAGATCCAGAGCAGCCATAACAGTCTGATATTGAGATAAAGAAAGGTGGATTTGTTTGTAGAATTCTATAGTAACGCACCGAGCCAATAACCGCAGCAGATGGAAGACTTCACGCAGTTCTCAACCAAGGCACTCACATTCCTCCGCTCACTGGCCAGGAACAACCGCCGGGAGTGGTTCCAGGAACATAAAGGCGAGTACGAAGAGTACCTCCGCCACCCGATGTCGCTGTTCATCGAGGAGATGGACGTGAGACTGGCCGACATTGCGCCGGAGATTATCGGGTCAACCAAAAAATCGGCCTTCCGTATTTATCGCGACGTGCGCTTCAGCAAGGACAAGTCGCCCTACAAGACTCACGCTGCATGCTGGTTCTATCACCGGGATGGCGGCAGCGGGGTGGGCAGTGAAGCCACCCACGGCGGCGCCGGTTTCTACTTCCAGTTGTCGCCGCGCGGCTGTTTCTGCGGAGCCGGAATCTGGATGCCGCCTCGCCCCACTCTGCACAGGATCCG
>CAZWSJ010000008.1:0-72943 GCA_964636415.1 uncultured Gemmatimonas sp. | reverse complement strand
ATTGCGGGCAGCGTGATACACCTCGGTGGCTTCCGCCGAAAGCGCATAGGCTCCCCTGTGGGGATTTGCGTTCGTCGTTTCGTAGAAGTGTGTAAGTGCATCAAGCACAACCCGGGGCTTCTGCGAGGTGGCCGCAGAATCGAGGTAGTGCAGTGATGGGTTGGCCGCGAGCAGAGGAAAATCCGAACGAGCTGCCAGTGATGACGACATTTACTCTGTACTCTCCGTTTCGGTGCTCACCGGAGCCGAGCCGTTGTGGCCGACTTCGCGCTCCAGAGCAGCCATTAATGTATGCCATGCCAGCGAAGCACATTTCACGCGTATCGGGAAACGTGAGACGCCGGAAAAGACAACAAGCTGTCCCATTGTCTGTTTGTCCGCCTCGGTCTGGCCCAGAACCAGCGCGTGAAAGCGCTCGAAAAGCGCCTCCACATCGGCACGCGATTTTCCCTTGACCGCTGCGGTCATGAGCGAAGCCGAGGCCTTGGATATCGCGCAGCCATGGCCCGTGAATTTCACGTCCCTGATGACATCGCCGTCGAGGTTCAGGCTTACATGCACCTCATCGCCGCAGAGGGGGTTTTTCCCGTCCGCGGCGTGATTGGCTTCCGGAAGCTCACCAAAATTGCGCGGCTTGCGGTTGTGATCAAGTATGACCGATTGATAGAGCTCTTCCAGATCACTCATCAGATTCCCGTGAACCTCACGCCGTTTGAACCGCCCCGGTGAACCGGTGCAGTGTGAGCTTCTCCAGCTCTTCCACCACGGCGGGAACCTCGATCATCTCAAGTACGTCGGCTGCGAAGGCGTACATGAGCAAACGGCGGGCATGTTCGGCGCTCACTCCGCGGCTCTTGAGGTAAAAGAGCGCGGTGTCGTCGATGCGTCCAACCGTGGCACCGTGTGTGCACTTCACGTCATCGGCGTAGATCTCAAGCTGTGGCTTGGTGTCTATCTGCGCGTGATCCGAAAGCAGAAGCGTGTTGTTGGTTTGCTTGCCGTCGGTTTGCTGTGCCTCGGGCCACACCCACACCTTGCCGTTAAATACCCCGTGTGAGCGTCCGTCGAGCAGACTCTTATAGACTTCACGGCTGAAGCAGTTGGGTGCGATATGTTCGACGCGCGTCTGGTGGTCGCCGTGTTGTTCGCCATCGAGCATGAACAGACCGTTGAGCGTGCAGCCGCAACCGGCACCGTCAAGCTTGGTCCACACATTGCTGCGCGAGAGTGATCCGCCGGTCTGGAAGGTGAATGCTATGAAGTGGCTGTCGCGCTCCTGCCGCGCCTCGACTGTACTCACATGGTGCGCCTTTTCCGATTCGCGCTGCACGCGGATCAGTTGAATCGTTGCACCGTCCTCGAGATAGGCCTCAACGACGGAGTTGGTGAAGTAGGGAACTTGGGCCAGCGATACGTAGCTCTCCACCACCAGTCCACGGGCCTGCTGTTCGGCCACCAGCAGGTGCCTCGGATTGCTCATGAGATTCGCGGCACCCTCATCCATCACGTGCAGGATGTGCACGGGAATGTCGGTCACCATCTCACGCGCAATGTGAATGAGCGTGCCCTCGCCGGAGAAAGCAGAGTTGAGCGCTGTGAAACCATCACGCGTTGCGGGTGCGGCAACACCGAGATGTTTCGCCAGCAGCTCCGGCTCGGACTTGGCAGCTTCGGCAAGGCTCATCACTCGCACTCCCTCGGGGAGTACCTCAAGCGTGGAGAGTTCAGCATCAAGCCGGCCGTTCACGAAAACCACCAGAGGCCAGCTTGAGTCGAACAGATAGGGTTCCAGTGACGCGGCATCAACGGAATGACTGTGCTCACTGTCCACGGCCACACTGTATTGCGTCGAGGCAATATCGGCAACATTGGTGTAGTGCCAGTCCTCGTTGTGCCGGTCCGGGAAGCCCAGGGTCTTGAACGCCTCGGCGCCTGCCTTGCGCAGGGCACTTATGTGGGCCGGCACATTCTCAGCCGAAGCTGCGAGCGCCTGTTCGGCAAATCGGAGTCCCGTACTCACGCTGCAGTCTCCAGGAGCCAGTCGTAACCGCGGTTCTCCAGTTCCAGCGCCAGCGACTTGTCGCCCGACTTGATGATGCGGCCGCCGGCCAGCACATGCACGAAGTCAGGCACGATGTGGTTGAGCAGGCGCTGATAGTGCGTGACCACGATGGTGGCGTTGTCAGGACGCTTGAGTGCGTTCACACCTTCGGCCACGATGCGCAGTGCGTCGATGTCAAGGCCCGAGTCGGTTTCATCCAGGATGGACAGCGTTGGTTGCAGCACGGCCATCTGCAGAATCTCGTTGCGCTTCTTCTCACCACCCGAGAAGCCGGCGTTCACCGAGCGATTGAGCATGGACGAATCCATATCCACCATTCTGAGCTTCTCATCCACCAGGTCGAGGAACTCCATGGGGTCCACTTCTTCGAGGCCCTGTGCCTTGCGGATTTCGTTGTATGCCGCACGCAGGAAATACGCGTTGGTTACACCCGGAATCTCAACAGGATACTGGAAGGCAAGAAACACACCCGCCTGTGCCCTGATCTCGGGTTCCATTTCCAACAGGTTCTGTCCTTTGTAGGTCACCTCGCCACTGGTGACTTCGTAAGCCGGATGACCGGCCAGCACCTGTGCCAGGGTGCTCTTGCCCGAACCGTTGGGGCCCATGATGGCGTGCATTTCACCGGCGTTCACCGTGAGTGAGATGCCATTGAGAATCGGCTTGCCTTCTATGGAGGCATGGAGGTCCTTTATCTGCAGCATGTCTATTGAAGCGAATGTTTGAAGTGTTCGACGGAAAATGTTGTACTCATTGCGAAAGGCGTGTGCGGCGGCTCTCAGCCCACCGAACCTTCCAGCGTGATTCCCAGCAACTGTTGCGCCTCGAGGGCGAATTCCATTGGAAGCTCCTTGAAGACTTCCTTGCAGAATCCGCTCACAATCATCGAAACAGCCTGTTCGGCATCGAGTCCACGAGCCTTGAGGTAGAAGATCTGGTCTTCACCGATCTTGGATGTGGAGGCTTCGTGTTCGAGCGTGGCAGTGTTGTTGCCAACCTCGATATAGGGGAAGGTGTGCGCGCCGCAGCGGTTGCCCACAAGCATGGAGTCACACTGCGTGTAATTGCGTGCTCCCTCAGCCTTGGGAAGGATCTGCACGCGGCCACGATAACTGTTCTGGCCTTCCATGGCGCTGATTCCCTTGGAGACGATCGTGGACCTCGTGTTGCGTCCGATGTGGATCATCTTGGTGCCCGTGTCGGCCTGCTGCTTCTTGGTGGCCACAGCTACCGAGTAGAACTCGCCTATGGCATTGTCGCCCTGCAGGATCACGCTGGGATATTTCCAGGTGATGGCTGAACCCGTCTCAACCTGCGTCCAGGAAATCTTGGAGTTCTTGAATGCCTTGCCACGCTTTGTGACAAAGTTGAAGATGCCGCCAACGCCGTTTTCGTCGCCGGAGTACCAGTTCTGCACGGTGCTGTATTTCACCGACGAATTATCGTGCGCGATGATCTCCACCACGGCCGCGTGCAGCTGATTGGTGTCACGCTTGGGTGCCGTGCAGCCCTCAAGATAGCTCACCTGAGCACCTTCATCAGCAATGATGAGTGTGCGCTCAAACTGGCCCGTGTCGGCCTGGTTGATGCGGAAGTAGGTGGAGAGCTCGAGCGGGCATTTGACTCCCTTGGGGATGTAGCAGAAGGAGCCATCTGAGAACACGGCGCTGTTGAGAGCGGCAAAGAAGTTGTCGCTGTAGGGCACCACTGAGCCCAGATACTTTCGCACCAGTTCGGGGTGACGGCGCACCGCTTCACCGAAGGACATGAAGATGATGCCGTGCTTTGCCAGTTCATCCTTGAAGGTGGTACCCACCGACACGGAGTCGAACACTGCGTCGACCGCGACCCCCGAGAGGCGCTTCTGCTCGTTGAGCGAGATGCCCAGTTTCTTGTAGGTATCCAGCAGCTTTGGATCCACCTCGTCGAGGGACTCGACAGGCTTTACGCTCTTGGGTGCGCTGTAGTAGCTCTGTGCCTGGTAGTCGATGGCCGGGAACTTCACATTGCCCCAGCGCGGCTCGGTCATGGTCAGCCAGCGGCGGTAGGCCTTGAGGCGCCATTCGAGCAGCCACTCGGGCTCGTGTTTGCGGCCCGAAATAAAGCGAATCGTGTCCTCACTCAGGCCCGGCGGAAGTGTTTCCGCCTCGATGTCCGTGGTGAAGCCGTATTGATACTCGCGATTGACCAGTGCGTCGATGGTCGAACTCATGCGTGTTCCTCTAGCCCTGCCTGAAATGGTTGACCCGTAAGCCTGTATTCACAGAATGCACATCCATCGCGTCTGTGCGCGCTGCGTACGACCGGCGTGCCAAGTGCCCGCTCCATGAAACGGGCCTCGACAGCGCATACTTCCGGAAAACGTTCTGCTATCTCGCGCATGGCACAGTTGTGAATGCGCAGTGCCGGTGTGCCGACGTCGACCTGTTCAGCCATGTAACCCTTGGCCGTTAGCAGCTCGGCCAAGAGCGACAGCCGCTCGTGCATTGGCAGGGACTTGAGTACAGGCGCAGCCTCATCCGCCAGACGCATCCACTCTGCCTCAAGCACCGCTTCAACACCGGCGATTCCCGCCTGGCGTCTCAGGGCCTCCAGCGCGGTTGCGAGGACCTCCGCATAGCCGCGTGGGAACAGCGCCTCACCCTGAGGAGCGAGAGAATACGCAAAAACCGGGGCACCAACTCCCCGTATCTCGCGGCTGTAACGCACCAATCCATCCTCTTCGAGCACCTTGAGGTGTCGGCGAAGCGCATTGGCGGTGAGGCCGAATTGCTCACCCAGCTCGTGAGCCGTAAGTGGCTGAGCCTTCTTGAGCGCTACGAGCAGGTCCAGACGAACTCCTCTGTAACCGCTCAAGTTCCCTGCAACACCGGACATCCGGAGGAATATACGGAGGAGCAAGGGGATACGTCAACGAAACCGTTCACGAATTGCGGCGGTTTGCGCTGTGTGGGCGCATGAAAGCGGCCCGTGTGCGAGACGCCCGCGTAAAATTGATCATGTCGCGACTAACAACCTATTCCGCCTTGACGTCAATGGTGCTAGAGTAGAGCCACCAACATTCCCGTCCTCCCGTATCTGCCGGGCAGGATATGGACGGTTCCCGCCGCTAGCGGAGGATGCTTGCACAGTGAGTATCACTGTGATCTTGGCGCTTACAGTTCTGGCCGCTGGCCTATACGCGCTGGTGCGTGCACAGCGCATCTCGAAACAGTCCATTGAGCGCGATGGGCTGTCGCGACTGCGTGACGCTGCGCGTGGGCGCTATCCGGAGATTCTTCTTTCCGCCGTGTACGGCTATTTGGCCGAGCGACACGGCATGGGTGAAGTCCACTACCGGGTGGGGCTGGGTGACAGCCTTGAGCAGGTTCATGGCCTGGCGGACCTTGACCTCGAAGACGCGGTGCTTGTGATCGCTGATCGGGCTGGTGCCCGCTTGCCGCGTGCCAGCGATCTGGATGAGGTCAAGGAGAGGGTAAGCACTGTTGAGGATATGCTCCGCTACCTGGAGCCTTATTTCAGGCCTGAGGTGGTGCAGGGTTGAGCCGGGGGGGTGAATGAGGGCGTTAATGGCCCTCAATGGACTGCGTCAGGCTGTGTTGTGGGGGTTCTCATTGCTGGTGATGGCCTGTGGTGGCGGTCCGGTGCCTTCACCGTTTCCCCGACCCCCCGCTGGGGAACTGCCTCCGGGTGCTGCACGCCCTGAGGCGCCAGCCGAAGCCACACGCCCCGTACTTTCACCCACCCCGGAGCATGTGGGCCCGGTGAATGCAGCCATAAGCGAAACCGACCTCGACGCGCTCTGGGCGCGACAGATGATGCTCCCCGTGGAAGGGATCAAGAGATCTGCTCTGGGCGACAGCTATACCGCCGGCCGCTCCAACGGCCGCACCCATGCGGCTCTGGACATCCTGGCACCCCGATCAACACCCGTGCTGGCTGCCACCGACTGCGTCATCGGGCGGCTCTCCAGTGGCCCCATCGGAGGCATCATTATCTACGCTTACGATCCGGACGAGCGGTTCGTCTACTACTACGCCCACCTCGAGCGCTACAGGCGTGGGCTCAAGGTGGGTGACAGGATCGCAAAAGGCTCCGTAATCGGTTATGTAGGTACTACCGGCAACGCGCCAAAAAACACGCCGCATTTGCATTTCCAGGTGATGAAGCGCGGTGCCGGCAGAGCCTGGTGGGATGGCCCGCCAATCAACCCCATTTCCTACTTCGCCAGCGACGGTGATAGACCATGAGCAGCAACGGCATGTCCGGTAAAGAGCGGGCAGCTCTTCGCGCTGAAGCACACCATCTGGCGGTTCAGGTTCACGTGGGTCAGGCCGGTCTCACCCGGCCTTTGCTCAACAGTCTGGCCGACGTGCTCCGTACGCATGAGCTCGTCAAGAGCCAGGTCGCACGTGGTGGTGAATTGAGTGCCCGCGAGGCTGCCAGCATGGCAGCAGAAGCCCTCGACGCTGAGGTCGTACAGGTGATAGGTCGTACCTTCACCGTTTACAAACGAAATCCTGACCTTCCATGGGGCGAACTTCCCCCGTGGAGGCGCTAGGCTATATCTTTTCGGAAGAGTTTCCACTCTTTCCGGTCGTGTCCGACCAGAGATACCGCTCCCATGCCTTACGTCATTACCGAAGCCTGCATCAACGTCAAGGACAAGTCCTGTGTAGACGTTTGTCCGGTCGACTGCATTTATGAAGGTGAAGACCAGCTCTACATACATCCGGACGAGTGCATCGATTGCGGCGCATGTGAACCGGAGTGTCCGGTAACCGCCATTTTCCCCGAAGAAGACGTGCCGGTGCAGCTCAAGAGCTACATAGCCAAGAATCGCGATGTCTTTGAAGGGCCCAACCCGCCAGGACGTCCAACGCGCTAAGCCCCTTCAACTGCACACAAGCAGCACCCGCAGCACAAGCAGCACAAGCAGCACTCGCAGCAGCGGCGTCAGAGCTCCGGGGGATCAGCATACCAGTACTGATCCTTCAGCAGGAAAACTCCTATGAGCAGGGCATACTGAAGAGCGGTTGAGCGTTCACTCCAGAACGCCTCAAGCCACTGATGCTCGCCGTTGGTTCTGAACCCGTTCAGGCGCGGCAGCCAGCGCGGTGTGCTCTTCTTGTAGTGCAGATACTCGTCGCCAAAAATGGACTCCAGTACGCCTTCCTCGTACCACACGATGAAGCTGTACTCGATTGCGAAGATCACTGTTGCCAGTGGCAAAAACCAGAATACGCCGGAAATGACAATGAAGCCCGACCAGATGAGAAAATTGCCAACATAAAGCGGATTTCTGCAGCAGGAGAAAGCCCCGTAGGTAACCAGTCGCTGCACGTCGCGAGAACGCCTGCGGGTTACGGTACCTGCAGCGGCCACGCCGGCCAGACGTACAAATTCTCCCAGCACCACCATCGAAAGCCCGATGGTCCAGGTGGTGGCGGTCTGAACGCCTTCAACCACGAGCGGGACCAAGAGAAAGGGGACGGGCAGCCATCCGCGATGACGAAACAGCCAACTGCCAATGCGAGCCACACGCCTGCGTTCAGCTTCGCAGGCCAGTGTTTCCGCTGGATTCATCATCATATGTTATCAGTCCGTCTTGGGTGGGGCACTGCAAACCGGTTTGTGCCGACGGCACTCCCCGGTCAGGGATTCAGCGAGGACAGAAACTCGGACAGCACAAACACCACGGGTGCAGGACGCTCAAGGCAGGGTAGGTGAGCAGCACCAGCTATTATCTCGAGTCGCGTAGAGGTTGTGGCCGGTATGGCCTCAACCAATGCTCGCGCCTCATTTGGCGGGGACAGTTTGTCGCTCTCCCCAACCAACACCAAAGTGGGAACATCAATGCCTGCAAGGCTGGCACGTGAATCCTGACGGTCACGCATAGCCTTCAGTGCAGATATTATAACACTTACAGGTTGGCCCGCCATCATTATCTCAAGGGCATTTGTGATATCGGGTCGTCCCTCCATGGTCTGCTGGCTTACCAGGCTCGGCAACAGCAGCTTTGAAATGGCCTCGGCACCTTCTCTGGCCGCCAGTTCAATGTGCAAATCACGACGGCTCCGAGTCTCCGCGCTATCAGCATCAGCCCGGGTATCAGAGAACATCAGTGCTCTTACACGCTCCCGATGCCTCCGCCAGAAGGCCATGGTCACATAGCCACCCATGGAAATGCCGCCCACCACCGCTTGCTCAATACCCAGAGCATCCATGAATGCCGCCAGATCGTCGGCGTACTGGTCCATGGAAGCTCGACACTCACCCGCGGAAGACTCACCGAAGCCTCGTAAATCCGGAGTGATGCATCTGGCGGTGCCCGCAACACCGCGTCTTACTGGATCCCATAATCGCCTGTCATGCGGGAAGCCGTGCAGAAGTATCAGCACTACCCCGTCGCCGCTCTCCTCATATCCAACCGTGTAATCACCAAGCTTCCGTTTCATGGCTCAGGATTTCACCTGTCGGCGCTTGAAACGCAGTTGTCTGGTGGCCGACAGGTGTTCCAGCTCAAGCGCATCCTCACGCTCGGCAACCATACGCACAGGCACAAGAACGGCTGCGGTGAGAGGCACCGCTACCATGAGGCCCAGAAAGCCAAAGGTCAGCGTCATCAGTGCCTGAGCCACGAGAGTGATCGCGGGTGGCAGGTCCATCTCACCGCGCATCAGGTATGGTATGAGCAGATTGTTTTCGAGAAACTGTATTCCCCAGTAAGCAATGGCCACTGCAAGGGCTTTCTCGGGTGAATCCACGAAACCCATGAGCACGGCGGGCACCGCCGAGAGCATGGGGCCAACAGTTGGTATGAATTCCATGAGGCCGGCAATGAAGGCAAGCGCAAAGGCCGCCTTCACGTCGAGGAGCAGAAGCACCACCATGCTCACCAGACCAATCACGATCATGGCAATGAGCTGCGTGAGCAGCCACTTGCGAAGCACCACCGCCACCCGAGCCAGTACCTCGCGCACGTAGGGCCGGGACGTGGCGGGCACCACGGCCAGCAGCCAGGTTCGGTATACCACTGGTTCGGCCGCGATGTACATCGCGAGAAAAACCATCAGTACGAAGGCCGTGAGTGCGGCGAGCGTGTTGGATACGATGGAGAACAGGTAGTGCGACACTCCTGCAACTCCGTCGCTGAGCCTCTGGCGAAGAGCCTCGGTGGGGGTTGTCTGAACGGCGCTGCCCGACGCTCCCGGCCGGCCGACGCCCGCCACGGAAGTGTCAGCCTGATTACGCACGGCACTGCTTACGATAAGGGATCCAAGAAATCCGTCCTGTCTGCTGTCGATCCAGCTCTGGACCTTTCTTATGGCCGTGGGGAACTCCCGCTGGAGTTCCTTACCTTGCCTGATGAGGGTTGGTGCGGTCCATGCAAGAGCACCTCCAAGGGAGGCTATTGCGGCAAGTGTGATGAGTGCCGACCCCACACCACGCCGGATGCGATAGCGTTCGAGAAAATCGACGCCCGTGCTGATCGCGAGCCCGAAGAGTGTTGCCAGAAAGACCAGGAAAATGAGCGAACTGACAGACCATGCCAGCCTGAGGCCGAACCAGACGGCAAGGCAGATGGTGGCGGCCCTGGCAATGTCGGTAGCTCGCCAACCGGGTCGAAGTGCCGGAGGTGGCTTTGGGGAGGATTGCGACTCAACTGTCTCGTCTGCCATACGCACTCGAAGCTAGTATGCAAAACCCGGGGGGGCCATCAGGAGGCCCAACGTTATAGCTTCCGGGCATATGTCTGCTACTACACCGGTCACACAATATCTCGATACTGTCGATTCCGTCGACAAATTCCTGGCGGGCCTCAATGGCGTACGTTCACTGGCACTGGACACCGAAGGTGCAAGTTTTCATCGCTTTGTCGATCGTATTTACCTGCTGCAGCTTTCCACCGACAGGCATGAAGCGATAATTGACCCGCTTCCCATAGGGAAGCCGTCGCGGCTTGGAGTCCTGCTGGAAGATCCCGCTGTGGAGGTGGTGCTTCACGATGCCGACTATGACTTGCGGCTGCTGCATCAGGACTATGGCTGGCGCATAACCCATCTTTTCGACACGCGGGTGGCTGCCCAGTTGCTGGGTATCCGCTCATTTGGTCTGGCCGCTCTATTGGAACGCTACTTCGATATTCATCTCGACAAGAAGCACCAGCGCGCCGACTGGAGCATGCGTCCTCTCACGCAGGGCATGCTGGACTATGCCGCTCAGGATACACGCTATCTGCTGGCCTTGCGCGACAGGCTGCGCGAGGAGCTTGAGGCCAAGGGGCGCTGGCAATGGGCCGAGGAAGAGTTCCACCGAAGCGAGGGTGCGCACTGGGAGCCGGAGCAGCCTGACAGCGGTTTTCTCCGGGTGAAGGGGGCGCGTGATCTCAGCAGGAGGGAGCTGGCCAGGTTGCGTGAGCTGGTACACTGGCGCGACGCCCTCGCGGCTGAGCTGGACCGGGCAACTTTTCGTGTAACCGGAAACGAGGTATTGCTGGCCATGGCGAGATCGGCACCGGGTTCCCGGGATGCCGTGTCGGCGGTAAAGGGTTTCCCTCGGGGCATGCCCGAGGCCTCGGTTCGTGACGTTCTCGCTGCCGTTGAACGTGGCAATGAGGTTCCGGAAGCCGAGCTGCCTCGTTTTCCCAGAGCGCCGCGCTGGGAGCGGGATCCTGATTTCGACGTCAAGGTCGCCGGGCTCAAGACCTTGCGTGACAAGGTGGCCGGAGACCTGGATCTGGACCCGGGGCTTCTGTGTTCGCGTGAGCGTCTGGAGGCAATCGTACGCTGCAAGCCTCGTGAGGTAGATGATCTCCTTGAGGTGCCTGGAATGAGAAAGTGGCAGGCTGATCTGCTGGGGCCGGGTTTTATGTCACAACTGGCTTAGGCCGGTGGCGGGTACTGACGCTCCGGATGTGCCTCGTGGCAAGCTCAGGACCGGCTTGGCTCCACGAGGCCGAGCGATAGCGGAGTGTGGTTTTGTGTCTCTGGTCACTGATATCTGTGGAGCTCTTGCCACGCCGTTGTTGCCTGCCAGCAAAGGGTTGCTTTCAGATCTCAATCCCAGATTTTTTTTGGCCAATTTTGCAATCGCTTACAAGTTATTGATTGTAAATAACTTACGCGTTTGCAGACGAAGTAATCCGGACAGCTCTGTTGCTTCACTGCCACATTATTGCAATGGCTGAGTACGGCACATGAAGTGCATGGCTCTCTGATTGGCAGCACCCTCCCCAATTCTTCCAAGAGCGGATAGCCATGTCAGCAGAACAGACCGGAGTCCAGCCACAATCCATCAACCGTCTCGTGCGGCGCTACTTCTTTCTGGCGATCGCGGTCTGCGGACTGGACCTGGCCGCCAAGGCAACAGCGGTTCGCCTCTTGGGTGATGGTCTGAGCCTTATGCCCACAGAGCGTTTTGGCTTCGTGCTTGTCTGGAATACCGCGAGTGCCGGCGGCGTGTCACTTGGCCCGTTCACCTATCACATCAATGTACTGGTGACCGTATTCGCGCTGGCTCTGGTAATGGCTGTGCTCCGCTCAATGGCCTCGCTCGATCCCAGAGCTGTCATTGCTCTGGGATTGGTTTCGGGAGGCGCGCTTGGCAATCTGCTGAGCATGCTCTTTGGCCCGCCAGGAGTGGCGGATTTTCTGGCAATCGGGCTCACCGCCGACACCACCATCGTGGCCAACCTTGCCGACCTGGCACTCTGGTTGGGATCACTGGCGCTTATTCCCGTAGTTGTGAACCTGTACAGCATGCTGCAGACGCAGCGGCGCGACTTCAGAAGCCCATGTAGGCCCTGACACGTGGCTCAATCTTGTCCGGAGTCCATGGCGGAGACCAGACAAGGTTGATCTCTACGTCTGTCACGCGTGGGAGGCGCCGGAGTTCTATTTCCATGTCGCCCGTGATTTCCGGTCCCGACGGACAACCCGGCGTGGTAAGTGTGAGATCAACTTCGACCTTGGAGCCAACGGTACGGATTCCGTACACGAGACCCAGATCTACAATGTTGAGGTTGAGGTCGGGGTCTTTGACGCGCCTGAGCGCGAGCCTTGCCTGGTCGACTGACACAACCGGTGGCTCTGTGTTCTGCCCCTCGGGTATCTGCTCGTCTGTCATTCTTGAATTATAACTGCGGCACCGCGGCCCGGCTGCTCAGCTCCTGGCTGCGGGCTTCTTGACAGCGGTGGCAGTGGTCTTTTTTGCAGGGGCGGCGGCTGCCTTCTTGACGGTGGTGGTTTTCCTGGCTGGCGCAGCTTTGCGTGGTGCAGGCTTGACCGGCCTGTTCCAGTCCTCAGCCACATCGGCACGGAAGCTGGCCGGCATTTCTCGTCTGCCCTCGGGGCCGTCAATCACCGCCAGCACAGCGGCATCGGCAAGGTCGTTCCGCACGTCAGAAATAACCTTAGAAGGTCGTCTGGCGCGGGAGGCATATACACGGTTCGTCAACAGAATCACGAACATCTGCCTGTCGGGATCGATCCAGAGCGACGTGCCCGTGAATCCCGTGTGCCCATAAGCGCGTTCAGTGAGGTACTGGCCGCAGCCAACGCCGCCGTCGCATGTGTCCCAGCCCAGCGCCCGGTGACCCGCGGCACGGCGCGTGAAGAGCGCGACCGTGGAGTCGGCCACGATACGCACCCCGTTGTAACTGCCGCCGTCGATCATCATCTGGGCGAACACCGATAAATCGGCTGCGGTGCTGAAGAGGCCCGCATGACCGGCCACTCCGCCCAGGGCCCAGGCGTTCTCGTCGTGTACTTCGCCGCGCAGCGGATAGCCGCGCTTGGGCGCCACTTCGGTGGGCGCAGAACGGGCAATGTCCAGCGCCGAGGGGCGGAAACGTGTGTCCGTCATGCCCAGCTTGCCGAACACATTGCTCTCAACGAAAGTGTCGAGACGCTGGCCGCTTACTGACTCGACAATGAACGCCAGAAGGTCGGCGCCAAGATCGGAATACTCGTAGCAACGACCCGGCGTGCAGCGTATGGGCGACAAAAGCACCAGCGCCCTGGCTTCAGCGGGCGTCTTGGCAAGTCGCCAGAGCTCCCGGCCGGCGGGCAGGCCCGAGTGGTGCGTGAGGAGCTGCTGCACCGTGACCTTGTCACGCAGGCCGCCACTGAAATCGGGCAGATAGCGGGACACAGGTGCGTCGAGCTGTACCTTGCCCTGGTCATACAGCACCATGATGGCAGTGGTGGTGGCCACAACCTTGGTGAGCGAGGCCAGATCGTAGAGACTCTCATCCGGGGATACAGCGGTCTTACCGGTCCAGTCGAGCGATCCAAAGCCACGGGAGAGAACGCTATAACCCTTGCGACCCACTACCACAGCGGCACCCGGGTACCCGCCTTCATTGATTCCGCGGCGAACGACCCTGTCAATCACCTCAAGACGCGCCGCTTCCATACCGAACTCGCTTGGCTTGCCGGCGGGGAGACCGCCTCCGGCATAAGCGACGTTAGTCACGTCGGCAGCAGCAAAAGTGAGGACTGCAGCGAGAAGAAACACGGGCAGGCTGGTCTGCAGGAGCGATCACGACAGGCACCGGATGTGGAAGCCACATGGGTGCAGCGGAAACTCGGTGTTGCGGTAGGGACTCTCCAGAGGCATCTAAAGCAGGTTCGCCGCTCCGTCAATGGCTGAGCTGCAATTTGTCCCCGGACAGGCCGTTTTTCTGATCCAGTGAGCCTTATACACCTGAAACGATTCAAATGATCTGCGGGCAACTCTGGCCTTGAGTCAAAGCTCCGGGGCCGCGCAGATCCTGCTTGTCAGCTCAGTTCCGGCCCGACTTGAGTGAGCCCGGAGACACGCTGTAAACCAGCCGCGCCGTGGCTCGGTCAGCCTCACTCAATTCGCGTGCACGAATGTGTGCCGACATGATGTTCTCCGGGTTGGCGGCGTGATCCAGGCCAAGCAGGTGGCCAACCTCGTGCAGCGCTATTGCCCGCATTTGGGGTGGGCTCACCTCGCCTCCTCCGGGATGGTGTATCGCGAGCTGTACCTCGGCGTTCACCAGCCAGTAATTGACGTCTCTGCTCCATACCGTTCGACCGCTCGTTCCGTTGTCGAACTCGTCCACGAATCTGACCTGCACTTCAGCACTGGCTGAGTCGGTAACGAAGAGGAAGCGCAGTGGAATGCCAACTCCTGCCCAGGTGTCGAATGCATCGCGCACCACCGGAACGAAGTCGGGCTTCCAGCCGGAGAGCGCTGAACCGTTGCCAACGAACACCCGCACCGGGTTGGCAAGGCGATCATGCCAGCGCACGATACTTGAGTCACGCGAGGCCAGAATGTCGTCCATGTAAGTGTCCGGAGACGCCAGGCGCAGACGCAAGCTTGCTTCATTGCTTGTCGCATTGAGCGGATCATCCGGGGCTGACGTGTCCGCACCACTGCTGCCATGGCTACTGCCATCGACGCTGTCGCTGTCGTCGCGCTCTATCACCACCCCCGCGCCATCCCGTGCAACAATGGCTTCTGCAGAACTGCCTGCGGGTGACTTCCACAGCTTCAATTCGCCCGAGGCTGACATCTGGCCGCCGATGAAGCAGGCGAGTCCCACCACACAGCATGCCAGCACGGTTTCGGCAGTTCTCATCCGGGCGATCCACTGGGGTCAGGGAGGCGAGTCGTCGTCGAGGAAGGCGCGCACTGCGCTGAAGAAAGCCTCAGGAGCCTCCCAGAACGGGTTGTGACCGGCCTCTGGGATGGGCACAAGTCGGGCATCCCTGAAGAGAGCGGTACTGCGTTCAGCCTCGGCGAACGGCAGTACATCTGCCGCACCGTGCAGGACGAGTGTTCGGGTACGCAGGTCACTGAGCATTTCGCGCCAGTCGTAGCCCTCGCGTCTCAACCGTGCGGCGACTGCGGCGCCGGTGGCGCTTTTCCCGAGCGGCGGCGAAACATTGCCAGCAAACACCGGATCCGCGAACCAGGCCGGGAAGTAGGCCTGTGCATAACGGGCGTGGTAATCAATGTCAGGGTTAACGAGCTGCTTTGGGTCCATGCTGGCCAGTTTGTCATGTGCCGGGCCCGTGAGGCGTGCCAGGCCAGCCTCGTGCAGGCCATTGAGCCAGGTGCTTTCAACCCCCACTGCATCAACGAGTACCAGTCGATGCACGGCAGGAGTTTCAGCTCCCCTTGCCTGCTGTTCTTCCAGTGCGGTGGCCAGCATGGCAATTCCACCGCCCCAAGAGTGGCCCAGTACGTCCCACTGCTTGATGCCGAGTGCGCTGCGCAGGGCCGGTACGTCAGCGGCATCAAACGCAATGCGCGAGGCGAGCAGTCCGGGTGGTATGCTGCTCGCGCCGCGCCCGCGCTGGTCGTAGAAAATGAGTTGTCGCTTGTCTGCCAGCGGTGCCAGCGCAGGCCAGAGCAGCTTGTGATCGAACAACAGCCCGCCATTGATGCAAAGAAGGGGCAGGGCGTTGTTAACGGGTGGTGTATGGTACACCGCGAAGTCGATGCCGCGTGCGCGCACGCTTGTGTGTTCCAGGCGTGGACGTGGTGGCAGCGAGCGTCTGAAAGCGAGGTACCGGTCGAGTGCGGGCGAGGATTGTTGAGACATTGCAGGCTTAACGTAACGCCATGGACTGCGTCAGAGCATATTACGGTCTCAAGGTCGGGAACGTCCGACTTCCCATCATCAAGCTGCCTTGAAAGGCACCATCTGAATCGGTGAAAACATGGTGAACCGCCGCGAATTCCTCCTGACTGCCGCCGGTGCCGGCGCTACTCTCAGCCTGACACCGCGGTTGCTCGAAGCCATGGTCCAGGGACAACTCATAGAACATGCCATTCCGTCCACCGGAGAAAAGATACCGGTTATAGGCCTTGGCAGTTCTGCAACTTTTGCCACGGTGGCGCGCAGCGAGGATGTGGAGGCGCTGCGCTCAGTTCTTCAGACCATGTCTGAACGTGGTGCACGTGTCTTTGATACTGCACCGTCATATGGTGCATCAGAAGAGGTTGCGGCTCGTCTTGTGAACGAGTTGGGGATTGCTGACAGGTTTTTCTGGGCCACCAAGGTCAACGTTGCCGGCCGTGGCGGCACGCCGGCCGATCCGGCTGCAGCCCGTGCCCAGATCGAACGTTCGCTGGAGCGCCTCAGGCGCCCTGCGATAGACCTCATACAGGTGCACAACATGGGTGACCCTCCAACCCAGCTCGCAGTTGTGCGTGAGTACAAGAAGGCCGGCAAGGTGCGCTATGTTGGCATCACCACCACCGACGACAGGCAGTATGGTCTGCTGGAAGAAGTGATGCGGAACGAGCCTTTGGACTTCATTGGCATCGACTACGCGGCCGACAATCGTGGCGTGGAGGAGCGCATTCTTCCGCTCGCGATAGAACGCAAAATAGGTGTGCTGGCATACGCGCCGTTCGGGCGCACCAGTCTTTTCCGCCGCGCAGCCAACACCCCACTGCCGGAGTTCGCAAAGGACATTGATGCGACCACATATGCGCAGCTCTTCCTCAAGTTTGTAATTTCCCACCCGGCCATCACGGCGGTAACACCCGCCACGAGTCAGGCCAAAAACATGATTGACAACATCGGCGGTGGTATAGGGCGTGTTCCCGATGCCCGGCAGCGTGAAGAGATAATCAAGTTTGTTGATGCCCTGCCGGCCGCCACGCGTTGAGTCAGTCAATGACATTCCAACCGATCTGCTGAGCAGACATCAATGACATCGGAAACGGGCATCATGAACCGGCTGCGCGCCAGTGTGGGCGCGCAGCCGGGCGAAGGTGGTGTGCTTGCATGGGCCGCAACGTACTACTTCATGGTACTCTGTGCCTATTACGTCATTCGCCCGATTCGCGATGACATGGGCGCACAAAGCGGAGTGGAGAACCTGGCGTGGCTCTTTACGGGCACGATGCTGGGAATGCTGCTCATCCACCCGTTCTATACGGCGTTGGTGTCACGGCTCAAGCGGCGTCAGTTCATAAGTTGGACATACCGCTTCTTCATGTTGAATCTGGTTCTGTTCTATCTGGCTTTCCGGTCGGTGGATGCATCGGCGGCGGTCTGGGTTGGACGGGTATTCTTCATCTGGACCAGTGTTTTCAACCTGTTTGTCGTTTCGGTGTTCTGGTCCTTGCTCACCGACGTGTTCAGGCCGGGTCAAGCAAAGCGTCTCTTTGCGGTGGTTGCAGTGGGCGGTACGGTTGGGGCGATGTTTGGTGCGAGCATAACCACCGGTCTTGTTGGAGTGTTGGGGCCGGTAAACCTCATGCTGGTGTCGGCACTGATATTGGAGTGTGCGGTACAGGCCTCGCATGTGCTCGACAAAAAGGAGGCGGCGCTCTGGGCTGCAGACAGCGCGGATGGAGTATCGCATCATGCGTCCGCTGCGGTTGTTGCTGCTACCGCGCCTGCCACCGCGTCTACTACCGCACCTGGCACCACATCTGCTGCGGTGACGCCTGTTGCGCCTGCAACATCGGGTTCCAGCTCCGAGTCTGTAATCGGAGGTGGGGTCTTCGATGGCATCAAACACATACTTGCCTCGCCATATCTCTTGAGTGTGGCATCACTGATTCTGTTCTATACTATTTCGAGCACCTTCCTGTATTTCCAGCAGGTGGACATAGTCACGCGCGTCTTTGGTGACGACAGGGCTGCGCGAACTCAGGTTTTTGGTGCAATGGATATTGCCGTGAACGCGCTTACCGTTCTGGTGCAGCTCTTTGTGAGCGGTCGCTTCATGAAATGGCTTGGGGTGGGCGCGGCGCTGGCATTCTTGCCGGTGGTTACACTCATTGGCTTCGGCATAATGGGGGTGGCTCCCACGCTGGCTGTGCTCATTGCATTTCAGGTGATACGACGCGCCGGTAACTACGCCATTCAGCGACCCGCACGTGAGGCTCTGTTCACCGTGCTGCCGCGTACAGACAAGTACAAGGCCAAGAACTTCAGCGACACTTTTGTATATCGCCTGGGCGATCAGGTGGGCGCGTGGTCGTACACGGGCATGGCCTTCTTTGGCCTGGGGCTCTCAGGTCTGGCATTTTCCATGGTGCCGCTTTCCGCCGGTTGGCTGGTACTGGCCGTGTGGCTCGGACGCCAGTACCGGGAAAAAGAAGCTGGAGTGGCTGACGCGCACCAGACGTCTGAGCTTTCACATCCTTAAGCTCTCCATCCCTTCAGTTTTCCCCGGCAGCAACTGTGAAACCGACTTGCATTCGGTTGATTGCAGCAGCAGTGATCCAGGTTGCGAGTATGAATGGAAAGGTCAGTGCCGGCAGCTCCGCGAGAAGCATTAATTGCGTGATAGCGACACTCAGCAACGCAGCAAACAACGCCGCTGCGACACTCGGCGTTATCAATGCCACCGCTATGACTGCAAGCACTGCGTTATAGCCAAAGAGACCGGCCGTTATGAAACCGGGCGGCAGTCCAAATAGCATTGCTGTGCCTGCGCTCAACACTGAGGTTGCAATCGCCAGAAGGGCCTGCCTTGGTGAATTGACAAGCACCGCGGCAAATATCAGCACACCACTCCATATCCCCGACTGAAAAACCACCTGACCGAAACCGTTTGCCGCAGCTTGAACCAGCGCCGGCAGCGTTTCATTGAAACTGCCGGGCACCGCCGGACCTCTTGGACTCACTGCGAACAACAACCAGGTAATTGCAACGAAGGGGAAGGTGTAGGGGTTAAGTGGTGTTCGCAGCATGTGATGCGCAGCGATAGCGCTCAATGGCACCGCCACGAGAGCCAGCAGGAGGCTGGTCCATGTGTGGGGCAGAAACTGTGCAACCGCAATTGCTACGAGAGCAGCATTGAAGCCATACCAGCCATTGTTGATCCGGGCCTTCGGGAAACCTCGCAACATAGCCATGGCTGTGCCCATTACACTGCCCAGCAAGGCAGATATGGCCACACTGAGTGAGTGTGCAGCGAGGCCGGCAAATACCAGTGTGCCGGAAAAAGAGTTTGCCTGAAACAGGATCTGACCCAGGCCACGGAGCGGGATCAATGCGTAGCGCATGCGATTCAAACCCAAGGTGTTTGTCTGGCTCTGCAAATCAGTTCACCCGCCCGTAGATCATGCAGTCAACAAATTCTCCATCCTTGTAAAATCGCTCACGCAATACTGCCTCTCGAATGAAAGCTGACTTCTCCAGCACCCGCATTGAAGCCGGATTCCATGCCAGCACGGTGGCTTCAAGTCGCCGGAACCGGCCGCGCTCAAGCACGCGATCACTTAGAGCACGAACCGCGGCGGTGGCCAGGCCTTGCGCCCAATGGGCTTCGCCAAGCCAGTAACCAAGCTGGCCTGTGTAGCGACCTATGCCCTCACGCCTCACTATGCCTATGGAACCCACAGCCTGGCCGTTCACATCAATGGCGAGATGTATTCCCGCACAGGGATTGCCGGCCAATGTGATCCACTGTTCGGCATCCTCCGCTGTGTAGGGATGAGGAAAACTGTCCGTGAGGTTACGCCACACCTTGCGATTGTTGCCGTGAAAAACCAGTGACGCGATATCGTCATTTGCCCATGGTCGTAACACGCATCCGGACAATCTGGTCTTGATCTGTTTCGTTGATTGCTTCACTGTTCGCTTCTTCCGTCTGCTTAACTTTGCAATTGGCTCCCCTGTGCCTCAGCTCCTCGACTGGCGGCTTGCGGCGCTGCGCAGTGCTTCCATGAACTCACGAGGTCTGTCTACGCTGAGGAGGACCGAATAACCCTCGGATGTGGGCAGATAAACGACATTCTCCCTGTCTGTCACGAACAACAGTGCCTTGCCCTTCTCGCGCAACCTGAACCAGCCGGCCGCATAGCCCGGCATGCCGATTCCGTTCGTGCGCAAAGTGGGCTTGTAGGCGCGGTCGCCTTTCATGTTTACAATGGCGACGCCATCTGTGTTGATCGAAGATAGCGGTATGGACCTGCCATAGAATGTGTTGCTGATCCGGAGCGCGCTGTCGCTGATCACGAATCTGCTTCCCATGCTGGAAAAGCCCATGTACGCAATACTGAGGAAGAGAGCGAAGGTAAGCAGGCCGAGTGCTGCGAAGAAGATCATTGCTCGTCCTGAAGCGGGAATGATGTGAAATTCCATGACAGCTGCGCTTGTGAGATTGTTTGGATGTGACAGTGGCTACTAATACGTGTCGGTGTCAGGTGATCACAGTGGGGGCGCTGCGTCCGGTACGTTCTTCCATTTGACTGACTTCAAGAGCTGCCTGCACCAGATTGGCGAGCGCCTGCGCTACGGGCAGGTCAAGCCGGTCTGCTGCAGTTTCACGCGCTTCGATGTAGAGACGAATGGTGGCACCGGATGTGCCGGTTCCGGAAAGCCGAAAGACAATGCGTGCTCCGTCTTCAAAGAGAATGCGCATGCCCTGGTGTGCGCTTGTGGAGCCGTCTACAGGATCGGTGTAGCTGAAATCGTCAACCGACTTCACTTTGCGACCGGCCAGGGTATGAGCCCGAAGCGATTGTGGCGATGCTGCTGCAGCATCTGAGCCTGAGTCCATAAGTGAACGCAGGTGGTCCATGAGTCCATGAGCCGCCTCAGCTTCCACGTTCTCGTAATCGTAACGTGTGTAGTAATTTCGGCCGAAAGCAGCCCAGTGCGCACGCACTGTCTCTTCCACACTCTGCCTCTTTGCAGCCAGTATGTTGAGCCAGAAAAGTACGGCCCAGAGTCCGTCTTTTTCGCGAACATGATCTGAGCCGGTACCGAAGCTTTCCTCTCCACAGATGGTAATGCGCTCTGCATCAAGCAGGTTGCCAAAGAACTTCCAACCCGTTGGAGTCTCGAAGCATGGTATGCCCAGCCTGGCAGCCACAGCGTCTGCAGCAGCGCTGGTGGGCATGGATCTGGCCAATCCCTTCAAGCCATTGCTGAAGGCGGGCACTAGTGGGGCATTTGCTGCCAGAATTGCAAGGCTGTCGCTGGGCGTCACAAAGAAGTTGCGACCCAGTATCATGTTGCGATCGCCGTCACCATCCGATGCCGCACCAAAGTCGGGCGCGTGTGCACCAAACATCTCGCTTACCAGATCTTTGGCGTAGGTGAGATTGGGATCGGGATGCCCTCCGCCAAAGTCGGGCAGAGGAGTTGCATTTATTACCGTTCCCTCTTTCGCGCCCAGCCTCCGCTCGAGTATTTCCTTTGCATATGGACCGGTAACGGCGTGCATGGCATCGAAGCGCATGCTGAATCCGTCGGCAAAGAGCCCGCTTATTGCTGTGAAGTCGAAGAGTGACTCCATGAGTGATGCATATGCAGCAACAGGGTCGACCACGTCGAGCACCAGCAGGCCCAGGTCCTGGGTGCCAATCCTTGAAAGGTCAAAATCAGGGAGCACTGCGCTGCGGTATTCACCAAGTCTGGCAGCGCGCCTGGCCACTGCTGTGGTGAAAGCTTCCGGTGCGGGCCCGCCATTGGCCGTATTGTACTTAATGCCGAAGTCGCCATCCCGTCCGCCGGGATTGTGACTGGCAGACAGTATTATACCTCCGCCTGCCGTTCGTCCGGGAATGCCCTTGCGTATGAGATTCGAGGCCGCGGGTGTTGAGAGCAAACCGTCTCGCCCGGCTATGACATGCCTTACGCCATTTGCAGCAGCCATCTGTATTATGACATATATGGCTTCGCGGTTGAAAAATCGTCCATCGCCGCCAATTACCAGGCTTTGTCCGGCAGGCAGTGCTGCTTCTTCCAGCAGGGCTTGAACGAAGTTTTCGAGGTAGTGCGGCTGCTGAAAGACTGATGTTTTCTTCCTGAGACCGGAGGTTCCCGGTTGCTGGTCGGCAAAGGGCGTTGTTGCTACTGTCTTGATATTGGGCATGGTCAGGCTCGGTATGCTTGTCAGCGCAGCCGCAGATGAGCATTGAGAGCACCCAAAGCTGCATAAACGGCGAGAGCGGCCAATACTGCAATCCCAACCAATATCACTTTGCGCATGCGGCCCGTTGCAGGTTTGCCGTGCCTCGGCTGCTTCGCATGCTGCGCTGGCGTTGTGCCTTCGAATGCCCCGATCGTCATTGCTGCCGGCTTTTTCGCTCTCACGTTGCCTGGTTCGCTTGCGTCCATCGGGCTTCCGAGTGAGTCAATGGTACGGATTATGACCGTTGCCGAATGCGGCCGTTTGAGCGGATCTTTGTTGAGGCACTGCATGATTACGCGGCTCAACGTCACGGGCAGATCCGGTCTTTTTTGCCGGAGGTCATCAGGTTCTTCTGTTACCTGCGCCGAGAGTGTCTCTCGCAGCGTTGGCTTCACGAATGGCGGGTTACCCGTGAAAAGCTCGTAGGCGAGGCAGCCGAAGGCATAGATATCTGCCTTGTGGTCCACCAGCAAAGATGCGTTGACCTGCTCCGGCGCCATGTAGGCCGGGGTGCCAAGCGCCTGGCTCACGGTGGTAATTCGTTTGCCGCTTTCCACCGTACTTTCGCTGGCCTCATCAAGTGCGCGTGCGAAGCCAAAGTCGGAGACCATGGCTACACCGCCCGATAAAAGCACGTTTTCAGGCTTGATGTCGCGGTGAACCACACCACGCGCGTGTGCATAGGCCAGCGCCGACGCGATTTCGCGCAGTATCCGGAGTGCCTTAACGGTTTCGAGTGCATGGCCGGGATTGATCGCTTCCCGAAGGGTTTCACCTTCAGCCCATGGCATGCTGAACCACGGCATCGCGCCGCCCACCGCTGTTCTGGCAGAGCCTTCATCTCCCGCCTCTCCCTCAGCTCCGGCAGTCCCCGCATTGAGCAGTGGTATCAGGTGCGGGTGTTGAAGCCTGGCAATAAGATCTATTTCCCGGCGGAAGCGCTTGCCATCAATTCCCGCGGCGAGTTCGGCAGGCAGTACCTTGAGTACCACAGTGCGTTCGAGACCAACTTCAGTGGCCAGAAAAATTCTGGCCGTTCCGCCAAGAGCCAGTTCACGCAAAATACGATATTGATGTCCAAGCTGCTGCTGAAGCCTTTCACGGACGCTTGTCTTGCGATCGGTGCCGGAAGAGCTGTCCATCCGGGGCATGTCTGTTGCCAGTTCGCTGGAGTCTGGAAGCATCACCGAAAACTAGCTCCTGAGACTGTTGTTCGGATACCGCTTGCTACATCGTACATGTGTATGGGGCACACTTCATTTACAACATCCATAACTACCGCCTGACATGGAACTTGGTGTATTCACCTTTGGAGAGCTGGACCCGCGGCTGAGCGGTGACAGTGTGGCTGTTGGTCAGCGCATGCGGGACCTGGTTGATGAGATCGTGCTTGCCGACCAGGTGGGACTCGATGTGTTTGGAGTTGGTGAACATCACCGAACCGACTACATCGTATCGTCTCCGGCCATAGTGCTTGCGGCCGCTGCGTCGCGCACGGAGCATATCCGTCTGACCAGTGCGGTGAGCGTATTGAGTTCGGATGACCCGGTCAGAGTGTTCCAGAATTTCTCCACCGTGGACCTCATTTCGAACGGTCGGGCAGAGATCATGGCGGGAAGAGGCAGTTTTATTGAGTCTTTCCCCTTGTTTGGACAGGATCTGGCCGACTACAACGGTTTGTTCGCCGAAAAGCTTGAACTGTTGCTGAAAATTCGCGGCTCGGAGCGCGTCACCTGGAGCGGCCATTACCGAGCTCCCATTGATGACCGCGGCGTCTATCCACGCCCGTTGCAGGACCCGCTTCCTGTGTGGATAGCAGTTGGTGGCACTCCCCAGTCGGTGGTGCGTGCGGCGACCCTGGGCCTGCCCATGGCAATTGCCATCATAGGCGGGATGCCCGAGCGTTTTGTGCCTTTCGCCGATCTTTACCGTGAGACCTGGGCACAGGTGGGCCATGATCCTTCAAAGCTCAGGCTCGCCATCAGTTCCCATGGGTTTCTGGCAGACAGCACAGAGGCTGCCGTGGAACTTGCGTTTCCACCTTACATCGCCACAATGGGTCGGATAGGTCGTGAGCGCGGCTGGCCCATGCCGACTCGTCAGCAGTTCGATTTCGAACGTGCGCCGCGCGGTGCGCTTCTGCTGGGCTCACCCGATGAAGTCATCGAAAAGATTCTCATGGAGCATGAGCTTTTCCATCATGACCGCATGATGATCCAGTTCAGCGTTGGGCCCATGAAGCACGCCGACATCATGCACAGCATAGAACTTTTCGGGACGCGCGTGGCCCCTGCGGTGAGGAAAGCGCTGGGTGGCGGCAGCAAGGAAAGCTGAGTCGCTGCTTGCAACACACCACCCGGCACTGACTGCTTCACGGCACTACTTCGCGCCGCAGCGCTTCATGTCCACATTGGCAGTCTGACCACGAGCAATTTTTACCTGAGTGCTTTCGGTCCGGCCAGCGTATGAGCAGCTCAGCGTCCATGATTCGTCAAGGAATTCCTGGGCGTGCTGGCTCGGGCGCAGCGACGGATTCACGTGCCAGGTAACCTGGCTTGCACCTGAAGGAACGGTGACTGTGGTGGTAATCGACGAGGGAATCTTGAATGCGGGATCGCGCGAAAGACTGTCTGCGCGGTTGTCGCTCTTGAGAATCGGCGAGCTTTCGAGATCAAAGCGCTTGGAAAGCGTAAGCGTGGCTCCTGAGGGCGCGTCGATCTTCAACACCGAGTGCAACGCCGGCTCGGCGGTGGCTGCCATGAGACGCAGGAAGGCGTTTCGTGCATTTGAGCCTGGGTATGCGCCCGTGCCTGTGTACTGGTCCACAACGAATGAATACGCTGGATGGAAGCCGCGTCCACCTGGCGTGTTTTCAAAGGTGAAACCGAAGGTACCGGCACTGTAATAGCCGAACTCTTCCATAGTGCCGCTGGCGGTGTAGTAGACTTGGGGCCATGGGCCTGCAGGCCAGTTGAGATCACGACCCAGAGCCTGAGCGAGTGAGTCGTAGGGAACCACGTCTGCCGGCACAGGTTCCTCAACCGCACTGGGCGCCCGAAGCACCCGCGCATCCGGTGTATGGTTACTGAGGGCCACCACTATCTGGTTGGTTGCCATTAAGTCACGGATGTTTCTGACTTCCGGTTCGGAGAAGGGCGCGGCCCCACGATAGCTGTCGCCCCTTGGGCTCACGCTCGCTCCACTGCCACCCCAGAAAGCCGCGTAGTTACGGTTGAGATCAACGCCCGCCATGCGGTTGGCCGGGTTGGCGCACTGTTCAAAGGTGGGGATCTTGCCGTCCTCGACACGACAGTTGCGGCGCTTCTGCTCAACGAGCAGGCTGCGCGACATCTCATAGCCATCCGGACTCACCACCGGCACCACCAGAAGCCGCATTCTGTCCAGCAATCTGCCTATCTCAAGGTCGCTCTTGCTGTTCATCAGAATGTCGTTCACGAACTCCATGGTGAGCTCAACGGTGGGCCATTCGCGTGAATGCTGGAGACCGGTCATGAGAAACGCGGGCTTCCAGGCGCTGTTGTTCACGTCGCGGGAAATCTCCAATGCCCAGACAGTCTGGCCCAGCAGACTCTTGTGAGGCAGCGCGAAGCGGCGCACCAGATCCGGGTATGTGGCCGCAATCCGCTCAATCTCAAGGTTGGTTTCTATGAGCGTGCGGTAGGTGACTCTACCAGTGGGCAGGGTGGACTTTGTTCCAAGGTCCCGCGGCGGGGTGGTGTCACGCTGACTGTATTGCTGGCCTCCGCCAAAGGCACCGCCTCCGCCACCTCTTCCCCCTCCCGCGCCGCCGCCGCCTCCTCCTCCTCCGGTGGGTGGAGTTTGAGCCTCGGCCGGCACAGTCACGACCAGTGCGGCCATGGCAAAGGCTGCCGTGAGTATCTGTCTTAGCGGCCGACGCCCGTGCGAGCCGTACTTGTTGGCCTTCGGGTGGGCAGCAGAGCCTGAGTGATGAGCTCGGCATTCAGAATTGCCGAAAATGAAGCTGGGCATGGCTGATGGGAAGGGAGCCATTGTCTGGCGGGGCTGAAAGGAAGGAGAAACTGGCCCAAAGTGTTCAGTGGCAATATAAAACACCTGCACCATCCAAAAACTTTGTGGTGGAAGGTCATTGCATACGGGGCCGGGGTATATTAAAATCAACCATTAACAGATACCCACCCGGGGTATTTATCTAACTCGGAGATTTTCTCATGCAGACCATCAAGTTCGATATTACCGGCATGTCATGCGGGCACTGCGTCAAGGCGGTGGAAAAGGCTCTGGCCAAGCTGGATGGCGTCAAGACTGATTCCGTGGCAATTGGCACGGCTACGGTCACGATAGATCCGGCAAAGCTGAACGCAGACCGTATTACTGCGGTCATTGAAGACGCGGGCTACAAGGTCACCGCCACTCACTGAACACGAGTTACGAGGGCCGGCGTTCCGGCAGAGGCAAATACCACACATGGAAACGCTCCGTATTCCGGTAACGGGAATGACATGCGCCGCCTGTTCGGCGCGTGTGCAGCGCGCACTCGAGAAGCAGGCCGGCGTTGAGGAAGCCAACGTCAACCTGATGATGAAGAGCGCCACCATCACCTTCGACCCGGCTGCAGTCAGTCCTGAGTCTCTCATAGCCACCATTGAAGACACCGGGTACGGAGCGTCGCTGGCCAACCCTGATCAAACGGCCTTTGAGGAGCAGGAGGCACGCGACAGGGCCCAGGAAGCGGAATACTTCGAACTGCGGCGCAAGGCCATCACGGCCGGAATTATTGCCGTGTTTGCCATGATCGTGAGCATGCCGCTCATGTCCATGCTTGGTGCACACGGCGGTGATCATACTGGCACCGTGGCAATGGATCCTTTCATGCGCTGGAGCATGGAAGTGCTCGATCCGCCAATGCGGCGCGTTCTTCCCTGGGTGTACGACATACCCGCATCGCTGCTTACGCTGAGTCTGCTTGCAGCAACTCTGCTGGTCATGGTGTGGGCGGGTCGTCACTTCTACACCAGAGCCTGGGCCGCCGCAAAGCATGGCGGCGCAGACATGAATACTCTGGTTGCAGTTGGTACATCAGCGGCTTTTCTGTATTCGTTGCTTGCCACTTTCTTTCCCGGCTTCTTCACCAGTCGAGGTGTATCGCCAGACGTGTATTACGAAGCGGTGGTCATGATCATCGCCTTCATACTCACTGGTAACACCTTTGAGGCGCGCGCCAAACAGCGTACTTCGCTGGCACTCAGGGCGCTCGCCGACCTGCAGCCGCCCACGGCGCGCGTACTGCGCTTCGGTGAGGAAGTGGAGGCGCCGGTGGACAGCCTGGAAGTGGGCGAGGTTGTCATAGTAAGGCCAGGTGAACGCATCCCGGTTGACGGCAGCATTGTGCAGGGCGAAAGCGCCGTGGACGAAAGCATGCTCACCGGTGAGTCTCTGCCCGTGGCCAAGCATGTCGGCGACCGCGTAATAGGCGGAACCATCAACCGCACCGGCGCTTTCCGCTACACTGCCACCGCTCTGGGTGCTGACTCTGTCCTTGCACAGATAGTGAAGCTCATGCGCGATGCGCAGGGTGCCCGTGCGCCCATACAGCACCTGGCAGACCGTATCAGTGCGGTGTTTGTGCCGGTTGTAATGCTGCTTGCTCTCATCACCTTCAGCGTTTGGTATCTGAGCGTTGAACAGGCACCGCTGGTGCGTGGCTTTGCAGCGGCGGTGGCAGTGCTCATCATTGCCTGCCCCTGTGCCATGGGGCTCGCCGTGCCAACGGCAGTGATGGTGGCCAGCGGCAAGGGCGCACAACTGGGCGTTCTCATAAAAGGCGGTGAAGCGCTGCAGCGCGCGGGTGATGTGTCAACAGTGGTGCTCGACAAGACGGGCACGATTACGCGCGGCACACCGGCAGTCACCGATTTCGTCACAGCGCCCGGGCTTGCAGTTGGCGAAGACACTCTGCTCAGGCGCGTGGCCTCGATTGAGCACGCCAGTGAACACCCGCTGGCTGAAGCAATCGTGAGCTACGTGCGTGGCCGGTCGCTGGAGCTGATTGAGCCCGAAAACTTCCAGTCGGTTACGGGCCGCGGTGTTCAGGGCGTGGTTGACGGAGCCGCAGTGGCAGTTGGCAATGCCGCTTTCATGCACGACTGGGGCATTGATACCAGCAGCCTGGATGAACACGCTGCGCGCCTGGCTCAGGAGGGCAGAACACCCATGTATCTTGCCATGGACGGTGCGCTGGCCGGTCTCATTGCAGTGGCCGATCCCGTACGCGATACATCCGCCTCAGCCATCGCTCAGCTCCACGACATGGGTCTTCAGGTGGTAATGCTCACGGGAGACAACGAGCGCACCGCTGCGGCCATTGCCCGCGCTGCAGGCGTGGACAGAGTGGTGGCTGGTGTGTTGCCCGAGGGCAAGGTGAACGAAGTGCGTCGCCTGCAGGAGCAGGGTCGCGTGGTGGCAATGGTTGGCGATGGTGTCAACGACGCCCCCGCGTTGGCTCAGGCCGACGTTGGCATGGCCATAGGCAGTGGTACCGAGATAGCCATGGAAGCCGGCGACGTTGTGCTCATGCGCGGTGATCTGCAGGGAGTGGTGAGAGCCATAGCGCTGTCACGTCGCACAATGCGCACGATGAAGCAGAATCTTTTCTGGGCGTTCTTCTACAACGTCATCACCATACCCGTGGCGGCTGGCATCCTGTATCCGTCGTTCGGGCTGCTCTTGAGCCCCATTCTTGCCAGCGCCGCAATGGCCTTCAGTTCAGTAAGCGTGGTGACCAATTCGCTCAGGCTCAGGAGTGCGCGTTTCGCATGAATACCACATTTGAAAAACCGAAAGCACCGCAGCTTGTACACTGTGGCTGCGCTGCACCGCTCGGTAAAACGGAGAGCGAACCAGGTGCAGGAGACACTCCGCGCAAGGCTGCGGCCGTGGACCCCGACATCAAGACCCGCAACCAGAAACGTCTCAAGCGCATAGAGGGACAGGTGCGTGGTTTGCAGAAGATGGTAGACGAAGACCGTTACTGTTCAGACATCATGACACAGATAGCCTCGGTACACGAGGCACTGCGTGCGGTGGGCCGTGAACTCATGCGGAATCATTTGAAGCACTGTGCCACTGAAGCAATACGCCGGAGTCCCGAAGAGGCCGAGGCCATGTACGATGAGCTGGTGCAGATGATGTACAGAATGGGACGCTGAGGCGTCCCGCAAAAAAGAGGCAGTGATGATGGCAGGTACCGTTAAGCGATCTTCAGTGGCGCTGGCCGACCATGTTTCGCCGGCGCTGTTGCGCACACAGGCATTTGTGAACGGCAGTTGGGTAAATGCCGATTCGGGTGCTGTTTTCAGCGTGACGAATCCGTCGGATGGAGGAGTGCTGGCCAGTGTGAGTGATCTGGGCAGGGCTGAGGCTGCGAGAGCCATAGAGGCAGCATCCTCCGCATGGCCAATATGGCGAAAGTTTACAGCCAAACAGCGCGGCGCGGTTCTTCGGGACTGGTTCAACCTCATTATGCAAAACAAGGAGGACCTTGCGACGCTGATGAGCCTTGAGGCCGGCAAGGTCATAAGTGAGAGCAGAGGAGAGGTGAACTACGGCGCCTCCTTTGTGGAGTGGTTCGCAGAGGAGGGAAAGCGGGCTTACGGCGACGTTATACCGCCGTGGTCTGAAGACAGGCGTCTGGTGGTAATCAAGCAGCCCGTGGGCGTGGTAGCGGCAATCACTCCGTGGAATTTCCCGCTGGCGATGATCACGCGCAAAGTGGCTCCGGCTCTGGCTGCAGGTTGCCCGGTGGTGATAAAACCGCCTGAGGAAACTCCACTTACCGCTCTGGCTCTCGCCGTACTCGCAGAGCAGGCGGGTATGCCCGCGGGTGTGTTCAACGTGATTCCCACCTCGCAGGCGGCTGAGGTTGGGCTTGAGTTCTGCGAGAACCCGCTGGTGCGCAAGCTCTCATTCACGGGCTCAACTGCCGTTGGGCGTTTGCTCATGCGGCAGTGCGCAAACAACCTCACGCGGTTGTCGCTGGAGCTGGGTGGCAACGCTCCCTTCATTGTTTTTGAAGACGCCGATCTTGATGCTGCGGTTGCCGGTGCTGTCGCCTCCAAATATCGCCATGACGGCCAGACCTGTGTGTGCACCAATCGCATCCTGGTTCAGGATTCGGTTTATGACGATTTTCTTGAGCGCTTCACCAGAGCGGTTGCAAATCTCAGATCAGGCGATGTGCTGGAAGACGACGTGCGCATCGGGCCGCTCATAAATGATGCCGGAGTGGCCAAGGTGGAGCTGCACATCAACGATGCAGTGAAAAAGGGTGCACGGCTCGCCCTTGGTGGCAGGCGTGGCGAGGGCTTGCGCTTTGAACTCACTGTTCTCGCCGATGTCACACCGAACATGCGCATAGCACGCGAGGAAGTATTCGGGCCGGTCGCGCCTCTTTTCAGATTCACTGACGAAGCCGAGGCCATTAACATGGCCAACGACACCGAGTTCGGGCTGGCCGCGTACTTCTACAGCCGCGACGTTGCCCGTTGCTGGCGGGTGGCCGAGGCTTTGGAATACGGAATGGTGGGTATAAACGAGGGCCTCATCTCCACCGAAGTTGCACCATTCGGTGGAGTGAAAGCCTCAGGGCTTGGCCGCGAGGGCTCGAAGTACGGCCTTGATGCCTTTCTGGAAATCAAATACCTCTGCTACGGCTTGCCGGACTCAGTTCCGCACCAGCACCGCGTCAATCACATGCACCCATCCGTTTGATGCCCTGACGGAGCCGATGACCTTGGCGTCGCCTATGTACCAGTCATCGCCTTTCTTCGAGATGATCTCTGAAGTGCCGTCCACCATGCCCACGCTCTGACCGTCGTCGAAAAAGCTCATTTCCAGAGCCGAGGTCGTGACATGGTGGTAGAGCACGTTGGTGAGCTGCCCCTTGTTTTCGGGCTTGAGCAGCGTGTCGAGCGTGCCGTCGGGCAGCTTGTCAAACGCCGTGTTCACGGGGGCAAACACCGTGAACGGACCAGCGTTGGACAGTGCGTCCACGAGCCCGGCTGCCTTGATGGCCGCAACCAGTGTGCTGTGGTCTTTGGAGCCCACTGCCACCTTTACCACATCGGGCATGGACTCATTGTCCTGGACGGCAGACTGTCCCTGGCCGTCTGTTGAAGCCACCGTGGTGTTGCCGGAATCTGCAGTGGAAGGCGCGCAAGCTGCGAACAAGGTAGCGGTCGCCAGCAGCGCGGTGATACGATATGCGGAGGGTGACATGAATGCCTCGCCGTTGTTGGATGACAGGTGGTGCACTCATTCTGAACCTCATTGGCCTTCCCGGTTACGGGCGATTGCCTGACAACGCGTCGGGCAATCACCGAAAGGGCCGCAAAAACATTTGTTTCATTCAAAACAAAAAGGGGAATGACCGTGTCGTATTTCAGCCGGCCGCTTTCTTCTGTGTTCCGCCGCGTACTGCTTCGCCTGGTGCTTCTCTCAATGCTCCCGCAGATCGCCTGGGCGCAGGACCGCTCACGTTCACGTTCGGTGGTTACCACCACACTGGGTATTGTTGCCAGTGAGAACGTGCTCGCCTCGCAGGCGGGTGCGCGGATTCTTGAGCAGGGCGGAAACGCAGTGGATGCAGCCATTGCAACCAATGCGATGATGGGGCTGGTGGCACCCATGAACGACGGTATCGGTGGCGACCTATTCGCAATCGTGTACGAGGCCCGATCAGGACGGCTTTACGGCCTCAACGCTTCCGGCTGGGCACCGGCCGGTCTCTCGGCGGAGTATTTGAAAAGCAAGAATTACAGAAGAATGCCTCAAAGTGGCATAGACGCGGTGACCGTACCGGGTGCAGTGAAGGGCTGGGAAGCATTGAGATCACGCTTCGGCAGCATGCAATTCACAGATATCCTTGCGCCGGCAATCAGGTATGCGGAAGACGGCTTTCCGGTTGGCGAGGTGGTGAGTGTGTACTGGAAAGACAGCGAAAAGACACTCGCCGCAGATACCGCCACTGCAAGCATCTACATGCCGGCAGGAAGAGCCCCTGCGGCCGGTGAGCTGTTTCGTAACCCGCAACTTGCGTGGAGTTACACACAGATTTCGAATCACGGCGCATCGGCCTTTTATAGCGGTACCATTGCAGAAAAACTGCTGGCCAGCTCTCGCGCACACGGCGGCACGATGACTGCCGCTGATCTGGCTGATTATGAGGTTGAATGGGTGGAGCCCGTGTCCACTACATATCACGGCTGGACCGTTTACGAACTGCCGCCAAACGGCCAGGGCATTGCCGCACTGGAAATGCTCAACATCATGGAGCGTTATCCATTGGCGTCGATGGGACACAATTCAACCGCGGCATTGCATCACATGATAGAGGCCAAGAAGCTGGCCTACGCCGACCTTGAGCGCTATGTGGCGGATCCGCGGTTTTCCAGAGTTCCGGTGAATGAGATCATTTCAAAGCCCTATGCCACAAAGCGGGCTCTCAGAATAAATGCCACAGCGGCAACATGCACAGTGCCTGCAGGCAACCCTCTCGCAACCGACCATGGCACCACTTACCTGAGTGTGGTGGACAGGGACGGCAACATGGTATCGCTCATTCAGAGCAATTACTCGTCGGTGGGTTTTGGTGCGGGACTTGCTGTGGGTGGAGCGGGATTTGCGTGGCAGAACCGGGGCGGTGGTTTCACGCTTGATGCTGAGAGCCCCAACGTCGTTGCCGGGCGCAAACGTCCGCTGCATACCATCATACCCGCCTTCATGGAGCAGGGCGACACCCGCATCGCATTCGGCATCATGGGCGGCTGGAATCAGGCGCAGGCTCATGCGCAGTTTGTTTCCAACATTGCAGACTTTGGCATGAACATTCAGGAGGCTCTGGACATGCCAAGGTTTTCCAAGGAGACATTTCCCGGATGTGACGTGAACTTCGAGTCGCGCATTCCGGTGGCCGTACGGGACTCGCTCGCGGCCATGGGACACGAGATAGTTATGCGAGGCGATTACTCCAGTACCCGAATGGGAGCCGGTCAGGCTGTTTCCCGAAACTTCAGCACGGGTGTGAACATGGGTGCATCGGACCCGCGCAAGGATGGTGCGGCAATTACCCAGTTACCGGACTTTGGAAAACGAAAGTGAGTCGACTGCCTGGCGTCAGGCTGGTGACTTCTCAGAGGCCGTCTGTTCAGGGAGCAGCTACTCAGAGAGCAGCTATTCAGACAGCCGCTCCACCCGACCTGCTCTCAATGTGATGATACGATCTGCAATTCGTGCTGCTTCGTCGGGATCGTGAGTGACCAGCAGCATGGGTGTGGCGTTGCGCTCGTGGATACGGCGCAGCGCATCGCCCAGTGTTCTGCGCAGCGGTGCATCCAGCGCCGAAAGAGGCTCATCAAGCAGCAGCAGCGAGGGTCGTGGTGCGAGAGCGCGTGCAAGTGCCACGCGCTGTTGCTCGCCGCCGCTCAGTTCTGACACGCGGCGATCGGCCGCATCCTCCAATTGTATCAACTGCAGCATTTCACGAATTCGCGCATTGCGTGTGCCGGCAGTGTGCCCGGAAAGGCCATAACCTATGTTCCCTGCAACGGAGAGGTGCGGGAAAAGAGCATAGTGCTGGAACAGGTAACCGGTGTTTCTCAGTCGTGTGGGCAGGTTTATGCGTGGTGGCCTGCCAGACTCACGCTCGAAGAGGACCTGCGTACTGAGACGTATACGGCCGCTGGATGGCAGAAGCAATCCGGATATGGCCCTCAGCGTCAATGTCTTCCCCGACCCTGATGGTCCGACGATGGCGCTGATGCCCGGAGCCATCGTGAACGAAATGTCCATGTCGAAGGTGGGCAACCTGCGGCGCACGCTTACCTCCAGAATTGCCGCTGTCGCTGACTCTGCCATGCGATCCGTGCTGCGATCCACTATGTGATCCACTATGTGATCCGTCATCTGGTTTCACGGAATTCATGCTGCAGCTCATTGCGCCTGTTGGTATTCGCGCGGGTAAGCAGCCAGAGTGCAGCCAGTGAGGTTGCAGAGAGCAGCAGTGCAAGCTGCGTTGCGCGCGCCGGATCCCCGGCCTGTACGGCATCGTAGACAGCGAGGCTGGCGGTTTGAGTTCTGCCGGGAATGTTGCCCGCCAGCATGAGCGTGGCTCCGAACTCACCCATGGCTCTGGCGAAAGCCAGTGCCGTACCAGCCAGGATGCTGCGCCTGGCCATTGGCAGGCTCACACTAAAAAAGACAGACCACTCTGACCTGCCCAGGGTTCTGGCAGCGTCCTCATATGAAGTGTCAAGCTGCTCGAATCCGCCCTGGGCTGCACGTATGAGAAATGGTGTTGCGGCAACGAATGTTGCGAGCACTGCGGCAGTGGGCGTGAACACCAGGGCCGAGCCCGTGATGCGCTCGTAAAGACCGCCAACAAGACTTTGTCGGCCAACGGCCACCAACAGGTAGTAGCCGATTACCGTGGGCGGCAGCACCATGGGAAGAAGTACCAGAACTTCAAGCACTGTGCGGCCACGAAAGCTGCGCCGCGCAAGCAGCCAGGCAGTGGGAAGGCCAACAACCAGCGCCATGCCGGTTGCCAGAATTGCCACGGCCAGGGAGAGTGCAAGCGGATGCGCCGCAACCGGAGCCAGGAGCGCGTTCATTCCCTGAAACCTGCCGTCAATGTGGCTCGTAATGATTAATGACGCGCTGTACTTCCTGAGAAAGCAGAAATGCCCGGAAGGCCAGTGCCCTTTGCTGGTGGGCGCTGCTGCGCAACACCGCGAGGCTCTGAACAATCGGGTCGTACAGTGTAGTGTCAACAAGACTGTAATCATAGCTGTGGTCATCCGCCACCAGAGCGAGAGCCACTATGGCGGCGTCTGCGTTGCCGGTAAGAGCATACTGCAAGGCCTGATTCACGTTGGCCGCAAGCACCAGCTTGTCCTGTATTTTGGGAAGGACCCCCGAGCGGTCGAGCGCGGTTTCTGCAGCCATGCCATACGGAGCAAATGCAGGGTTGGCTATGGCGATTGAACGGTAGGAGTCCTGGGCCAGTGAGGCAATGTCCTGGGGCGCTCTGCAGTGCCGGGACGGATTGAGTTGATCAGCTCTGGCGCAATTGCCAACCAGAATCAAGCGACCGATGGCATACACGGCCCTTGTGCTGTCTATTATCAAACCGCGTACTGCGAGTGAGTCTATGGCTGCGGTGTTGGCTGCAAGAAAGATGTCGGCCGGTGCACCGTTGATTATCTGTGTGCCAAGACTGGTTGTGGATCCGAAAACCAGCACCACGCTGTCGCCGGTTTGGGCCTGATAATCTCTGACAATGTCGTCCAGTACCGACCTCAGATTGGCAGCGGCAAAAACCGCAAGCGGCCCTGGAGATTCTTCATTAGCGTCAGGCGTGTCGGCTGTGGAACATGCGGCGAAAAGAAACAAGGCCGAAATCGCTGAAATGGTCGCCACTAACACTGCGCGCCCCGATCCACCCCGGCCACAGAGCGGTTCACACAGCATGGTTGTGCTTCATCACTCGAAGTGTGAGAGATAGCCGTTTATCGCACGCGACAGCTCTGCATTGATGGCGGCCCGGCGTGCCTGCGGCGCCTGCACCATAAGGGACTGAAGGCCGGTAGCGATGGCGGTCATGACATCCACACGGATGGCACGCTCCTCTTCCGGTACCTGAGGCCAGCGTTTGGCAAAGACCTCGGCGAGCGCCTGTCGGATGAAGGCATGAGTTGACTCGGACCTCTGTGTTCTGGTGCCCGATACTCCGCAGCCCAGTTCGTAGTAAGCAGGGTTCTGTTCAAGAAACTCCATGAATGGCGCCCTGAGGTGCTTTACAAAGTCCTGAAACTCCAAGTGGGCCCAGCGTTCGGCACTGGCCGTGAATGTTTCCGCTATCCTGCCTGCCCGTACGGCATACCGCTCGCACAGCGCGTCGAGTATGGCTTCCTTGGTGGAAAAGAAGTGGTAAATGGAGCCTACGGAGGCGCCGGAGCGCCGCGCCAGCTCCTGAACGGAAAACACCGCAGCCCCAACCTCCAGCACCAATGCCTCGGTGGCGTCGAGGATATCATCCACCCGGCGTTGGCCGCGCTCCTGACGTGGCTCCCGGATTGCCCCGGCCGCCAGCGGCGTGTGGTCCTGCCGGTCCACCTTTGATTTGTCAGAGGATGTTTGGGATGAATGGTTGCTGATATTTTCCATGGACTCGCTGAAATTCTTGAGAAGGACTAGCGTAATCTGGTGTCATAGTTCTAGTATTGACATTCTATTACGAAGATTCTATTTGTTCAAGTAGAACAAACATTCCACTTTTTTCATGCAAAAAGTTCGCCTGACGTCGGTCCGGGGACATACCTCTCAGGGGGCGGGCCCGGCACTTTCCACATATCGCGCCACCATCTCTCTCGTCACAGCAGTCCTCCTGTGCGCTTCCGCAGGCATGCTCGCACCCGTTCTTGGCGCACAGGGAGTATCCCGATCGAGCCGGGATGTGGCGTCTGTTCCATCGCGAACCGTGTCTGCTGGCGCCAGTACGAACGCGGCCACCGGCGCGCGCCGGCTGCTTGAATCTCCCGGAGCCGCGGCTGATGACTCCAGCACGCTGACGCTTGAAGAAGCGCTCAACAGGGCCCTTGGCAGGAGCGAGGAGATACGCCTGGCCAGGGCGTCGGTTGACGTGGCTGGCGCGCAGGTCACCTCGGCAAGGGCTCAGGCGCTTCCTCAGGTCAACGGGACCGCCGCCTACACGCGCACCTACTACTCGCCTTTCCAGACCGGCGGCACGATTACCATCCCCGACTCTATGAAGTTCTCGCCAGACTCCATGGCTTCGATACTGGACCGGCTGAGTTACATAGAAAACAATGCGGGCAAGGCGGCTCTCTCCAGCATGGGCGGATTATTCAGCTCCCTTCCCCTGGGCCGACCCAACACCTACGTCACCAGCCTGTCTGCCTCGCAGATTCTCTATTCGGGCGGACGCACGGGTGCAGCACTGCGAATTGCGGCCGACTTCAAACGCGCAGCACAGAATGATTTCACCGAGCAGGCCTCGGAGATTGCCATGCAGGTCCGCACTGCCTACGTGCAGGCCGAGCTGGCTCAGCAGCTCGAAGGAATAGCACAGGCGGCACTGGATCAGGCGGAAGCCTTCCGCGACCAGCAGCAGTTGCGTCTCAATGCGGGTTCATCGTCCGAACTTGATGTACTGCGTGCTCAGGTCTCCGCTGAAAATCTGCGCCCGCAGCTCGTGGCAGCACATAATGCAGCCGAAGTGGCGATGCTCAATCTGAAACGTCTGGTCGACCTCCCCCTCACGCAACCACTGCGGTTGACCACGGCTTTGGATACGCCTGAGATGCTGCGCGTGGATACGCTGGCTGAACCGTCACCCGAGATGGTGGCCGAGCGCAGGGCAGCCGTGGCCGGTCTCGAACGCCAGGTGGCGATACGTGAACAGCAGGTTGCACTTGCCCGTGGCGCTTATCTGCCCACCGTTGCCCTGAGTGCAAACTTTGGTGCCCAGAACATGCCGTCCGCCGTATTCGGTTTCAACAACAGTTCGTGGCGCAAGGATGTCTCTGCATCTATCGCGGTGCAGTTGCCGCTCTTCACCGGATTCAAACGGGGCGCAGACATGGAGCAGGCCCAGATAGAGCTTGGCCGCGCACGCCTGCAGTTGGAGCAGTTGAGGGAAGGGGTGCAGGTGCAGTATCAGCAGGCTCGTGGTGAGCGTGAGCGTGCGCTCAGTACCATTGCCGCGCGACGTGTCACGGTTGATCAGGCACAGCGCGTTCATGATCTCACGGTCCTGCGTTTTGATCGCGGTCTGGCCACGCAATTGGAAGTATCCGATGCGCGACTGGCTCTGCTGCAGGCACGCACCAATCTCGCGCAGGCGGTGGCGGACTTCCACATTGCCGACGCAGGTGTTCAGCGTTCACTTGGCAGCGTTCCTTCGGGTCTGCCCGCCGAGTGGAGGTAGGAAGCGTGGCAAAAAAATCATCCTACGGGACAACACCCGTTTCATCAAACAGTACACCAGCCATTCCGACCATGGAGTCGTTGTCCATTTTATCATATATCCGTTTCCGGCGCAGCAGCCTCGCAGCAATGCCACTGGTCTGTGCCGCCGCACTTCTTGTTGCAGCCTGCGGTCAGCCCGTGGCCGATGGTGAGACCACCATGGATACCAGCGGTGCCGCGTCTGCCACGAGTGGCGAACTTCTGCTTGGTCACGATGATGTGGTCACGGCCGGCGAGGCAGAAATTGGTCGTGTCATACAACTGAGCGGACCGCTATCGCCCAAGGATCAAGCTGTGTTGCGCGCGCAGGTTGCCGGCACGATCAGTGATCAGAGTGTGGACAACGGGAGCAGCGTTCGGGCAGGTCAGAGGCTGCTTACGATCAAGGCCGAAGGCGTGGTGAGTCAGGCGGCTGGTGCTCAGGCAGCAGTAGCCGCAGCACAGGCTGGTGTAGCCGTGGCAGCCAGGCAACTGGACGCTGCCAAGGCTCTCTTTGATGCCGGAGCCATGTCTGCAATTGAGAGACAAAGCGCCGAAGCCAGCTTCGAAGCAGCACAGGCACAGCTTGCAGCCGCAAAGGCCCAGGCAGCCGGCGCTGCCGAAGCTGCCGGAAGAACCAGCATCCTCGCACCCTACGCGGGAGTGATAAGCAGCAGGCGCAAGCAGAACGGTGAGCCTGTATCCGTGGGTGACGAGTTGCTCACGGTAGTCAACAGTCAGGTGCTGGAGCTTCCCGGGCAGATCGGCGTAACTGACGCGGTGCATGTAAAGCCGGGGCAGTCCGTCGTGTTTTCGCTTGATGCGTTTCCGGGCGAGACTTTCAGTGGCCGCGTTTCTCGTATGGATCCTGTCGCAAACCCGGGTACGCGACAGGTTGGCGTGTATGTGGATCTGCCCAATGCCAACGGCCGTGTCATGGGCGGGCAGTTCGCCCGGGGCCAGATAACACTGAATGGCAGCAAGTCGGTGGTTGTGCCAACCACGGCGGTGCTCGACGCAGGCGCAGATGGCACTGGCGGTGCTGTGTACGTAATTGTCGACGGTAAACTCATGCGGCGTTCGGTGGTCGTTGGGACGCGAGACGAGGCAACTGGCATGATTGCCGTCATCAGCGGGGTGAAGGCAGGTGAGCAGGTGCTGCGCACGCCCACCGACGCGCTTCGTGACGGCACGCCGGTCCGTGTGCTTTCAGCCGGAGATGCATCGCGGTCGGCAACACCGACATCAGCGCGTTCGTCCGACAGCGCTTCTGCCGCAAAGGAGTGACCCAGATGGCAGAAACGCCCATACGTGGCGGTGGCGGATTGAGTGGCCTTGCCATTCGACGCCCGGTCTTCATCGCCATGATCATGACGGGCCTGATCGTACTTGGCATTTTCGGATTCCGACGCCTGCCAATTGATCAGTTCCCGGACGTGGACATCCCCGTTGTGACCGTCCAGACGGTTTATCCGGGAGCCAGTGCCGAAGTCATCGAGAGGGAGGTGACAAGGCGCATGGAAGAAGCCTTCAATCCGGTTGAGGGAGTGAATCATATCACGTCCATTTCACTCGAAGGTGTGTCCCAGGTAATCATTGAGTTCGATCTGAGCCGCGACGGCGACATTGCGGCCCAGGACATAAGGAGCAAGCTGGAAACGATCCGCCGTGATCTCCCTGATGACATTGATCCGCCCATTGTGCAGAAGCTCGATCCGGGCGCTGAGGCGATCATGTCCATAGCCATCTCCAGCAAGACTCTGCCGCTGGTTGCTCTCACCACTCTTGCCGACGAAGACATAAGGCGTCAGCTCGAGTCGGTGGACGGGGTGGGTGAGGTGAGGCTGGCCGGTGGTCTATTGCGTGAGATAAGGGTGAACCTGCTGCCCGCCGAACTTGAATCGCGCGGGATCAGTGTGCCCGAGGTCATGGCTGCGCTGCAGCGTCAGAACATGGAAGTTCCTGCAGGCCGCGTGGAGCGTGGTCCCACCGAACGCATAGTGCGAGTGACGGGCCGGATTACCGACCCGGCGCAGTTTGGCGACATAATTGTCTCACTTCGGAACGGGCAACCGGTACGTGTGCGCGACGTAGCACGAGTGGAGGTCGGCACTGAGGAAGAACGTTCTCTGGCGCTGGTAAATGGAGAACGGGCGGTCTCAATCGATCTCGTCAAGGTTTCCGGTGCAAACACAGTAGCCGTCGCTGACGGAGTACAAGAGGCGCTTGCCAAACTCAAAGAAGTCCTGCCCACGGGCGTTGAGCTTCAGGTTATTCGCGACAACTCCGTGCTCATACGTCATTCAGTTGAGGACGTGATCAAGGAGCTGCTCCTCGGAGCGCTGCTCACTATCGTCATCGTTATGCTCTTCCTGAATGACTGGAAGGCGATGGCAATAACGTCGCTTGCGTTGCCGGTGTCGGTCGTCTCATCGTTCATTCTGATGAATGCCCTGGGCTTCACGCTCAACATGATCACGCTCATGGCATTGTCACTGTCAATCGGAATCCTGATTGACGACGCCATAGTTGTGGTGGAGAACATCGTGCGCCATCGTGAGATGGGACGCGATCACTTCACGGCAGCGCGAACCGGTACGTCTGAGATCGTGCTTGCCGTGATGGCCACCACACTGGCAATTGTGGCGGTGTTTGTACCGGTGGCGTTCATGCAGGGCATTGTTGGCCGCTTCTTCTATCAGTTCGGTCTTACAGTGGCGTGGGCGGTGCTGGTGTCGCTCTTTGTGTCCTTCACTCTCACTCCCATGCTCAGTGCCTGGTGGGGCGTGAATCCACACCAGGGTGAGGCACACGGCAACTGGCTTTCGCGGCGCATCGGAACATTCAATAAGTGGTTCGATCGTCAGGCGTCCGGTTATAGACGTGTTATTACCTGGGCCCTCAATCACCGCAAGTCCACAATGGCAATTGCCGTGCTGAGCCTTGTTGGCGCACTGGCACTTGTTCCGTTTATCGGCGGCAGCTTCATGCCGGATACCGATAACTCTGAGTTCATTGTGCAGTTCGAGACACCCGAGGGTCAGAGTCTTTCGTATACCAGAGAGAAGGCGCTCATAGTGGGTGAAAATCTCAGGAGCATGCCCGAGGTGGCCTACACCTACACTACGGTGGGCTCCGGTGCCACGGGTACGGTCAACAAGGGTGAGATTTACGTCAAACTCATACCGTCTGCAGATCGGAAGAAGTCGCAGCAGGACCTGATGATGGAAACCCGCAGTCGTCTTGCTGATGTTCACGGCGTGTGGACGGGGGTTCTCTCGCAGGGTGGTGTTGGTGGAGCCAGAGCACCACTGGCCATCGAGATAACCGGGCCGGATGTGACAGAGCTTCAGCGTATCTCGGATCTGGTGATGGCAGAGGTGAAGCAGATACCGGGCGTGGTGGACCTCAAGTCATCACTTGGTGAACCGAAGCCTGAGTACCGCATCAGTATTGACCGCGATGTTGCCAACAGGGTGGGTGTTGATATCGGTGCCGCAGCCGCAACAATCCGGCCTCTCATGGCCGGCGTTACCGCAACGCGCTGGGAAGACCCCACGGGTGAAGAGCGTGATGTCGTGGTGCAGGTGGCACCGGAGTTTCGTCGCTCCGTAGAGGATGTGGCAGACATTCCGGTTCCCACCGCTTCGTTTGGCGTGGGAGGTGTAGCCAGCATCCCCTTGCGTGACGTGGCCACGATAGAGCGAGGCGAGTCACCCGCTGAGATTGACCGCAAGGACCTGGCGCGTATCCTGACCATTTCGGGCACCAATACGCCGGATGTGTCTCTGGCTGATGCCTCAAGCGCGATCACCGAGCGCATTGCCACCGTACCACTGCCTCCCGGCTATGCAGTGAGGCTTGGTGGTGACACCGAGCAGTTGGCCGAAACGGCCGGCTACGTGGTGGAAACACTCATACTCGCCATCATTCTCATCTTCCTGATTCTCGCCTCGCAGTTCGAGTCGTTCATGCAGCCCATTGCCATCATGTTGTCACTGCCGCTGTCGCTGGTTGGTGTACTGCTGGCGCTGGTGATGACGGGCTCCACGCTGAACATGATGTCAATGATTGGCGTGATCATGCTCATGGGACTCGTGGTGAAGAACGCCATTCTTCTGGTTGACCATGCCAACGAGCGTCGTGCGCACGGCAGTGCGCGATTTGAGGCTCTGGTGGAGGCAGGTTCGGTACGATTGCGGCCAATCATCATGACCACCCTGGCGATGGTTGCCGGCATGATACCGGTTGCACTGGGTCTTGGTGAGGGTGGTGGATTCCGTTCACCGATGGCACGTGCAGTGATTGGCGGCCTGATCACGTCCACGATGCTCACTCTTATCGTGGTGCCGGTCGCCTACACTTATCTTGACGACATCGGAAGCTGGGTGAAACGCCGTCTGGTTTCCGCTGAACGTGAACACGAAATTGAGGCCGAGCGGGAGGCCGCAGGTCTCGGCAGCGGCTCAACCTGGGATTGAACCGGAGACGGCATCCGCGCGCATCGCAAGTCGCTCTCTGATGCGCCGGATGCCCCATTCCGCGTGCTCGCGCACGATTGGGTTTTCGTGGTCCAGCATTGTACGCAGAGCGGAGATTTCCGTTTCACTGCCCGTGTTACCGAGCACCACGCAGGCATTGCGCTGGAGCATCCATAACTTTGCGCGTTTTATTGCCGAATTGCGGAAGGTTTGCTGATAGTCGACGGCTTCCATTGCGAGTATTGAAAGCGCCGCCTTGATGGGATCACGTTCTCTGAAAAAATCGCGGGGCCTGAAGTCGTCAATCCAAACCGGCCTGGCAAAGCGTTCGTTCCATGGGCACACGTCCTGGCAGATATCGCAGCCAAAGAGCCATGAGCCTATGCCGGGCCGCAATTCCTCGGGGATTGACTCACGCATTTCAATGGTCAGATAGCTGATACAACGGCGGGCATCGAGTTCTCTTGGTGCGGTTATTGCACCTGTTGGGCAGGCATCAAGGCAGCGCGTGCAGGTACCACAGCGGTCCATGTCGAAGGGCGAGCTGGGCTCCAGCGGGTATTCGACAAAGAGCGAGCCTATGAAAAGAAACGAGCCCGCATTTGGTGTGAGGATGAGAGAGTTCTTACCGAACCACCCTATCCCTGCCCGCTGAGCGAGATCCTTTTCGAGAATCGGGCCTGTATCTACATAAGGTCGTGCGTTGATCTGGCGACCGGTTACGCTTTCGAGCCAGTGATGCAGTTCGCGTATGCGTTCCCGAAGCACGATGTGGTAGTCGTTGCTGCGTGCATAGCGGGCCACAATCCCGGAGGGCTCGAGGCCGCCGTACGAAGCCACCACCACAATTGCGTGCGTTGCGCCCGGGTGTGGCCTGCGCGTGTCGCGTCTGAGCTCCGCTCCTTCTCCCTCAAGGTACGACATGCTGCCATTTCGCCCGGCTGCGAGCCAGCGATCAAAAGCCGCCCGGGTGGCCGGTTCCCCAAGCTCCACGATCCCGACGGCGTCGAAACCCATGCCATAGGCCTGAGCTATGAGGCGGCCACTCAGTGTGGATGCATTGATTGGAGCATGCGAGTCGGCGAAGAACGAGATGGGCTCTGAATCCCCGGCGTCGGTGTTGCGGCCGTGAAGCTGTGGCTCTGAAATATCCCTCTTGGCATTCGTCATTATCGCGTCACTTCGCCGTCATCAAGCAAACACTTATGGCTGATGTCGCAGCCAGCGCGCAAAAGCCACTACGTCTGCCTTTGGTGGCAGATAATTCTCGTCACCATATGCCGTATACATGCGCCAGCGAAGGTAAGCCATTGAAGGAACCGGCAGGAACGGGAACCTCTTATGCCATTCGCGATGGCGAAATCGCCATGCCACGCGCAAGAGATCCTGCGCAAGAAGTGGTTGCAGGACGCCAGAAACTATCAGACCGGCCATGAGTGAAATCCATTTCATGACCAGAAATATATCATGCAGGTGTCGACGGTTGAGCCCTTCAAGCTGACGGTTGCAGCGGCCGATACTCTCACTAAGCGTCGAAGCGGGCGCAGGCACGAAAGCTGTTTCGGTGCTGCCCGCGTTCATCAGACCGACGGCACCATTTATTCTGTCCGGAACGAGTTTGATGATGAAAGAACGGCGTCGAGGTCGCTGGGGTAAACTGGCGATCGGGACTGAAGTCGTTTTGTTGATTTCCGCGGACCCCACCATACAGGATCCGGTCTTCAACGCTCTCCATGTCAGCAAAACCAAAGTCCTTCTTGTGAAGGATGTTGAAGAAGCCGTGGAATTGTTATACCACTACGCCCCTTCCGTGATTCTTCTGGATGGAGATCCGGCATCACCACTGGATACGAAGGGGTTCCTCCGAACGAGGGAGAGATCTGAATGGCGTGATGTCCCGGTGATAGTGATTCTCCCGGATGGGCAGCAACAGGTTTTTGCCGATATGGCCAGGACCGGTGTTTCCGATTATCTGGAAAAACCTCTGAGAGAATGGGAGATACAGGCGCGGGTACAGCCGTACATGGAGCGTCGGCGTCTCCTGGATGGTCTTGAACGGGCTACCAACGTTGACGCACTCACCGGACTGCCCAACAGAACACTGTTGTCCAAGAGACTGAAACAGGCCATTGCGCGGAAAATCGACGATCCCGGATACCGCTTCGCCGTGATGTTCATTGATTTCGACCGCTTCAAGCAGGTGAATGACAGCCTGGGGCACGCAATGGGTGATATGCTCCTTCGGGAGGTGGCTGCCCGGTTGCGACAGAATCTGCGGATCGAAGATGGTGTTCTTCGCAATGCGAGCGGCTCGACCCTGGCACGGTTCGCCGGGGATGAATTCATCGTCCTGCTGGAGGCGGTTCAGGATGCGGAAGCAGCGTCCATCGTCGCAACAAGGCTGCTGGCTGCCCTGGATGCTCCATATCAGATCGAAGGTCATCTGATCAGTTCAAGCGCCAGTATAGGCATCGCTCACAGTGATCAGCTCGGTGGATCAGTGGTCGACATTCTTCGGGATGCCGATATAGCGATGTACGAAGCCAAGCGACGGGGGAAGGGACGCTATGCAGTATTTTCGCCAGGGCTCAGGGAGGCTACCGAGAGCCGTCTTTCGCTTGAAGCAGCCCTGCGTTCAGCCATCGGAACACCACAGCTTCACCTGAACTATCAGCCGATTGTTTCACTGGAGGACCGGAGGATGTTGGGCGTTGAGGTATTGCTTCGCTGGCAGCATCCGCAACTGGGTGAAGTTCCGCCAGCCAATTTCATTCCGGTAGCTGAGGACTCCGGTCTGATCTTTCCTCTCTCTGAGCAGGTACTTTACGATGCCTGCCAGCAATTCATTTCCTGGCAGAGAGAGTGGGGTTGTGCCGCACCGCAGTTGCTGAGCGTCAACCTGTCTCGTGTGGAGCTGGCTGATCCCGGAGCTGCCGGACGCGTGTTGTCAATTCTGCGCGACACGGGAATGCCGCCTGGATCCCTGCAACTGGAGGTGACCGAGTCGCAAATCGTACAGCAGCGCGAGCTGGCGGAGGATATGCTGGTTGAACTCCGTTCACATGGAGTACGTCTGGCAATGGATGACTTCGGAACCGGATATTCGTCACTGTCATGTCTGCAGGAGTACCCTTTTGACACCATCAAGATCGACAGGGCGATGACCTCAAATATCAATCGCGGACGTGGATACTCGGCGCTGCTTCACGCAGTGGTCTCGCTGGCTGACAACCTCGGACTGGAAGTGATTGCTGAAGGCATTGAAACAATCGATCAACTTGTACTTCTTCAGGCCCTTGGTTGCGGATATGGCCAGGGCTTTCTCCTGGGTAAGCCGATGAGCGCAGATGGTGTTCGAAGCTGGTGGGAAGCCGAAATACCCGGAAGGGATGTCGCATGAATGAGACTGTACTGCGCAGTACTCTGCGCCGAGTAGGTGCGCTGGCCACTTTGCCGGATACGGCGCTACGGATCATGGCCATGGCCGAAGACCCTGCCGCAACCGAACGCATGGTGCATTCCGTTTTGGTGAGCGACCCACCCCTGGCCGCCCGGGTCCTCAGAGTTGTCAACTCTGCCTTCTATCACCGACAGCGGGAGGTATCAACACCACTCGCCGCCATACGAATTCTCGGCACCACTGCCATTCAGCACATAGCCATGGCTGCCAGTCTTCACAGATTGTTTCGGGGGCGCCACACATTACCGGGATTCGATCCCGCAGCCTTGTGGATGCACAGCGTGGCAGTTGCAACGGCGGCCAGAGAGCTCTCGATCTATACGCGTGTCGGAATGCCCGAGGAAGCGTTACTGGCCGGATTGCTGCACGATATAGGTATCATTGCGATGATGCAGGCGTGGCTGCCCGCCTTTTCTGTGGTGATTCAACAGTCCCTGGATGATGAAGATCAAGCATTGCGCTCCATTGAGCTCAGGACCATCGGTGTCTCACATGATGTGGTCGGTGCCACCCTGTGCGATCTGTGGCATTTCCCCGAGACCCTGACAACTGCCTGCCGCAGCCATCATGATTACCGCTCACTGGCCGGTGATTTGCGCCTCTGGGCAGTCCTCATTCACACCGCCGACAGACTGGCCCCAAAGCTCGGCGGAGGTTACAAGCGCACGGTTGAAGAGATGATACCGCTTTCAGACTCTATGAGTGAACTCGGGCTTACTGCGTCTGACATCGAAGTGATTTCCAGGCGTATCGAAGCCTCACTGCCACAGATGACGACATTGCTCACTTGAGGGTGACCCTTAGATTGTCATCATGACGCTTGATGACTATCAGAAGCTTGCAGCGCGTACGCTGGGTGGCGAACGCACGCACGAACAGCAGCTTGCCAATGCGGCTCTGGGCCTGGCAGGCGAGGCCGGAGAGGCGGCGGAGATAATCAAGAAACACCTTTTCCACGCCACCCCGCTGGACACTGACGATCTCGTAAAGGAATTGGGCGACTGCCTGTGGTACATATCAGCATTCGCCACTCTGCTGGACCTGTCCCTGGATGAAATAGCCCGTCGCAACATAGAAAAATTGCGCCGTCGCTACCCGGATGGGTTCGACCCTGAGCGCAGCCGTAACCGCACGGACTGACCATAATCACCATCATATAATTACCTGCGCCTCTCATGACCCAATCACGTCATCCCGCAGCCGAAAACCGGAACAGTGATCCGGAAAGTGTGGAGGAAGCGCATCCGGCAGGCTCGGGTGATTCTCCCGCTGGGTCCCAGACAAGCAGTGGTCCGAAGTCCGCTCCCCACCTGGATCTGCAAATGGTGGATCAGGCCATTCGTGACCGCCCCATACTCACGGAAGATCAAAGACTGCTCCAGCCGCCGCTTGATGATGCAACGTCATTTCGTGTAAGCGATCCGTGGCGCGTTATGCGAATTACCGCGGAATTCGTGGAAGGCTTTGATGCGCTGGCAGACATTCAGAAGGGCGTGACTTTTTTTGGTTCGGCCCGCACCGATCCGGATGATCCACAATACCAGGCGGCTCTGGAGACAGCGCGTCTCCTTGCTGAAAAGGGGTTTTCCATAATCACCGGTGCCGGCCCGGGCATCATGGAAGCGGCCAATCGCGGTGCCAGGGAAGGCAAGGGGCATTCGGTGGGCTGCAATATAGAGCTGCCCTTCGAACAGGGCTCGAATCCCTACGTGGATACACTGGTGAACTTCCGTTATTTCTTTGTCAGAAAAACGATGTTCATCAAGTACTCAAATGCCTTTATAATTTTCCCCGGCGGCTTCGGAACACTCGATGAATTGTTTGAAGCATTGACCCTGGTGCAAACGGGCAAGATCTACAAGTTCCCCATCATTCTCTTCGGGAGACACTACTGGGCCGGGCTCATGCGCTGGATGAGTTCACGCGTTGCGGCGGAGGGTAAGATATCTCCGGAAGACCCCGACTTGCTCACACTCACGGATGATCCGCACGAGGCGGTTCAGATCGTTGTTGACGCACACGCGGCGCAAACGAGCAAGATGCGTCGCCGGAGCAAGTCAGAAAGCCGTGCTGATTGAGGCCATAGAGTTTCTGCTGAAATCGAGACGGAACTTTTTCGCGTGGTCGGTGTCAGGGATGGCCCGGTAGTGGCGCGTACCCTGCCGACTTGAACTTGCGGCAGGAAGTGGCATATTGACCAGTACGATACGCGCCCGGCCGGGAACGGCCGGGCGCTCGCCTTTTCCCCCACCAGCGAGCTGAAAGCGCATGTTCGAAGATCTCATCGCTCAGATGGCGCGTGAAGTGGAGAAGCTCACTTATGAGCTCAACGTCACGCTTCCCAAAGAAATACAGAAAGCAGTGGAGCTTGGCGACTTGAAGGAGAACAGTGAGTACAAGGCCGCCCTCGAACGGCAGCAGTTCGTGCAGGCGCGCCTTGGACAACTCTCACAACGCGTAACCAGGCTGGCAAACATCGACGTCCAGCAGATCCCCGCCGACAAGGTGGGCCTGGGGTCCAAGGTGGTTGTCGAAGACATACAGACTCACAAACGCGAAACGTTTGAGCTGGTCTTCGGTGATGCCGGTGAACTCGAAGATGGTCATGTCACCATGGGTTCACCAATTGGTCGCGCCTTGCAAGGCAAGGGCGTTGGAGAGCAAACCATTCTCAAGTTGCCAAATCGCGTTCGCCGGCTCCAGGTTGTGGAACTCTTTACCATCCATGACCGCCGTGCGGAGGAACTGATGTGAAGCCTGTCCTGACATCCGGAGTCGCCCGGGCCGGGATCCAGAGCTTCACTCAGGATCCCGGCCTTCGTCTATCGAGAAGAGCCTGGCCGCTTCTTTTTCATAGGTGGCCAGTTGGTTCTCACGCTCGGAGTCGCTCCAGCCGAGCAAGGTCTGCATGAGGCTGGCAATGTGCCTGGCTGATGCCACTCCGTGGTCCCGCGTTTCATAGGCAATCTGCGTGCGGCGCACGAGTATGTCTGCCATGGTGCAGGCCCACTCGCGCTCCACGGCGTGGGCAACTTCCGCCATGAGGTAGGGCAAGCCCTCCATGATGCGTTCTGCCATGGCCGGGTCTCGTTGTGCATAGCTCCATACATTCCGCCAGTGACTGCCGTAGGTGCCACCAAGCCTGTCTCCTACGGCAGTATCACGTACAGTGGCAGCAGCTTCGGCAATTACGGCTTCACGTGATATGATGTCTCCGCCCGGCAGGAGCGTTGCCTCACTGGACTGCACTGCCACCGCGGGGGTGTGCATGGGGCCCAGAGTCACGCGTGCATGCTTGAGCATGTCCATGGCCATTACGCGGTAGGTGGTAAGCTTGCCGCCGGTAATGCTCCACAGTCCGTCTTCACGCCGGGTTATGGCGTGCTCACGTGAGGCTGAACCTGCGTTGCTCTCACCGGCTCGCACCACCGCAAGGGGCCTTATGCCACACCAGGCGCTGATGACATCGTCGGGTGTGAGCCTGGCAAAGGGAAAGATCCGGTTGACCGACTGCAGCAGGTAGGTGACGTCGGTAATTGTAGCGCGGATCTGATCGGGGCCACGACGCGCTGGCTGTTCGGTGGTTCCGATGATGGCGTTTTGTCCGCTTGGCAGTACGAACATCACGCGACCATCAAGAGGTGAGATGACCGTGATGGCATCCCTGTTGCCCACGCGCTGTCTGGGTACGCTCACGTGCGTGCCCGCCGAGCCGAGTATGTGGTTGTCACTGCCCGGGCCGGTGAGTGTAGCCGTGGCCTCGCTCCAGGGGCCGGTGGCATTGATGATGCACCGGGCCTGCACCGTGAGCTCCTGCCCGCTGAGTGCGTCCCTCACCAGTACACCGCTCAATTCCTTGCCGGAATGAAGTCCGCCCGTGACCGAGGCATGGTTGAGAACAACGGCTCCGGCGTCGGCTGCAGCCATGATGTTGGCGAGTGTCAGACGCGAATCATTGGTGGCAGCGTCCCAGTAGCGTGCTCCTCCACGGAGACCATCCTTGGCCAGCGCCGGCTCATGTCCGAGAACACCGGCCGTGTTCAGGCCTTCGTGGCGATGGACATTGCGGAAAAGGGCCAAGGCATCGTATGCCAGCAAACCCGCCCGCAGCTTCCAGCGCGGAATCCGGGCACCCCGGTACACCGGCCATGTGAAGGCCAGTGGGCGCACGAGATGCGGGGCCAGTTGCAGCAGCAGTCGGCGCTCTCGACTTGACTCAAACACCAGATGCAGATGTCCGTGCTCCAGGTAGCGCACGCCGCCATGCACCAGGCGGGAAGACCTGGATGAAGTACCGGCTGCGAAGTCGTCCCTTTCGATGACCGCCACGCTATAGCCCGCTAACGCACCTTCACGTGCGATTCCGGCACCCGTGATCCCGCCCCCGATCACCAGAATGTCGAAGGTGGTCCGGGAGAGGCTTTCCAGGGCGGAGCTGCGCCACGAAGCTGATGATTCCATGAGCCCACATTGTCTTCCGGAATCATTATTGGCCAGTCCCGAATGCAGGTCGATGCGGGCCAATGCGGGTTAATGCAGGTCAATACAGGTCAATAAAGGTCAATAAAGGGCGGTACCGGCGTTTGCCTCAGCGAAATAGTATCTTAAAAGGACATTCTGCTGCTCTTCCCCATTCTGAATCCATCCATGCTTCGTTCTGGATTGCTCTACCTGTCGCGCCAACAGCGCATTTTCAACCTCATCAGAAATGTCGGGTTTGCCCGTCGCATGGCATCCCGTTTTGTGGCAGGTGAGACGCTCGATACTGCAATCGAGGCGATAAGCGAGCTCAACGCAAAGGGAATATCGGCTTCGCTGGACCTGCTCGGCGAAAGCGTGACCAACGAAAGCGAGGCACGCGCCACGGGACAGCAATACCTGGATCTGCTCGATCGCATACACGAGCGGAAACTCAATGCAACAGTTTCAGTCAAGCTCACGGCTCTGGGTCAGGACATATCCGACGATCTTGGCGTGGAGGTGGTACGGGAGATTCTCGCCCGTGCAAAACAGTACGACAGTTTCGTTCGGCTGGACATGGAATCCAGTGCCTACACCGATCGCACGCTGGACACATTCGAAAAGAAACTCTACGGAGATTTTCCGGATACGGTGGGCATAGTGCTTCAGAGCGCGCTTCGTCGCACTCTCAAGGACGTGGATCGGGCCAACGAGCTGCAGTGCAGGGTGCGCATCTGCAAGGGTGCGTACCTTGAGCCCGCAGACCTGGCTTTTCCCGATAAGGCAGACGTGGACCGGAACTACATCGAAGCCATGCATCGTCTCATGGAGCACGGGCGTTATCCCGGACTTGCCACACACGACGAGAAGATCATTGCCGAAGCCAAGCGTTTTGCGAAGGAGCGCAACATCGGGACTGAACGTTTCGAGTTCCAGATGCTCTACGGTGTAAGACGTGACCTGCAGGAACAGATAGTGAAAGAGGGCTACCGCATGCGGGTGTATGTGCCATTCGGGAGCCAGTGGTACCCCTATCTCATGCGTCGTCTGGCGGAGCGCCCGGCCAACATTGCCTTCATGGCTGGCAACATCATGAAAGAAACCTTCCGACGCTGAGTGCCGTGTGAAAACAAAACCGGGCGAGCACAGGATCCCGGATTATGAGGCCGGCGATGAACGCACAATCGCCGGATACATGGCCGTACACAAACGCCCCGCAGCGTTTGAGGGGGCAGACGGCTTCAGTTATTCGGTTGACATACTCACCGATACCACCGGTGAGCCCGCCACTCCCTGGGGCGCCTACCTTATCTACCTGCGCTGGGGCCAGGGTGAGCCTCAGATTCTGGGTCACCTTGAAACTGTTTTCATAGCGAAGGGATCGAGTGAAGCGGTTGTCCGTCATCAGCTCGGACTTATGCCCCTGGCTTCTGTAAAGGCCACACTCGACTCACTCATCCGCGGGCGCAATACGTGAGTCTGTCCCGCGAAAATGATGCTGAGGCCGACATGCGCGACCCGGCACCCGGGACTTCCGGTGCTTTTAGCGGGGTGGTGTTGCAGGGTACGGGCGGTTTATGGGAAGTATTCACGGCAGACAGACAGCGTGTACAGGCCTCAATGCGCGGACGCCTCAAGCATGAGGCACACGGTTCACTCAAACTTGCCGTTGGCGATGTTGTGTCACTGCGGCGTGACAACTCGCAGAATGATGCCTGGGTGATAAGCGATATTCATCCGCGACGCAGTGAGCTTGCAAGGCGGGTACCGGGTGGAGGCCACGGGCAGCGGGTGGTGGTCGCCAATCCCGACCAGGTGCTCGTTGTGTTTGCTGCTGCGCAGCCGGAGCCGCATCCGCGCATGCTGGATCGTTTTCTGGTTATTGCCGAAGCGAATGAGCTCGCCGTTCGTATTGTCGTCAACAAGACAGATCTCGTGGAGCCCGGCGTTGCCGAGGGCCTGTTCGCCGAACAGGCTTGCGTGGGCTATCCGATTCATTACGTAAGTGCGCGTAGCGGACACGGAGTGCAGGAACTCCACGGCTTTGTTGACGGACGGAGCTCCGTGCTTGCAGGTCCATCTGGTGTGGGAAAGTCTTCGCTCATGAATGCACTCTATCCGGGCCTGGGGCTTCGTACGGGCGCGGTAAGTGCCAGCGTCAACAAGGGCCGACACACCACCGTTGGCGCTTTCCTGCATCCTCTTCCGCTTCCTGCCGGAGGCTTTGTGGCCGATACTCCGGGCCTGCGTGAGGTGGGCCTGTGGGGCATTGAGGAATCAGCTCTGGCCGACTGCTTTCCTGAGCTTCGACCCATGCTCGGCAAGTGTCGCTTCAACGACTGTACCCATCTCGTGGAACCTGGCTGTGCCGTACGTGAGGCATTGGCAGAGGGGCTCATCCCAAGGGGTCGCTATGAAAGTTATGTGAAGCTCCGCCAGGATATCCCCGACGCGCGACATCAGCGCTAGAATAGTGATGTGATGACCATGGACTCTGCCCCATTGATACCGACACCCGGGAGTGACGAAGACTGCGTAAAGGCCATGGCGCAGGGAGACGAGCGCGGTTTGTACTGTCTCTACGACCGCCACGCCGCAGTCATGTATGGCCTGGCACTGCGTATCACGGGTAACACCGATACGGCCGCCGAAGCCACCGTGGCGTCGCTGGTGCAGGCATGGAACAGCGCGGCACGCTATCGTGCTTTGCGCGGCAGCGTGGCAGGCTGGCTTACCACCATGGTCCGTGTTCGTTCTCTTGAATTGGTGAGGAGCAATCCACCCGGTGCGGATGACATTCTTTCGCGCGGCCACTCACCTCTGGTGGTGGCATTGCCGGAAGAGACCCAGCAGGTGCTCTCGCTGGTGTACTTCGGTGGATGGAGTCAGCAGGATGTGGCAGCACATCTGGGACTGGGTGTTGATACGGTACGACGGCACGTGGAAACTGGCATGCGTGCGCTGCGCGTTCTGAGGGAGTCACGATGACGACTTACGACTCTCTCGAAGCTCTTCGTGCTTCAATGCCTGCCTATGTGCTTGGAGCACTCTCGCCTGAAGACCGTCTGGCTTTTGAGACTGCGCTCAGACAGCCTGACCGCATCGAGGCACTTCGCACAGAGTTCGATGCCTGTCAGGCTACCCTGAATGCACTGGCAAGCGCTCAGCCGCTGGCTCCGCCCGGAGATCTGCTGGAACGGGTGCTGGGTGCAGTGCGCGGAAATCCGTTGTCGGAACAGACATCTCTGCCCGGTACGGACGCGCCTGTGCTGGATCGAAGGCTGGACAGTGATCGTCGCGCCCGGGATCGCCGCATGGCTGAGCGACGTGTGGGTGACAGGCGTGCGGCTGAAGCTGAGCCGGTTGCGGCAGTTGCGGTAGTTGCGCCCACACCAGCACGCGATCCGAGCTCCACAGCCCCCACAGCCCCCACAGCCCCCACAGCCCCCACAGCCTCCGCAGTAGCCACAGCCCCCGCAGCTCCCCAAACCACGGTCGCAACAGCAACCGCTGCCGCCACAACCGCAACAGCCGCAACCGCAACAGCCGCAACGACCGCCGCGAGAACCGCCACTACAGCCACCACCACCCGCAGCCTCACCCCGCTGCTGGTAAACACGGTTGATCGTCGTAATCGACCCATGTTTGTTGCCGGGTGGGTCCTCGCGGGCCTGCTCTTCCTGGCCACTGCGGGCCTGGGCTATTACGCTGCCAACAAGCGACGCGAAACGGCCGCTGCGGAAGCCGCCCTGCGCGACAGCAAGGTGGCATTCTCACGCAGTGAGGCGCGGCTCACGGAGCGAGAGCGGCTGCTGACCACAATGCTGAGTGGGAGGGCAGCGGTACTGCTCGTTACGCTGCGCAGCGACAGTACCAATGGACCGGTGGCGCAGATGTTCTGGAACACCGAAGAAGGCAAGGCCATCGTAAGCGCACAGGGCCTCACAAGACTGCCCGATGGGTTCAAATATCAGATGTGGCTGCTGCGTGACTTCGTGCCCACACCACTCACAGAAGTGTCTGTGGAAGACGACGGCAGTGCTCTTGTATCCGGGATTTCCATGCCCAGCTCACCAACGGGCATCACACAGGTCTTTGTTACCGTTGAGGCCGCAGGCGACTCCGTTCCCACTCCCTCCCGTCAGCGCCTTATGAGTGCTGTGATTCCGATCTACAGGCCATAAAAACACATATCACCACTGCCGCTGCTCAGGGCGAGAGCCTGTGCTTCACCCACATATTGCCCTCAAGAACATACTGAATCCTGTCGTGCAATCTGCTTGGACGGCCCTGCCAGAACTCAATCTCAGCGGGAACCACACGGAATCCTCCCCAGTGATCGGGCAGGGGTACCACACCATCCGAAAAACGCTCCTGGTTGTGCGCAAGTTCATGCTCCAGCGGCTCGCGTGAACTCAAGACGCTGCTCTGCTGAGAAGTCCAGGCTCCTATGCGACTCCCCACTGGACGTGACTGGAAATAGCTGTTCGACTCCTCCCGGCTGGTATGCTCAACCCGTCCCACCACCCTCACCTGACGCTCCAGCTCACCCCAGAAAAAGCAGAGTGCAGCTTGGGCGTTCGCACCAAGCTCCCGTCCCTTTCGGCTTCTGTAGTCGGTATAGAAAACGAAACCGCGCTCATCCACACCCTTGAGCAGCACCATGCGCGCCGAGGGATGCGCATCCGGCGTGGCAGTGGCGAGACACATGGCGTTGGGCTCCAGAACCTCGGAGTGCAGGGCCTGCTCGAACCAGGCAATGAATTGCTCTATCGGATCGTCCGCCACGTCACCCTCGGCGAGTGAGCGCTGACGATAATCGGTGCGGATGTCCGCGATCTGAATGGAAGACATGACAGTGTTTGAGGCCGTGTTTTGCCGCGGGACTGGAGTTCCCGCATGTTGAAACGTACACTCCGATGCATGGCTGTTACGACTGTGGTGCCCGTCGAGCTTTATGCCGACCTTGTCTGTCCCTGGTGCTGGATTGGCGACAGACGCCTGCTTCGCGCCGTGACCAGGGTGCAGGAAGCTCATCCCTCCGTGCGCTTCGATCTCTCATGGCGCCCCTTTCAGCTTGATCCCACGATCCCTGCCGCGGGCCGCGACTGGGGGGAAGTAATTGAAAACAAGTTTGGCGGTCGCACACGTGCCGAACCCATGTTCGAGCACGTTGCGAGTGCGGGAGAAGCCGATGGCTGCGTGTTCAATTTTGATCGTATGACACGCTATTCCAACACCGCTCGCGCTCATGGTCTGGTGCTCGAAACAGCGCAGCGCGGGCTGAACCCATGGCCTTTTGTGGAAGCGCTCTATGCTGCGCATTTCACCAACGGCGCCGATCTCGGTGACTCAATCGTACTGGCGCCGCTGGCAAAGAGCGCGGGTCTCAATGACGAGCAGATCGCAGAGGTGCTTGATCACGGACGTCACGACATTGCTGTGAGAGAGAGCCAGCGTGACGCCGCCCGACTCGGCATTCAGGGTGTGCCCTTCGTGGTTCTCGACAACAAGTACGGCGTGAGCGGCGCTCAGCCCGAGGCAGTTTTTGTGGAAGCACTTTCGCGCGCAGCATCTATAACGCTCGCAGACAATGCGTCCACCAGTTCCAACGGGTGAATGGCCGACAGTGAGATGCGCAGCCTGCAGGTTCCGGGTGGCACCGTTGGTGGCTTGAGGCCACCCACCAGAAAACCACGCTGACGCAAACCAAGCACCACGGACGTGGTGCTTGCAGCATCACGAATCATCACCGGAACCACCGGTGATACCGGATTTCCGCGGAGTTCGAGTCCCGCCTCTGAGAGGCGCTTGCGCAGTCTTTCACTGCGCTCATTGATGGCTTCGCGCCGCCATGATTCAATGTCCGCTATCCGAATGGCCTCAAGCGCCGCCGCTGCCATGGCCGGCGGTGTGGCTGTGCTGTGCATAAACGAACGCGCACGGTTCACCAGCAGCTCAACCAGCTCCTGTGAACCACCTGTACAACCTCCGATCGTGCCATAGGCTTTGCTCAATGAGGCGACAACTATGTCGATCTCACCACGCACACCGAAGTGCTCCGGCGTTCCGGTGCCATGGGCGCCCAACACTCCCACGCCATGCGAGTCGTTTACGTAAGACCAGGCATTGTGGCGTCGCGTGATCTCAACCAGATCAGCAAGCGGAAAAAGATCCGCGTCCCATGCAAAGACACCCTCCACCGCAACAATCGCCCTCCGGTAACGATTCCGTTCCGACGCAAGCATTGCATCCAGTGCAGCAACATCCAGGTGCGGAAACGTTCGTATCTCGGCTCCGGATAGCCGGGCCCCGTCCACTATCGATGCGTGATCAAGCTCGTCCAGAAAGACCACGTCACCCGGCCCCACGAGAGATGACATGGTGCCGAGGTTGGCTTGATAGCCAGATGGAAACAGGAGCGTGAAGTCCACTCCCAGTGCACGCGCAAGAGCATGCTCCAGGGCTTCGTGCACCGGATGGTTCCCAGAGCTGGCCCGAGTGGCAACAGCTCCAGTTCCCTCTGCCTGAAGCACTGCGCTCGCTGCGCGCGCCACACGCGGGTCGCAGGCCAGACCCAGATAGTCATTCGACGTGAAATCGGCCAGCCTGTCGCCATCCACCATAACCGTTCCAGCATGACGCTGCTGCACGAGGTGCAGAGTGCGTTTAATGCCTGCCGTTTCCAGCGCACGCAGCTCATCATCGAGCTGTGCATTGAGAGAATCGGGTGCGGAGATATGTGAGGGCGAACTCACAAACAATCCTGCAGCGACGAAGTTGAAATTGTGGTCGCAGGCAGCGACATGCTCAGGGCGCCCTTACCGGAAGTTCGATGACCAGAGAGTCTCCACTGCTGAGGCGCAGCACCAGAGGTACTCTGTGGCCAGCCTTGAGTGTTCTGTGTAATCCGCCCAGCATGAAGTGTATGCCGCCCTCATCCATCACCACAGAGTCGCCCGCAGCGATGGCCACCGCACCGCGCGGCATCATATGTACCATGTCGCCGTGCTGCATGGTCTCGTGGATCTCCACGACGTCGGCCATGTCGCTGGACGCCCCCGTTATCTCAACTGAGTCTGTATTGCTGTTCAGCAGCACTCCATAAGCACCGGAAGTGCCTGCCGAGTCGGCCACGCGAGCCCAGGCATCCCGAAGGGTGACGCCGTGCTCCGAAGCGCTTGCCATTGCGAGGTCGTCGGAAGCAGACGATGCGTCCGTGCCGCAGGCGGCCAGAAGAGTGACTGCCGCTGCAAGTCCGAATGTCGCCGCGCTTTTCAGTGTAGTGAACCGCTTGTGCACCTTGGTCATCCTCACAGCAGTTTGTCGAGATCTGCCGCGAGGGCTTCACGTGGCGTCCCGAAGGGGTAGAGAGTCAACAGGCGCCCCTTGTCGTTCACCAGGAACACCTGCGCAGAGTGAGTAACAAAGTATCCCCCGGAGTCAGCTTCGGTACTGTCACGGAATGCTGCGGCACCGAAGGCTGCCAGGATTTTGGCCGTGGTTGCGCTGTCGGCAGAGACAGCCGTGAATGTGGAGTCGTATTGGTGCACGTATCGTTCGGCCACGTCGGGAGTGTCCCGTTCGGGGTCTACGCTCACAAAGACGAACTGAACCTTGTTGGCGCGTTCGCCCAGTTCACTCTTGATGCGCTTCCAGTCGGCCAGGGTGGTAGGGCAGACGTCGGGGCAGTGGGTGTAGCCGAAAAAGACAACCATGGGCCGACCCTTGGCGGCGGCCATTTCCCGGACACTACCGTCGGCTGCGGTGTATGAGAAGGACGGTATATCGCGCGGGGGGTCTGCAATCATGCCCTGGTAAGGTGCCTGCCGGTCGCAGGCGGCCAGGAGCAGCAGTGCCGCAAGAGAAAGTCTCAGCATCGCGCGCACTCGGGACATCTGCCATAAAGAACCACTTCGTGCTCCTCCAGTGTAAAGCCCGAAGGCATCAGCCCGGAGAAGCCCTCCGGACAGCCCTCTACCTCGAAAACGCGGCTGCAACCATTGCAGCGAAAATGGTGGTGATGGCCCGCGCCAGCACGCTCATAGCGCGCCGCCTCTCCGGGAAGCTGAACCGGCACGAGCCAGCCACTCTCCACCATGGCATGTATCGCACGATAAACCGTGGCGATTCCGAGACCACGGATCTTCTTACGCCCGGCGTCCAGCACCTCGGCGGGCCCCAGTGGACGGGCTGCTTCCTCAAATACCCGCCGGATCACCTCGCGTTGTCTTGTCCGACGTTCCATCCCGGAAATATGGCCCGTTGTACACACTGGTACTACGCGCATGCTGAGTTCAGTTCCCGGGTGCTGCTGCGAACTGCTGCTTCAGGTGGCGCAGCGCCCGCCGCAGCCCTTGATTAAGCACAATGACCAACCCGGCAATCCAAGACAACGAACTGGCCGTCCCGGCTCTCAGGTGGCAACGCTGGCTCCTGCTGGCAGTGGCAGCCACTGTGCTGGCTCATGTGCTTGATCCTCTGGCATGGAAGCTCACCCTGCCCGGAGTGAATGACAAAGATCTGGGCCGCCTGTTGCGCATTCAGGGCTTTCTTCCAACCTGGGGACTGATTGCTCTGGCCTGGTGGCTGGAGACCAGCAACCCCGTGAGGCGCCGCCAGGGCACGCTGCTTCTGCTGCTTTCTCCCACCCTGGGCGGCGCACTGGCTGAGCTTCTCAAACTCTGTTTTCGTCGCCTGCGTCCTGATCCCGAACATTTCGGCTATGCCTTCCGGGCCTTCAACGATGGACTCTTCTCCAATCGCGGGATGGGCTTACCCAGCTCTCACGTGCTGGTTGCCTGCGGGGGAGCCTTTGCGCTGGCCTTGCTCTTCCCGAGAGCCCGTTGGTTGTTCTACACTCTCGCTGCTGGCTGTGCGGCCACCCGCATACTGGCTCACGGCCATTTCCTGAGCGACACCGTAGTGGCTGCTGCTCTTGCATGGCCACTTGTAATCCTGCTCGCCAGATGGATCAGGTCGGGATGATTCCTCTTGTGCTGTTTGCCGGTTTTCCAGGTGCAGGCAAGACTCGCCTTATTGCCGATATTGCCCGCTCACTGGCCGCAAGAGATCTGCGGGTGCGCATTCTGCTGCATCAGATCAATGAACCCGTGGTGGACGCCGCACGTCTGGCGGAACTGGACGCCCATATAACCGTGGTGGGTGGAGCAGGCGGCGGCGGTCTTGGGGGCGGAGGAGGCGCGAGCAACTCCTCTCTCTCAGAGCTGCTGAACGCACTGGCTCTCGTGCCGGATGACCCGGGCTCCGTCCTGCAAGTGGAAGTGAGTGGATTGATTGCCACAGACGCACTGCTGGCGCACATCATGGCAGATCAGCGACTGGCGCATCTGAGCCTGCCCCTGCAGGTCACCGTGGTAGACACCGCACGCTGGCAGACGCGCGGGCGGGACAATGAAATCGAACTCTCCCAGGCCAGCACCGCAACGCACCTGCATCTGAATCGGATTGAGGAAGTCGGCCGACGTCGTGTGGATCAGGTAACCAGGGATCTCCGGCAGGCCAACCCGCAGGGTGAACTCGTGGATCCAGAGCGTCTGGCTGCACAATTGCACGCCATGGCCACGGCCTCAGGCTCTGCATCGGAACGCGAGATGCCGGTGCTGAGAGCTTCTGCCCGAAGCTCCATAGCACATTCACTGCGGTTCCCATTCGAGTCTGTGGTATTCGGTTTGCCAGATATGGTCAATCGTGAGGCCTTTGAAAGCTTCTTTTCCAATCTCCCGGAGTCGGTTGTTCGCGCCAAGGGCTTTGTACGGTTTGAGGACAGCCCCAGGACATTGTTTGTCTGGGACGCATCTGCGGGTTACCGCAATCTCAACATTGCTGCCATGCCGGAGGCCGATTTCGACCCGCAGCCCAGGCCATCGGTGGTTTTTGTGGGAACAGGGCTTGCAGTGGGCGAGCTGGCGGAGTCGCTGGCAGCCCTCGCGGCGGAGCCAGGCAAGGGCTGAACGCTTCGCATTGTATTGGTCGCAATTGAATTCAGTTGATGATATTGTATTATCATCAGATGATCGTAAGCGCACTTCTTCCGGGCAGCCTTGGCACGCTCGCCGTGGGCCCCCTGATCAGTCGTTACATACGATCGAGACCGGCTGTATTTGCCCTCATTGATGGCTTCATAGTTGTATCCATTGGCGGCCTGGTTCTGCTTGACGTGCTGCCACCGGCGCTGGGTCAGCGCGACATTATCGCACTGCTTTCCATAGCCATTGGCTTTCTGGTGCCGGACATTGTCGAGCGCATGTTTCGCTATGGGGCTAGGCAGACGCATGCTGCCATCCTGATTGCGGCACTGCTTGGCGTGGCTGTGCACTCCATGCTCGACGGCAGTGCCCTTGCCGAGTCGTCATCACAGGCCGGCAACCTATTGGGATACGGGGTTCTGTTGCACCAGATACCCGTTGGGCTCATGGTATGGTGGGTGCTGCGTGACCGGGCGCTCTGGATGCCATGGGCCGTTCTGGCCTTCATGGCTGTCATGACGATCGCGGGCTATGTGGCCGAGCCCACAGTGCTGGCCTGGCTGCCTGAGCGTGCCTCGCTGTGGTTTGAAGCCGTGGTGGGTGGCTCGTTGCTGCATGTCATTGCACACGCGGCGCATGAGCATGATAGCCCGCACGAGGGTCACGCAGATCATCCTGATCACGGCAATGACCATGACCATGACCATGACCATGCCGGGCACCACTCCAGCCGCTTGAGCTATCCCATGGCCGCAGGCGTCGGATCCCTGGCGGGCATTCTGGTGCTGGTGGTTCTGCAGTATCTGGAAGGGGGACTGCAGGATCCCTATACGCTGCAAATAGCCGCCGCTCTCTGGCATCTCCTTGCCAGTGCCGCGCCTGCCCTGATCTTTGCCTATGGCGCTGCCGCCATCTGGCTCACTGTTGTTTTCGTCAGGCAGCATCGACAGCTCGCGGCTGCCCTCAGTGCCGGTGCTTCGGCCCAGGCTGCAGGATCGGCCGCAACAATCGGCGAGATCGGGTCTGGAGATGAGCAGCAGGATGCGACCTTCCCGCTCATCGCGGCGCTGTTCTCCGTGCCACTGCTTGGCGTTGCACTTGCGCTGGCCAATCTTGCTCTGAGTCAGCTCATCGCCTCGCTCAGGTCAGCGACTCTGGCTGCGCATGATGCTAACGGACCACGGGGCGGGTTGATGTCGCATCGGGCGTGGCGCAGGGCGGAAGAGCCTTCACGCGCCTGGCGGCTGGCCGTTGAGCGCTCCGTACCCTGGGTGGTTGTCGGCCTCCTGGTCGCGGCACTTCTTGTTCCGCTTTTGGGTGACTACAGCTTCAAGACACTGCCGCCAACTGCCGGCGTGCTTCTGGCAACGATAATTGCTGCGCTGCTCCCACTGCCGGCTCTCGCTCTCGTACCCGCAGGAGCTGTGCTCGCCTCTGCCGGCCTGTCGTTGGGTGCGGTGCTGGCTATGCTGGTTGCTGCCTCTCAGCTTGCACTCGGGCGCAGTTTTGGAATCGCAGGATATGCTGCCGGCCAGGCCCCGCGGGCTCGCAGCGGGATAAGGGTGCTGGTTGCCGCTGCAGCCGGTGGGATGCTGTTTGACTTGATGGCAGACAGCATCGATTCACGTTTGCTGAGTCAATCACTGTCCGCAGATGCGGGAATGCCTTCATCTATTGCGGCAGCTCTGTTCATCATGCTTGTTCTGGGTCTTGTAGGGCGGCGCGGGATCCGTGCCTTCGCCGCTCCTCTTCACTATCGCCCCGTCGTCAGCAGAGAGAACTGAGTCTCATCTCACGGCCGGTGTGCTTTCAGGTTATCAATTATTGGTGCAGGACTTCGCATACAGGTGTAAGACATGCGTGGTTTCCGTTTACGGTATATTCCGCTGCCACACATGTATCTGTGCTTGGTTGTGCTTCGCAACATCTACAGGTATTGAGAGATATGAGAAACTTTCGCATGCTGTTTCGTCGTCTGGGCGGGCTGGGGCTGGCAGCAGCCATGTTGCTGGCAGTGCCGGTAGTGTCCAGAGCCGACTTTCTGCCGCATCTCAAGCTCAACTCATCCTTTCCGGCCAGTGATACCACGCTGACCAAGGCGCCCGATGCGGTACGGCTCTGGTTCAGCGAACCGGCTGATCTCCCAACATTCAGGGTGACTGTTCAGTCGAAAGATGGGACTGCAATAAAAACCGCTGCTCCCACGCGTGGCGGTGCGGCAAACGCCCCTCTGGTGGCGAGCTTCGCATCGCCGCCGGGCAATGGCAGTTACACGGTCACGTGGAAGGCCATGTCCAGCGACGGACACGTGGTGAACGGGAGCTTCAACTTCACGGTACGCCTGGCTGACGAATAGTGGCTGACCTCACGGTACTGGCCCGGGCACTGCTCTATTCGGGCACTGTAGTGGTGCTCGGCGAGATGCTCCTTCCTGTACCGGCATTTGTTCCCCTGTCATCTGCACGACGACGACTCCGCTGGGCGGCCGCACTTGCCATGCTGTTCGGTCCGCTTGTCTGGTTGCAGGGCCAGCTCAGTGCTCTTGAAATGCCATGGGCCGAAGCTGGCACTCTCTTGAGTGGCAACTGGGGAAGCAACTGGCAGTGGCTCGCCATATCAGCCGTGCTCTGTTCCATGATGCTCACCGGTGCGTTTGGGCGGCGATCGGCCTGCTGGATGGTTTGGGTGAGTGGCGCAGCCATTGCCATTACTCTGGGTGGCCTGGGGCATGCCAATGTGGATGACAACTGGCCCCTTGCAGCCCGGACGCTGGATGCCTTGCACGTATTGAGCATGGGCGCATGGATTGGCTGTGTGCTGCTCGCCATAAGCGATGAGTACATTCCCGCGGCTGACTTCAACGATGATTTGAGTCGCACGCGCTGGCGGCATGTAAGCCGTGTTGCAACTGTTGCGGCCCCGCTGGCAGTGCTCACAGGGGTGCTTGGCGCTCTCCGCCTCAACTGGGGAGTTGGCCCCGCCGAGGTGATTGCATCAACCTGGGGCAGGCTGCTGGCAGTCAAGGTGCTCCTTGTGGGAGTCATACTTGGCCTTGGTGCGCTACAACGACGACGGGTTCATTCGGGCAGTGATCCTGCGCCCCGGGCTGTAAGGCTGGAAGTGATATTGGCTGCTGCAGTGGTGCTTGTCACTGCGTTTCTTACGACAAGTGCACCGGCCGGCGACTGAAGCAAGCCACCGGCCGGTTACAATCAGAATCAGCGACCGTAGCGCTTCTTGAACTTGTCCACGCGTCCCTGCGTGTCGATGAGACGCTGGGTTCCGGTGTAGAACGGATGCGAGTCGCTGGTGATTTCCAGCAGGATCATGGGGTACTCATTGCCGTCTTCCAGCTTGACCGTGGTGCTGCTGGTCATGGTTGAGCGGGTGAGCACCAGTGCGCCCGACGAGGCGTCTTTGAAGACAACCGGGTGGTAGGGCGGATGAATTCCTTCTTTGGCCATCTTAGCTCCATCATGCGCCACCATTTCCGGCGGTGTGCGCGTTTTCGGATAGGGCACCCGCGAATGTGCGGTACCCACAAAAACCACAAGGTCTGCTGACCAGTGGATCTGCAGAACATCTGCAGCAGCGTGCAATGTCCTGTACAGCCTTAATAAATGTCCGAAACCGGGCCAGCAGTCAACTGCTTTGGGGTGGAAACCCGGTGAAACCTGTCCCCCCCGATGGCACCTAGGGCGTGGATCTGCTGATTACACCCATATAACCACCCAACTGACCCGTGGCAGCAGCATCAACTATGGGCTGAATGGGACTGGTGAGCTGAGTCATCAGGAAATTGGTACGAGGCATGGTAAACCCGCCGCCGGTTATGGACCTGATGAAACGGGCGTTGCTGTCCAAGGGCATGGCTCCCACGTTCGCATAAAAGCGTGACCACTCGTCGCCCTGCTGAAAAAGATACTGCTCCACATTGCTGGTATAGAATACGTTCACCCGGGCATGCCGACTTCTCAGCCACTCCCCCACTCGGCGCAGCGCGTCGGGGCCCGCAAAATTGCCAACCACGGGCACCACCATATTCCTGAGCTGCATGTCCCGCACGCGCCCGTATGCCGCCTCGCTGCCCAGAAAGCCCAGATTCACACCCTCCGGATCTGTGGCCCTCGCAATATCCGCGAAACTCGGCATGCGACGGAAACCACCACCGCGCCCGAATCCGCCGTAGGCACCACCCGGGCCACTGCCGCTGGAGTAGTTAAGACCTGGCCCATTGGCCGCAAACACCCGCGCTATGTAGCGAAGAGCAGCCAGATCCAGTGAGTCTATGTCCAGCCCGTGGGTAACCAGAAGCTGATGCTCCACCTCAGCCAGAGTGGCGGCCAAAAACACTGAGTCGGCAGGGGTCCGGTCCAGCAGGATCATCAGTGAGTCGGAACTGACCAGAGATCCGGTGGCCACGGGTACCTTCATTGGCCTCGCAAAAAGCCGCGCCAGGAACTCGGCACGCGTGGGCGAAAGCTCAAAGGCCGCCTTGTACCAGAGGTGTTGCACCAGATTCTGGCGCCTGATGTCAACGATGAATGCTATGCGGGGCTCAAGGGCTGCCAGATAGGTGAAGTTCTGCTCCGGCCCCACCCCCACATACACACCGCCCGGCGGCGTTGTGGTTTTGAGCGCTGCAATGACGTGCTGCAGTCCCATCTCGTTGGATACGAAGTTCTCGGAGCGAAAATAGCCGCCCGGCTCGGAGAACTCCCGGCTCATGCGCCACCAGGTGGAGTCGGGCAGAAACTCCGGCAGGACTGAGTCTGACTGCGCCGCGCTTGCTGTGTGGCCTTGCCCAGCCGCCGCCGCGGCGGCAGAAATGCCAGGAATGGCCCCCGACGACACGCCCGGAGCCCTGTGCTGGCAGCCCGCAATGCTCAATGACACCAGCAGACCGGCAACCCGAACTCTGAACGTGGCTCGCAGCATAAGAGCCGCCCTGACCTTGAGCATCACAGTCTCCCGAAGCGTCTTATAACCTTTAAGGAAAAGGTGACCGAAACCCCAACCTGCCTGTAACGTAGTGAGAGTACAGCAAAGAACATCAGAGACCAGCAAGGAACAGCAAAGAACAGTGTATCTCAGCCGGACTATCTATGCCCGAATTGCAAGCTTCTCCGCAACAACCCGCGTCTCAGCCCGCAATTCCGTCGGCTGATGCTCCTGGACCCGCCGTGCAGACACCACAGGTACCCGCTGTACAGCCCCCTGGAGGCTGGCCCGTCTCAGTGCAAGCAGTACAAGGCCCGGGCCCGGTGACCGCGCGGCAGCTTTACCAGGCCGCGGTGGCCCAGCGCAGCGAGCTCAGGTCACAACTCTCACGTCTTCAGGATCAGCGCAGTGAGGTCGCCTCCCAGCTCCGCTCTGAGGCGGTGGTGGATGCAGACCGCACCGGACTTGAGGCGCGCCTCAACGCAATAGACGCCAATATCGCCTCGGTGGATGGACAGCTCGCTCAGGCAGAGCTGGCCGTGGCCAAGGCCGTGGCTGTGCCGGGAGCCGTTGTGACTCCGAGCGAGCCAGCACCTTCATCATACAACTGGATGGACTCCGACCTGACCGTGGTGTTCACCTTGTTTGTGCTGGCTCCAATTTCACTGGCGCTTGCGCGCCGCATATGGAAGCGCAGCACTCAGCCGCCCCCTCTCAAACCGGAATTCATCATCAGTGTGGACCGGCGTTTGGATGAGCTTCAGCAGGCCGTGGACAGTGTCGCAGTCGAAACAGAGCGCATAGGGGAAAGCCAGCGATTTCTCACCCGTGTTCTGGGCGAGAGGGAACGCGTACCCCTCAATCAGGGCTGAAAGAGAGCCTGAGCAGGACCGGGCCCTGCAGCACCCGCAAATTCCGGCAATTGCCGGCCTGGTGCTCAAAGCAGATGCGTCCACAATGATTTTCAGCCCGCCTTGCAACCCTTTTGCATGGCGTGGTTGTCTATTGAGTGCATATGCATGCTGAACTCTCTCATCAGTATCGCGACACGATACCAGAACCAAGTAGAACAAGTTGACCGACGCTGAACTGGTACAGGGACTCCTGTCCGGAAGCCCGGCGGTAGAAAGACTCTTCTATGACCGGTACGTGGACCGCGTTTACCGGCTCATTCTCCGGGTGAGCGGGCGGGCCGATCTCGCTCAGGAGTGGACTCAGGACACCTTCCTGCGTGCATTCGAGCGTATCGCCCAGTACCGGGGTGAGGCACCACTGGCGAACTGGCTTCAGAGCATAGCCCGCTCGGTGACGCTCAACGGCCTGCGCAGCCTGAGGCGTCACGAGGAACGCACGGTGCTGCTGGAAGAGGACGTCTATCTCCTGTCCGACAACAGCATGCACAAAGGCAATTTCCCGGATCTTCGCTCGGGGATGCGGGCAGCCATAGGCGCTCTGCCGGCCAGCTCAAGGAGAATCTTCATCATGCACGACGTGGAAGGATTTACGCACGAAGAAATCAGTGAGGCACTGGGCGTGGCCGTTGGTACAAGCAAGTCACAGTTGTCGCACGCACGCAGAAAGCTGCGTCAGGCACTGGCAGCATTCGCACCGCGAGAGGGAGCGGTATGACGAGACAATTCGACGAAGATACCGAAGATACCGAAGGTACCGAACTTGATGCCTGGATGATGGCATCGGTAAAGGATACCATGGAAAACGCGGAAGGGGATGTTGAAGTTCCGCGTGAGATGATGTGGGCACGCATGAGCACTGCGAGACGCCAGCAGGTTGCAACAGAACCGCCAACTCGCTGGTGGAATGGATCTGTACGTCAGGGTCTCGCTGCTGCTGCGTTGCTGTTCGTGGGTATTGCCATTGGCCGCTATGCCATGCCGACCGGTCACGGTTCCTCAGCTTCGGTTGTGGCCGACGGTACTTTGCCCATGGCGGCGGGAGCCGCCGGTTCTTCTGTGTTCGGTCTGGGCTTCGCAGCCACAAGTCCAGACGCAGATGCCGACGACCCGCTTTCACTGGCCATGCGCGAACACCTGTCGCGCTCGGTGTCACTCCTTACCATGGTGGGCAATGAGAACCCGCAGTTGGTGAGTGACAACACGCTCGGGCCCGCAGCACGCGATCTGCTCATTACCACCAGACTGCTGCTTGATGAACCCCGGCTTGAAAACTCACCCACCAAACCCGTATTGCAGGATCTCGAACTGGTTCTGCTCCAGATAATACAGGCACGCCCCGCAGCACCGGAAACTCAGGCCGCGCCCAGAGAGACAATGGTGGAAACCAATCTGTTGCCACGAGTGAAGGCTGTAGTCATGGCCTCATCTGAAAGTGGCGATACCAACCCACGTGGCGAGGGACTCCCATGACAAAGCTGTTAATCGCATCAGCCGGCAGGCGATACGGACCGTACAGGCGCACCTGGCTGTACCCGACCACACTGGTTGCGCTGCTCGTGCTTGCTCCGGGTGCTGGCGCTCAGGCCAGCTCAGAAGACACAACAAGACCCGTGCTGGCTGTGGATGATGTCAGAAAACAACTGGCACTGGTGGAATTGGAACGTTCCAGGCTGGCTCTCTCTTTGCAGGGTTTTGATATCGGCGGCGCAGCCGGGCTTACGGGATCCGGCTATCGCAGCGAGGCACCCGAGCCATGGGCACAGCAGGATCCGGCAGACTCACTGTATCGTGAGGCGCGCCGCTCGCTTTCGGCAGAGCAGTACGACAGGGCAGCCACTTTGTTCAGGCGCATCCGCAGTTCTTTCCCCGGTAGCTCATACGCACCCGATGCGCCCTATTGGGAAGCCTTCGCGCTGCAGCGCATGGGTGGAGAGACAAATAAGACTGCGGCTCTGGAAGTGCTGGCATTCCAACTGAACAAGTACCCCACTGCTGCCACTCGTGGTGATGCGCTGTCGCTCAGAAACCGGATTGAGAGGTCTTTGGGCCGCAGTAATGACAGCATCGGGCGCGCAGTTGTAAGTCGTGCCATCACCAGCGCCACTAAGGATGGCTGTCCAACAGCGCGCGATGATGAACGCATTGATGCACTGGCTGCAGTGGTGCGTCTGGACAGCGCGAATGCCTTGCCCGTGTTGAGAAAGACTCTTGCAAGGCGCGAGGCCTGCACTCAGCAGTTGCGGCGCACCGCGGTGTGGCTTACTGCGTCGCTCAATCAGCCGGGGTCAACTGACCTTCTGCTTGAGGTTCTTCGCAGCGACCCGGACGCGGGTGTAAGGGAACAGGCCGTACTCTGGCTCATGAACATCGATACCGATGCTTCAAGACGCGCACTGATAGCGGCAGCGCGTAACAGCAGTGGTGATATCGCGGTTCGCAAGCGCGCTGTCTACGCGCTGTCACGCTCGTCATCACCAGCGGCACAGAGTGCGCTGGTGGACATTCTGCGCGACCCCAAGACCGATGATGATCTGCGCAACGAAGCGTTGGTCTGGTACATGAACTCCGACTATGCCACCACGGGAAAGGACAACGCCGAACGCATGTCTCTTCTGCGTGACCTCTTTGCGAGATCCAGCGGATCGAGTGACAGACTGAGATCTTCACTCCTCTGGTCCATGGCCAGCTCTGGTGACGCCCAGTCGCTGAGCCTCCTGGTGCGCACTGCACTGGACAAGGCAGAGTCCATGAGCCTGCGCCGCAACGCAGTGGGCATGCTTGCAGCCAGCGTGCAAGCGGGCGGTGCGAGTCTTTTCTACCTGGACAGGGACGCCGCTAATCTCGCGCGGTACTCGATGATAGATCAGTTCCGTTCCGCTTCCGAGGCAGCGCGTGTGGCACAGATGGCGGCTGAGTTGCAGTCCAAGGCCCTCTCGGCCTACTTCCCTGCCACTCCGCCTCTGCCTCCAGCGCCGATCACACCCATGCTTTCAGTGCCAGGCAACGTCACCCTGTTCGGCAGATCCGCCTCGCCCGCTGATTCTGCGGCAAGAGTGGAAAGAATCCCCTACGTGGCGGGTGCGCTCATCTCCATATACGACGGAAGCACTGAAACCGAGTTGAAACGCAGCGTGATTTCTGCGCTGCTGCAGCTTCCCAACAACCGCGGCATTGACCGGCTCATTGAAGTGGTGCGCAAGGAAAAGGATCCTGAACTGCGCCGCATGCTGATTGCTGTCCTGTCGCAGTCGCGTGATCCCCGTGTGCTGTCTGTACTCAGGGAAGTGATTGACCGTGATTGACCGCTATTAACTGCGGATGACCACGGTCGGCTGCGGTTGACTGCGGTTGACTGCGAATAATCGTGTTCAGTCACGACTTGCGCCGTGTCTATTACTCCAGCACCGCATGCGATCCGCCAGACCCTCTGGTCTGGCGGATCAGCAGCATCAGCGGAATGAGACTCAGCACTATCACCGCGCTCAGCAGATAGATCTTGCCATAGGCCAACACACTGGCCTGACCGCTCACCTGGGCATCCAGGATTGCCAGCGCCTGCTGGTGAGCGTGTACGGCGTCTGAACCGCGACTCATCATGGCGCGTGTGAGCATGTTTACACGCGAGATGGTTTCCGGGCTTGTCATGTCCAGATGGTCCACCAGGGTGCTGCGGTTCTGCGCTGTGAAGCGAATAATGAGTGTGGCAATTCCGGCAATGCCAAATGAACCGCCAAGCTGTCGAAAGAAATTGTAAAGCCCCGTGCCCTGGGCTATCTCCTTTGCCTCAAGCTCCACCAATGTGATTGTGGTAAGCGGCACGAACATGAGCCCCAGCCCTGCGCCGCGCAGCACAAGCGGCCAGAAGAAATCCCGCGCACCGCTTTCACCTGTAATGAGCGAGAGCTGCCATGCGGCGGTGGCAAAGAGCAGGGCGCCCACCGTGATCATGAGGCGAGGATCGATTTTGTTGGTGAGCCTGCCTGCCATGGCCATGGACACTGCTGTCATGAGCGCACCGGGCAGCATGACTATGCCGGTCTGTTGTGCTGTCATGTGCAGGTTGCCCTGCAGGAACACGGGAATGGTAAAGACCATGGCGTAAAGACCTATGCCCATTACCACCCCCAGCAGCGTGCCCACCCACATCTGCCTGTGCCGCATCACACGGAAGTCTATGGCAGGATGCTCGGTGGTGAGCTCGCGCCAGATCATGGCAACGGCACTAGCGCAGCCTATGATACTCAGCGAAACAACAAGACGTGACGAGAACCAGTCTTCCCGCTGTCCGTGCTCCAGCACGTACTGGATGGCGCCTACGCTCGCGATGAGCAGCAGTATGCCGATGTAGTCTATTGCCTGGGGTTTGCGCTGATACTCGGGATCGTCCACATAGGTGAAGATCATCCATGCGGCCAGAAAGCCCACTGGGATGTTGATATAGAAAATCCAGGGCCAGCCGTAGGTGTCGGTGAGCCAGCCGCCCAGCGTGGGGCCTATTGTGGGGCCCACCATGACTCCCAGCCCGAACAATGCCATTGCGGTGCCGGCTTCTTCAACCGGGAAGGATTCGAGCAGCACGGCCTGTGAAACCGTCATGAGAGCGCCGCCGCCAACACCCTGCACTATGCGCCAGAAAATGAGCTCTCCCAGAGTGCTGGAGTTGCCACAGAGAAAGCTTGCAATGGTAAAGGTGATTATGGAACCGACGAAGTAGCGCTTGCGTCCAAAGAGCTGCCCCAAGAAGCCGGTGAGCGGGATGACAATTACCGCTGCGAGTATGTAACCGGTTGTTACCCAGGCTATTTCGTCGAGTGAGGCGCCGAGACTTCCCATCATCTCGGGCAGAGCAACATTCACGATCGAGCTGTCAATGACCTGCATGAGTGCTGCGAGAACCACGGCGCCGGCAATGAGCCAGCGGTGTTCAGCTCCGCGGCGGGTCTCGCCGGCCGCTGGCGGAGATGAGTCCGAATGCGAGCCGGCGGAAGAGTCAGCGCGGGGTGGTATGCGCCTTGAGGGCCCCGGAAGTATCCGGGGCCTCACATTACGATGCTTTAGTGTCTTGAGCGGATTGATACGTCAGTTCCCCAGTTTCAGCTCCCAACTGATCGGCATGTTGGGATCCAGACTGTCACGAACAGAACAGTATTTGGTCACTGCCAGTTCAATTGCGCGCTCAGCGTGCTCTCGGGTAATGCCTTCACCCGCGATGTTGTACACCAGGTGGATCTTCGTGAGCCGTCCCGGCACGCCGGGCGAGCGCTCGCCCTCCACATCCACCGACATGGACTCCAGGGGTGTGCGTCGCTTGGCCATGATGTCCACCACGTCCACACCCGTGCAGCCTGCCAGAGCTGAGAGCAGGGCGTCCACAGGTGACGGCCCGGTGACTCCGCTGGCATCCATCCGAATGGCCGGACTCCCGCCCTGCCGGGCAGCGTCGAAGCGGTGCTCGCCGGCCCATGTCACTGATACTCTGGAAGGCGGCTTCACTGAGAGGGCCGGAACTGCTGTAGTATGCTTGAGTGATTCCTGGCTCATGATGCGCTCTCTCGTTGATGGCTCGAAAACGTTACCAAAAGAAGGCAAGCATGAAAGCTGATACCGGTGACTTACAGTTACAAGCGCTCGGGCAGATCAATACCGCGATGTTGCAACTCCTCCACAACCGCCCTCAGGTGCCTGGGCCACACATGTCGTGCCAGTGCAAAGAAGTTTCGGCAGGCCACCGGTTCACTGGCCAGATACTCGGCCAGTGGGCGGTCTCCCTTGACCGTGTTGCAGCGCTTGCACGCAGTAACTACGTTGCCGGATGACCCGTCTCCACCGCGCAGGCGCGGCTGAACGTGATCCACGCTCAGCTCCTCCGCAGCGAAAACCTCGCCGCAGTACACGCAGCGATGCTGGTCACGGGCAAATACTTCCAGGCGCTTCACAGACGCTTCACCGGATTTCCGTCTCCCTGTCTTTCAGTTTTCCTGAACTATCGTGAAAGTCCCTGACAGCGGCCGCCGATTCGTGCTGCAGCAGTTTACAAGGTTCTTCGATACAGAGGAGAGCGTTGAGACAGCCGATGACGTACCTCCCCGTCTTACACTCAAAGCCATTGAGGCCATACGCATGCCCTCCCGCTCACGCGAGAAGATTCTCAACAACCTGGACGAGATGTACCGCGAAGCCTTCGAGCGCGCCAAGGAAACCGGTGATCCCGATAAGCTCGTGGCGCTGGACTTTGCCTACAGGCGCGAGCAGCTCTATTTCGAGATCCTGCTGGATATCAGGGATTCAATGACCAGAGGGTGAAGCGGCCATCGCTTTCTGCGCTATGCGCGCCAGAAGCACCCCCAGAATCAGGGTTGCCACGATCCCGAGGACCAACACCCAGCCAGGCAGCGACTGCTCGCCGCCCGCCTCCAGCGTGCCGGCATGGCCCAGCGCTGCGTATGACACAATCACGGGCAGCAGGCCGGGCATGGCCAGAAGGAAGTCACGCAAACGCACGCTGGTGACCCCAAGCGCGTAATTGGACAACACAAAGGGCACGGCCGGCGATAACCTGAGCAGAAACATCAGGCGCAGCCCGTCTTCGCCAATCACCTGATCGATATTGGAAAGCACCGGGTGGCTGGCGATGCGCCTGTTTACCCAGCCACGAAGTATTGTCCGGCCCAGCAGAAAGGCTGAGACCGCTCCAATGGTGGCTCCGGCAAACACCAGCGCTGCGCCCTTTCCAAC
>CAZWSJ010000007.1:0-75143 GCA_964636415.1 uncultured Gemmatimonas sp. | reverse complement strand
GCCACAGGCACGTTGAAGGTTCTGGCATACTCCAGCGCTGTGCGCATGAGATGGGCACTCTCAACCGGGTGTCCATCATCGCTGAAGGCCACAGCACCCGCATGAACCATCTCTCCAAACTCAGCCAGGGTTTCGCCCTTCTGTCCCAGCGACACTGCGCCATAGGGATACACGCGCGCATAACCTGCTGCATCACCCTGTCGCTTCACAAAACCCACAGTTGCCTGGTTGTCAGTGACCGGACGGGTATTGGGCATTGCGCACACGCCGGTGAAGCCACCGGCCACGGCTGCATGAGCACCCGTTTCCACGGTTTCCACATCCTCGCGCCCCGGTTCACGCAGATGTACGTGCACGTCAACGAGACCCGGAGCGACCACCAGCCCGGCAACATCAATCACCTCTGCACCGTCGGGTGTTCCCACTGCACTGCCCGCGTGCTCAACAAGACCGTCGCGAAGCAGTACATCACCAACCATGTCGAGCCCCTGCGAGGGATCGACAATGCGCCCGCCGCGGAGAAGCAGATCGCGCTGTGCCATTATGCCACCCCCTTCTGAGCGGCTTCAGCCAGCTCGGGTCTGCCGCCTGCCAGCAGATAGAGTACAGCCATTCGTATTGCCACGCCGTTGGTGACCTGATCCAGGATCACGGAATGCGGCCCGTCGGCCACAGCACTGTCGATTTCCACGCCTCGATTCATCGGTCCGGGATGGAGTATGAGTAGGTCATGCGACGCGCGCTCGAGCCGCGCCGAGGTTATGCCAAACACCCTGTTGTATTCGCGAAGGGACGGTATGTAGCCGGCCTGCATGCGTTCAAGCTGCAGGCGCAAAATGTTGAGTGCATCCGCCCATTCTATTGCGGGCTCCACACGATCGAACACGGTGACGCCCATTTCTTCCACGGCATTGGGCAGCAGTGAACGCGGACCGCAGACGGCCACTTCAGCGCCAAGTCTGGTGAGTCCCCAGATGTTCGAGCGAGCAACGCGTGAGTGCAGCACGTCGCCCACTATGCAAATACGTTTGCCCGCGAGATCGCCAAGTTTGTCTCGCAGGGTAAGTATGTCCAGCAGTCCCTGCGTTGGATGCTCGTGGGTTCCATCTCCCGCATTGATCACGTTCGACTGGATGCGTTCGGCCAGGAAACGCGCTGCGCCCGAAGCCGAGTGCCGAATCACCACCATGTCGATCTTCATGGCTTCGAGATTGCGTGCCGTGTCAACCAGTGTTTCGCCCTTTGCAACACTGGAACCGACGGCCGCAACGTTTACGGTGTCTGCACTCAGCCGTTTCTCTGCGAACTCGAAGGAGATGCGAGTGCGGGTGGAGGCCTCGAAGAAGAGGTTGACGATGGTTGCACCGCGCAGTGTGGGGACTTTTTTGATCACGCGCTCGGATATTTCCCGAAATGGGACGGCGGTATCGAGAATGAGCCGGATCTGCTCTGCCGAGAGCGCGGCCAGGCCCAGAAGATCCTTGCCAAGGGGACCGGCCATTGCTTCAGTCCTCCTCTTTTCGATCGGCTATCACTACTTCGTCGCGCCCGTCGAGTTCTTTGATGAGGAGATCGACTCTCTGATCGGCTGTGGCCTCCACCCGCTTGCCCACTATGTCGGCGTGGATGGGTAGCTCGCGGCCGCCCCGGTCAACAACTACGGCCAGGGCTATTCGGGATGGCCGTCCAAAGTCGGCCAGCTCGTCAAGCGCGGCTCGTACGGTGCGGCCCGTGTAGAGCACGTCGTCAACAATCACCACGCGTTTGCCATCGAGCGCCCAGGGCAGCGATGTGGCGCCCACCACCGGTCGCGGCCCCACCGTCTGGAGGTCGTCCCGGTACAGCGTTATGTCGAGTGCGCCTCCGGGCACCTCAACTCCTTCCTGCCTGGCTATGATCTGGACAAGGCGCTGCGCGAGCGGCACTCCCCGCCGCTGTATACCGACCAGTATGAGGTCTTCGGTACCGGCATTGAGTTCCAGAATCTGGTCTGCCATTCGTTTGAGGCAGCGCTCGAGTGCGCGAGCGTCCATTACCACGGTTGGTTTTCTGGGCATGGCTGGCAATATAGGCGACGCGATGCAAAAAGGGCTCGCGAGTTTTCGCGAGCCCTGAAATGAAGGAATGTGAGGCCTGGAATCACCATTCCCTGGGTCTTTGACCTTCACTCGACTGGGTCGACGGGGACGACTGGGGCGGTTTCTGAGTGAACAGGCCATGCAGAGGCGAAAGATGGCGGGCGGCAGTGCGGGCTGCCCTGAGGCGGGCCCGGTCTACCGAGGGTAAGAATCCAGAGGCTGCATACATGGCAATCTCGCTTGCAGCGTCGAAGGTTGCCTTGGCAAAACCTTCGGACCAGTCGGGGCCGTAGGGATGGGTATTGGCACGTTCAGCCACACCGTTGCCGAACGCCAGACACTTTTCTGCGGCCTCACGCAGCGTACTGCTCGCGGCCAGATGCGCCACCACCACATGGTAGCCGTCGCGTCTTCCCATCTGGAAGTTGGGTGACCATGACCGTTCCTCTATTGGTGGATGAACCACGCCGGTTGCTATTCCCGTGAGCATGACGCAGAGCTGGGAGAAGTAGCCGCGGATGGGGTCGACCGATGGTTCTTCGATGATTCGGGACATTCTGCTGAGGGGCTGGGGGGACCGCTCTACCAGCCGTCTGGCCGGTTACTGCACTAAGCAAAGGCAAACCTCGTGCCGAAACTCCATTGCTTTCGAGCACAGATATTCCCCTCTGAAGCAGCCTCAAGCGACCTCATCAGTAGACAAAAGTGCAACAAGTTCCTGTGGGATCACATCCTCACTTGATGCGGGCCTGCTACAGTAGACACAGGCCCGCAGAGCTCATTCCTGTGCTCTACAGCACGCGAGCAGAAGCCAGCTCAACTGGCGTACAAATGCAGATCCGTACCCACAAAATCCGCCAACGCCTTGGTGGTTTCCCAATCCGGATGCCGCAGGCTGATGTAGCCATCTGAGAGCAGCGTATTTTTCCAATTGCGCCGCTCCGCGCCAACCGGCAGGAGATCGATAGCCTGTATTGCATCACCGCAATGGGCTTTCACGCGATCCAGGCCCTCGATGCGCGTGATGCGCCCCTGACCCATGGCACGCTTGGTAATACAGGCAGCGTTATACTTGCGCTCGATCTCAGGTGAAAAACTGCCTGTCAGTTCGGCTTCGGCCCAGCCTTTGAAGAGATCAGCGTCACTTGCAAAGTTCATGAGGTCAACAGTACGCGCACCAGGTGGACGGGCCGCTATCTCACCAAACACCACTTCACCGTCTGACTTGCGGTACCACTCCATGTGAGTGAAACCGGTGTCGTACTCCAGCACCTTGATCACTTGCTCACCCATGGCACGGCCACCACTCACCCATGGATCATCAACATGACGATAGCTGAGCGTTTGCGGTGAAATCCACTCGTTGGTACGTGCAATAAGCGGACGTGGGCGATAATAGCCGATGTGGAAATACTTGATATCACCATTGGCGCATATCGTATCAAAGGTGAACTCTTCTCCGTCAATAAACTCCTCAACATCCACCACGTCGATGTGACCGAGCTGACCTATGGCAGCCGTCACATCCCGCTCTGAGTCGCAGCGGAAGGTATCCTGCGAGCCAGCACCGGCGAGCGGCTTGATGATGAGTGGGTAGCCGATCTTTTCTGCGGCCCGGCGTACCTCTGCTGTACTGTGCGCAACCTCATGCAATGGCACCCTCACCCCGCCGGCTGCCAGCGCCTGCTTCATGAGGTCCTTGTTGCGAAAGCGCTGCGCCTGTTCGTACGATTGTCCGGGCACACCAAAGGCCTCACGAATCTGCGCCGCCAGTTCCACTCCAGGCTCCCATAGACAGCACACGCGGTCCACATGACGTTTGCCAAGCCAGCGGCGAATCTGCGCGATGGCGGAATCGGTGTCACTGAACAGGTCATGAACGTGCAGATAGCCGCTCAACACCTGCCGCGTGAGGTCCGGCAGCTCGTGGGCGGGGCCGTTCGCAACGCCGAGCACGGCTGCCCCGTGCTCCGCAAGGCCGCGTGCGAAGTAAGGCATTTCACCGGGATAGCCCGGCGTCAACATCAGAACTGTCTTCGACATGGTAGGGGCTCCGGAAGAGAGTAATGGCCAGCTCAGGCAAGGTGAACGCGCACATTGGACACTATTCGCATAACAGCGCTCTGGACCACGGAAGTATCCTCGTGGCGCACCATAATAAAACCTTCACCCTCATAACTTCCCGTAGGGTACTGGCCCGGTTCCGGTATCTGCGCATCGCAGATCATGGAGCCCAGTTCACGCTGAATGGTGTCCACTCCCTCCACCCGTGTCACTCGGCCCCGCCCCTGCCCGCGAAGATAGGCGGTACCCACGGCATACTTTCGCTCGGGCGGCGTGAACGAACCGTGAATGAGCAGATGCGCCCACGCCTGCACGAAATCGTAGTCACCGGCACGCGACATCATTGTGGTCATGTGGGCACCGGGTGGGCGCGCGGCAATTTCCGAAATGGCAACACTCCCGTCAACTCGTCGAAACCACTCGCAGTGTGTAACACCCGTGGTCATTCCCAAGGTGGTCAGGGCTCGTGCTCCGATATCCCGTATGTCGTCGTACTCTGCAGCATCAACCTCACGCGGCAGGAGCACCGTCCACTGAATCCATGGATTCTCAAGTACCTCAAGTGGGGTGGGCGCATAACGGGTAATTGAATGCCACACGGCCTGTCCGTAGATGGATACCGTTTCCAGTGAGTGTTCAATGCCCTGCAAAAACTCTTCCGCCAGCACGGGCCTGTAGTTGTTGGCATCGTGTTGCACCAAGAGCGACTCGAGTTCCGCAATATCGTTTGCACGAGCTGTTGCCAGGGCTCCGGCACCGGCAGGCGGCTTGACGACGAGAGGGAAACCCACTTCAGCCGCAAACCGACGTGCGTCTGCCATGGAAGAGAGGAGTGCGTGCCTTGCAACGGGCAATCCGGCGGCGCGGAGTTCGTCTTTCATTTTGGCCTTGTCGCGAAACAAGAGTGCGGCGTTGCTGGACAGGCCAGGAATGCCCAGTCGTTCACGCACCAAAGCCAGGGGATACTGCAATTGCTCATAAGCACCAAAGCAACGGTCCACCGGACCGTGGCGCTCCCAGAGCGACTGAACTGCCCACTCCAACTGCACGGCGTCCGCTATGTCATCTACCTGCCAATGGCCGACCAGTTGCCGCGACAGCCTCGACACAAGAGCATCAAGTGGCTGCTGACATACCACCGCTAGGCGGACCTGAGGCACAGCAAGAGCCGCCTCGATCATCTGTGTCGCGGCGGGTGAAAACATAGGAGCCACAAATACCACCAGCATAGGCACTCTCCACGGTGTGGGGAACAACCAGTACTCAGTGCTCCCCTTTGGTTCGTGTCGTTGGCTTCCGGACGCGGGCTCTTGAGCCTGCATCCGGCTCTTTCACATTAGATACCTCTTTGGAAGCATCCGGGTAAGTGACCTGCCCCGAGGTGACGTTTACCACAGCTCCGGATGTAAGACTTGCAGCGTCCAGGTTCCCTGCTTCAATGAGATGGAAAACCTGCTCGCCTCGGGCAAGCAGGTAGTCGGCCACTATCCTCCTGTGGCAGCGCCACCAAACCGCTTCCGCGCACATGATGACAGTTCGTTGCTCACGACCCATGGCCAGCAACTGCGCCAGCCCGCTCTCGAACTCTTCGCTCAGTGCGTAATCGGCATAATTGTGAAAGCTCGTGTTCCGCCAGAAGCCGTTACGTTCAGGTGCGATTGTACGCGAACGCGCCCGCAATCCCCCCAGAGCCTCGATCCGCACATAGGAGATAGCCCAGGGGGCAAGATTGTCAGCCAGAACGTCGGCGTTGTACTGCGGATTTGTACGCGAACGCGGAACCGTACGGATGTCTGCCACAAGTGTGACACCCGCAGGTTCCAGTACCGCAGCGAACTCCTCTATCGTTCGCGTGCTGTGCCCTATTGTGAAGAACGGAAGTGGCAAGCTCGCTCCTCAAGCCGCCGCCCACTCGGAGGCAAATTCCAGGGCTCTCGCGTCACGACCTATTGTTGCAACCGCGATCATCTTTCCCTTGCGCAGATACTGCACCTCGCAGTTACCCGCATTCAGGTCGCCCACAATCCTGGCGTCGTCCCAGCCCATGCCAATGCCGGCATAGCGAATCGTTGTATCGTAGTGAGCGCTCCAGAAAAATGGTGCATCGTTGTAGCTCACGGAGCCACCCAGCATGTTCTCAGCCACAACCTGGCCCTGTCGCTCCGCCACCACCCAGTGCTCTATGCGATGCGTTTCATCTGAGCCGGATGCATGCCAGCGTGCAATGTCCCCGGCTGCGTAAACACCGGCCACGCTGGTTTCAAGATGATCGTTCACCAGCACGCCCCTGTCCACCGACAGACCGGCCGCTGCGGCAAGCTGCGTGCGCGGACGCACACCGATGCCGATTACAACTATATCAGCGCGAAGCTTGCTGCCATCGCGAAGGGTTACATCTGACTTGCCGATTTCAACAATCGACGTGGCCATGTGGAAGTGCACACCATGAGCCTCATGCAATGAGCGAATGTAGGCGCCCACCTCCGATCCCATTACAGCCTGGAGCGGAGTTGCATCAAGTGACACCACATGTACTTCGAGACCGCGGGCACGCAAGGATGCGGCTACCTCAAGTCCTATGAATCCAGACCCCAGAACCACCGCTGATCTTGCCGATCCCGCCTTCTCTATGAGCGTGCGGGTGTCGGACAGTGAACGCAGTGTGCGCACGTGCCCCTGTTCGCTGCCCGGAATCGGCAAACGTATGGGCTCGGCGCCAGTGGCGAGGAGAAGCCGGTCCCAGGGGAAGACGCGCCCGTCTGCAGTAAACACATTTCGTGATGCAACGTCCACGCGGTCTACAGTGGTGTGAAGATGAAGATCGATTTTCTGCCCGGAATAGAAATCGTCAGGCCGAAGCGGGATCCACTCCTCGGGGGCGTTACCCGCGAGATAATCCTTGGACAGATTGGGTCGATCCACCGGCGCACTCTCGTCATCACTGAGCATGGTGAGCTTGCCTGAATAGCCGTGTCGCCTGAGCATCTCTGCACAGGCAAAACCTGCAGCGCCACCACCCACAATCACGATATTCGCCGGCTGTGTGGGGCTGGCTTTTTGAGAGCCATGGTGTTGGTCTGATCCTGCTGCCTTCCGGCCGAGCACCCTCACGCGGTCGCCATCACGTTCCACATGCCAGCACGGCAGGGAATCGAAGGCCGGTGCCTCGATTGCCTCGCCAGTGCGCAATGAAAAACACGCATGATGCCATGGGCAGCGTACGGTATCACCTTCCAGGTTGCCTTCTGCCAGCGGTCCGCCGTAATGCGTGCAACTTGCACCAACGGCCAGAACCTCATTGCCAACCCGTGCAAGGAGTACCGAATCCTCCCCCACATGGCCTCGCAGCATTGGTCTGCCATCAAAGGCACTGAGTGGCACACCTGCAGCCAGATCGGGGCCCTGATCTTCCGCGGATTCAGACGACATATGACTTTCTGCCTCCCTTCAAGTGAATTACCCGAAGCATGAAATTCGCCTTACAACGCTTCGGGAAACTTTTATCTACTCTTGAACTACCACCGGTGACACGGCCTGTCCATGCGTGCCGCCGTGGCAAGAGTCAAGTGTCGATTTTCAGCAGGGCCTCCAGCAGCCGGTTGATTTCGGGCTGGTCCTCCACGTAGTATGACGCGGCTGACTGTGCCAGGAACCCGATTCGTACACCGGTTACAAGTGGCGGGCCCACACGGAAACCGTCTTCATCGGTAACATCATCACCCACGAACAGGATCGGTGCAGCCGAAGCAAGCCGAGCCAGTTTGCGAAGTGCGTCACCCTTGTTGGGTGCGTTCGTGCTCACGATGTTGAGCACGTGCCGCCCCGTCATGACTGTAATGCGTGGCAGAAAAGGGCGCAGGATATCCTCGACGGCCCTCTTCTTTTGAGCCAGTACCTCCGGCACTATGTCGCCGTGACTTCCCACTGTGGCAGCACGGGGGAAATGCACGGAAAGAGAGAAACGCTTGTTCTCTATGTCGCCTTCACTGATATCCAGACTGCTGGCGTTTTCACTGAGCCTGTCCAGCAGCTGCCTAATGAGCACGAGGGTTTCGTTTGCGTTGAAGCCAGAGCCGGAAGTTGCAGCGCTGTTATTGAAAGCCTCGCCGTGCAACACCTCTACGGGCCTGCTCCACTCCAGCAAATCATCGTCTTCGGCTCCGTGGTTGCCAATGATAACAGCCGGTCTTGCCGCTCCCATGCGCGCAGCCACATCCACGCGGGCTCGTCCGGAAAGCACGGCACAGCGAAATCGGCTGCAAAGCCTGGCAAACAGCGGGGCCGTGGACTGCTGCATCTCTGCGGCCCCTCGAACAGCCACAAGCGGTGCAAGGGTTCCATCGTAATCAAAAACCAGCCATGCGCCCGGTGATCCAAAACCACCTAATGCGGCAGCGTGGTCCCATAAGAGCTCCGGAGAGTGTCCGGCTTCAGACTCATCGGGCAAGGCGTTTGCCTGAGCAGTGGCGAACATGCTGCTCAGCGCCCCTCACCGGTCACGGCCTTGGGTTGTGTCGGCTTGCCGAAACGCGTTCCGAACCAGTCAAACATCCTTGACCAGTGGTCGCGGAAATCGGCCTCGCTGCCGTTTCTGCCGGCACCATGACCAGCGTCGGCATACTGCACCCAGACCACTTCCTTGCCCAGCCTGCGAAGAGCGTAATACATCTCCCGCTGGTTGGTGTCCGGGACATTGTAGTCCTGTTTGCCAGTGAGCATCAGCAGCGGTGTCTTGATGCGATCGGCGAACATCACGGCAGAGTGTTGTATGTACTTCATTGGCGCCTCCCAAAGAGTGGCGCCCAGTCTGTCCTGGCCATTCTCCGCAGCGCTGTAATTACGGGTGCCGATCTTGGGGCTGTCACCGAGGAAGGAAATGATGTTGACCTTGCCGGATATGTTCACCGCGGCAGCGAATCTGTCGGTTTGTGTAATGAGCAGATTGGTTGCATAGCCTCCGTAGCTGGTGCCTTCAATTCCAAGCTTGCTGCCGTCCACCAGGCCTCTGTCCTCAAGACTGTTTATTGCAGCGGTGACGCCCTTTACCCACGCCTCGCCGGGATAGCCGGTCTCGAACTCCACCGAAGGGTGAAACGCAAACCAGCCACGTCCGGCCAACAGGTTCATGTTCTCATTGAAACCGTTGTCAAAGTAGCCCTCGTAAACCTCGGCTACCAACGGGTACCTCTTGCCGGGCTCGTAGCCGTAGGGATAGTACAACACACCGTACAGCGTTTTGCCATCCGCGTCTCTGTAATGCACCAGCTCGGAGCGTGCGAGCGCGACTTCATCAAGCTGTGGATTGAGTTTTGTAACGGCGTGTGCGTCGCTCAGGTCGGCACCGGCCACATATACCTCGTTGGGGCGATCACCGTCTGAACGTTCGAACACAAAGCGCTTGCCGTCGTCAGAAACGCGCCAATTCGCATAAAGGTTGGCGTCGTTTACGAGATCAACCGACTGTTGCGAAGTGATGTCATAACGTTCAATTCCCCTTGCCCACTTGTCCTTCGCTGACTTGGAGAAAAACAGATAGCGGCCGTCATCGCTCCAGGCCACCAGATTGCGATTGGGTCTAGCGGCAGTGTCGGCCTCAAGCCTGTAGACAAGAGACATTTCGCCGCTGCGGGCGTCGAGCAGGTGGTAACCATCCCGTGTGCCAACCAGCAGCGCCGTACCATCGGGACGCCAGCGCATGAGCGAGTAGGATGTGCGGCTGGTATCTGCACCCGCTCCGCCTTGTGACGAGGGCCGCTGTGCGGTGCCCGTAAGATTCCTGGCGCTGTCCGCGTCGAGCCATCTTACAAAAACATTGCCACGCTCAGTGTACGCATATGCCGTCGCTTCATTGTTCCAGCGTGCCGTGATGCGACGCTCGGCCGGTGCCATCAGAGTGTCCGGCGTGGCACTCGCTGCAAGGGCCAGCTTGAACAGGCCGTAATCCGTACCGGAGTTGTTGTTGTAGGAGGTTTTTTTCGGCTCCACAGAATTGTAAACCAGATAGGAGCCATTGCCCGAGAACTGAAGACCGCTCACCTGACCTTCAGGCAGAATCTCACGCACGCTGCCATCTGCCACGCTGAGCAGGGCCGGAATCTGTTGGCTGCCAAGATTTCTGAGACTGTCCCAAGAGAGAAACGGATCGAGTGAGTTCTGAACCACGATCGGGCCTTCCGTGAGATTCAGGAACCCGTCTCTTGCAGCCTTGGCCCAACCGTCCGGGCGCAGACCTGAAATTATGGTCTTCCCGTCGGGCGACCAGACCAGCGGTGCGTTGGACGCGATTGGTTTAGGGCCTCGCAATGAAACTTCCCGGGTACGGTTACTGGCCACGTCGGTCACGTTCAACACCCACACATCTCCCTTGAGCTGGTAGAACGCGAGCTTGCTTCCGTCCTTACTGAACTGTGTGGCACGCACCTGCACCTTGCCCGGCAATATGGCCTTGCTCTCACCGGTGTTTGCATCAATGAGCCGAAACTCCGCGAGCGACGGTGAGTTGTAGGTGGGATCTCCGTAGCGTTCGTAATCCACGGTGAGTGCATCACGGCGCACACGAACCGTTATGGCGATCCAACGTGCGTCGGAAGAGACGTCTTCAATGCGCAGAAGGCGCAGATTGAGATTGTCATCCACCGTGTAGGCACGCCCTGCCGGCTGCTGGGCCTGCAGCACGGGGCCAGGTGTTGTGATGGCAAGAGCCGCGAGCAGGATGGCGCGAATCTTGAGCGACAAAGGATGGAAGGCAGGCATACGGGCAACCCGGCTGGCTGGAATGGCGAAGAGACTATACGGAGTATACGATATGGCTTGTGATTGGACCACTTCCCAACGCTCAGGCTTCCCTTGCGGCAAGCAATGCGCGCAGCGTGTTTCGGCTCAAGGCTGCCACGGCCTTTCTATGGCTGGCTACTGCGTTGAGCGTGCTTCACCCCTATTACCGATCAATTGGTCACACATGGCTTTCCATGCTTGGCCTGCCCGATCTGTTCATGTGGCTGGCTTGCGCGGGGGAGCTGGTTCTGGGTCTGCTCATCCTGACGCTGCCACCGCGCCGCTGGCTAATGCTGCTGCAGGTGCTGGCGGTGGTTTGCTTCACAGTGGTACTGGGAGTTCTTGATCCCTCGCTACTGGTGCATCCGTTTGGAGTTCTCAGCAAGAACCTGCCGTTTCTGGCCGTGGTGGTAACAGTCTGGCTACTCGCATCAGAGGGATGGAGCACTCGCACGTGGTGGATTCTGCGGGCGGGAATGGCAGTGGTATGGATAACGGAGGGTGTTTTCCCCAAGCTCCTCTTTATCCGACCTGAAGAGGTAGAGGTGGTTGCACGCAGCGGGCTGGCGCCTTTTTCGCCATTGGCGTTCCTGATGTTTCTCGGCGCTGCCCAGGCGGCCAGCGGCATACTGGCGTTGGTGCTCAAGGGTTCGAGTCTCAGGGCCTTGCTGGCGGCCCAGATTGCCGGGCTCGTTATTTTGCCATTGCTGGTGAGTGCTCAGGACCCCCTATTGTGGCTGCATCCATTCGGTCCGATGACCAAAAACATACCCATCCTTGTGGGCACTTTTGAGGTCTTGAGGCGATGCTGACGGTGAGTCTGCTTGTGAAGACGCTACATGTGCTTTCCGCCACGATTTTCTTCGGTGCGGGTCTCATGAGTGCGTTCTGGAAGTTTCGTGGTGATGCGAGCCCCGACATGCATGTTGTGGCATGGGTACAGCGACAAGTGGTCCTCGCCGACTGGCTGTTCACAATACCATCCGGCATAGTCTCACCACTCACGGGGGCATATCTGGTGCACTCTTACGGGTTGGCCTGGACCACGCCCTGGGTGCTGGTTAGTGGAGTTGGTTTCCTTGTGGCAATGGGGCTGTGGCTGCCGGCTGCCTGGATTCAGATGCAGTTGCGCCGCATTACCGCGGATTGCCTCGCATCGGGGGCTCAATTACCGGCCCGGTTTCATTTCTTGAACCGAATATGGCTGGGACTCGGTGTCCCAGCCTTCGGTGTTGTCGTGTTTGTCATTTATGCAATGGTGGTTAAGCCATCGCTTTGGGCGAGCTGAAGCTGTAATGAGGCTGTAATGAGGCTGTAACGAAGCTGTGTGAAGCTTTATTGAAGCTCAGTTAAGAGCGGCCAGCGCAGCGTCGTAATTGGGCTCAGTGCCGATTTCAGGTACCTGTTCACTGTAGAGCACCTTGCCGGCTTCATCCAGAACTATAACCACGCGTGAGCACAGCCCTGCCAAGGGTCCGTCCGTAATACGAAGGCCATACTTGACAGCAAAGTCACTGCGAAACGCTGAGAAGGACAGGGCCTTGTCTATGCCCTCGGCGCCACAGAAGCGCTTGAGGGCGAAAGGCAGGTCCATGGAGATATTGAGCACCGTTACATCGGGCTTTTCTGTGGCTTTCTTGTTGAAAGTGCGAACACTGGTTGCGCAGACACCGGTATCGACGCTGGGGAAGATATTGAGGACCCGCTTGCCCGAGATGGAAGAGAGAGCGGTATCTTCGAGGCCCAGAGAAGTGAGTGTGGCCTCGGGTGCCTTGCTGCCCACTGCGGGCAGGCTCCCGGAGGTGTGTATCGTATTGCCGTGCAACGTGATTACAGCCATCAGAATCTCCTTCGGCATTTGCCGATCTTATTGCATCTGATTAGGTCCGAATACGTCTGATCATGATCCGAATTCGGATCAAGTCACAGAAATAACGGATGGGGCGAGATTCGAACTCGCGAGAGGCTTGTGACCCCCACACGCTTTCCAGGCGTGCGCCTTAAACCACTCGGCCACCCATCCCTGAAGTTATAGCAAGTACCGGGAAAACTCATGCGAATTGCGCGGCGATGCCGAACAACTCTGCACCTGCCACACGCTGTGTGAATCCAGGGAGCATCCACAACAGGATTAGGCAAGCGGACAGGGTGAGATTCGAACTCACGATACCATTGCTGGTATGCCGGTTTTCGAGACCGGTGCCTTCAACCACTCGGCCACCTGTCCTGGGAGCCCGGGCAGCCTGCCCCGGTCGCCTGACAGCCTGAATAGTTAGCCATCCGCACATGGTCGATCAAGGCCCTGCCGCCAACCCGCTCGAAACCGGCAACGGTAACACCCTACGGCACCGGGTAGTCACCATCTGCCTACCGGATAGCTACCGGATGGCTACTGGATGACCACCGGATGGATCCCGGCTGCAGCCAGCTCTGATACTCCGGATATCTTAAGACACTGCCTCTCTTGATCCTCAGCCTCAAGAACATGACCCACAGCATCAGCCTGCCCTTCAAACCCGGTCGAATAGTTGTCAGCCACATCCTCCACCGGGAGATTGTTGATTATCTGCGCCAGCGCCGGACGGATCTCGATATAAGCGGCGGCTCGCCTGAGTCGCTCGCAGACATTGATCTGAACGGCGTGGACGTGCTGATAGGGTTCAAGCGGCCGGCACATGCGCACGACATGGGTAGCGTCCGCTGGGTTCACAGCTCCGGAGCCGGGGTGGATGGTTGGCTGGGCAAACCAGCGCTGGATGAAAGCATACTGCTGACCCGCTCACCCGAGCTCTTTGGAGTTCCCATAGCTGAGTGGGTGGCTGCACGCATCCTGGCCATGCAACAGCAGATCCTGCCCCTCTACCAGGACCAGCAACAGAGCCGTTGGCTGCCACGAGAGATTGGTCAGGTGGCTGGCAGCCGCGCGGTGCTTGTGGGTGCGGGGGATACAGGCAGAGGAATCGCAAAGCTGCTGGCCGCGCTTAACATTGAGTGTGTGGGAGTTTCACGCAGTGGCGTAAGCAGCAGCGAACATTTCGCGGAAATGCACACCCCCGATTCGCTTCCGGAACTTGTAAGACATTGCAACTGGCTCATTACCTGCGTCCCCGACACCGTGGAAACCCGAGGCATGATAAGCCGCGAAGTACTGGCTCAGTGCCACAACGTGAGCTTCATCAACTGTGGGAGAGGCAGCGTGGTTGACGAGTCGGCCATTCCAGAGGCACTCGACAGGGGTTGGCTCAAGGCGGTGGCACTGGATGTATTTCAGAAGGAGCCGCTGCCCGCTGATTCGCCGCTCTGGAAGGACGACCGCGTCATGATAAGCCCGCACATATCGGGACTGACCACTGCGAAAGGCGCAGCTGAGGGATTCCTGGAGTGTCTGGGATCACTGGAGCACGGCGAGATTCCCCGCTGGGCCATAGACAGGAGCAGGCAGTACTGACGAACTCCGGCACTACTCCAGCTATATGACCTCAGATGTCGCGTCGCTCTCTGAAGAACTTTCGCAAGAGACCGGCTGATTCCTCAGCCATGACACCACCGGCCACTTCGGGACGGTGATTGAGCCGTGGATGTCGCACGATATCATCCACACTGCCGCACATTCCGGCCTTGTCGTCCCAGGCTCCAAACACAAGCCTTCCCACTCTTGAAAGCACGATCGCGCCGGCACACATGGCGCAAGGCTCCAGAGTTACAACAAGAGTGCATTCACCCGGATCAATTGCGCCTGACAACCCGGAGGCTTCACGCAGCACGAGAAGTTCCGCGTGTGAAGTGGCATTGCCATCACGGCGCATGCGGTTCTGCGAGCGGAGAAGAATCTCTCCGCTCGCAGTGTTCATGAGCACCGCACCCACCGGCACTTCACCTGCTTGAGCGGCCAGCCTGGCCTCGCCAAGTGCAGCTTCCATGGCCGCAAGTACAAACTTTCCCGGAGGAAGTGTACTCAAGGTCTGCCCACTGACTTCACTGCTCTGAGCCATGTGAGAATATGATTCCGCTTCCATCGGCCGCGAGATCGGCAGAGATGCTGTCTCCTTCCTTGAACTGACCTTCCAGCACCGCCAGTGCCAGCGGATTCTGCAGCAAGCGCTGTACAGCTCTCTTGAGCGGGCGGGCACCAAACACAGGATCGTATCCGGCATCCGCCAGGTACTGTCGCGCAGCATCACTCAGTTCAAGAGTGAGCTTGCGATCGGCCAGCAACTTGCGCAGCCCTGCAAGCTGCAGGTCCACGATGTGATCCAGTTCCCCACGCCCCAGCGGATGGAACACCACCACGTCGTCTATGCGATTCAGGAACTCCGGCTTGAAGACCGACCTGAGGGCTGCAAGCACCTCCTGTTCCACCTTGCTCCACGCAGTGCCCGTTTCAAAACCATGTTCCAGAATAAGCTGGGAGCCCACGTTGGAAGTCATGATTACCACAGCATTGCGGAAGTCAACGGTGCGTCCCTGTGAATCGGTGAGACGACCGTCGTCAAGCAGTTGCAGCAGGATGTTGAAGACATCGGGGTGGGCCTTTTCGATCTCATCAAAGAGAATCACCGAGTAAGGGCGTCTGCGCACCGCCTCGGTCAGCTGTCCGCCCTCCTCGTAACCCACATACCCCGGAGGTGCACCGATAAGACGTGCAACGGCATGCTTCTCCATGTACTCTGACATGTCGATACGCACCATTGCGTGTTCGTCATCAAACAGAAACTCCGCCAGCGCGCGCGCAGTTTCCGTTTTGCCCACCCCCGTGGGACCGAGAAAGATGAACGAGCCAATGGGCCTGTTGGGGTCCTGCAGGCCGGCACGCGAGCGCCGCACTGCATTCGACACCGCCTCCACCGCCTCTTTCTGGCCAACCACCCGAGTAGAGAGTACCTCTTCCAGGTGCGCAAGACGCTCGCGCTCGGACTCGAGCATGCGGGTTACGGGAATGCCCGTCCAGCGCGCCACCACCTCGGCCACGTCATCAGCCCCCACCTCCTCCTTGAGGAACTGCGGTCTGCCGTCTTCACTGGCCAGACGCTCCTCAGCCTGCTTCATCTGCCGCTCAAGCTGCGGCACGCGGCCATAGGTGATCTCGGCGGCCTTGTTCAGGTCGCCTGCACGAGTGGCTCTTTCAGCCTCGAACCTGGCCTGCTCTATCTCCTGCTTGATGCGACCCACAGAACCCAGGATCTCCTTCTCCTGCTGCCACTGGGCGCGCATACCAGAGACCTGTTCTTTCTTGTCGGCAAGCTCGCGCTCAAGATTCTGACGACGTTCAACCGAAGCAGCGTCGTGCTCCTTCTGCAGTGCCGCGCGTTCGATTTCCAGTTGCACTATGCGGCGCTCAACCTCGTCTATCTCCTGCGGCACAGAGTCTATTTCAATGCGCAGGCGTGATGCGGCCTCATCGATCAGGTCGATGGCCTTGTCGGGCAGGAAGCGATCTCCGATGTAGCGATTTGAAAGCGTTGCCGCGGCCACCACGGCACCATCGGTAATGCGCACCCCGTGATGAGCCTCATAGCGCTCCTTGAGGCCACGCAGAATGGCTATGGTGCTCTCAACACTTGGCTCACCAACGAACACCGGCTGGAAACGACGCTCCAGAGCGGCATCCTTCTCTATGTGCTGTCTGTACTCATCGAGTGTGGTGGCACCCACCACGCGCAGCTCGCCGCGTGCAAGCATGGGCTTGAGCATGTTGCCTGCGTCCATGCTGCCCTCGGCCTTGCCGGCACCAACGATGGTGTGCAGCTCGTCGATGAAGACGATGTAGAGACCTTCAGCGCTGGTGATTTCCTTGAGCACGGCCTTGAGGCGTTCCTCGAACTCACCACGGAACTTGGCTCCGGCGATGAGTGCACCCATGTCGAGCGAAACCAGTCGCTTGTTGCGCAGTCCCTCAGGCACGTCGCCACTCACAATACGCTGAGCGAGGCCTTCGGCAATTGCCGTCTTACCCACGCCCGGCTCGCCAATGAGCACCGGGTTGTTCTTGGTTCGGCGCGAAAGCACCTGAATGACGCGACGGATCTCTTCGTCGCGCCCGATCACCGGATCGAGCTTGCCCTTACGGGCAGACTCAGTGAGGTCGCGAGTGTATTTCTGAAGGGCCTGATACTGCTGTTCCGGGCTCTGGTCGGTGACCTTATGGGCGCCACGTACGAGCTTGAGAGCTTCGAGCAGTTCCTCGCGGCTGGCGCCGGCGGCTGCAAGCAGACGCATGCTGTCGGTACCTTTGGCGGCAGCCAGGGCGAGCAGCATGTGTTCTGTGGAGACGTATTCATCACCCAGTGCCGCGGCCTCGCGCTCGGCGGCGTCCACCACCTGCGAGAGCTCGCGGCTCAGCGTTGGTTGTGCATCCGACTGGCGTGCATAGTGGGCGGCTTCCTGTTCAGCGCCGGCTCTGAGACTGGCAACATTGACCCCCACGCGCTGAAGCACTGGCACCACGATTCCCTCATCCTGGCCAAGCAGAGCGAGGAGAAGGTGCAGGTCGAAAACCAGCGGGTTTCCGGCCTTCCGGGCGAGTTCTACGGCGCTGTTAAGCGCTTCGCCACTTTTGACTGTAAGGCGGTCTGGATTGATCATGTCCTTATCTGGGGCAATGACTGTACCGCGGGAACATGCCAATAGTGCAGCAATGCTGTATCCAATGGCCGTGTTATCAGGAGAGACTCAGGCCGATTCAGGTCAATTCAGCAGAGCGGCTGCCATAGGCTCCACGCACTGGAATGCACCTCAAGTTCCGCTGATATGCCTCAAGGTCCACGCGGTCCTGGCGACCAAAAAACAGAACGCCCCGGGTCCGCTCACCCGGGGCGTTCTACTTTGTCAAGCGGGTCTGAGTGCCACCCGATGGATTCGGGGTCACTTCATGATGACCATTTTTCGTACCAGCGGCACGCCATCCACCTCTAGGCGATAGAGATACATCGCTGAGGCGGCCTCCCGTCCGGTTGCTTGGATTTTGCCATTCCAATAGGCCACGTACTCGCCACATGGAATTGACAGATTTTCCAGCGGTTGACCACCGGCCACTCCGTTTGAACCACCCTGCAGAACTGGTGTCGCGACATACCCGGCAAGAACGTTGAAGATCTTTAGGGTCACTCGATACTGCCTGGAGGAATTGGTACAGGTGGGCGCGTCCTCTCCCACACTGAACGGAATGCGAGTCTCTGGATTGAACGGATTCGGATAGTTCTGTCCGAGCGTTGCACCATTGCGACGGACCTTGGGGTCTTGCTGCTGGCCCGCCGCGACTCGTGGCATGAACACGCCGAGAGCGAGCACCAGACCCAGTGCCCCCCACAAACGTTTCATGTTGCTTCTCCAACTGACGAATCAGGTTTTGAGTGGAGTTCTCCGTTGAAGGTTACCTCAGAGCCCGCTCGCCGGGCCCTGCATGAACCTAGGACGCACAGCACCGTGCGTCAAGCAACATCCTGTGCTCGATTGTTGTACACCGGAATGTTCAAATTGACGTCATTCAAACTGCATACGACGTTGCCACAACGACTTATAAATCATTATTTAAAGTAGTTTCTCACAACGCTCCCGTCTCCCATGCTTCGTAGGCCCTGAGAGCCCTGCGTTCGGCGAGGTGACCCATCACGTACTCGCGAAGCAGGCGCTGATGAGCACGGGCCATCATAGGCTCCACAACAGGAGAGCCGCCGGCAAGCCACTCACTCAACTGTGCACGGGCAGACGCCGGCAGAAGCCTGCCGCCAGGAATACGGGAGGCGCAGTTGCTGCATATGATACCACCCGCCATGGCGTGAAACCGCAGATCGGCATCTTTCGGAACCGGGCTGTGGCATTCCACACAATTGTCAAGCTCAGGCCTGAAACCCACGGTGGATACAAGTCGCCAGAGAAGGCCCAGTGTTGTTGGTACTATCTCACTGCCGCTTGCTGCACCCAGGAGCCTGAGACCCGCTGCAACGCCATCAAAAATGTCTGCCGCCACGTCAGCAACATCGTCCACCACGAGGCGTTGTACCAGCTCCGCAACAGCACTGGCGGCTGCGAATCGATCAAGATCAAGCGCGAGATCGGTATGCGCATCAGTCACGTCAAACGAACTGAGTGTGTGAAGGTCCCGGCCGGGCTTCATCTGCAGCACAGCCTGCCCTCCTGCAAAGAGGCCCAACGCCGCGCCGAAGCGTTTGCGAGAGCTGCGAGCTCCCCGCGCCACTGCAGACTGCATGCCGGCATCGCGCGTGAGCATGCGCAGTATGCGACTCGATTCCAGATAATCAGCAGCATGCAGTACGAGCGCCTGCGTTACCAGTTCCATCTGCCCCGCCCTTCTGCTCTTTACTTCCTGCCCATGCGAAGCGGCAGAAGCGCCGGCGCACCAACGGCAGGATCGCGTGTGACCACCAAAGGCCAGCGGTATACACCTTCCAGCACATCGCCTCGCATTACCTCGTCCACACTGCCTGAAGCGGCAACCCGCCCGTGATCGAGCAGCACCATCATCCCCGCGAAACGCGCCACGAGATTGAGCTGGTGGCTCACAAGCAGCACGGTGCGCCCCTCGTGTGCCAGTGTATCCAGAAGCTCGAACACCGCCATCTCGTGTGCCACATCAAGAAATGTGGTGGGTTCATCAAGAACCAGCACAGCGGCGTCCTGTGCGAGCGCGCGGGCTATGCGCGCACGCTGCCACTCGCCTCCCGAGAGTGTATCGGTGCGTCTCTCTGCATAGTCCACAACACCGGCGCGCTGCATGGAGCGTTCAATTACTGTGTGGTCTGTGGGAGAAAGTGAAGCAAATGCGCCTCTGTGAGGAAAGCGTCCAAGGGCCACGAACTCGCGTACCTCCAATGGCAGTATGGACTCCTCGCGCTGAGGCACCACGGCAATACGTCTGGCCAGAGTCAGATTGTCCCAGGTCAACACATTTGTGCCATCCAGTGTTATGGAGCCTGTTTCAAAGGGCACTCTTCGCAGCAAGCCACGCACCAGGCTGCTCTTGCCACTGCCGTTGGGTCCGACGAGTGCTGTGATGAGGCCGGGCCGAACATCAAAGGAAACCTCGTCGAGCGCACGCGGCGCTTGCAGGGCCTTGCCGGCATGAGAGGCATAGCGAACGCTCACTGCCCGTATGCTGAGCGTGCCCTGAGCGCTGTCTCTGTTTGCGGTGGACATGGTCATGCGTCCGGTCAACCCACAAGCCTGCGCAGCCGCATAAGGAAGAATGGAACTCCGATCAATGCGGTGACTGCACCAAGCGGTAATTCTATTGGAGCACGCAGTGTTCGTGCGGCGATATCTGCGGCTATGAGGAGCACGGCACCGTAAAGAGCGGAGATCAACAGCATACCCCGGTGCTGACGGGCACCCAGTGCGCGGGCAAGATTCGGCACCACAAGGCCAATGAAGCCCACCAGTCCGGCTGCAGCCACGGTTGCAGCAGCAAGCCATGATGCGACAAGAAAAATCCTGCGCGCAGCACGATCAACGTCCACACCCAGAGCTGCTGCTGGTTCGGTTCCCAGCGCCAATACGTCCAGTTCGCGCGCGCGCCATACCAGCCAGGCTCCAAGCAGGGTAATAACAACGAAACTGCGCCCAACGCCATCCCATGTGGCTTCGGCAGCCGAGCCCATCATCCACCAGAGAGCACCGCGCAAACGATCCGGCGGTGCGCCCGCCAGAGCCACCAGTATTGCGGCATTGGCAAAGGCTCCAACCACCACGCCGGCCATGAGCAGCAGTCTGGTATCAGTACCACCACCCACCACCCGGGCCAATGCAGCAACGAGTATAGTGGCGAGCCCTGCCCCCACGAATGCTGAGGTTGTTACGAGAAGTGATGAAGTGACACCCAATGACATGGCGAGCACCGCACCAACAGCGGCACCGCCAGAGACTCCAAGCAAATAGGGCTCCGCAAGCGGGTTTCGCATGGTGCCCTGCAGAGCAGCTCCACTCATGGAGAGACCCACACCCACGAGGCCGGAAAGCAATACCCTTGGCAGGCGAAGATCCCGCACTATGGCCACTATGGACGGGTCACCCACTCCTCGCAATGCGTCAATGACACTGGAGAGCGAAAGCGGAAAGGCTCCCACCATCACCCCAAGAGCAATCATGCAAGCCAGAGCTGCCATGCCTGCAATCCATACTCTGGACTGACCCCTTTCCTGTGCCATTGTAGCGTATTCTGCTTTCAGCGCAGAGAATCTGCGAGTTCCGGATGCAAAAGCGTGGCCAGATGTACCGCTGCCATACCCATTACCACGGATGGTCGGCCCGTGAGTGTGTCGTTGACAGTCAGCACATGGCCCAACCTCACGGCCGGCACAGCGCGCCATGTCTGCGAGCGTCTTATCGAAGCGGCGCCAGCAGCACTCGCGAGAACCATGTCGGGCGCCCGTCTGGCCACTTCCTCTATGCTTACCGACGGCGATGGGTTCGGGTCATCATGAAACACATTGCGGGCACCCGCTATCGTGAGTAATTCGTCGAGATAACTGCCACCACCAATAACCATTGGCGGTGACTCCCATGCGGGCCAGACAACCGTTGGCCTGTCGACCAGAGCATTGGTCAGCCGTTTGACGCGTTCAATTGTAGAATGCACGCTGTCGGATACTTGAGCCGCTCTCTCCTGCGCACCGAGCGCAACACCAATTTGCTGAACCAGGCGATAGAAGTCAGCGATGTGGTCTACGCGAAGAGTCATGGTTTGGGCGCCGGCGCGCCTGAATGCTTGAGCGGCAGAGCGGTTGTCGGGTGTGGCGTAGAGGATTACCAGGGTGGGGCGTACTGCAAGCACTGCCTCAATATTGGGGCGGATGCCGTCACCAACCGCCTCTATTCCTGACACCCCTGGGGGGAACTCATCCCAGCGGGACCTGCCCACCAGCAAGCTGTCAGCGCCCATGGCAAAGATGGCTTCGGTGGCAGCGGGATTGAGTGATACCACGCGCGTTGCATGACTGGCGTCAAGCGGCAGTGGGACTCCGAAGTCGTCTGTGTCAGCCGGAGTCACGGCGACTGCGTTGCCTGCGGCAGTATTGCGCAGTTCCCGCGACTCATTGCGCTCTGAGCTGCAGGCCAACGTAAGTCCAATCGCGCAAAGCGAGAGCAAAGCCGAGAGCTTGCGCAAGCTGCGCAATTTACCTGTCCTCATTCCCGCCTATCATCTCCCGGAGCGCAGAATGCAGCTCGGCGCGTCGCTGCGTGTAGGCCTGTGTCACTGCCTCGGACGGATTATCATGTCTTGCATAGACCGCATCAAGCGCCACGATTTCCTGCGCAATACGATCGGAGAGAGGCAGCTCCGCATAATCGGGATCGTATGCGTCTCTGGCGGCTGCCTCCATGGCCCGGGCATTGTTGACGCGTCGCTGCATGGAACGTGAGAGCACCAGCAGCATGAGCATGCCGATCAGCATTAGCAGACCGGCGATATAGAGATTGCGTCCTGGTGTGGCGGTTGACGGCAGCTCTATGATGATCTGTGAACCGGGTTCCACGTCCTGGGCGAGGAAGCGCGCAAAGTTCCTGCCCTCCAGGTTTACCGGGTCCACTGCGGTGAAGCCTTTTGCGTTCACCTTCCCGCGGGGTTCTTCGAGCAGGATCTCGAAAACCACCGCACCTTCTTCGCTGCGGATGGTAAGCGGGAAACTGCTGTCTGGCACACGGTAGGTGAACACCACCTGCTTGAGGCCGGGTGCCATGGGCGAATACACCGATGCTCTTCCGTCGGCAGCGAGGAAGGCATTGGGTGAGATCTCACCCTCACTCACTCGCACGTCCAGAGCGGTGGCCGGGATCGCCACCGACCAGGTGGGCCTGGGTACCACGGTGTCTACGGAAACGAGAGCAAGCAAGCTGTCATTGGAGAGTTCAAAAACTTCCACCACTGTTCTGAAGTCTGCTGAATCCGGCCTGCTCACAATGAGGTGCCGCCCCTTGACGCTGAGCGGAAAGGTTTTTGAGGTGGTATCAAAGACGGTGATTTCAGTTGCATCACCGCTGTCATGTGCGGCGCGGAGTGGAGCCGTGAAGTAGGCGATTCCGTCCCAGGTGCTGGACGCAAAATACAGCGCATCTTCCACTCCCCACGGTGTGTAGCGGATGTGGTAATTGCCGTTTCTGTCGCTGCGAACCGAGTCTACGGGGCCTGCTGAATCACTCCCCACACGGTGCAGCACCACCCATTGGTTGGGTACCGGGCCGGTACCGCTTGAGTCATCGGCCGTGGCCAGATCTCTGATTGGCCGCCGCACCCGACCGTCTGCGGTACGCGGGACTCCGGGCGCAAGAGGAGGCTGCGCTGTCAGGGCGGGAGCATCCGGGAACGGGCCTCCGGCATCTGACGCCGAAGATGTGCTTGAAGGCGGTGTTGGTGGTGCTGCAGAAGAAGCTGTCTGTGCAGAACCGTCTTGGGGCATGATGAGCAACAGCGCTGCGAGCAGGGCCAGGAAACCAGCAGGAAATTTCATGGCCTAAACCTACCAAAGTCCTCCGGCCGGAGTCGTTCCAGGTGGGCCTTGAGTTGCCTGGCGAATTCATCTTCGGCTGCATCTTTGGTTAAGTCGTCCGATGCGGAGTGCGGTGTGGGCATTGGTGGCGACGACTCATCCCAGGTGTCATCATCGTCGATGTCATTCAACAGATCACGCGCAGCGTAGATGGGTGCCTCACAGCGGAGGGCGACCGCGATGCCATCCGAGGGCCTGGCGTCCAGCTCAACGGGGCCGGCAGGGCCGTGCAGTTGAAGTGTGGCGTGGTAGGTGTTGTGGACCACGTGAGTAATGTTTACGCGCTTCAGGGTGTAACCCAGGCCGGTAATGAGCATCCGGCAGAGGTCGTGTGTCATGGGTCTCGGATGTGAGATTCCGCTTATGTGCATGGCAATGGATTCTGCCTCTGACCTCCCGATCCAGATGGGGAGAATGCCGCTGCCCTCACGCTCGCGGAGGATTAGGACATATGCAGTACTGGCACTATCCAGTCCCATACGGGTCACGGTCACTTCCACCAGCGGAGAATCGTGGTCCATGGACACCCCGGATAACAGGAGAGCGGAATGGCGACGTAGCGCAACAAATGAGCCGAGGGCATGAAGAGATCCTTCATGCCTTCAGGATCATACCCCGGAAGGTGCCTGAGAGATTAACCCGGTTCATGCAGCCGAAACGGCCTTCCGAAGCCACCTGCCGAAGCGGCCTGCCGAGGCAACCTGCGGCAGTGAGCCAGCCAGACGGCTCAGCGAATTGCGCGTTTGAGCGCGACCACGCGATCGGTGCGTTCCCAGGTGAAGCGTGTGAATGCCTTGCGCCCACGACCAACGGTTTCGGGAGTGCGACCGAAGTGGCCATAGGCCGCCGTGGCCTGATAGATAGGCTTGCGCAGTGAGAGGGCCGAGGCGATGCCGCGAGGGGTGAGGTCGAATACGTCGCGGACTGCGTCCTCTATGATGCTGTCGGGTACCGCACCGGTGCCAAATGTCTGGACGAAGATGGACACGGGTTCACGCACGCCTATGGCGTAGGCAAGCTGCACTTCGCAGCGACGTGCGAGTTTGGCGGCCACGATGTTCTTGGCAACCCAACGGGCAGCATAGCAGGCTGAGCGATCAACCTTTGACGGATCCTTGCCGCTGAATGCGCCACCGCCATGTCGGCCCATGCCTCCATAGGTGTCCACAATAATCTTGCGGCCGGTCAGTCCGGCGTCGCCCTTGGGGCCGCCAATCACGAAACGACCCGTGGGGTTGATGTGGGTGCGCAGGCGACGGCCTATCATCTCGGGTGGTATAACCTCATAGATGACTTCATCAAGAATTGCACGCCGAAGCTTGCGATAGCTTATTTCTTCGTTGTGCTGGGTGGATATGACCACGGTGTCGACGGTTACGGGCTGGCCGTTTTCATAAACCACTGAAACCTGAGCCTTGCCGTCGGGTCGCAGCCATGGGAGCGTACCGTCCTTGCGCAGATCGGCGAGTCTCTTGGTGAGCGCATGCGCCAACTGAATGGGCATGGGCATGAGTTCGGGCGTCTCGTCGGTTGCATAACCGAACATCATGCCCTGATCGCCAGCGCCGCCGGTATCCACGCCCTGTGCGATGTCGCGCGACTGTGCGCCTATGGTGCTGATCACGGCGCAGGTCTGTGCGTCGAAGCCCAGAGATGCATCGTTATAGCCGATGTTTTCTATTGTGCGCCTTACAATGTCGGGGAGGTGTACATAGACCTTGGTGGTGATCTCGCCAGCTATGACCGCCAATCCGGTGGTAACCAGAGTTTCGCAGGCCACTCTGGCCTCGGAGTCTGCGGTAAGGATGGCGTCCAATACAGCATCGGAGATCTGGTCGGCCACCTTGTCCGGGTGTCCTTCGGTAACAGACTCCGATGTAAACAGATGACGATCAGCCACAATCAGCTCACGATTGAAAGTGAATACAGGCCGGTCTGACACGATCCGGCCACGAGGAATGCTATTCGCGCTCGAGTTCTGCGCGCAACCGGCGCCGCAGGAGTATTTCTGCTTCACGCGCCGTGCCTGCCTGCATCGCAGCCTGCACCGCCTCTGCCGCTGCCTCGGCCCTCACGCCGCGAATTATGCGCTTTACATCGGCAACAGCTCGCGGTGACACGCTGAGTTCACGCAATCCCAACCCTATCAGTGCAAAGACGGACAGCGGATGCGAGGCCATTTCACCGCACACACTCACATCCACCGCGTGCGAGGCGCCTGTGGCCTGAACCTGAGCCATGAGACGCAGAATCGCCGGGTGAAACGGAGTGAATCGCGGTGCCATGGCGGCATTTCCACGATCAACCGCCAGCGTGTACTGGACCAGATCATTGGAGCCAATGCTGAAGAAGTCCACATCCCGTACCAAGGTGTCGCAGGCCACTGCGGCGGCTGGTGTTTCCACCATGGCACCCAGAGGTACGTCGTCACGGAAGGGCACTCGACGGGCTGCAAGTTCTGCTACTGCTTCTGCAATCAATTGGCGTGTTTCACGCACTTCATCGACGGTAACAATGAGCGGCAGCATGATGTGCAGATCGCCCTGAGTTGCAGCCCGCAGCAGGGCCCTTAGTTGCACTTTAAACAGGTCCCGCTCATCGAGGCACATGCGTATGGCACGCCAGCCCAGGAACGGATTGGCTTCGGAGGGGAAACCGCCCACGGGCAGCTTGTCGCCGCCCACATCAAAGGTACGTATCACCACAGGTTTGCCGTCAAAGGCTTTGAGAACCCGTGCGTATGCCTTGTACTGCTCTTCTTCATCGGGCATGGTGGCACGACCCACCACCAGAAACTCTGTGCGCATGAGCCCCACGCCCTCGGCTCCGCTTTCTGCGGCGGTTTCAGCCTCATCGGGCACATCGACATTGGCTCTGATGGCGAGACGCACTCCGTCTCTTGTTACCGGCTCACTCAGCGCCAGCTCGCGCATGGCCGGTGCCTGACCTTCAGCTTCGGCAATCCTGCGCCGCGCGTGGTCGATTTCGCCGGCGGACGGCTGCAGGATGAGCGTGCCTTCCGCGCCGTCGAGTATGGCCATCTCGTCGCCGGCCAGAACTGACAACGCGCCACGGATTCCCACAACCGCTGGCAGACCCATGGAGCGGGCGAGAATTGCCACGTGTGCCGTTGTAGTGCCCGCCTCAGTGGCCACTGCTGCTATGCACTCCCGATCAAGTTGCAACGTGAGCGAGGGCGTGAGATCGTGTGTTACGAGGATCGCATTGGCACCCCGTGGCACGTCCACAGGGTCGTGGTCGGGCAGCCTGAGCAGGATGGAGAGCACCCGGATGTGCACGTCTATGAGATCACCCACTTTTTCGCGCAGCATGGGAGCTGAATGGCGCGCAAAGTGTTGCCTCAATTCAAGCAGTACCAGATCGAAGGCCTTCTCAGCACCCATGTTCTGGCGTATGAGCGTGGTTACACGCCCAATGAGATCTGCATCGTTGAGCAGTGACAACTGCACGTCAAAGATGCGTGCTTCTTCCACTCCCGCCTGAGCTTCGGCGCGCGCACGCAATGTGCGCAGGCGGTCACGCCCCTGTTCCATGGCTGCGTTGAGGCGCTCGATTTCGTCCTCAACTTCAGTGCTCTCAATCACGCGATGCCTGACCTCGGGCACCTCCCAACGCAGGAGGTGCACGGGGCCCACCACTATTCCAGGCGAGGCCGGAATGCCGCGAAGAACGGATTCCACTAAGCCTCACCGAAGCGCGAAGCCACCAGCGCGGCCAGCACATCGAGTGCCTCTTCCGCGTCGGGTCCGGTAGCCCGCAAGGTGATGACGGCACCGAATTCAGCCGCCAGCATCATGACTCCCATGATGCTCTTCCCGTTCACCTCGAGATCGTCACGACTGATTGTTATGTCTGCCTTGAACCGTGAGGCGGCTTTCACCACTTCAGCAGCAGGACGGGCGTGCAAGCCGTGTTTGTTGACGATTTGGACGGAGCGTTCAGCCATCAATGAGCACCGAGTAGAGGACAAAAGCAGCAAGCACCCACATGACGAAGCGCCAGCCTTCCATGCGGCCCTGCAAGCGCACCAGCAATACAGCAATCAAGGGTGTAGCCACGGCCACTCCAAGAGGAATTGCCGTGAGGGGCGGCTGCCCTCCGATAGCGCGATGTACCGCCAACGGGAGAGCCAGGCCACCAACCACAGCTGAGATACGGCCCATATAACGCGGTCCGTGCTGCAGGACGGGATGTGCGAGAGCCGTTGCCACGCGCAGACCGTACCGCCAGCCCGAGCGCAGAGCCCAGTCCCGCAGCCACAGATGCCCCAGGTTGTAGAGTATCAGGAAACCGGACACCACCCACAGTGCAGACCAGCCGAATCCAAAGAACAGTATGGCAAGAAGCGAACAGGCCGGTAGCCACGAGGCCCAGATAACCCGATCACCGACACTGCCCAGAGGGCCGCAGAGCGCAGTACGGAAACGCTCAATGCGGCTTCCCGGTTCCTGATCCAGTTCTGCCCTTGCAAGAGCACCAATAGCGAGGCAGGCGAGATAAGGGTGGGCGTTGAAGTACACGGACTCACGGGCCAGAGCCTCGCGGTACGCGGGCCCATCAATGCCACCCGGCAGGCGCCTCAGGGCGGGTTCAAGGCAAAAGCCAACGCCGTTGCCCACCATGAGTTCGTAATTCCACGAGCCCTGGATGGCCAGTGAGCGCAGCAGCAGCGCTGAGTGCAGTTGTGCATCCAGCGGCGGCACCTCGCGGTTGCTCGCCTCAGGCTCCAAGCAGCACCACCCCCGTTCCCACCGCCAGAGAAACGAGAAAGAGACGACGGGTGCCTGTGAAGGCATGAAAATCCTTCCAGGCCGCAGCGGCAGCAACAGCCGCCACCAGAGTAACCACCACCGCACGGGAAAGATCTTCACGAAGCGTCCAGTGCTGGTCCACAAGCTCCACCAGTGGAGTTGCCACCAGCAGGGTAGCCAGCCCCACAAAAGCCCCGCGGAGCAGGTCCATGGTCATGCCGATCAACTGAAGCTTCATGACGGTATCGCGTTTGCCGGCAGCCAGGTCCGGCAGCTTCGCTCTGGCATAGCGCCCAACGAACTGGCGGTGCTTCACCATTGTGAACCCACCCAGCCATGACGCGAATATTGCCACGAGGATCGCCACCGCGAAGGGACCCGCCTCCGGCAAGCCCGATGGGATGACATGGCCGGCGGCCAGCGCACCCGCTGCCACTGATGCACTGCCCCACTCAGGGTACCGGGATGCTCCAACGGGCAGAGCCTCAAGGGCCAGACATTCCAGCGCCACACCGCAAGTGAGTCCGGCCAGAGGCTGGCCAACAAAGGTCCCGCCAAGAGTGGCGCTCACAATGGGCCGGGAAATCATTGCCTGCGGGAAACTCACCACATCGAGCCCTGCCACACCGGCCATTACCACCAGCACCAGAAGATCCGGGATGGGCCACATGTGCAGCATCAGCCAGTCCATTTGTCAGCCACCCAGCACTGAAGCCAGCAACTCGTTGAGCGGCACCGGCTTTGAAGCAGGCACGTCCTGTGCCGACACCTCTACACCCGCGGCAGCTATCTCCCTGAGTGCGGCCTCTTCCTGAGCGGTGAGATACACGTAACGCAATCTGCCCGTCCGGCCAGTGGTGTGGTGCACACCACCCACATTGACCCTGGTTATGCGTCCGGAGGCAAGGCCAACAAGACGTCGCATGCTGTCTATGTCGCTAACCACCAGGATACCGGTTCCACTCTCCTGCTCCAGACGGTCCAGCTCCGACGCAGCGGCTGCCACGGACACAAAATGCACCGTCACACCGGGCGGCACACCCATGCGGTAGAGTTCCTGCTCCCAGTCACTCTCTGCCACGTTGTCGTCTACCAGTACGATGTAGCTCAGGCCCAAGGGCTGCCCCCAGCCCACCACTACCTGGCCGTGAATGAGCCTGTCGTCAATGCGAAAGAGTGCAATCGGCATGGTCAGGCACCGAAGGTCATCATCGACGCCTTGCCTCTCTCCAGGGCAGAGTGGGCCCCGACAACAGGATCACTGTCCTCCTGCATGGCAAAATCGAGCAACACGGAAAGGTTCACTCCAGTGACGAGCAGAACACCCGGATGGTCGCGCAACATGCGACGGGCAGCCATGGTGCAACTTCCCGCCGGCAGATCCGTGAAAATAACACGTGCACCGCTCTCACTCATTGCCGCAGCAATTGCCGACTGAATATCGCCCGGTGTGAGCCCTATGCTGGTCACTGCGGCAAAGATGTTGCCACGGCCCGTAATCTGCTCCACCGCTGACACTATGCCCGCGGCAAACGTACCGTGACCCGCCACCACGGCGCGCACAGTTGTCCTGTCCATACCTGTCAAGCCTCCAGCTACTCTTCGTCTTCCTGCAGATAGCGCTGCAGGTCCGATTTGCGCCGCATACTGTTGATGAGCTGCTCATTGAAGGCAGCCGCAGTGTCATATCCGCGATAATATCGCAGCAGATGGTTCATGGCGATTACCTCGGCTATAACCGTGATGTTTTTCCCCGGATTCAGATTAACGGTTATTCTGGGGATCTTGACCCCCAGCACGTCCACCGTCTGAACATCAAGGCCCGTGCGCTCCACCTGAGTTTCACCGTTCCACTCTTCCAGAACCACCATTACTTCCAGACGTTTTTGGTGGCGCACCGCGTGAATGCCGAAAATGGCGGGCACATCAATCAGGCCGACACCACGAATTTCCATGAAATGGCGCTGCAATTCATGGCCACGCCCAATAAGCACATCGTTGCCGCGACGCGACACGAACACCAGATCGTCGGCCACCAGACGATGACCACGCTCAACGAGATCGAGTACGCACTCCGACTTTCCGATCCCGCTGCGGCCACTAAGAAAAAGCCCAACACCGAATACGTCTGCCAGCGAGCCGTGCAGAGTGGTTGTGGGCGCAAACTGGTCGGCCAGAAAGGGCTTGATTACGTGGTAAAACTCGGCCGTCTTGAGACGGGAGCGAATTACGGGAACTCCGGCCGCCTCAGCCAGCGACAGCAGTGGCTCCGGCGGTTCGAGCCCCTTGGTTACAAAAGCGCAGGGCACGGGAAAATTGAAGAATTCCGCCAGATGGCGCCCGCGTACTTCGTCGGGCAGAGAGCGCAGATAGGTGATTTCCGTTTCGCCAAACACCTGGATGCGTTGATAGGGAAAACGGTTCACATATCCGGCAAGTACGAGTCCCGGACTGGATGCCTCCGGGCTCGTCAGCTCCCGATCCATCCCTTCAGAAGCTCCCAGAAGCTCCAGTTCCAGGGCCTCCTGCAGGCGCTCGAAAAGGATACCCACTGTCAAACGTCGGCTCACTTGACGGGTTCTCCCATGAAAAGATTCAGAGGACCGGGCATCAATGACCGCTCCCGCTTCCGATTACTTCGCGCAAGTGGGCCTCGGTCTGACTGGCTGCGCTCTCCCAGGTGAATCCCGCAGCAAAAGAGCGTGCAGCCACGCCCAATGTGCTCACAAGTTCCGGGCTGGCGCTCAGTCTGCGCATGGCTTGAGCCATGGCCTCCACATCACCGTGCGCAACGAGAAAGCCCGTTGTACCGTTGCGCACGGATTCACGAATCCCCGGAGAGTCAGACGCAATTACAGGTGTCCCGCTCGCAGCCGCCTCGAGATTGGTAATTCCCCAACCCTCCTTGGGAGACGCAAAAAGGGTGGCCCATGCCCGACGCAACAGCGCACTCTTTTGTTCTTCGTCTATCCGACCAAGAAAAGTTACGCGATCGGCCACGCCAAGGCTTGCGGCCAGACGCTCAAGCGCACCGCGATACTCACCAGCTCCGGCAATTTCGAGAGTTGCAGCATCCACTTTGCTGGCTGCAAAAGCCCTGATCACTATGTCCACGCCCTTGTACTTCTTGAGTCTGCCAAGGTAGGCAAACAAAGGCCTGGGAGCACGCATCTGTGGGTCGGGGGTGTAGTGATCGCTGTCTATGCCCGGGAAAATCACCCTCACCAGATCGCGTCTTATGCCTCTCGTTACGAGATCGTCGCGGGTGCTATCAGAAATCGCTTCGAAAGCGTATCCGCTGTAGAACCACGGCAGCGGTCGTTCAGCCAGCCAAACGGCTGCTGCCAGAACGGGATTGAGCTCTCTGAAAGCCGTGGCACCAAAAAGATGTGGTACCAAAGCCACCAGTCTGGCTGGTTTCCAGTGCGGCGTGAAAAGGGGGACTTTGTTTATGTCTTCAACGAGCACGTCGAAGTGTCGCCTTTCGAGAACCTTGTGCCAGTAGCGGCGCGCCAGGAACGGGAATGTCTGACGGGTGCCCACCCTATGCACTTCTATTCCATCGAGTGTGGCATAGGGCGGACAGCCAGGCCAGCCACCGCAGAGAAGCACCACCTCATGCCCGCGCGATGCCAGGCGGCCAAAGATCTCATGCAGATGAATCTCTGCACCGCCGGACATGGGGTTTTCACGGCACTGCCAGTTGACCAGGCAAATGCGCAGCGAGGGAGATGATTGATGAGCGCTCTCGCTGCTCACAGGCGGCCAAGCTTGCGTGCGTGTGCGTCCAGTACACCATTGATGAATCGTGCTGAACGCTCGGTGCCGTAACGTTCGGCCAGACGCACTGCTTCCTGTATCACCACCTTCACCGGTGTCTCGCCGCGGGAGAGTTCGGCGGCAGCAAGTCGCAATACACTTCGCTCTATTGCTCCAAGTCGATTGAACCGCCAGTTCTCCGTGACAGAGGCAAGCTCCCTATCCATTGTCTCCCCGTATTCGTTTACGGTTGCGATGATGCGCGTTGCGAAGTCGCGTTCATCGGGAGCCACGGCAAGGTCGTCGAAAACAGTGATCGCTATACGGCGGAGGTCTGCCATGCCGCGCAGGTCTGCAGCGTAAAGGGCCTGCAATGCGCGTGCGCGACCGCGTGTTTCAGTACGCTCCCCCTGGGGGGCAAGTTTGCGGCGCGCCGAGGCAGCGCGACGTGGAGCAAGCGGCTCCTGAAGCGGGGTGTCCCAGAAGGCGTCGTCCCGGAGTTCATTCATCAACCGGCATCCTCATCGAAGCCCGGCAATGAAAGTGCACGGTCAAACAGGTCCAGAACCTCAAGCGCTGCCAGTGCGGCGTCCACGCCCTTGTTGCCATGTTCACCACCGGAGCGAGCCTCAGCCTGTTCCATTGAATCGGTGGTGAGGATGCCCATGGTTACCGGCACGTCAAAGTCGCGCGAGGCCTCCATGATTCCGCGGCTGGCCTCGCCCGCAACGATATCAAAATGCGGCGTCTCTCCGCGTATCACGGCGCCCAGTGCAACCACAGCGTCGTAGCGCTCGCTGCTGAGTGCGCGGCGCACCGCCACGGGAATCTCCCAGGCTCCGGGTACCCACAAAACATCAATGTCGTCGAACAAGGTACCGTTCTCGACCAGGGTATTTACGGCTCCCTCGGCAAGCTGGCTTGTGATACCCTCATTGAAGCGACTCACCACTATCGCGATTCGTCGTCCTTCACCGCGTGGTTCTCCACTGAATTCCGGCACGTGCCTCTCAAACGGCAAAAAGGTGTCCAAGCTTGGTGCGCTTGGTGGCAAGATAGGTTGCGTTTTCTTCGGTTGATGGCGCTTCGAGACGTACCCGACCGGCAAGCTCCAATCCGTAGCCATCGAGACCCACCAGCTTGCGCGGATTATTGGTCATGACCCGTATTGAGTGCACGCCCAGATCAAGCAGAATCTGCGCACCGATTCCGTAATTGCGCAGGTCTGCCTTGAACCCCAGACGCTCGTTGGCCTCTACGGTATCAGCACCGTGGTCCTGCAGCTCGTAGGCCTTGAGCTTGTTGAGAAGTCCTATTCCCCGACCTTCCTGATCCAGGTAAACCACGACTCCCTTACCCGCTTTCTCGATCATGGACATCGCGGCGTCAAGCTGCCAGCCGCAATCGCAGCGCCGGGAGTGAAACACATCACCTGTGAGGCACTTGGAGTGGATGCGAACAAGCGTATCCTCAGTGGCGCTGATATCACCGAAAACCAGAGCCACATGTTCACGTTGGTCAACATCGTTGCGATAGCCGTAAATACGCCACTCACCATATTCGGTGGGCAGTCTGGCCGCGGCCACCCTGTGCACCAGCCGCTCGTTCTTGAGCCTGTACGCAACGAGTTGCGCAATGGTGATGAAAGTGAGCCCGTGATCACGGGCAAAAACTTCGAGCTGCGGCCGACGTGACGTGGTACCGTCGCGATTCAGTATTTCACAGATCACGCTTATCGGTTCGCAGCCGGCCAGTCTCGCAAGATCCACCGCTGCCTCGGTGTGCCCCACTCTCTGAAGAACCCCACCGTTGCGGGCGCGCAGGGGGTGTATGTGCCCCGGCACGCGCAGGTCGGCACGTGTGGATCCGGGATCTGCGGCCACACGAATTGTGGTGGCGCGATCAGAGGCCGAAATGCCGGTTGTGACACCGTACCTGGCGGCAGCATCTATGCTCACCGTGAATGCCGTGGACATGGCCTCGGTGTTTTTCTCAACCTGCATATCAAGCTCCAGCCGGTCGGCTGTAGCGTTGGTCATGGCCAGACAGATCATGCCCTTGGCTTCAAGCATGAAGTTGACCATTTCAGGCGTCACGAACTGCGCAGCGCAGATGAGATCGCCCTCGTTCTCACGATCCTCATCATCCGCGACAACTATGAACTTGCCCGCAGCAATGTCGGCCAGTGCCTGCTCCACGGTTCCAAAAACCGGACCGGTTTCGTGTGCATCATCGGCTGTTTCTGCGGTTGTACTATTTTTGTCCTGCGAAGACTTCAACATGGCTCGTTGTGACCTGTGATGTTAAGCCATCATCGATTGATGACATCTGTTAATGGCGCGGATTCTGTTGCACGCGCAGATGATGCGGTCGGTTGCCCTGATTCTGAACAGATGGAATGTGATGATACAGCCCGTTGCGTTGGTTCTGAACAGATGGAACGTGAGGATTGCATGGCGGGATGCGAGGCCAGCAATCGCTCGACGTGCTTTGCGAGCACATCCGCTTCCACGTGCACGCGGTCGCCGGCGACCAGCCGACCCAGTGTTGTGTGCCTTCTGGTATAGTCGATGATCGACAACTGCACTCCGCTCTGATGGAGCGCGTTCACCGTGAGGCTCACGCCGTCAACTGTTATGGAGCCCTTGTCGACCGTGAGCGGTCTGAGCTCAGGTGGCAGTTCAAGACCTATCAGCCAGGCGTCACCGGATATGGCCGTCTCAAGTACATAGCCGACCGCATCCACATGGCCCAGAACCAGATGCCCACCCAGTCTGTCACCGAGGCGCATGGCGCGCTCAAGATTGACCCGGTGTCCCGCCTGCCACTCACCGATCGTGGTGCGACCCAGAGTTGTTTCAACTGCGGCCACGGTGAACCAGCCGTTTGCGTCTCCCGGCTCTGAGTGATCAGAAACAGTGAGACAGGCTCCGTTGACAGCGATGCTCTCACCGTCAACGAGATCCCGAAAACGCGTGGAGATACGCAACTCGCGTCCCTGGGGCGTGCTGATTGCGCGTTCGATAATGCCGACGTCTTCAACGAGCCCGGTGAACATTTGTGAGTCAGTCTCCAGAAACAGCGTAGCGTGTCATCAGGTCATCTCCGAAAGTACGACGCTCGAGCACCTTAAGCCGGAGCGGACCGCCGGAGTCAAATACAGGAAGCGAGGCAAAAGCGGGCAGTGCATCCGCTCCCAGAATGACCGGAGCCTGAAAGATAATCAGATGGTGAACCAGTCCGTCTGCCAGAAGCGCGGAGGCGAGGCCCGCTCCGCCCTCAACAAAGAGGTGGTTGACGCCCAATTCCCTGAGTCTGGCCAGCCCCTGCCTGAGGTCGCTGGCATCCACGTTTACAACGCCAAAGCTGGCGCGGGCGGCCACAGCCTGAGGGTCGGCCCCGTCGCTCACCATGAGCACGGGCAGCTCATGTGCCGTACGGACGAGTACGGAGTCGAGTGGCAGCCGTGCCGCATGGTCGAAGACCACCCGCCTGGGTGGCACCCGCGGTGTCGGTGCCAGCCTTACCGTAAGGGCGGGATCATCGGCAATCGCCGTCCCTATCCCCACCGCGACTGCATCGGACGCGGCACGCATGGCGTGGACGGCAGCCTGCGCTCCGGCACCCGTAAGGCTCAACCGCGTGCGGGAGGCTGGTGCAATGGCACCGTCCACCGAAACCGCCAGTTTGAGCTCCACAAACGGGAGGAGAGAAGCCGGGTCGGAGGGCACAGCCAGACTGCGGGCGTAATGCAGGAAAGCCGCATTCGCCGTGCGCGCCTCACGCTCGCAGAGACCGCCTTCAACCACAATGCCCGCGGCGCTGAGCTTTTCCATGCCGCCGGCGGCGCGCGGATTGGGGTCCCGTGTGGCGAATACCACCCGTGCCACTCCCGCAGTTATGAGCGCGTCTGTGCAGGGCGGTGTCTTGCCATGGTGGTTGCAGGGCTCAAGGCTCACATAAACCGTGGCGCCACGAGCAGCATCTCCGGCCGCAGCCAGTGCCTCGACCTCAGCGTGAGCGGAGCCATAGGAGCGGTGCCAGCCCTCCCCCACCACCCTCCCATCACGCACAACCACCGCGCCCACTTTGGGATTGGGCGCAACCTGTCCGGCACCGCGCTCGGCCAGCTCAATAGCACGCTGCATGAATTGCTGTTCCGGCAGTTCTGGCACTTCCGGTGAATCGGACATCATGTTTTCAACCTGCCGTGATCGGATATCCCGGCGGTGGGAGAGCTGCTTTCGGGCCGGTCAGAAACGCATTGTCAGGCCGAGTGAGCCGTAGCGGTAGCCTTCGTTGGGCTTCCGGCTTCCAAAGTTGTTGACCGTGAGCTCCAGGTCGCCCGCACTGGACCAGCCGTACTCGCCTACTATACGCATTGCGGACACTCCAAACGATACGTTGGCAAAGGCAGTCTTGCGTCTTACCTGTGTTTTGAGTCCTGACATCTTCACCATGCCGCGCTGGGGCTGGCCCAGCACTGTCTCGTTTATTACCGCCGCCGCGTTGGCCGATGCATCGATGTCATCGCGCCCTACTCCGGCGGCAAGCCCCAGAAATGCCACTCGCTTGCTGATGACAGCGCGCCAGGTATCGGTTTTCACCAGGATGTTGTTCACCTGCAGTGTGTCGTCGTTTCGCATGTAGCTCATGTTCTGACCGGGTGTCTTTCTGCGCAGCACACTCACGCTCACACCGGGGACAAAGGACGACTCCTGCAGCAGGCCAACCCGCACACCGTAGGAAAGCGCAGCAGATGCGGAGGCCGCTTTGAGCGAGAAGGCACCGGATTCAACATTGGGAATCCAGGTGACACCCACCAGGGCATCAACTCCGCCTATGTTGGTAAGACCGGCCGGAATTCCCGGGAACAGGCCAATGGCCAGGTCAGCAGTTGGAATAGGTATAAAAGTGCGGTCGGCGCCAAAATCATCAACGCTGCTGCCAATGCCCTGGTCGAGACTTAGTGGCACGGATGTGCGCGGCAGATAGCCCTCAGCGGCGGCCAGCCTGACGCTTAGTGCGCGATGCCCCCAGCCCCCGAGCGTGCCACCCTCACCCAGGATCGGATTGCCCGAAGAAAGCGCCACTCCAAGTTGGGGGGCGATGAAGGCGAATATGTCGCGACCTTTCTGACATACGTCCGTGGCTGATCCGTACTGAGCCTCCAGTGTACAGTTGCTCAGAGTGGTATTCTGCGCCTCTCCAGCCACGGGAAAGCTGAGGCAACCAATGGCGGCGACTGCCACTGCAAGCCGCAGCGCTCGAGCTTTGAGCGCCGAGCTCACGCGTCAATCCCGGTGAGTCGCACCCTGCCCTCTCCCTTGGCTACGTGCCCCAGCTCCCAGGCCTCAATGCCACAGGCCTCTGCCCGGCTGAGCAGATCGGAGGACTGTTCTCCTGACACTATCACCACCATACCCACCCCCATGTTGAACGCCCGGAACATCTCCAGCGGCGCAACCTGCCCCGCTTCCGCCAATACACGGAAGACATTGGGGACGGTCCACGTGTTTGTGTCCACGATCGCATTGAGGTGCGGCGGCAATGCTCTGTTGAGATTGCCGGGAAGTCCTCCGCCTGTGATATGCGCCATGGCATGGACGGAAGACAGCATGGGCTTAAGGCAATCGAGATATGATCTGTGCAGGCGCAGCAACACATCAGCCACACTCTGTCCGTCGGCTCCGGGGAAGGGATCATGGACACCCAGCCTCAGCCTTTCAGATATGATGCGTCTGGCCAGCGAGTAGCCGTTTGTATGAAGCCCGTTACTGGCCAGTGCCACAAGTGTGTCGCCCTCGTGCACTCTTGTGCTGCCAGGTACCTGGTCTTCTTCCACTATGCCGGTGATGAAGCCCGCCAAATCATAATCAGGTGGCGTGTACAGGCCTGGCATCTCTGCGGTTTCGCCACCAATAAGCGCACAATGGTTCTCACGACAGCCAGCGGCCACGCCTGCCACCACACCCTCTACAACTGCGGGCTCAAGCTTGCCGAAGGCCACGTAGTCGAGGAAGTACAGCGGAACAGCACCCTGCACGAGAATGTCATTGGTGCAGTGGTTCACCAGACAGTGACCTATGGTGTCGTGACGATTGGCCTCAATGGCAACACGGATCTTGGTACCCACGCCATCGGCGCTGGCCACCAGAAGTGGAGAGCGATAACCGTCGGGAACACGAAACATCCCACCGAAGCCACCAAAGGCACCGCGGGCTCCTGAGGTAAGCGTGGATTGAACCAGCCTGGCGAGCCGGTTCTTGGCATCATCAGCGGCGTCTATGTCCACGCCGGCGGTGCGATAATCCAACGACTTGTTGTCGGTTTCACTCACTTGTCCAACTCCGCGTCAAATGCCACGAGCTGCCTGAACTCCCGTACCCGTGCGTCAATTTCATCTCGCGTGACTGAAAGCAGACGCGTATTGGAAAACTGTTCCACCGCAAAGGATCCCATTGCGGAACCCACCACCACGGCACGCCGCATGGCGCGTTCATGAGTTTCGCCTGTTGCTGCGAGGTAGCCCATGAATCCGCCTGCGAAGGAGTCGCCGGCTCCCGTGGGATCAAACACGGACTCAAGCGGATAGGCCGGAGCGAAGAACACACTGTCGCGGTCAAACATGAACGCGCCGTGCTCTCCCTTCTTGATCAACACATGACGGGGGCCATGATCGAGAATCCAGCGTGCTGCGTGAACCAGATTGCTCTCGCCCGTGAGTTGCCTGGCTTCGCCGTCATTCAGTGCGATGAGATCCACCTTGCCGAGCAGCTCAAGAAGCGTGGGCCGCTGCGATTCTATCCAGAAGTTCATGGTATCGCAGGCAACCAGGGTCGGGTTGCTCACCTGCTCAAGAACCTGCAACTGCAGTCTGGGATCTATGTTGGCCAGAAATACGAATGGTGCATCCCTGAATTGTTCAGGAATGTCGGGACTGAAATGTGAAAATACGCCCAACTGTGTTTCGAGCGACTCGGCAGAATTGAGATCGTGGCCGTAACGACCACGCCAGCGGAAGCTGCTGCCCGGAGACTTCTGCATGCCTGAAAAATCCACTCCCCGTTCAGCCAATACCTGAAGACGATCAACCGGATAGTCGTCTCCAACCACTCCCACAAGTTGAACCGGAGCGAAGTGTGAAGCGGAGGAAGAAAAGAAGGTAGCGGAACCACCCAGCACCTCATCAGCCTTGCCGAACGGTGTCTCAACCGAGTCCAGGGCTATTGATCCCACCACCAGCACTCGCGATGCCGATGGCAGATGGTTTGACGATGTCGCAGGCGGGTTCACATACGCTCCGGTGCAGTGAGTCCGAGAATGGCAAGACCTGCTGCGAGGCCCAGGCGTGCGGCACGTGCCAGAACCAGTCTGGCCCGCGTGATGGCTTCGGGTTCGTCCAGCACATGGTGCCGGTGATACCAAGTGTGAGTACTGCGTGCCGTTTCAAGCAACCAGCTCGCAATGCGATGCGGCTCGAGATTCTCGGCAGCACCTTCAACAATTGCCGGGAAATCGAGCAACTGCCTTATGAGTTCCTGCTCAGCCGGTTCGCTCAATAGCGCCAGATCAGCATCGGCCCCTGTCACCGTGTCGGAGTCAATGCCACCCACACGGAATATCCCACACATGCGGGCATGTGCCATCTGGATGTAATACACGGGATTTTCATCCGACTGGCTGCGCGCCAGATCCACGTCGAACACAAGCTGAGAATCACCCTTTCGCATCAGATAGAAATATCTGACCGCGTCGCGACCAACTTCATCGATGAGATCGCGCACCGTGACGTAGGAACCGGCACGCTTGGAGATCTTTACCTCCTGTCCGGAACGCACCACGGTGACCATCTGATGCAGAACATACTCCGGGTAACCCTTTGGGATACCAATGTTGAGCGCCTGAAGACCTGCACGCACCCTGGTAATCGTGCTGTGGTGATCAGCGCCCTGCACATTGATGGCCCTGTGATAGCCACGCTCCCACTTGGTTACGTGATAGGCAACATCCGGTACGAAGTAGGTGTAGTCACCGCCCTTGGCGTCACTCTTCTTCATGACTCGGTCCTTGTCATCACCGAAGGCGGTTGTACGCAGGTACAACGCTCCGCCCTCTTCAAATGTGAAGCCGGATGCCTTGAGCGCGTCTACCGTTCGGTTGACGCGGCCATCTGTATAGAGTGAACTCTCGAGGTAGTATGTCTTGAACTTTACACCAAAGGCCTGCAGGTCCAGATCCTGCTCGTGTCTCAGCGCTGCAACCGCAAAGCGGCGAATGGCGTCCAGATCACTGCCTTGGGCATCCTCCGGGTGATCGGCCACATACTGAGCGGCAATTTCGGAGATGTACTCTCCGTGATAGCCACCCTCCGGGATATCGAGTGTCTGGCCTTGCAGTTCACGGACTCTGGCCTGCGTGCTCAGGGCCAGATTGCCGATTTGTGCGCCGGCGTCGTTGTAGTAGAACTCGCGATCAACAGCCCAGCCCGACCACTCGAGCAGCGTGCTTATGGCATCGCCGAGTGCGGCTTGTCGCCCGTGACCAACGTGCAGCGGTCCGGTGGGGTTCGCGGAAACGAACTCCACAACAACGCGCTCACCGGCTCCCTTGTTGCTGCGCCCCCATTTATCGGGGGCCTCAAGAATGCGGAGCAGCCCACGAGCTTGAAAGCCGGGATCAAGGCGAATGTTGATGAAGCCCGGCCCCGCTATCTCGGCGCTGCTGATTCCCGCGCTGGACTTGTCCAGAACGTCTATGATTGCCTGAGCGAGATCGCGTGGCTTTCGGCCAAGCGGTCGGGCCAGTGTCATGGCCAGATTGGTTGCCCAATCCCCAAATGAAGGGTCGCGGGGTCGCTCAAGGACGGGATTTACATCGTCACCTGCACCAACGATTCTGGCAGCCCTTGCAAGCTCGACACGCAGCAGCTCGGCGTGGCTTGCGGCTTCATTACCAAAACGGCTCGCGTCAGGCGCGTCACCAGATGCAACGTTCACTCGGTTCCGGAGCCGGATGTGCTGGCAGCCGGAACGGAAGACGGTGCCGGGCTGCTGCTGGTGCTGGTGTTGCTCCCCGCGCTGCTGCTGTCCGTCTTCGCAGCGCTCTCGGTATGGTGAGCTTTTCCCATCGCTTCACGCTGATCCTTCTTCCCATCATGGCCGTAATCGGTGATGTAGAAACCGCTGCCCTTGAACAACAAACCCGCGCCCCCCGAGATGATTCTCGTGGCCACGCCTTTACCACCCGGAACGGGAATTGTCTCTGGTGCTTCGGAGATCTTGAAGAAACGCTCTATGATTGTCCCGTCGGGACAACGGAACTCGTAAGTAGGCATATCTGCAGTGCTTGGCAAAAGGACTCAACGTCAACCAACCTTTGAAGTTAGCAATATCCGAAAGGCTCTTCAACGGACGTCGTGACGCAGGGGCTACTGTCGCTCGACTATCCTGTCCATCAGGAAGCTCGACTGCTCAAGAGCCTCTGTGGTGAAGTCGCCGAAGAAATCACGTACTTCCTCAAAAATGCGAGTGAAGGCGGCCTGATCTCCGCTGGCAATCACCCCGCTGAGCTCGGCCACCGCTGCGGCGAAGGCGGTCGTTACCTCATCGCTCCGCGGGTTGAGCATTTCTATTGGGCCGTAAAGCTCCGGATCCTGGGCAAAGTGCCGGGCCGCCACGTAAAGCTCCAGCAGATAGGCAGGTGACGTAAACGCGATGCTGTCGCTGAGCGGCGTTCCGAGACGTGTGAGGGTGAGGCCAAGCACCTGGGTCTGAAAGTGCGTGAGAACCTGCACAAGAGACATGGCCCGGTCGTGGAGAGCCGGCGTGGTTTCTGTAATGGCAAGCCCGCGGGCGGCAAAACTCTGCACCAGCCAGTCAGCCCAGTGATCACCTCTGGCTCTGCATATCACCACCCGCTGGCCCTGCATCGTGTGAACGCTGGGTCCAAACATGGGGTGCGTGCCCACTACGCTTGCCGTCGTGGACTCAAGCATGGCACGCACCGGCGCTTCCTTGACGCTGGTAATGTCCATCAGCAAGGCCTCAGGTCTCAGCAGCGGACCCACTTCCCGGATCACCGAGACCGTGTGGTCTATTGGGACTCCAACCACCACCACGTCGGCCACGCTCGCTGCCTCACGGGCCGAGAGCTCTGTGTCCACATCAACCACAAGAAGCTGGTGGCCCAGATCAGCAAAGAGTCGCGACATGAGACGACCCATCTGGCCGTGCCCGCCTATGACGGCCACGGTACGCGGAGTCTGATTCAGCGGCACCTCGGTTCTCAAGGCTGCCTGCTGGTCGCGGCTGGCTCTTAAGAGAAGCCTGAAAATGGACTCTATTTCTTCCGGCGGCAGACCCACGCGTGCTGCGTGCTCCTGACGATCCCTGAGTATCTCTGCCTCTCGCTGGTGATCACGAATACGCAGACCGTGCCGGCGCTTCCACGCCGCCACTTCGGCCACGAGCACCTTGCGCCTTGCCATGAGCTGGAGCAGGTCGCGGTCCAGTGCGTCTATCATGGAGCGAACCACCGGCAGGGGCCGAGGATCTGTAGTTTCACTCCCCTCGCGGGCTGACTCGGACAACCCGGCAGTCCTGCTCTTTTCTTCCGGTTCCGGTACTGGCGTCACTTCAGTGTCTCGGCTGATAGCGTCCCCAGACTGATTCGAACGCATCCGCAATTTCACCCACAGAAGCACGCACCCGTACTGCGTCAACTATGAGTGGCATGAGAGGTTCACGTACACCCGCCTGCCCGCCATTGTACGCCGGCGCCGCCTCGCGAAGTCGCGCAAGGGCCGTATCAACTGCCTGCTGGTCCCGGCCATTGCGCAATGAGGCCAGACGCTCCACCTGCTGGCGTTCAAGAGCAGAAAAGTCTGGTGATGGAATTATTGGAGGCTCCTCGCCGTCTCCATACTTGTTGACACCAACCACCACAGTATCGCCTGCCTCCACGCGCAACTGATACTCGTAGGCACTCCTTGCGATCTCATCCTGGAAGAAACCCTCTTCGATGGCTGAGGCAGCGCCTCCCAGCTCGTCAATGCGGGCAAGCAGCGTCAGCACCCGCTCCTCGATCGAGTTGGTGAGGCTTTCCACATACCAGCTTCCAGCCAGTGGATCGACCGTCTGTGCAACGCCGCTCTCATTGGCAATTATCTGCTGTGTTCTGAGCGCAAGAGTTGCGGCTTCGGCCGTTGGCAACGCGAGTGCCTCGTCGTAGCCATTGGTGTGCAGGGACTGCGTACCGCCCAGGGCGGCTGCAAGCGCCTGAACGGCAACACGCACAACATTATTGAGTGGCTGCTGGGCCTGCAGCGTCACCCCACCAGTCTGAGTATGAAAGCGCATGCGACAGCTCTTGTCGTTACCACTGAAACGTTCACGCATGAGACGGGCCCAAAGCCGTCGCGCCGCACGGAACTTCGCAACTTCCTCAAATAGGTCATTGTGAGCTGCAAAGAAAAACGATAGACGAGGGGCGAATGCGTCTACATGCAGACCGGCATCAATGGCCTGCTTCACGTATTCCAGGCCGTCCGCGAAGGTAAAGGCAACTTCCTGAACGGCAGTGGCACCCGCCTCGCGAATGTGATAGCCGCTTATGGAAATGGGATTCCACTGCGGCACTTCGGCAGCACAAAAGCGGAACATCTCCGAGGTGAGTGCCAGCGAAGGTGACGGCGGATATATGTAAGTGCCGCGTGCTATGTATTCCTTGAGAATGTCGTTCTGCACCGTGCCGGAAATCTTGTCGCGCGACACTCCACGCTCCTCAGCCACCACGATGTACATGGCGAGAAGAGTGGACGCAGTGGAGTTGATGGTCATACTCGTCGACACCTTGTCGAGGGGAATGCCATCAAGCAGTACATGCATGTCGTCGACCGTGTCTATCGCCACACCCACGCGTCCCACTTCACCACGGGCTCGCGGAGAGCTGGAGTCAATGCCCATCTGCGTGGGCAGATCGAAGGCTACCGACAGGCCGGTCTGGCCTGCCTCGAGCAGTAAGCGGAATCGCTCGTTGGTAGCCTGTGCGGTGCCAAAGCCGGCATACTGGCGCATGGTCCAGAGCCGGCCACGGTACATGTCGCGCTGAATGCCACGCGTGTACGGATAGCGACCCGGCTCGCCCAGATCGCGATCATAATCAAGCAGCACATCCCCGGGGTGAACCACGGGGGGCACAGGAATGCCAGAAGGTGAGTATCGCTCGCTCATGCTCCCAATGTAGCGGGAGCGCTCCCCCGCCAACTACGGGAGGCTGTTTCAGGGGCCCGAGTCCCGGTGGAGGTGAGAGCTCAGCACGGTCGGTTGAGCGTGCAGGTCAAGCCGGCTGGTTAAGCCGGCTGGTTAAGTCGGTTGCTTAAGTCGGTTGCTTAAGTCGGTTGCTTAAGTCGGCTGTGGTTCAGCCGGCCTGTATAGCCGACTCTGGCGGAGTCCCCGGACGGCTGCTGTGGCGGCGCTCGGTAATCCCGGGCGCCACATAGCGCGGCAAAGGGAACTTGCTCACCAGTTCCACTTCATCACGGCTGCCGATGTAAAGCGGGGTACGCTGGTGCAGTTCCACCGGGTCCACGTCGAGTATGCTGCCATAGCCGTCGGTGGCCATGCCGCCCGCCTGTTCCGCTATGAAAGCCAGCGGATTGGCCTCGTAGAGCAGCCGCAGCTTACCCTTGGGTGACTTGGCGTTTGCGGGATAGCAAAACACGCCACCGCCCAGAAGGTTGCGATGGAAATCCGCCACCAGGGATCCCACATAGCGGACATTGAGAGCCTTTCTGTCCCCGTCAAGCCCACGATAACTGCGCATGAGCGCACGCGTGGGCTCCGGCCAATCCTGCTCGTAGGCGTCGTTCACCGAGAGGTATCGGGCACTTCGCGGGATGCGGATATTGGGATGAGACAGCAGGAACTCACCTATGGACGGATCCAGAGTAAAACCGTGAGCGCCCTGTCCGGCTGTGTAAACCATCATCGTACTGGAACCGTAGAGGATGTATCCAGCCGCCACCTGTCTGCGGCCCGGCTGCAGCAGATCTTCCATGTCTCCGTGAGTGCCGCGGGTGATCTTGTGGAACACCGAGAAGATGGTGCCCACGGGCACATTCACGTCGATGTTGGAAGAACCGTCCAGCGGATCGAAGAGCAGCACGTACTTACCGGGCCGGAAGCGGTCCGGAATGTTGATGATGTCCTCTTCTTCCTCAGAGGCCATGGCACAGAGTCGGCCGCCGTGATCGAAAGCCTTGACGATGATCTCGTTGGCTATGACATCAAGCTTCTGCTGTACCTCGCCCTGAACATTCACATCGGACGTAGCACCGAGAATGTCGGCAAGGCCGGCGCTGCGCACCTTGTTGGCTATCATCTTGCCGGCAAGCGCCATGTCGTACAGTATGCCCGAGAGCTCACCGGTAGCCTCAGGGAACAGACGCTCCTGCTCGATAATGAAACGCTCGATGGTGACCACGGAGGTCGCTGTATGCGTAACCACGGCAGTTACTCCTGTTGGAATCGACTACGGTATCAGAAATGCCTCAAGAATCCGGCTGAGCACCCTGCCTGGAATCGGGCTCTGGCAGGGCACTGCCAAGGGTCTACCAAAGTTGGCCCACAGGCCACGGCTTCGGAAGAGTGGGCCCTAACGCTGATCGGGCACCCAGCGCTCGCCACCAGCGTCCACCTCCAGAGTGATACCATTGGAACGGATGATGATATCACCCTCCCGGTCAGTGCGTATCACAGGAATGTGGCGCTCCAGGAGTTTGAGCAGGGTTTCTGCAGACGGATGCCCGTAGCGGTTGCCGGCACCGAGTGAGACCACCGCCACTTGCGGCCGGACCGCGTCTATGAACCTGTCCGACGAGCTGGTCTTGCTGCCGTGATGCCCGAGCTTCAATACGTCAGCCCTGAGAGCATCTTCACCCCAGTAATCAATTGCCCAGCCCTCCTCGGCGGCCTCGGCGTCACCTGTAAGAAGAAAACGATGTGCGCCGTAATCCACGCGCAGTATCACCGATGTTTCGTTTGCGTTTTGCTGCCATGCGGTCCACGCAGAGTCGGGGGCCAGTACGGTAAATGTCACGCCATCCAGGCGCATTGATTCACCTGGTCGGGCACGCCTCCACAGGGAGCCGCTGGAAGCCACTGCGTTAAGAGCTTCCCGGTAGCCAGGGCTGGTGCCGGCATACGCCGGCTCCCACCACTGCAGCGGCTTGAGCGCCCGAATCACCGATGCAGCACCGCCGGCGTGGTCTTCGTGTGCATGTGACAGCACGAAAAGGGCCACCTCACCGCCACGGCGTCTGAGATGAGGCAACACCGTGCGCCGGCCGGCGTCACCGTTCTGCCAGCTCGGGCCCGCGTCCATCACCACCCAGCGCCCACGCGGAGTACGAATTGCCAGTGCGTCACCCTGGCCCACATCCATCACGTGAAGCTCCATAACGCCCGACCCGCCCTGCAAGAGCGACACCCAACCGGTGAGCACCAGCACCACGAGTGATGCCAGCCACCAACGACGAAGTCGCTGCGACGCGGCCCCTCGTACCACGCAGGCCAGGGCGATGCCGCTGCCAATTGCCGTGGTAAGCGAAGGGCTCACCGGCAGCACAGCGCCCGGTAACCTGCCAGCGGCATCAGCCACAAGATCAAGCAGGGCCATGAGGGGCTGAGTGGCATCAGCAACAAACTGTGCCAGAGCCGGGAATGGAGAGAGGAGCAGCGTAAGGAACAGGGCTGGCTGCAGAACTCCCACAAGCACACCACCCGGGATGTTGGAAAGCGGAGCCACAACGCTCACCCTCCCAAAAGTCCATGCAATTATCGGAGCCGTAACGACGGTGGCGACGAGACCCACAAAGACCTCCTGGAGAATCCAGCCCCGGAATCCCTTGCGAAGAGCAAGGAACCGCACAGTCTGAGTGAATTGGTTGCGGGTGGCAGCCGCAAGGGTAGATCCATGGCTGCTCTTGTCCTGTTTGGCTTGCGCGTGCGGTACCGGAGCTCTCGCCCACGCGGTGAGATTTCTTCGCAGTGCACGTGCGGCAATAAGTGCAGCCATGCCGCCCACGCTCAACTGCCAGCCGAGATCAAGCACTACGAGGGGGCTGGAGCTGGGCAGTGCTGCACCCAGTGCAAGTGCCGTCCACTCGTGAACGGGTCTTTGAAGCTGTGAGGCCAGGGCCAGAACACCGAGCATTACTCCGCTGCGCACAGCAGGAGCCGGGAAACCAAGGAGCGCCACATAAAACGCTACTACCAGAAGTGTGAGTGGCGTGAGCCAGCGTCTGGAGACCCTCAGACCAACGCCCAGCGTGAGCAGCGCAGAGGCTATGATCCCCACATGCATTCCCGATACTGAGAGCATGTGCACAAGTCCGGCATCAGCAAAGCGCTCACGGAGGTCACTCGGCAGGTCATCCTGCTCAGCAATAAGCAGAGCGCGAACCAGAGGGGCTCGCGTACCAAACAGAGAATCGATGCGGGCCCCTATGGTGCTTCGCCAGCGAAGCAGCGCGTCTCCACCTCGCACCGAGAGGACCCTGGCGTCATCCACGCGAAAACCATTGCTGCGGATAGTGCCATGTCCATTGATCTTGGCCACGGCTCCCGCATGAAGCATGGACTTATTCACCTGCCACGAATCAGCATTTCGGAAGCGTACGCGGCCGCTCAGTTGGCATGTTTCGAAGCCCGGAACTTCCAGCATGAACGCCACCCTGCTTGCACGCTCGTAGTGCGGTGCCTCAAGCAGTCTGGCATCCACACCGGCGGACGTTACCAGCGAGCTGTCCGGTTTGAGTGCTCGCTGCAGGAGTACTCCACACAGGTCGCGTTTACCGGCCGCACTCCTCCCCACGAGAAGCCCGGCCACGCCCACCAGAATGGCAAGCCAGCGCACATCGCTGAGGCCCGCGCCAATAGCGACACGGCGCTCAGTATCACCACTGAGGGTGCCGCTGCCGGCACGCTGGCGGCTGCCGTACCCTGTGCCGTTTCCGTTCCAGACAAGCAAGAGCAGGCACAGCACAACCAGAACCATTGTTACCGCCAATCGACCTGCACTCGCAATCGTATCACCCGGCGCCAGTCCGGCGGCGCCCAGATAGAGTCCCGTTAGCCACCAGGCAACGGCGTGAATGAGAAGCGGCATGAACTCATCCTGTCAGAATGAGTTCATGCCGCCGTCATCATTTTCTCAAAATCAGTATCCTGGCGCCGCCTGTTAGCGATCGGGGTCGGCCCGTACCGTAAATCGCGGCCTCAAGCTGTACCACGCCGCCTCAAGCCGGGTATCGCCGCAAGCCGCTAAGGCCTCAGCAACACCGGAATCACACGGCCAGAGGCAGTGAACGGCTGCCGCTAGGTGCCTTCACCGGTGCTCCGGTGAAAGTCGCTCCAGTGGTGCCGGTCAACGCAACTTCAAGGTAGTCACCTATCTTACCGGCGCTGGCCGGCACCATGATGGTTTTGAAATCACGCGAACGTGCCTGCAGCATCTCTCCGTCACGCGCCACTTTTTCGATGAGAACCTCAACCCGTTGACCGAGCCGGCCCAAATTGTTCTCGCGCGAAATGCCACGCACCGTATCCACCAGCCGTTCGAATCTTTCAGCCACAACGTCATCTGGTATCATCCATTCCGCCGGCATGCGCGTGGCAGGTGTTCCCTCACGAGGCGAGAACTTGAACATGTAGGCATCATCAAAGCGTACTTCACGGCAGAGAGACAGTGTGTCCTCGAACTCCTCGTCGGTTTCGCCCGGAAAACCAACGATGATATCGGTGGTGAGCGAAAGGCCGGGAATAGCGGCTCTCATTCTGGCCACGCAGTCCAGGTATTCTTCACGCGTGTAACGACGCAACATGCGTTTGAGAACCGAGGTGGAGCCGCTCTGCATGGGCAGATGAATGTGCTCACACACTGCGGGCACATCTGCCATGGCAAGAAGTACTCGATCAGTGAAGTTGTTGGGATGCGGGCTGGTATAACGCACCCGCCGCACGCCATCCACTCCACCAACGGCACGCAGCAGGTCTGCGAAGTCATGCTCACCGTCATTCCACGAGTTGACGGTCTGACCAAGCAGCACCACCTCGCTCAGGCCCTGCTCAACCACCTGAGCAACTTCCCTGAGAACATCCGGAAGCCTGCGACTCCTTTCTGAACCACGCGTGTATGGCACGATGCAGTAAGTGCAGCGATAATCACAACCGCGCTGCACGGGAATCCAGGCTTTTACGCCATCAAAGCGCTTGGCCTCGATGTCCTCATAGTGCTCTTCAATATCAAAATCTGTTGCGGCAAACTTCTCTCCCCGACGTGCACCCTCAAGCAGCGCGGGCAGTGACCTGTAGCCGTCTGGTCCAACCACAAGCGACACATGTCTTGCGCGGTCCAGCAAGCGCGAGCCAAGACGCTGGGCCATGCAGCCCGTGACTCCCACTATGGTGTCGCGCTTCATATGGCGCTTGAGCTCACCCAGGCGGCCAATCACGCGCATCTCCGCGTTTTCGCGGACAGCGCAGGTGTTTACCAGAATGACATCAGCGCCATCAGGTACGTCTACCTTGTCATAACCGTGGGCCACAAGAGTGCCGTACATCAACTCCGTGTCCGACACGTTCATCTGGCAACCGTAGGTTTCGATGTATACAGTGGGCTTGGAAGACATCTCGTGCTCTCCTGTCAGACTAACCGCTTTGCTTGTTCAGGGTCTGATCTGCAGGCCCACACCGAAGAGCCAAGCAGATTCACTGATACCACTGCCCGTCAGTGTGCGATTGGCACGCTGCAGCGAGAAGTCCATTATTGCGGCTTCACGCGCGATCGGCAGTGCGAGACCGGCAGCCAGGCGCGTTTCATCAACAAACTCTCCCGGCACACTGAAAGGAAGCTCATTGCGCGCATAACCCGCTCTGAAAGACACCGGCACACCGCGAAAGTCTGGTCCCGCCACCTCTATGCCGGCACGGATGTTGGTGGCATCCCGCACCGTACTCGTACCCAGCCCCAAAGAGGCCATGCGCGACCAACTCACCTGCTCCACTCCAACCGCCAGAGTTGTTCCGGCGATACCGTCGTAGCGCAGCGAAGCCCCAAGCCGGTCGGGTACGTCTGCGCTGGTTACCAGAGTGTCGTGCATTTTTGCTTCCATCCCGAAACCCGAGCGCCATGAACCAGTGACAGCCAGGCCCTGAAGAATCCGGAGCTCAGCACCAAACGAAATGCCGGTGCCCCTGAAACGCACCTGCGAAGAATCCACCACACTTCCCAGAACGAGAGTGTCGGCAAATCTGCGCTGTATTGCTGCCTTGTGCTCGCCCATGAACAGGTGTCCACCCAGGCCCAGCTTCAGGCGCGACGTCACCTGCCAGCCCACTGCAATGCGCGAGTCGCCTATGGCGCCACGAATATCAAGCCGGTCACTCGTGGCAACGGGCTCTCCATCCATTATGGCCGTCCCTGGAGTGACCATGCTGTAGGAGCGGTCCAGAAAGCTCGTGGTACTCACTCCCAGTGTAACCCTGCCGGGAACCGGAAAGATGAGAGCAATGAGCGGTATCCTCTGTGTAGTGGTACGCTCAATTATGCCGTTGTCGAGCCGGAGTTTGCGGTATTCAGGTTCAGCTTCGGCACTCATCACTATCTGCCCCACGCCAGCAATGGAAGCGGGGTTCAGCGGTGACAGAGGATCGAAGTCGCCGAACGCACCAGCCGTGCCGGCAGCTCTCGTGCTCAGACCACCAACCGGATACCCAAATCCCAGCGTGGCCAGAGATCCCTGAGCGGACAGTGTGCCGGCACAGAAGAGGAGCGACGTGACGATTGCTCCAGCCACGCGGCCTGTGCCAGATGAAATCGATGTAATCACACGCATCACGGCAGTACGAACTCCGAACGTGGCAGGTAGGTAATGCGCAGGCGCGGCCTCAGATTCGGATCCAGCACTCTGTTTCCGAAGAACAGAAGTTGAGCTGGCTGGGAACCTTCCCGATTGATTCTGAATGCCAGTGCGCGTGGCACGTTTCCGGGCAAAGTACGCCAGGTACGGGTGAGGGTGAGCACATTGATGACTTTGACTCCACTGTCAGACGGCAGCAGGCGTGTGGTGTCGATTGCTGCAAACATGCCCTCAGCAGCCAGATCAAGTATGCGACGCATGTCGGTAACTACATCGGTGTTCGTGGGCACCAGCGCCACTATTGCCACCGAGTCATTGGGATTTCCAAAGTGACTTGGAACCTGAGTGAGCAGCAGATCCGCACGCACGATTGTGCTGGAGTCTGTAATCCGTGCTGGCACCTCAAAACGCAGGTATGAGCGCGAGGCGGGATATCCACCAACAACAAGCAGAGAGGGATCGTCAATCGGTGGCGAACCGTGCATCACAAGACTGTAGGCCTGATAGGCCAGAAGCAGATCGGCTGCTGCATTGGCCATGGAAGTGCTGGTACGCAGTACCACGGGCTTGTAGATGGAGTCGGTGGCAGGATCGTACTGCAGAACGGGAGCACCTGAACTGAAAGTGAATGCAGTGAGCCTGAGTTGGCCCGTTCCTATGCTGATCTGCAGGCCCACGCGCAGTCGGCCACCTTTGGCAATCTTCTCTTCAATCACAGAACCGGGGAGCGGTATGAGAAGAGTGTCGCCAGCCAGTTCGGGCACGACACTCACAGAACCGATTCGCCTGTCAGGCCGAAAGAGGGAGGCGACCACCGCCGACACGGAATCGCTTTCCGTGGTGTCCACGTCGAAGACATCAATTGTGACCGCCGAGCTGCCGCGACTGCCCGTTGTATCGAGCGGCAGCTTGAGCACCACCGAGTCGACGGCGGTTATGGAGTCGAGAGTGCCGCCGTCATTGGGATAAAACGACGTGGCTATTACGTCAAAACGGAATACGGCACGAGTTACCAGCGTATCCGGTCGGTTGGCCAGAAGGACGTTCGAAGAGAGTCCGAGGCTGGGGAATCCGGAAAGAGTGGTGTCGAAGACGACTGCGCCGAAAGTGGTATCACGGAAGGACTCGGCCGGCGACGGGCACAGGACAGGACATGCCGCCCCGCCGTCCAGCGACTCATCGCAGGCGGTAGCGGCCCCAACCGTGGCAAAGACAACAGCAAGAACAAGGAGACCGCGGCGTTGCCGGATCCACCGATAGATACTCTCAAACATTCCCTAGCGTAGCTGGGGTGAACGGTGACTGCAGTGGATGCTCGAACGAGCTCGGAAACCGTTGATGGAACACCCCGCGTGCCCCCTTTTGATCCGACACCGCCACGTGCAGGCCGCAATCTACGCGATTTACATGGCAGAACCCACTGGGAATGAAATAGCTCAAGCTAATCTTAAAGAAAGGTTGACTTCGTTATAGAAGTGTGGAAGTCTGATCCCCAAACCCGTCAGCAGCTCGTAGGGAGAAACGCCAGAACGCTGAGCCAGTTCCTCGGGCGTTATGCTGGCCGGGCCATCGCTGCCCATGAAAGTCACCACATCACCCAGTGCGCAGGTCTGGCCAGTCACATCCACCATGGTCATGTCCATCGTAACCCGACCCAGCACGCGGCAGCGCTGCCCGTGAAGAAGGGCCTCAGCCCTGTTGGAGAGATGCCGTCTGTAGCCGTCGGCATACCCAACCGCCAGGGTGGCAACCCGGTGGGTGCGCTCTGCGGTCCAGGTGGCGCCATAACTCACCGTCTCTCCCGGCAACACATCTCTTACGTCGATCACGCGGGCCCGGAGGTTTATAACAGGCCGGAGCTTGAGTTCAGCGGTAAAGAGCCCGCCATAGAGCGCGATACCGGGTCTGGCCAGTTGACCGCGCGGTCCGTGAGTGCGAGTAACGATCGCTGCGCTGTTGTCACTGTGCACGAGTACATCGTCCGGCAGCACCGCGCGCAGTACTTCAAGCGCTGACGCAAAGCGCGCGTCCTGTTCATCCATGCTCGTGGGTATCTCATCAGCCGAGTGAAAGTGAGTGAATACCCCCTCGGGTGGGGCATTGCGCAGAGCCTCAATCAACTGATCCACACGATCCCAACGCGCGCCCGCACGTGACATTCCGGTGTCTATGGAGAGGTGCCAGGGAGCCTTTGCAGCCCCCAGTTCACACCAGAGCCTGATATCCTCACTCAGATGCAGTGAAGGCCGCACACCAAGTTCAATTGCCTTGGGCAACTCCGACCTGAGCATGGGTACCGGACTGAATATCCGTCCGCAGTAGCCCGCCAGTCTCAGGCTTTCAGCCTCGCCCAATGAGGCGACTCCCAGCCCCCAGATGTCGTCCTGATTGCTCTTGCCAGCGCTCAGCCGTACGCTCTCACAGGAGGCATCACCCTCAACAAATAACATACCGAGAGCTTTGGCCACGCCCACCGCACCTGCGCCGTAGCCGTCGGCTTTCACCATCGCGACCAGAGGTACACCTGCACGTTTCCTTACAACCGACAGGTTGTGTCGGAGGGCACTGCAATCCACCTCGAGCCATGCTCGAACACATTGAGGCACAGACAGCATGCCCAATGGTAAACGGACGGAGCGAAGCACAACAGGCATGCGCTGCGCTATTCTCATAAGCCACGTTCAAATCCGCAGATCTGCGGCCAACAAGACGTTGTTTACGCTTCCAGGGTTCAGTTCAGCCAGGATCAACAGTGGAATCAGAAAGTCAGACAGGCTCCGGTTCAGGCAAGGGTCACAAGTCCGCTTCGGGGACCAGCAGTGGAACTGCCATGAAAAGCGGAGCGGCCGAGCCACGCAATCTCGACGATGCGCTCGCACTGATGCGCGATCTGAGACGACGCTGCGACTGGGATCAGGCCCAGACGCACAACTCGCTGCGCCCATATCTCATTGAGGAAGCCCACGAGGTGGACGAGGCAATAGCCGGTGGCGACGATCCAACGCTTCGTGATGAACTGGGGGATCTTCTGTTTCAGGTGCTTTTTCACGCCGTTGTTGCTGAAGAGCGCGGCGCCTTCTCGGTTCACGACGTAGCAGGTGCTCTGGTTGCCAAGATGCACGCGCGCCACCCGCACCTCTATGGCGATGGTATCAAGCAGGAGTGGGAATCACTCAAGGCAGCCAAGGCAAAGCGCAGCAGTCTGGACGAGGGCCTGCCGGCGGGACTGCCCACCCTGCACCGTGCCTACAGGCTACAGGACCGGGCGGCCGGGCTGGAGTTCGACTGGCCTGACGCACTGGGCCCGCTGGCAAAAGTGGAGGAAGAACTTGAAGAGGTGTCAGACCTGATTGATCCCACCACGGGCAAGGCAGCAGCCAACGCCGCTGAACTTCTTGAAGAAGAACTCGGCGACCTGCTCTTTGCCGTGGTGAACCTTTGCCGAAAATCCGGGGTGCACCCGGCGCTGGCACTGGACAAGACCAACGCCAAGTTTGCGAGGCGCTACTCAGAGATGGAGAAGCTCGCCACGGCCGACGGCAAGGATTTGCGCAAGCTCACTCTCGATGAACAGGACGAGTACTGGAACGCTGTGAAGTCTCGCGAGATGTAAGACGCTGTGATCAGCACAGGTTCCGGGCTCGGTGGGTACACGTTCCGGGCCAGGTCATGGCGCAAGTCGTCCCATCATGCGTGGGAACGGAATGCATTCGCGTATGTGCTCGACACCACAAATCCAGGCGACCGTACGCTCAAGGCCGATGCCAAACCCCGAGTGGGTGAAGGTGCCGTACTTCCGGAGATCGAGATACCAGCCATAGGCCTCAACTGGCAGTCCTTCGGCAGTGAGGCGCGAGAGAAGCTTGTCATAGTCGTCCTCGCGCTGAGAGCCGCCAATTATCTCGCCCCTGCCCTCGGGAGCCAGGAGATCGGCACAGCGCACGGTGCGTGGGTCGGCCGGATTTTCCTTCATGTAGAAAGCCTTGGCTTCCTTGGGGTAGTTCACAACAAAGACCGGGCGCTGGTATTCGTCGACTATGAGCGCTTCATCGGGTGCACCCAGGTCATCACCCCACTCGATGCTGCTGCCCTTGCTCCGCGCAAAATTCACCGCATCGGTATAGTCGAGCCTAAGAAACGGCTGTGAAACGCAATCCAGCTTGCTCACATCCCGTTCCAGCACCTTGAGCTCCTCCTGACGTCGCTCCAGCACCCTCTCCACGAGATAACGCACGAAGTCTTCCTGGAGATCCATGTTGTCGTCCTGGTCGTACCACGCCATTTCAGGCTCGATCATCCAGAACTCTGTCAGGTGGCGGCGCGTCTTGCTCTTCTCTGCCCGGAATGTGGGTCCGAATGTGTAGATGCTGCCCAGTGCGGCGGCCAGTGCCTCCCCGTAAAGCTGGCCGGTTTGTGCAAGGTAGGCCGTGCCTTCGTCGAAGTAGTCGGTGCTGAAGAGCCCGGCCCGCTCTCCTATGGCCGCCGTGAGGATGGGTGTATCACAGCGAATGAAATCTCTGGCATAGAAAAAGTCGTGCACCGCCTGCTCCAGCTCATGTCGCACGCGCAGGATGGCAACCTGCCGCTGGCTGCGAAGCCAGAAAGTGCGGTGATCGAGCAGAAAGTCGACGCCATGCTCCTTGGGCTGAATGGGGTAATCCTGAGGGCTCGCGCCAATGAGCGTGAGCTCAGTTACTCCCAGTTCGTAGCCACCCGGCGCACGGTCATCGGCGCGCACCTGACCAGTGAGCGCGACGCTGCACTCTTGCGAGAGCGAGCCGAAGGTCTCCCAGGATGCATCCGGCACCTCTTTGCGAACCACCACCGACTGCAGGATTCCGGTGCCATCACGTACAACCACGAAGCCGATCTTTCCCTTTGAGCGCAGGTGAATGACCCAGGCTCTTACTGTTACAGTTTGACCTTCGTGGCGGTGGAGATCTGCGATGCGTACTGTGTCGTTGTGCATGATGGAGGCTTTAAGGTTCACGACCACGGCCAGAGCCATGGTCAGGGCCAGCCATCACAAACTAATGGGGACAGGGGATCCGCACCCAGTCAGCGCGTGGCTGCCAGCAGGTTGTTAACTGCCGATATCAGAGTCTCGGAAGTGAAGGGCTTGCTTACGAAGACCCAATCATCCTCGAAGGATTCCGTTGAATCGTCCTGATAGCCGGTCATGAACAACACCGGGATTCGCCAGCCTTGTGCTATCATGGCTCGCGCCAGACCGGGGCCTCCGAGGGTGGGCATTACAAGGTCGGTCAGGACCAGGTCCGGTCGATAGCCGGTTCTCAAAACCTCAAGCGCCTCGACGCCGTTTCTGGTATCACGAACGCGATAGCCGTTGCGGCGGAGAATCTCGCAGATCAAACGACGAACTCCAGCCTCGTCCTCAACCACGAGGATGTCGCGGGGTGCAGCCACACTCCTGGTGGTGCTGCCTGGAGAAGTTTGCACTGCGTCGTCATCCGCAGACAAATCACGGAGCCCGGTATTGGGATTTTCAGTTTCCCCGACTGTTGGTTCGTCCGGTGTTTCGTCGGGAATCCTCTCTTCGGCCTCACTCTCTGCAGGGTTTCTCGCGCCAACTTTGCGCCTGAGGAGAAAAGCAGAGAAGAATGCAACTACCGCCACGGGCAACATGGTAACCGTCATCCCCGTTGCGAAGCCGAAAACGATCAAACCCACACCGACGAGCACAATTGCCAACACGGTAAGCCCGCCAGTATCTGGGTGATTTGTTTCGGATCTTCGATAGGGGAGCACTAATTATTCCTCACTGCTCAACACGTTGATGAGACCGTTGCGTTCTGAAAAGCGACGTCCTGGCCCGGTTCCTGCCTCCCTCCAAGGCAGGGGCTGCATGATAATAACCTTGATGCGTAGAGTAATATGGATCACTCACGCCGCGGCTGTTACAGGGACTGCTGTTCGGTCTGTTTCATCCCATATGGAAGAGCTCGATTGCCCGGGAGTAACCAACCGTTAGCAGATGCCTGAGTCCTGCGTTTTCCGCGTTTAGGAGTTCCGGGTCACGTTTTAGCAGGCTCTCAGCGATGGATCGGGCCCGCTCATTGAGTTCCTCATCTCGGAGCGGATCGGCCACGCGAAACATTGGTTCTCCGTGCTGCCGCGAGCCGAAGAGATCTCCCATGCCACGCATTGCAAGGTCAGCGCGTGCTATCGCAAATCCGTCTTCGGTTGATGCAAAAAGCTTGAGTCGCTCACCTGCTTCGCTCCCCACATCACCCAACAGAATACAGTATGATCTGGCGGCACCTCGTCCCACCCTGCCCCGCAGTTGATGCAGTTGCGAAAGTCCGAAACGTTCGGGGTGCTCGATGATCATCACGCTGGCATTGGGAACGTCTATGCCAACTTCTATGACAGTGGTGGCAACCAGCGCCTGAACTGCCCCATCACGAAAGCTGCGCATGATTGAATCACGCTCCTCACCCGGTACTCTTCCGTGTAGAAGTGCCACGCGTCGTCCTTTGAGTGGCCCGGCCACGAGACTTTCAAACATGTCATTGGCAGCCTTGAGATCAATCTTGTCACTGGCCTCGATGAGCGGATATACCACGTACAACTGGCGTCCGGCATCCAGTTCTCTGGCAGCAAATTCAAAAACCTTTTCGCGCGCAGCGTCGGCCCGCAGCACGGTCTTAACAGGCTGGCGTCCCGACGGTCGCTCGTCGAGTATGCTGAGATCCAGGTCGCCGTGCAGTGTAAGAGCCAAAGACCTTGGGATCGGCGTGGCGCTCATGAGCAGCACGTCGGTGGAGGCATTCTTTGCGCTCAGCGCCGCTCGTTGCTCCACGCCAAAGCGGTGCTGCTCGTCGATGATTGCCAGACCCAGATTTGGAAAGTTCACATCGTCCTGCAGGAGCGCGTGGGTGCCTATGACGAGCGCCGGATCACCGCGAGCGATGTGCTGAAGCATACTGCGCCTGTCTCTGGCAGACGTACTGCCGGTGAGCAGAAATGGAGCGACTCCAAGTGGCTCAAGCAGTGTGCCTGCACTCCGCGCATGCTGCTCTGCCAGCAGCTCTGTGGGCGCCATAAATGCCACCTGGGCCGCGTTCTCAAGAGCAACAAGCGCGGCAAAGACAGCAACCACTGTCTTGCCTGATCCAACGTCACCCTGCAGCAGGCGGTGCATGCGTCTTGTGCTCGCCATGTCGGCGACGATCTCGCGAATGGCGCGTTGCTGGGCTCCGGTGAGGGTATAGGGGAGGTTTTTTCGAAGCCCGGTGGTAAGTGTTCTGTTGGTGACCATGGCACGTCCGGGCCGGCTTTCCCGTGCCAGATGATTGGCGCGGCGGTTGAGCAGTTGAACGCAGAGCAGTTCTTCAAAGGCCAGCCTTGATCTGCCCATTTGGGCTTCGGCCACGGAGGATGGTCGGTGAACCATGCGTATTGCATCTGGCAGCACCGGCACACCCGCGTCTCTCAGCACCGACCTTGAGAGAGGCTCCTTAACCTGGGGCAGAAGATCGTCTAGCGAGTTCTGGATGAGGGTGCGCAGCATTCTGACGGACAGGCCTTCGGTTGCGGGGTAGACGGCGAGCACCCTGCCCCCGCCCGTGCCTTCCTCGTCGGGTCCCAGATTCACGTACTCTCGCGGCTGCAGTCTGAGCCCGTGGAAGAAACGCACGGTACCGGTACAGAGCAGCCAGTCACCCTTGCCTATTGTGCGATCCAGAAAGGGCTGTCCGGGCCAGGCGATTTCGAGCATTCCGGAATCATCCTGAATTACCGCCTGGAATACTCTCAATCGCTTTCGCGTTGGCAGCACGCCCTTGGCAATGACCTTGCCCATTACTGTCACATCGCTCGCCAGTGCAGCCTGCCCAATGGGTGTTATGGTGGTTGCATCTTCGTAGCGTCGAGGTACGTGCCTCAGGAGATCAGCCGCGACCTTGATGCCCAACCTCTCCAGCAGGCGTGCGCGAGCCGGCCCCACCCCCTTGAGGTAGGTAACCGGCGTATCCAGTGTCAGCCGGGACACTTTGAATGGGCTGACCGGGAGAACACCCCGCGCTGAAGCTGCTCAGCCCTCGACAAGTTCCCTGGCATACTGGTCGGCATCAAATACTTCCAGATCATCCACCTGCTCACCCACCCCCACAAACTTTACCGGTACATCGAGAGCCTCATGTACCGCCACCACTATCCCGCCCTTGGCTGTCCCATCAAGTTTGGTCACCACGACTCCGGTAACAGGCACAGCCGCCGAAAAAGTGCGCGCCTGTGACAACGCGTTCTGGCCAATGGTGCCATCAAGCACCAGGAGTATCTCGTGCGGTGACTCCGGAACACGCTTGCCTATCACCCGATGAATCTTTCGAAGCTCGGTCATCAAGTCGTCACTCGTGTGAAGACGGCCGGCAGTATCCACAATGATCACGTCAACTCCACGGGCCATGCCAGCGTCCACGGCATCAAAAGCCACTGCCGCAGGATCAGAACCCGCGGTGCCGCCCACGAAGTCCGCACCCGAACGCTCCGCCCAGACCCTGAGCTGATCTATCGCACCCGCGCGAAAGGTGTCGGCAGCACCCACCAACACGCTCCTGCCCTCCGCCTCGAAACGCTTGGCCAGCTTACCGATGAAAGTGGTCTTGCCCGCTCCGTTTACCCCGATAACAAGAATGATCGTGGGCCCCGACTGTGCGATTCTGAGAGCAGGATCTGAATTACCTGCCTTAAGGGCAGCCGCCACGTCATGAGCCAACGCATTCCGGAACTCGGCTTCAGTTTTCACCTCGCCCCGCTTGTGGCGGCGCTCCACGTCAGCCACCAGAGCAAGAGAAGTGGGAACGCCAAAGTCGGACTCGATGAGAAGCATTTCCAGCGCTTCAAGCGAGCCTTCATCGACCCCCTTGAAGAGGACTCCCACATCGGTTTGGACGAGATCCTTTACACGCTGCCAGAGCGAGCGCTTCGGAGTATCGGTCTTGTTTCGAAACAGTCGTGCCATCGGATATTGAAGATTCAGCGGAAGGCTGAATGAAGTCTGAATGAAAGCTGAGTGAAAACCGCTCGGAAACTGCGCACTCAAAGTCTGGTCAGCGCTGCCCCATGCGACGCCGTCCGAGCCACTCCCCACTGAGAAAAAGTAGGACGAACGCGAATGGCCAGCCGGATTCCACCAGCCGCGGTGAAGAGGCGCGCAGCTCGTTGTCTGCGCCCGTGCTCAATGAGGCAGAAGCCGGCCGCGGCAACCACTCGGTCGAAGCGTTGATGACCAATACACTGCGACCGCCCTCTGTTTCCACATCATAGACCCCCGGCTCAAGCGGCGGCGATGTGGTTTCAGCTGCTTCAGACGAAAAGCGCAACTCAAGAGAGTCCACTCTCTGCACATCTGACGTGGAACGTCGAGTAAGGGCAAGAAGCACCAGCGAGTCGGCACCGCCGCGTCTCCATGTCACGGCCTCACCGGAGCGCTGCACGCGGGCAACCGGCACAGCAGCCCTGAGATCGGCACGCCCCGCTGCCAACCAGTCGAAAACGGCGCCCCAAAGTGCAGTGAAAGCCTCCCTGGGCCGACCTCCACGCAGAGCCCAGCCCGCATAGCCGGAACCTGATACCACCACCGTTCTGCTCGCCTGTCCGCGGCGGATGGCCACCGCCGGTACCGCTGCCCCGCGTCTGCTCAGTTGTGCAGTGAGCACCGTATCCCACGCGGTCTGTGACGCTGAACCAGCCGCTACGCCAGCAGAACTCGCAGTGGAACCCGGGGAGGACCCAGTGGCCGAACCCGCCAGCGTTACAGGAGGCAGTGAGTCGAACGGAAGAGCTGCCAGTGCGGCAGAGATTGGCGAAGCGGGCGCCGAGCTCACGTACCACTCAGCGCTGCGTGCCAATTCACCGGCACGGGCAGCAGCGGTGGGAGGGGCCGACACCCAAAGAGCACGCGGCTGCGCACGGCGCCCAAGCCTCCCGGCCCAGCTTGTGTCTCCATGCACGATGAGCATTCCGGCCCCAGCAGCAACTCTCTCCACTTCGGCTTCGGCAACCGGAGCCAGACTTCCCTCTACCCGCCATACCCCGGGCGCCAGTCGGAGATATGCCTTCGCGGGCACATCAAGCGCACCCCTCAGCACTGTCAACACTTCACGCACATCAAGATCCGGCGCTGTGCTCACGAACACCGCTGTGGGGCGGTCTTCCACTTCCAGCGAAAGCTGCAGTGTGTCATTGCGAGGCTCCACGTCTCCTGAAACACGCACGAGTGCCTGGAGAATGGCCGTGCGTGCACCGCGCCGCTGGAGCCGTATGTTGGCAGCCACACGCGCAGAGGTGTTTGGTGGAAGTGCGGGTATGTCAACGGCTGCAAGCTGTTCGTCGTCCACCCTGATAAGCAGCATTCCCGCAGAGCTGGCCACTGAGCCGGAAGAGACTGTGGCAGCCAGATCCATGCTGTCCGATGCCATGAGCACCGAAGGCGCGGAGAGATCGGTCAGAGCCACGTCCACAGCGCTCGCGCCCGAGCTGCGGTTGGGCCAGGTGATCAGGCGTGAGCCGGCCGGGAGTTCATCAAGGGCCTCGGGGTCATCCAGCTCACCATCGGTTACCAGAATCAGCGCCCGCCCCAGTGATGCGGCATAGTCGACGGCCGGTCGCACCCTGGATGCCTTGTCGTCGGGGAACCAGTGGGGAAGGTCGGAAGGGGAAACTTCCCGAAGTGAGTCACCGAAGGCAACCAGGGGGACGTCACTTGCAAGCGTGGGGACCACGCTATCGAGAAGTGCCCTGCGAAGGAACTTCACCGTGGTGCTTTCATCACCCTGACTGCGTCGCCATGAAGCCGACTGGTCGATTGCCAGCATGGCCGGCAGCGCACGCGCTCGTCCAGACGGGGCGCCGAGCAGGAGAGCTGCCACGAGAGCCACAGCGGCAGCTCTGAGCAGTGCCAGCACGGCCGAAGTTCCCCGATGATACTCGCTGGCGTCTTGCAACCTGCGCCCGTAGGCAAGCCAGGCAACTCCCAGGCCAATCACGGCGGAAATAATCCAGATGATCACGCTCGAATAATCTCTGAGAGCAGGGCCAGAAAAAAGTGGATGGGGCGAGAGCAGCACGCTCCAGCCCCATCTGGTAACTCCATCGCTTCGCAGCTTGCTCAGCTTCCGCTGCTGCCGAATGCCATTGTTGTGCCAAGGGTGAGGCCGCGCGTTGGTGCATCAAGCTGTGCGAGAACCCGTTTTCTGAGCTCGCGGAACTGGCTCATCTCAGCTGGCGCAAGTGTGGCCCCTGTGGCATTACGGAAGGCCACACTGGGATCACGGTGCTTGCCGCCAACCAGAACCTCCAGATGCAGGTGAGGTCCGGTGGCAAGGCCGGTGGAGCCCACGTAGCCGATGGTACTTGAGATGGCAACCGACACGCCTGCGCGTATGCCCGTGGCAAAGCGGCTCATGTGTGCGTAGCGTGTCACATAGCCGTTGGGATGGCGGATTTCTATGGTCTTGCCGTAGCCGCCCTTGGTACCCGCGAAGATGACCTTGCCGTCACTCATGGCACGAACAGGAGTTCCCGTTGGCGCGGCGTAGTCGGTACCCTGGTGGGCACGGGTGGTGCCCAGGATGGGGTGGCGTCGCAACCCGAACACACTGGAGATACGGCGGAAAGCAACTGGAGCACGCAGGAAGGAAGCCTGCATGGCTCTTCCCTCGCCGTCGAAATAGGCGGTGCGGCTCTTCTGAGCGAACCGCACAGTCTCTATGGGGCGGCCTGCGACGGTAAGCCTTGCGGCTATGATGTCGCCCGGTCGAACAAGACCGTTGGGAGCTGTCTGGCGTTCCACGAGCACTCTGACAGAGTCGCCCTTCTGCAAGTCGCGGCTCAGATCGACGCGATACTCAAGTATGTCTGCCAACGCATAGGCGAGTTCCACCCTGACCCGCTCGGGGAAGGCTTCTGCTCCAGCCGCTATCGCTCCGGTGAGACTGGAATTGACAACTCCTCCCACCACGACTGTATCGGTGTGCCACGGGAGGACTTCTTCGCTTTCGGTCCACTCGCTGGAGCCCGGGCCGCTGCGCTGAAGGCGAACGATACGGTCGATTGCCATCTGGAACGCTATCTCAGCGGTCCCGGAATCGGGCTCGACACGTGTTGTGATCTGTGTACCTGCGCGGATGCGTCTTGAGTCAATTATGGTGGCAGCCTGAAGGGCCTGATTGGCCTCTGCGCTGGAGACGCCCGCGCGCGCCAGCGCAACCGAGAGTGCCTCACCGGAGCGTACCGTGTCGACCATGGTGCGCCAGCGCGAAGAAACGCGCGGCCCTGCCGTCAGAACATCTGCGACAGGGCGCTCCTTCATTGGGGTTCCGAGAGAAATGGCAGCCGCACCTACTACCACACACCCGGCAGCAACAAGCAGCGTTCGCGTAACGGTCAATCCATCTGTCTCCGTATGAAGGTCGGAATCTCCATGTCATCGAGCTCGTAACCGGATACACCGGTTCCGGACTGCTCCAGAGGAGGACGGAGAACCCCACCTTCACGCATCGGTCTGGCCGATGCCACCTGAGAACGTGAGACCTGACGGTCCCGGTTCGGGAATGGGAGAACCGAGGACGCCCTGGGAGCAGTTGCTGCCTGAGCAGCAGCAATTGAAGATGCTCCCGTGCTCGGCGCTGCGGAAGTGGCAACTCCCACATATGTCTTGCCACCGCCTATCATGACGCCACTTTGCACGTGCTTGTCGAAGCCCGTGGCAATGACCGTGACTCTCACTTCACCCTGCATGGCAGGCTCATGCACAGCCCCGAAGATGATCTCGGCTTCATCCCCGGCTGCATCGTGCACGATTTCGTTGATCTGGTGAACTTCGCCCAGTGTGAGATCTTCGCCACCGGTGATGTTGACCAGCACGCCAGTGGCACCAGACACTGAAACGCTGTCGAGCAGCGGCGAGGCAATGGCCTGCTGGGCAGCCTCACGTGCCCTGTTTTCACCCCTGCCAATGCCGGTTCCCATGAGGGCTGAGCCGCCATCCTGCATAACGCTCCGAACGTCGGCGAAGTCCACGTTCACCAGACCGGTTTCTGAAATCAGAACCGAAATTCCCTGGGTGGCATGGAGAAGTACTTCATCAGCCTTCTTGAGCGCCTCATGAAACGGGGTCCCCTCACCCACCACCGCCAGCAGGCGCTCGTTGGGTACCACGATCATGGTATCCACGTACTTGCGCATCTCAGCAATGCCATCCTCGGCTTGCTTGAGGCGCCTGCGTCCCTCAAAGAGAAACGGCCGGGTGACGATGCCCACCGTAAGCGTGCCAGCCTCACGCGCCAACTGACACAGCACCGGCGCGGCCCCGGTTCCGGTTCCGCCACCCATGCCACAAGTGACAAACACCAGATCCGTGTTCGCCAGGACACGCTTGCAATCCTCACGATTCTCTTCGATTGCCTGTCTCCCAATCTCAGGGCGGGCACCGGCCCCAAGACCGCGAGTGAGTTTCTTGCCGATCTGAATCTTCACATCGGCTTTCGAGTTCGTGAGCGCCTGTGCGTCGGTGTTCACCGAGATGAACTCCACACCCTCGAGCTGTTCCTCGATCATGCGGTTCACCGCGTTACCGCCACCACCACCCACACCCACAACTTTCATGCGGGCGTTCTGAGGTGCGTTCTCTTCGAACTCGAAGGTCATCCGGGGGAGCTCCATAGGAGACTTGACTGGGCTCGGGGTGGGACATGCCAGTGCCCCTTCACAGGAACACTGTGGCCGGATCACGGCAAAAACGTCATCCTCTACGACCCGCGTATCCGGCCCGAAAATGTGGAGGAAATGTGCATCGACGCCGCCGCACACCTAGAATACACATTCGACGCAAACACGCAACCCATGGATTTCTCAACACTTGGACGACATCAGAGCGGCATCCATTGATGGTCGTCAGCCGCAAATGTTATCCACATTTTTGACGTATGCATGAGGATGTGACCTCTCCGAATGAAAGGTCTGACCGCGTACACGAAAAGATCACGGATATGGGTAACAAACAGCGCGCCACGGCCCAAAAGCCGAGGCGCGCTGTATCGTGTCGCCGAAATCACAAAGAAAATCCGGGCCTGCCCACACCTGCATCGGCCTACCCGGCCGGCCCAGACCTGATTGAGACCCGGGCCTTCACCGGAGACACCCGATCACGGCACTATGCGCGGTGCCGGCTTGGGTTCAGACGGAGTGCCAGCATCGTTCCAGTTAATGATGCTGTTGAAGATCATTCCAAACTCTCCGTGGTTCTGCCAGCGATACACCGGATTGTTGGCAAACATGATCACGCGGCCATTGCCCTTCACCGGCCCCTTGATGTCCACTGCGAAGGGACGGTTCCTGAGGGAATCAGCCTTGATCATGAGCCCGGAGAGAACAGCCTTGTCACCGCCCACGTAGCGTGCAAGCACGTTGCCCTCGTCAGCCACACCCACCTTGAAGGGCGTGCCACCAACGTATTTCACCGGTATGGTGTCACCACCAAATCCGTAGAACACGGGATGGTCGGCAAGCGTGATCCTGGCTTCAACCAGAGGGCGCTGCGACGAAAGACCCACTACCGGTGTCTTGTCTACAGTACCTGCCCAGCCGAATTCAATGGGAAGTCTTGCAGCATCACCAACCGCGATAAGAGTACCGCCAGCTTCCAGGAATGCTGCAAAGGCATCAACACCCTTCTGTCCGAATCCGCCGGTAATATCGGCCGAAGATCCGTACCAGCCCAGGAACTTGTACTTGTCACTCTTCTGATATGGCACAGGACGGGCTGCCGGAGCCTGCATCACCACCTGACGTGAGAGGTTCTGTTCTGCCATCAGGATGACGTCGTAATCCTTGCGCAGATTTCCCTCGACTACGCGCTCCTTGTAGATCAGATCGTAGGGAATCCTGAAATCGTCAAAGGTGAGTCTGTACCAGCCCAGAGACTGGGTATTTGACCACTGTGTGTAGATGGCTATGCGAGGCACATCGGCATTGTGCGTTGCAACACTTGGCGCGCTCGGCAACATGGTTGCGGTAAGCCCCAGCGAATCCACAAGGCGACGCACGTTTGATGCGTACTTCCCTTCGATTATGAAGGAGCCCGCCGGATATGTGGTGTCACCCGCTGCAAACTCGTGCTCGGCAACCTTCATCGGCACATTTTTGAGCAGGTAGCGGAACGCGATCATGTTGTTGGCACCAAGATGTGCAACGGCAATGCTTGAACCGCTGCTGCCCTTGAGATTCCCCTTGAGAACCACCGAATCAACCGGGGTAACGGCTGCCTTCAACAACAGAGAATCTTTCACCTCAACAACATTGAGCCCCATGGCAAAACCCATGGACCAGCCACTGTCGTCGTAGGTGGTGAGTCTCTCGTCGGGGAAGATCTGCTTTTCCAGAAGATTCTTGGCGAGTCTTCCATAGGGCTGGTTCAGCTTGATGACATAAGAACCGGCGGGATAGGTATGACCGTCAGCCGTGACCGGTTGCGACGCCTGGCCTATCTCAATCCGCTGTACCCTCAGCAGGTTCACTATCTCCGCCACACGGGTCATGTCTTTCTGCAATGGTATGACGTAACCATAGGGCGCCTTGCTGGTGCCGTCCTCGATGCTGTGCTTTGTCTTGATATAGAAGTTTTCGAGAATGGTTTGCGGGAACATGCTAACAAGCTGCAGAGACGAGATTACGCCGGTTTGCATGTAGTTCGCGTTGGCACGTCTGGTGAAGGTAGCAAGATCATTGGGACCAATTGGATTGCCCCTGTACCACTCCCTGTCCTGCTCACCACCCTTACCCGTTGGTATTGGCGAGGGACGCCCTGCACCGAAACCGCCGGCACCGCCACCCGTTGTGATGGTTTCACCTCTCCGGGCCTTGGCCATGGTTGCGCTGTCGAGATCTTTTCCCGACTGCGTTTCGTACATCTTCATGAGACCGTTGTGGTTGTACGCAACTGAACCCAGATAGCCGGGTGACCAACCATCCATGAACGCATGCGTGTACACACCGGGCATTCCCCACTTGGTCATCTGGGCCATTTCCCAGTTGCTGAACCACGGCAGTTCTGCAAACAGAATGGGATCGAGATTGGGGTTCTGCGGCGGGCCACCTGAATAGGTGTACATGAGCGGCATGGCTTCATGCAGATCGTGCATGATTGGCGGGTGTGCTGTGAAGTACCAGTCAATAATTGCGCGCATCTGGATCAACTTTATGTTGATGTCGCGGTTGTTGTCGTGGTACACGTACTTGCCCCAGTAGGGCAACTGTCCGCCCGGACCACCAAAGCCTCCACCGCCGCCGCCGGGGCCGCCTGGCCTTCTCGCGCTGTCACCGGCTGCTGGCGGATTGGCCTTTGCAGCAGAATCTGCTGCGGCCTGCAGGTCCAGACCCTGATAGAACCAGTCCACATTGCGATCACGCCCGTCGGCGTCAGCCACGGGAGTGATGGACACATACATCTGGTCCCTGATCTGGCTGATGATCGGCGACGTTTCAACGGCAATGCGATATGCCAGCTCCATCAAGGTTTCAGACGGACCGGTTTCACCGCTGTGCAGGCCACCCATGAGGTGGTAGTGTGGCTTTGTCTGCTTGATGAGAGCGCGGACCTGCTCATCTGACATACCACGCGGATCAGCAATCTTTGCCAGGTTGTCGCGGTTCTGCTGGAGGCGCGCCATGTTGGCTTCGGAGGAGATCCATACCACCACGAGCTCGCGGCCCTCATCGGAGGTGCCAATGGTCTCCACCTTCACACGCGGCGTGGCGGCTTCGAGAGCCCGGTAGTACTTGATCTGGTCGGCGTAGTAGGTGAGCTTGCGCGGCGCACCGATGTGATAGCCCAGCACGTCACGCGGCGTGGGTACGCCCGGTACCACCGGAAGGTGGTCCACCAAAGGACTGCCGTGCTTAGGAGATGCGAGCCAATCGCTGTAGTTCCTGGCATACTCCGGATCCTGTTGCTGATTCGGATCGCGGGTATCCAGAGACGACTGTTGTGCACTCAGCGGACCTGCCATGCCCGCGGACAACAGCGCCAGAGACGCGAGGAAATGTCGCGCTATGCGCCTTGCAGAGTGTGGGGAACGTCGGGCACCAGCTTGTGTCACGGAACAACTCCGGGGCTTCGGGAGGGGGAAAAACAACCAACAGGCATACGCAGCATCATGGCACGACGTTAGGCAAGGCCTGAACGGCCCGCCCGTACCGTCTAGAAGAAATCCTGGAACCAGGTTTTCACCCGCGAGGTGAGCCGATCAACACCACCTGGAGAAAGACCAGCTCGACGCGAGGCCACGTTGCCGGATCTGAGCAATTCACGCCCGCCATACATGGCCAGGCCTGCAACCGTTGCATGGCGCGGATCGGCCACCACTTCGGCCAAGCCTTCCAACCTGTTGCCAGGTGCTCCAACCCTCACACCAAGTCCAAACACCTCGGCCGCCAACTCACTCACGCCCTCAAGCAGGGAACCGCCACCCGTGAGAACAACACCGGCATTGAGCTTTCCGGTGTAGTCAACACGCTCGATCTCCCTCTGGACACGATCAAAGATCTCGTCCATTCGCTGATGAATGATGTGCGTCATCAACTCACGGGAAATATGCCTTTCGCCGTGTGAGCCTGACGGCGGCATGGCTATCACCTGATCCGGGTCTATGAGCGGCTCGTAGGCGCAGCCGTAGGCCTCCTTGAGCTCTTCGGCATCGTGCTGTGTGATGCCCAGGCCACGCACCAGGTCACTCGTCACGTTCTGCCCGCCATAGGCCACCGAGGCCAGATGTCTGATTTTTCCGTCGTGGAACACAGCGACATCGGTGGACCCGGCACCCAGCTCCACAAGTGCCACCCCCAGATCACGTTCTTCTTCCGTGAGCACAGCAAGCGCACTGGCCAGCGACTCCAGCACCAGTTCGCTGGTCTTGAGGCCGGCACGTTCTATGGCCTTTCGCAGGTTCATGGCCTGCGAGCTTCCTATGGTAACCAGGAACATCTCCGTCTCAAGACGGGTGCCAATCATACCCACCGGATCGTGAATACCGTCTGCCTTGTCGACGCGATATTCCTGAGGTATGGCATGCAGCAGCTCACGCTCCCTGGGAATGGCCTGGGCCCTGGCCACTTCATTTACCCGATCCACATCTGCGCGCGTGATCTCGTCGCCGCTGATGGCCACGACTCCGGTGGAGCTGCTTGCACGGACGTGATCGCCCGCAATGCCCACATAAAGCGAGTCCGGAACGACACCTGCCACCCGAACTGCCTCGTCCATCGCCTCGCGGATGGAACGTGTTGCTTCCTCAATATCCGACACTGCACCGCGCCGGAGACCGGCTGTCTTGGCAAGGCCCAGCCCCAGCACCGTGAGGCGCGGAACCCGCAGCCTGTCGGTCTGCACCGATGCAACGAGTGCAGTGGTGTGGGAACTGCCTATGTCCAATGCGGCTACAACAGAAGAGTCTGACGTCATGGTTGCCTTGCAATCACCTGGTCACGAAAACGCAGATCGAGCTCCTCCACCTGAACGGCATTTCGGGCGAGGTCGGCCTCGACAGGTAATATGTCGCGAAAACGTGTCACGGTCACGTCTGCCGTTGTTCTTACGCTGACAGAACCCAGCAGGAATTGCAATTCATCGGGACCAACCCGGGCTGCCCACGTTACCCGATCATAGAGGTCCGGCGCATCCTGGTGGAGGCCTGAAAGCACACGCAAGAGAAGAGTATCCGCGGACGCAGCGATGGGCAGGTCCAGCGCCATTCTGGACGGATCTATGGGCAGAACGGTTCCCTCGTCATCCACCGGCGCAAGTGTACCGCCGTCAGGTGCAAGAGCCACCGGTTCACGCTCAGCCACGCGCACGAGCAGTGTGGATGGAAGGCGTCGTGTAACCACTGCAGAAAGCACGAGGGGGTGAGTATTGATGCGGTCAGCCAGCGGCTCCAAAGGCTGCCAGAGCGACTGCAGGGTGTCCACATCCAGCAATGCCATGAGTTCTCCGGGCCGAGAGTAGCGCAGGCCGCGGAATTCAACACGTCTCACATTGAAGAACTCGAACTTCGACAGAAACCCGGGTCCCCACCACGGGGAACCGGCCACGGCAAGTATTCCGGCTGCAACAAGCACAACCCGCAGCCTCCCGAGCCATGGGAAACGAGCGGCCCAGGACCTGCCTCTGTCAGCCGGTGCAGCCCGCTTCTTCTCAGTGCCGAACTTCATCACCGTGCTTCATGGCTGAGCAGTGCGGCCAGATCCGGACCCACACGGGTTATGTCGCCGGCTCCCATGGTGAGAACCGCATCCCCGCTGCGAACAGCGCTGTACAGTGCGGCGGCAACCTCCTCGCGGGCACCCTGCCAGAGGAGCTTTCCAGCGATGTGCTGACCGATGAGCGAAGAACTCACTCCCGGTATCGGAGCTTCACGCGCGGGGTATATGTCACAGAGCAGTACCCCGTCTGCCGCTGCAAGTGCTTCGCCAAACTCTCTGTGCAGGTCGCGGGTACGCGAATACAGGTGTGGCTGAAAGGCAATGATCAGTCGGCGTCCGGGAAAAGCCTGGCGCGCCGCAGCAATGGTGGCCTGTATCTCTGTTGGGTGATGGGCGTAGTCATCCACGATGTCTATTCCCGACACCGTGGCGATGCGCTGAAAGCGACGCTCCACTCCGTGAAAACCCTCGAGTCCCGGAGTCATTGCGGTGAGCGTGCAGCCCAGCGTGAGCCCCACTCCGATTGCAGCCAGCGCGTTGCGCACGTTGTGCAATCCCGGAATGGAAAGCGTTACCTCACCCAAGGTCACAGCATCGAAGTTCACTGTGAAATGTGAACCTTCCCGTCCCAGCACAATATTCTCTGCACGCAGACGTGCATTGAGCTGAGCGTGCGTAGCAGCGGCTTCGGCTGTGTTGGCAGTATAGCCAATCACGTTATGAGATCCCGTGAGACGCAGCTTTCCGGCACCCACATCGTCAGCGCAGACGACAACAGTTGTTGCGCGTGAGGCGAAAACTCCAAATGCTTGCAGTATGTCGCTTAAGTTCTCATAGATATCGAGATGATCTGCTTCAACGTTGAGCACGACTGCCACCTCGGGGTACAGCGCGAGGAACGAACGGTCATACTCATCCGCTTCAACCACGGCTGTGCTGCCTCCAAGACGAAGGTTTCCCTTCCATTCACGCACACGTCCGCCCACCACTGCAGTGGGATTGCGCCCCGCACTGGCCAGTGCGGCAGCGGTAAGCACAGTGGTGGTGGTTTTGCCATGCGTGCCGGCAATGCCCACAAGGGTTCCTCCGGCAACGGCAGCGGCAAGGGCCTCTGCCCTTCGGATGACAGGAATGCCGGCCGCCCGTGCTGCCTCCATCTCCGGATGCGTGGCTGCTATGGCCGACGAGTATACAAGCGCCCTTGCAGCAGCAACGCGCGATGCGTCATGTGCTGAGACGACGATGCCAAGCGCCACCAGATCCGGGGCTCCGTTGGGATTTGAATCGCTTCCCTGAACGGGAACTCCGCGGTGTGCAAGCAGTTCAGCAAGCGCACTCATACCAGCGCCGGCTATTCCCGTAAAGTGTACCGGCCGCGTGTCATCACCTGCCAAGAGGAGTGCCGAAATGTCACTCGCTTGTGCTGTGCCGTGTTCGCCATCGATCGCGCTGCGACCGACATCGGCGTTCGTGGTTTTCGGGGAATTCATGCAGAGCAATATGGCAGTATCAGCGCTCGTATGCCGGAATGCCCAGAATGTTCAAAACAGATCTGGCTATGTTGGCTGCCGCCTCCGGGTGAGCGCCTGCAAGCATGGCAGCCCGCATGGCATCTCTTCGTTTACCGTCCCGTTGCAGGCCTTCCACCTCGGCGTTCAGTCGCTCAACACTCAGGTCGCGCTGAGGCAGACAGACAGCGCCGCCGGCGGCCTCACAGCTACGGGCGTTGTATGTTTGATGGTCGCGGGCTGCTGTTGGCAGTGGAACCAGCAGTGACGGAATTCCCCACGCGCCAAGCTCTGCTATGGACATGGCACCAGCACGCGATACGGCGATGCTGGCTGCCGCGTATGCCGCGGCAATGGGGCGCAGATAGGGGCGTACCCTGACGCGGGAGTTTTCCAGATGTGACCAGCGATCGGCCTGCCTTGTACCGGTTGACCAGATCAGATGCACACCGGCCGGGAGGCCAGAGGTAATCCACTGAGCCACGCATTCGTTTACGGCCTGAGCACCCTGACTACCGCCGGTTACCAGCACGACGAAAGCGTCTTCAGAGAACCCCCATGCCCTGCGGGCATCGGCAGGTGACGGAAGCGAAACAGGAGGCGGATCGATTGGTGAGCCCAGTGCAAGTACCCTGGTGTTCGTGGAAAGCGAGAGCCGTTTCTCCGCTTCGGGAAAGCCCAGATAAATGGCTCTTGCCCGCTTTGCGAAAAGACGTGTCGTAAGACCGGGATGACTATCAGGCTCGTGCAGAAGTGTTGGCACGCCATGCGCTCCGGCCCATGCCAACGCCACTCCCGCGGCGTAGCCGCCCGTACCCAGCACTGCGTCGGGCATCGCCTTGCGAGCCAGCGTTGAGATACCGCGCCATGCCGTCCACGCCCCTCGCATTGTGCGCCAGTTCTCCCACGGGCGGCGTCGATAAAGCGGGTGGAGATCAAGCAGAGTAAACGGGAACCCGACAGTGGGAAGAATGTCGCGTTCTATGCCCCGATGTGAGCCAATGAAATGCGGCAAAACATTGGGGGCGCACTCCACAATTGCCCGGGCGATGGCCAATCCGGGATAGAGGTGACCACCGGTGCCTCCACCCGCGAAAAAAATGTGTGCTGCAGGTACCGGCGGTTTCACGAAGACAGTGCTTGTACAGAATCTCCAACGGGATTGGTCACCCAATTCCCATGCACCTGTTCACGGACACTACCGATGTTCACAAGCACGCCAGTCATGGCAAGCGTGATCACCAGGTTGGTGCGCCCCCACGATATGAATGGTAAAGTGAGCCCGGTATTGGGAAGCAGCCTTATCACGACTCCCAGATGAACAAACGCAGTGAACACCGTAATGAAGGACAGCCCAGTGGCCAGCAGGGCCAGATACGGAGAACGCGCCTGCCTTGCGATTCTGAAGCCGAATAGCCCATACACGGCAAACAGCAGGGTCACGCCCGCCATACCCACAAAGCCAAGCTCCTCACCAATGATCGACGCAATGAAGTCATCGTAAGCCAGCGGCAGCCACCCTCGCTGTTGATTTCCCTGGCCAAAACCAACTCCGGTAATTCCACCCGCACCAACAGCCACAAGAGACTGGTGCTGTTGATGGTTTATGCTGGCTACGGCAGCACCATCCCTCGCGAATCCGACGAAGCCCTCAATCCTGGAACGCAGATAGCCTGACTGCGAGACCACTGCTGCCATGAGAGCGAGCCCCGCGATTCCCAGAAGCAAAAAGTGTGATATGCGCGCTCCTGCCACAAACATGAGGATCGCGGCAAGGATGATGTAGGTGGCTGCAACCGAATAGTCTGGCTCAAGTGCCGCCAGCAAACTCAAGGCACCTATCACCACAATGAAAGGCATCACCCCATTCCCGAAATTCCGCACCGCAGCACCCTTCTTGACCAGCAGCATGGGAGTCCATACCAGTACCGCGAACTTGGCAATCTCGGAAGGCTGCAATGAACCACCAATGAGGAAACGATTGGAATCATCTCTGCTGTTCACATGCGGCACCAGCACCAGAGCCATCATCACCAGCGTCAGGATCATTATGGGCCAGGCGTAGCGTCTCCATATCTCCGCATCCAGCTTGGCGCAGACAACAAATGCCACAATGCCAACACCCACGCCCATTGCCTGCTTGAGAACGTACATGTGCCCTGGCCTGCCTATGGTCATGGCATGCAATGCGCTGGCGCTGTAGAGCTCTGCAAGGCCAAAGCAAACCAACATTGCGGTAACCATGACAAGCGCCCGTGCCTCCCAGAGCATGCGCCAGCGTTCGCGCACTGGAACCGGCGCGACAGTCTCAGCCATGGTTCTCTCCGGCGAGCTGCGAAAAAACGCGACCGCGTTCTTCGTAGTTGGCAAACATGTCGTAGCTGGAGCATGCAGGTGAGAGAAGAATCACATCGCCCGGCACCGCGAGCTCACGAGCCCGCTGTACCACCTGCCTGAACTCAGCGTCGGGCATTGCCTCGAAAACCACGGCATCGTCGCCAAGAGTTGCAAGATCGTGAACGAGCTGGTCGGTGGCCTCGCCGTAAGCCAGAACGGCACGGGCAGTTCGCCGGAGTTCGGGCAGCAGTGAAGTATATGGCTCGCCCTTGTGCCTGCCTCCCAGAAGCAGCACGGTGGGTCTGGTCATTGCCTTGAGTGCCACGCGGGTGGAATCCACATTGGTGGCCTTGGAATCGTTCAACCACAGAATCCCGTTGCTGTCCGCAACAGGCTCCAGTCGGTTGGGCAGCGCATGAAAATTGACAACGGCTTCCGCCAGCAGCTCACGCGCGAACTCAGTACGATGGGAGGGGTCTGCAACCATCACCGCCAGAACCGCAGCGAGCACATTGGCCACATTATGGTCTCCGGTCAGCTTGAGGTGATCCAGCGACACGAAGGGTGCGCCGAGAACCATCAGTTGGCCTGTGTCGCGATCGAGCCATGCATCAGGCTGCGTCATGACAGGCTGCGTCGTGATCCGGTGCGGCGGGCCTGAACCCGGCGGATCACTGCGTACCGTCGTTTCCAGACCTGCGGCGCCAGCTCTGCCATTAACGGAGAACCAATGCCAATGACCCGGAACACCCCGAACCAGCTCTCGCACGGCCTCGCTGTCAGCATTGGCCACCCAATGTGACTGAGCCACCGCATTGAGATAAAGCAGACGTTTGTCGCCGTAGTACTCTTCCACCGACGCATAGCGATCAAGATGGTCGGGTGTGAGGTTGGTGAGCACTCCAACGTCGGGGGCAATGCCCGGCGTATCGTGCAGCTGAAACGACGACAACTCAATGGCAGCCCAATCCGGCAGCGGTTCCTTCAGCGCAAGTGAGGCCACCGGTACACCTATGTTTCCGGCATCAGCAGCATTATGACCGAGTGCTCTTAACAGATGGCCCACCAAGGCAGTGGTGGTGGTCTTACCGTTGGTGCCTGTCACCGCTACGTACCGCAAGGCAGGCTGTAGCCTCAGTGCAATCTCAACCTCACTCGTGATTGGCACGCCGGCGTTTCTCGCGGCAGCCAGAGCTTTGGCTTGA